>NZ_JBIVTZ010000004.1:0-495846 GCF_044756945.1 Streptomyces sp. NPDC091387 | reverse complement strand
GTTGATAGGCCAGATGTGGAAGCCCGGTAACGGGTGGAGCTGACTGGTACTAATAGGCCGAGGGCTTGTCCTCAGTTGCTCGCGTCCACTGTGTTAGTTCTGAAATAACGAACGGCCGTGTTGTGTTCCGGTGTTGGTTAATTTCATAGTGTTTCGGTGGTCATTGCGTTAGGGAAACGCCCGGTTACATTCCGAACCCGGAAGCTAAGCCTTTCAGCGCCGATGGTACTGCAGGGGGGACCCTGTGGGAGAGTAGGACGCCGCCGAACTCCTTTTATAGTTAAGCCCCGTGCCCTTGTGGCACGGGGCTTTTCTGCGTTCCGGGGCGTTCGCGGTACCCCTGTGTACTCGCCGGCCACCCCTGAGGGTAGGGTCAGGGGGCATCATTGGCACGTTCTTCACAGGAGGCCCCCGGGTGGAGGTCCAGGAGACTCGCGTTCAGACGAACCGGGTACTCACCATCCCCAACATCCTCAGCATGGCCCGCCTTGTCGGCGTGCCTGTCTTCCTGTGGCTGATTCTCCGCCCTGAGTTCGGCGGGCCCAAGAGCGACGGCTGGGCGTTGCTGGTGCTGATGTTCAGCGGCGTCAGCGACTACCTCGATGGAAAGCTCGCGCGTCGTTGGAACCAGATCAGCAGCCTCGGACGGCTGCTCGACCCGGCCGCCGACCGCCTCTACATTCTTTCGACCCTTGTCGGACTGACCTGGCGGGAGATCCTCCCGCTCTGGCTCACCGCAGCTCTTCTCGCTCGTGAGCTGATGCTTCTCGTGATGGTGGGAATCCTGCGCCGTCACGGCTATCCACCGCCCCAGGTGAACTTCCTGGGCAAGGCGGCCACGTTCAATCTGATGTACGCGTTTCCCTTGTTGCTGCTCAGCGACGGAGGTGGTTGGCTGGCATCACTGGCCACTGTTTTCGGCTGGGCGTTCGCAGTATGGGGTACAACGCTCTACTGGTGGGCAGGGATCCTCTATGTGGTTCAGGTCCGCCGGCTTGTCAAGGCGGATGCAGTAGCCGATTGAGCCCGTTGATGCGGTGCCGCGCAGCGTGGCCGGCCCGCGGCTGATGACACAGATGCTGCCCCGACGGGCGAAGTCGGCTAGACCGTCGTCTCTTCGAGGAGGACGTTTCCGACATGAAGGCCGTCGTGATGGCAGGTGGTGAAGGCACTCGCCTTCGCCCCATGACCTCAAGCATGCCCAAGCCGCTCCTGCCCGTAGCCAATCGGCCGATCATGGAACATGTGCTTCGGCTGCTGAAGAGGCACGGGCTCAATGAGACGGTTGTGACCGTCCAGTTCCTCGCGTCTCTGGTGAAGAACTACTTCGGAGACGGCGAAGAGCTCGGGATGGAGCTCACTTATGCCAACGAGGAGAAACCGCTCGGCACCGCGGGCAGTGTGAAGAACGCCGAAGAGGCATTGAAGGACGACACCTTCCTCGTCATTTCCGGTGACGCGCTCACCGACTTCGACCTCACCGACCTCATCGCCTTCCACAAGGAAAAGGGCGGCCTGGTCACGGTCTGCCTCACCCGGGTCCCGAATCCCCTGGAATTCGGGATCACGATCGTGGACGAAGCGGGCCAGGTCGAGCGGTTCCTGGAGAAGCCCACCTGGGGGCAGGTCTTCTCGGACACCGTCAACACGGGCATCTACGTGATGGAGCCCGAGGTCTTCAACTACGTCGAGGCCGATGTCTCGGTGGACTGGTCCGGAGACGTCTTCCCGCAGCTCATGAAGGAAGGCAAGCCCATCTACGGCTATGTCGCCGAGGGCTACTGGGAGGACGTGGGCACGCACGAGAGCTACGTCAAGGCCCAGGCCGACGTCCTCGAGCGCAAGGTCGACGTGGAGATCGACGGCTTCGAGATCTCGCCCGGTGTATGGGTGGCCGAAGGCGCCGAGGTACACCCCGACGCGGTACTCCGGGGGCCCCTGTACGTCGGCGACTACGCCAAGGTCGAGGCCGGCGTCGAGATCCGTGAACACACGGTCATCGGGTCGAACGTCGTCGTGAAGAGCGGGGCGTTCCTGCACAAGGCCGTGGTGCACGACAACGTGTACATCGGCGATCACAGCAATCTGCGTGGCTGCGTGATCGGCAAGAACACCGACATCATGCGTGCCGCACGCATCGAGGACGGCGCCGTCATCGGCGACGAATGCCTCGTCGGCGAAGAATCGATCATTCAGGGCAACGTCCGCGTCTACCCCTTCAAGACCATTGAGGCCGGCGCCTTCGTCAACACCTCGGTGATCTGGGAGTCGCGCGGACAGGCCCACCTCTTCGGGGCGCGCGGTGTCTCCGGGATCCTGAACGTCGAGATCACGCCGGAACTGGCCGTCAGGCTGGCCGGTGCGTACGCCACGACGCTGAAGAAGGGCTCGACGGTCACCACCGCACGTGACCACTCCCGTGGTGCCCGAGCGCTGAAACGTGCGGTGATCTCCGCCCTCCAGGCCAGCGCCATCGATGTCCGCGACCTCGAGAACGTACCGCTGCCCGTGGCGCGCCAGCAGACCGCACGCGGCAGCGCTGGCGGCATCATGATCCGGACGTCGCCGGGTGTCCCCGACTCCGTCGACATCATGTTCTTCGATGCCAGCGGTGCCGACCTCTCCCAGGCGCAGCAGCGGAAGCTGGACCGCGTCTACGCCCGGCAGGAGTACCGCCGTGCCTTCCCCGGGGAGATCGGGGACCTGCACTTCCCGTCCAGTGTGTTCGACTCGTACACGGGATCACTGCTGCGGAACGTGGACACCGCCGGAATCGCCGACGCCGGGCTGAAGGTCGTGGTCGACGCTTCCAACGGCAGCGCGGGACTTGTTCTGCCCAGCCTGCTCGGACGGCTCGGTGTGGACGCGCTGACCATCAACCCCGGCCTGGACGAATCGCGTCCGACCGAGTCCGCCGAGACCCGGCGGTCCGGACTGGTGCGACTCGGGGAGATCGTCTCCTCGGCGAGGGCGGCCTTCGGCGTCCGGTTCGACCCGGTCGGTGAACGGCTCTCCCTGGTCGACGAGCGGGGGCGGATCATTGAGGACGACCGGGCTCTGCTGGTCATGCTCGACCTCGTCGCCGCCGAGCGGCGCAGTGGGCGGGTGGCGCTGCCGGTGACCACCACCCGCGTCGCCGAGCAGGTGGCCGCGTACCACGGCACCCAGGTCGAGTGGACGACGACATCGCCCGACGACCTGACCCGGGTCGGACGCGAGGAAGGGACCATTTTCGGTGGAGACGGGCGCGGCGGCTTCATCGTTCCGGAATTCAGCAGCGTCTTCGACGGATCGGCCGCGTTCGTACGGCTGATCGGGCTGGTGGCGAGGACGCAGCTCACACTCAGCCAGATCGATGCGCGCATTCCGCGTGCCCATGTCCTGCGCCGTGATCTGGCGACCCCTTGGGCCGTGAAGGGGCTGGTGATGCGCCGTGTCGTCGAGGCCGCGGGAGACCGCGATGTCGACACGACGGACGGTGTGCGGGTCGTCGAGGCGGACGGCCGCTGGGTGATGGTGCTGCCGGACCGGGCGGAAGCGGTCACCCATCTGTGGGCGGAAGGGCCGGACGACGCCTCGGCGCAGGCCCTCCTGGACGAGTGGGCGGCGATCGTCGACAGCGCGGGCAACTGAGGCGTCCGGCCACCGCCGCGGCGGAGAATCGCCGCCGCGGTGGCCGGACGGTCCGGGGTTCCCGTGGTGGGCCGGACCGCGGCGGCCGGCGGCTCCCGGCACATCGGTGGGGCCATTCGGCGGTAGCCGCTGCGACGTGCGACGATGTGCGGCATGTCGCAGCAGCCCCCCGATCGGAGTACGGCCTCGCCGCCCGCGCGCCCCGACGCGTCCATGTCGCTGCTGACCAATGTGATGGACCACAGCCTGGACGACGGGTACGCCGAGGCATCGGCTCGTCGCGAGGCCGACGGCCGGGCCGGTATGCCCCGCACCCTCAAGGCGAAGCTGGGCTTCGCGGCGTGCCTGGTGCTGGCCGCGCTCGTTGTCACTCTGGGCGCCGCGCAGGCGCGGGTGGCGGCACCGGTCCTCGCCAAGGAACGCGAGGAACTGATCGACCGGATCGACTCCGAGACCGCCGCGACCGACACGCTCGAGGCACAGGTCGAGAAGGTCCGCGACGATGTCGGCAGGCGTCAGCGCAAGGCCCTGGAGAAGCACGGTGGGGACCAGACGGAACTGGTGGCTCTGCTCTCCGGCGCGACGCCCGTGTACGGGCCCGGCGTGAAGCTGGTCGTCGACGACGCGAAGAACACCGACCAGGGCGGCGGCGGACCGCGTGAGACCAGCGGCTTCTCCGACACCGGACGGGTCAGGGACCGGGACCTGCAACGGGTCGTCAACGGGCTCTGGCAGTCCGGCGCGGAAGCGATCGCCATCAACGGGCAGCGTCTGACCGCCCTGTCGGCGATCCGGGCCGCGGGCGACGCCATACTGGTCGACAACAAACCGCTGGTGCCGCCGTACTCGGTGCTGGCGGTGGGGGACGGGAAGAAGCTCAGCGCCGCCTTCCGCAGCAGTGCCGACGGACAGTATCTGCAAGCGCTGAAGGACACCTTCGACATCAGGACCAGCATCTCCGTCCAGGAGAAGGTGAATCTCCCGGCCGCCCCCAGCCTGATCGTACGGACAGCAGAGCCTTATAAGGCCGCAGACACCGGCAGTGGTGCGGCAGACACAGGGAAGGGCACATCGTGATCGCCGTACTGGGCCTCGTCGTGGGAGTCGTGGTCGGACTGTTGGTCCGGCCCGAAGTGCCGGCGGTGGTCGAGCCCTATCTCCCGATCGCCGTCGTGGCCGCCCTCGATGCCGTCTTCGGCGGCCTGCGGGCCATGCTCGACGGCATCTTCGTCGACAAGGTCTTCGTGGTCTCGTTCCTCTCGAACGTGGTCGTGGCCGCCCTGATCGTCTTCCTGGGCGACAAGCTGGGCGTCGGTGCCCAGCTCTCCACCGGTGTGGTGGTCGTCCTCGGTATCCGGATCTTCTCCAACGCCGCCGCCATCCGCCGGCACGTCTTCCGGGCCTGAGGCCGATGAGCAACGACGAAGAATTCACCGGCGGCCGGGAACACTCCGGTGAGCAGCCCGCGGACGCTCCCAAGGAGCTCACCGGACGCCAGCGGCTGATCGCCGGGCTGTGGCCGCCACGGGTCACCCGCGCCCAACTCATTGTCGCGGTACTGCTGTTCGTCCTCGGACTGGGGCTTGCCATCCAGGTGCGGTCCAACAGCGACAACAGCGCCCTGCGCGGCGCGCGCCAGGAGGACCTGGTCCGCATCCTCGACGAGGTGGACGACCGTTCACAGCGCCTGGAGGACGAGAAGCAGCGCCTTGAGGACCAGCGCACGGAGCTGGAGAACAGTTCCGACCAGGCCGAGGAAGCGCGCAAGCAGACGGTCGAGAAGGAACGCCAACTCGGCATCCTCGCGGGCACCGTGGCCGCGCACGGCCCCGGGATCACCCTCACGATCAACGACCCGGGTGGCGCGGTGGAGGCCGACAAGCTCCTCGACGCGCTTCAGGAGCTTCGGGCGGCCGGCGCCGAGGCGATCGAGGTCAACGGTGTGCGGGTGGTGGCCAATACATACTTCTCCGGTGACGGTGGCGCCATCAAGGTCGACGGGCGGAAGATTTCGGCTCCGTACGTGTTCAAGGTCATCGGCAAGCCGCAGGATCTGGAGCCGGCGCTGAACATCCCGGGCGGCGTGGTGCAGACGCTGGAGAAGGAGCAGGCCACCGTGCATGTGTCGCAGGCTGACGACATTGTCGTGGATGCCTTGCGACCGGCGGAGCGGCCTGACTACGCTCGGTCGTCCGCCCAGTGAACCCGGGACGCGTGGGCGTCGGGGGACACAGGCAGAAGGTTGCGGGGGGTCGCCGCATCGTAATCGTGGCGCGTGGTGGAAACTGTCGAGTGGATACGGACGTTGTGAAGATGTCCGGGTCGGCAGGTGTGTTCATTCAGGGTTCGTCCTGCCCCACGGGCGGGTCTGTTTCGGTCAAGGGGAATCGCCCGTGAAGTTGTTTGGGAAGTTGTTCGGCAAGAGTGCACGCGATGAGGCTGCCCGCCATCGCGCGCCGCGCCATGGTCAAGCCGACGAGCAGGGCTCAGAGCGCCCGCTCTTCCGCGATGAGGTGGCAGGTTCGGGGGGTGACAATTCGGGCGCGTCGTCTGTTGACCCTGCCGGCCCCGGCCGCATAGGTTTCGGAGAACCTTCAACCTCAAGTACGGGTGGAGGGTTCACCCCGAGGCAGGAGGGTTCGTCCATGCCGGTCTGTACGAGGTGCGGGCACCGCAATGCCGAAGCCAGTCGTTTCTGCTCCAACTGCGGCGCGCCGCTGAGGGGCGGAATTCCCGAGCGGGCCTCGGAGACGACGTCGACCATCTCCATCTCGGGCCTTGAGGCCTACGAGGCGGAGGCGACCGGTCAGTCGTCCGCGCCGTCGCTCTCGCCCGAGGCGCAGGCCGCTGTGGACGCCCTGCCGCTCGGCTCGGCGCTCCTGGTCGTGCGGCGTGGTCCGAATTCGGGCAGCCGGTTCCTGCTGGACAGCGAGCTGACCACGGCCGGCCGCCACCCGCAGAGCGATATCTTCCTCGACGACGTGACGGTCTCGCGCCGTCACGTGGAGTTCCGCCGGAGTCCCGACGGCAGCTTCACGGTCGGGGACGTGGGCAGCCTCAACGGCACGTACGTCAATCGTGAGCGCATCGACTCCGTCGCGCTGTCCAACGGCGACGAAGTGCAGATCGGCAAGTACCGGCTGGTCTTCTACGCGAGCCAGCGGGCCATCTGACCCCGTCAGGGAAGGTCCATGCTGAGAACACCGACGGGCGGTGCCGGAAACGGCACCGCCACCGCCGCCGACCGTCCGATGAGCATCGGCACGGTGCTCCTGCAGCTGCGGGACGAGTTTCCCGAAGTCACCATCTCCAAGATCCGCTTCCTGGAGGCGGAAGGGCTGGTCGAACCGCAGCGGACGCCCTCCGGCTACCGCAAGTTCCGGCCCGACGACGTCGAGCGGCTCGCCCAGGTGCTGCGGATGCAGCGGGACCACTATCTTCCGCTGAAGGTCATCCGCGAGCACCTGGACGCCGTCGCCCGGGGCGAGCGGGTGGCCCTGCCGGTCCCGGACGGCGAGCGGGACCTCACCGACGGCTGCTGGACCGGCGGGACGGGCCGGGCCACGGCCGCCCGCATCGGCCGGGCCGAGCTCCTCGCCGCCGCAGAGGTCACCGAGAGCGACCTCGACGCGTGGGAGTCCTACGGTCTGGTCGTTCCGACGGCCGACGGCGGATACGACGCCGAGACGGTCACCGTCGCCAGGCTTGTGGCGGATCTGGGCCGATTCGGTCTGGAACCGCGGCATCTGCGCGCCATGCGGGCGGCCGCCGACCGGGAGGCCGGACTCATCGAACAGGTCGTCGCACCACTGCGCCGACACCGGAATCCGCAGACCAGAGCCCATGCCGAGGCCACTGCGAAGGAGCTCGCGGAGCTCTCTGTACGGCTGCACTCGGCCCTCGTACAGACCGCGCTCCAGATCAGGCTCCACTGATCCTCGTGGGCCCCGACTACCCAAACCTGCCGAGCACGTCCTAGGGTTGCTGTGTGAACGAGCTCGACGTTGTGGGTGTCCGGGTGGAAATGCCCTCCAACCAACCGATCGTGCTCCTGCGTGAAGTGGGAGGCGACCGGTACCTCCCTATTTGGATCGGTCCTGGTGAGGCGACCGCGATCGCCTTCGCTCAGCAGGGCATGGCTCCGGCCAGGCCGCTGACCCATGACCTCTTCAAGGATGTGCTCGAGGCCGTGGGCCAGGAGCTCACCGAGGTCCGGATCACGGACCTGCGAGAAGGGGTCTTCTACGCGGAGCTGGTCTTCGCGAGCGGAGTCGAGGTGAGTGCGCGGCCGTCCGACGCCATAGCGCTCGCCCTGCGCACCGGAACGCCGATCTACGGCAGTGACGGGGTGCTCGATGACGCGGGAATCGCGATTCCCGACGAGCAGGAGGACGAGGTGGAGAAGTTCCGGGAGTTCCTCGATCAGATCTCGCCGGAGGACTTCGGCACGAACAGCCAGTGACGTCCCTAGGGGGCGCCGTCAGCGCATCCGACAAGCCTTTCCCGGTCGCGAGTCACGGGAAACCACCCTCAGGGTGATTATCACTCGGCGTGCCGAGTGTGGCGATCGTTGACGCACCCCGGGTGACTGCCTACCTTCGAGTGGGCAGGTCAAGGACGGAGGTCGGCGTGAGCAGCAGCGGCGACGGTGCGGCAGTGGGTGGGCCGTATCCGCAGCAGGGGAGTACAGCCGACCAGACCATCAGGCAACCGGCTGCGCCGGCTGCGGTGGCGGGGGACGGCGTGGCATCGGCCAAGGACATCGGCTATCGCGGGCCGACGGCATGCGCGGCGGCGGGGATCACCTACCGCCAGCTCGACTACTGGGCTCGCACGGGCCTCGTCGAACCGAGCGTCCGTCCCGCATACGGATCGGGCACACAGCGGCTCTACAGCTTCCGGGACGTCGTCCTGCTGAAGATCGTGAAGCGCTTCCTCGACACCGGGGTGGCCCTCCAGAACATCCGCACCACGGTCCAGCACCTACGGGCCCGCGGTTTCCAGGACCTCGAACGCATGACGCTGATGAGCGACGGCGCGACCGTCTACGAGTGCTCCTCGCCCGCCGAGGTGGTGGAGCTGCTCCAAGGGGGCCAGGGCGTCTTCGGCATCGCGGTGGGCGTGGTCTGGCGGGACGTCGACGCCGCGCTGTCACAGCTGCACGGGGAGCGGGTGGACACCGGCGAGACGCTGATCGGGAACAATCCCGCCGACGAGCTCGCCCGACGGCGCAACCGGGCCGGCTGAGCCGGCGCGAGCCCGGCCGGGCCCGGGAATTCCCGGGCCCGCGGGCGGTTGCCGCCCGGCGATTGTCAGTGCCGTAGGGCAGCATCGACTGATGTGAGAGCCGCGCCGACCATCCTGCATCTGGACATGGATGCCTTCTACGCCTCTGCGGAGCAGGCGGCGAAGCCGAGTCTGCGTGGCAAGCCCGTGGTCGTGGGCGGGCTGGGGCCCCGCGGGGTCGTCGCCACCGCCTCGTACGAGGCCCGGCGTTTCGGGGTCCACTCGGCCATGCCGATGGCGCAGGCCAGGCGGCTGGCGCCGAACGCGGCCTATCTGGTGCCGCGCTTCGCGCTGTACCGGACCGTGAGCGACCAGGTCATGGAGCTGCTGGGCCGGCTGTCGCCGCTGGTGGAGCCATTGAGCCTGGACGAGGCCTTCGTCGACCTGGAGGCCGGTGGCACCGCGGACGACACGGCTTCCGCGCTGGCGATCGGTGAGCAGCTGCGGGAGGCGATCGAGGCGGTCACCGGACTCAGCGGCTCCGTCGGCCTCGCGGGCTCCAAGATGCTGGCCAAGATCGCCTCGGAGGAGGCGAAGCCCGACGGGATCCTGCTGATAGCGCCGGGCACCGAGCGGGATCTGCTCGCGCCCATGCCGGTCCGCACGCTGCCCGGGGTCGGGCCGGCCACCGCGGACCATCTGCGGCGCGCCGGGATGACCACGGTGAATGACCTGGCAGAGGCGGGCGAGGCGGAGCTCGTACGGCTGCTGGGCAAGGCGCACGGTGTCTCGCTGCACCGGATGGCGTCCGGCCATGACGACCGGCCGGTGGTCGCCGAGCGCGACGCGAAATCGGTCTCGGTCGAGGACACCTTCGACACGGACCTGCACGACCGGGTCCGGGTCAGGAGCGAGGTGGAGCGGCTCGCCGACCGGTGCGTCCAGCGGCTGCGGGCGGCGGAGCGCTCGGGCCGGACCGTGGTGCTGAAGGTGCGGCGGTACGACTTCTCGACCCTGACCCGGTCCGAGACGCTGCGTGGCCCCACCGACGACCCCACGGTGGTCAGGGAGGCCGCCGCGCGGCTCCTGGAGTCCGTGGACACCACCGGGGGAGTGCGGCTGCTGGGCGTGGGCGTCACGGGGCTCGCCGACTACACCCAGGAGGACCTGTTCGCGCAGGCGGCCGACGAGCGCACCGCCGCCGCGCTCGCTGCCGCCGGGCCCGCCGACAGCGCGGGAGGCGCAGCGGACGCCGGTACGGGCGACGGCCGGCCGGAGCCCGATGAGCCGGAGCAGGAGAGCGCCGAGCAGCTCGCCGCCCGCCGCTGGCCGGCCGGACACGACGTACGGCACGACGTCCACGGTCACGGCTGGGTGCAGGGCAGCGGCGTCGGCCGGGTGACAGTGCGCTTCGAGGAGCCGGAATCGGCGCCCGGCCGGGTGCGTACGTTCCGCATCGACGATCCGGAACTCCAGCCTGCCGATCCGCTGCCGCTCGTGCGGGACCCGGCCGACTACTCGTCCTGGCCGGCCAGCCTGCCGAAGTCCCGGTCCGGGCCGGTCTCCTCGGGCAGGGCGTCCAGACCGTAGTGCCGGTAGAGCTGGAGTTCCTGTTCCGGCGAGAGATGCCGGCCGACCCCGAAGTCGGGTGCGTCCTTGATCAGTGCGCGGTCGAAGGGGACACGCAGCGTGTCCTCGACGAATTCGCTGGGTTCCAGTGGGACGAAGGCGTCCCGGCTGAACAGTCCGGTACGTACGGCCGCCCACTCCGGCACGCCGGTCGCGTCGTCGAGGTACACCTCGTCCACGGTTCCGATCTTGGTACCCTCGCGGTCGAACGCCTTGCGGCCGATCAGGCTGCGCGGATCGATGTCGGTCTGCACGGTCCCTCCCACTGGTCGCGGCTACTCCACAGGAACCACAGAAGTGCAGATCCACGGGGTTGGCCACTCGAGAATTGCGCCGGGAACCCCGCTGGTAGGCTGAGAGCGGCTGCTTACCCCGTGCGGGAGAGTCCTCCGGAACGAGTCCGGAGGCGCCGAAGGAGCAAATCCTCCCCGGAATCTCTCAGGCCCCCGTACCGCACGGACGAGGTCACTCTGGAAAGCAGGGCGGGTTCCGCACGGCCGTGTGCCGAGGTGGATCTCTCCCTCACCGACGGTGAAAGCCGGTGCGCGCAGTGGGCACCGGTGAAGCTCTCAGGTTGAGATGACAGAGGGGGAGGCCGTTCGGGCACCCCGCGCCGTGGTGCCCCTCGCAGGTCGTGACAGACCAGGAGGCCTCCACCATGACCCCCCGTCGCACTTCGCTCTCCCAGCTGGAACAGGGAATTCCGTTCGAGCAGCGTCATATCGGTCCCGACGCCGCGGCGCAGGCCAAGATGCTCGCCCAGGTCGGTTACGGCTCGCTCGACGAGCTGACCGCCGCCGCGGTGCCCGATGTCATCCGCAGCGCCGAGGCGCTCCAGCTGCCGACGGCCCGTACCGAGGCCGAGGTGCTGGCCGAACTGCGTACGCTCGCCGACCGCAACCAGGTGCTGGCCCCGATGATCGGCCTCGGCTACTACGGCACGTTCACCCCGCCGGTGATCCTGCGCAACGTGATGGAGAACCCCGCCTGGTACACGGCCTACACGCCGTACCAGCCGGAGATCTCCCAGGGCCGCCTCGAAGCCCTCCTGAACTTCCAGACGATGGTCGCCGACCTGACCGGGCTGCCCACCTCCGGCGCCTCGCTGCTCGACGAGGGCACCGCGGCCGCCGAGGCGATGGCGCTGGCGCGGCGCGTCGGCAAGGTGAAGAAGGGCGTCTTCCTGGTCGACGAGGACGCTCTCCCGCAGACCGTCGCCGTGATCCGGACCCGTGCCGAGCCGACCGGTGTCGAGGTCGTCGTCGCCGACCTCACCGACGGCATCCCGGCCGAGATCGCCGAGGGCGGCGTCTTCGGCGTGCTGCTGCAGTACCCGGGCGCCTCCGGAGCCGTACGCGACCTCAGGCCCGTCATCGAGCAGGCCCACGGGCTCGGCGCGATCGTCACCGTGGCCGCCGATCTGCTGGCGCTCACCCTGCTCACCTCGCCCGGCGAGCTGGGCGCGGACATCGCGGTGGGCACCACGCAGCGCTTCGGTGTGCCGATGGGCTTCGGCGGACCGCACGCCGGCTTCATGGCCGTGCGCGAGAAGTTCGCGCGCAGCCTCCCGGGCCGCCTCGTCGGCGTCTCCGTGGACGCGGACGGCAACAAGGCCTACCGGCTGGCCCTCCAGACCCGCGAGCAGCACATCCGCCGCGAGAAGGCCACCAGCAACATCTGCACCGCTCAGGTGCTGCTCGCGGTGATGGCCGGTATGTACGCCGTCTACCACGGCCCCGAGGGGCTGCGGACGATCGCCCGGCGCACCCACCGCTACGCCGCGATCCTCGCCGAGGGCCTGCGCGCCGCCGGTGCCGACGTCGTGACCGGCTCGCACTTCGACACGCTCACCGTCCGGGTGCCCGGCAGGGCCGCCGAGGTCGTCGCCGACGCCCGCGAGCGCGGTGTGAACCTGCGGCTCGTCGACGCCGACCTCGTCTCGCTCGCCTGCGACGAGACCACCACCCGCACGGAGATCGCGTCCGTCTGGGCGGCCTTCGGCGCCACCGGTGACATCGACGCACTGGACGCCACGACCGCGGAGGCGCTGCCCGAGCAGCTGCTGCGGACCGACTCCGTGCTCACCCACCCGGTCTTCCACCAGCACCGTTCCGAGACCGCGATGCTGCGCTACCTGCGCAGGCTCGCCGACCGCGACTACGCGCTGGACCGCGGCATGATCCCGCTCGGCTCCTGCACGATGAAGCTGAACGCGACCGCCGAGATGGAGTCGATCACCTGGCCCGAGTTCGGCGCGCTGCACCCCTTCGCGCCGGCCGAGCAGGCCCAGGGCTTCCTGACGCTCATCCGTGAGCTGGAGGAGCGTCTCGCCGAGGTCACCGGGTACGACGCGGTCTCCATCCAGCCGAACGCCGGCTCGCAGGGCGAGTTCGCGGGGCTGCTGGCCGTCCGGGCGTACCACCGTGCCAACGGCGACGAGGGGCGGACCGTCTGTCTGATCCCGTCCTCCGCACACGGCACCAACGCGGCCAGTGCCGTGATGGCCGGTATGAGGGTCGTCGTGGTGAAGACCGCCGACGACGGCGAGGTCGACATCCAGGACCTCCGCGCCAAGATCGAGCAGTACCGCGACGAGCTCGCCGTGCTCATGATCACCTACCCGTCGACGCACGGTGTCTTCGAGGAGCACGTCGCGGACATCTGCGCCGAGGTGCACGACGCGGGCGGCCAGGTGTACGTCGACGGCGCCAACCTCAACGCGCTGGTCGGTCTCGCCAAGCCGGGCCATTTCGGCGGCGACGTCTCGCACCTGAACCTGCACAAGACCTTCTGCATCCCGCACGGCGGCGGCGGCCCCGGCGTCGGCCCGGTCGGTGTGCGCGCCCACCTGGCGCCGTACCTGCCCAACCACCCGCTGCAGCCCGCCGCCGGTCCGGAGACCGGGGTGGGCCCGATCTCGGCCGCTCCGTGGGGCTCGGCGGGCATCCTGCCGATCTCCTGGGCGTACGTACGCCTGATGGGCGGGGAGGGCCTGAAGCGCGCGACGCAGGTCGCCGTCCTCGCGGCCAACTACGTCGCCAAGCGGCTGGAACCGCACTACCCGATCCTGTACAACGGCCCCGCCGGACTGGTCGCGCACGAGTGCATCGTGGATCTGCGGCCGATCTCCAAGGCGACCGGCGTCAGCATCGACGACGTGGCCAAGCGGCTCATCGACTACGGATTCCACTCGCCGACCATGTCGTTCCCGGTCGCGGGCACGCTGATGATCGAACCGACCGAGAGCGAGGACCTCGCGGAGCTGGACCGCTTCTGCGACACGATGATCGCCATTCGCGGCGAGATCGAGAAGGTGGCCTCCGGCGAGTGGGGCGCGGACGACAACCCGCTGGGCAACGCCCCGCACACGGCGGCCACGCTGGGCGGCGACTGGGCGCACGGCTACAGCCGTGAGGTGGCGGTCTTCCCGGCCGGGGTCACCGCCGCCGACAAGTACTGGCCTCCGGTGCGCCGGATCGACGGTGCGTTCGGTGACCGCAACCTCGTCTGCTCCTGCCCGCCGCTGGACGAGTACGACAACTGACGAGACCGACGGCACGTCCGCCGTCGGGTGAGGCGGAACTGCGTCGGGGCCGGTTCGGAGATCTCTCCGGGCCGGCCCCTGTCCGTACCTGCCGCGGTCAGGCGGCCTTCATCACCCGGCCCGTTCCCAGCGGCCGGTGCGGCGCGATGATCTGCCCGTCCGGGAGCAGCTCACCGGTGTCCTCGAAGAGCAGGACGCCGTTGCACAGCAGGCTCCAGCCCTGTTCCGGATGGTGCGCCACCAGGCGGGCGGCTTCCCGGTCGGCTGAGTCGGCTGTGGGGCAGGGTGGCTGGTGCTGACACATGGCTGGGTTCTTTCGCTGCGTTGAGTTGAGTGTCCTGCGGCTTGAAGAGGTGTTCATGGCCGCCCCCCGTATCGATCGGTCGGTCCCAGTGTTGCCCCACGGGCGTCAATCCGCAGGTATTTCGCGGCAGCGCTTCTTCTCCTCTCATGACGCATCACCCAGCCGGACGGTTCAACGCAACTGCCCTGTCAATTCGGGTGGTTCGGGGTGGCCGGATGGAGCTAGTCCGGATGGGGAGCGGATGCGCCCACGCAGTGCTGTGCCCCGCCACCGGAATCGGCGGCGGGGCACAGCGAAGTGGGGGCGGCCGGGGCTCAGGCGGGGGAGCCGAGCAGGGGGCCGGGGCCGGGTGTGATGCGGGTGGTGATCACGGGAAGCAGATCGGCGACCCGGTGCGGACGGTGCGCCGCGATGCCCGGTGGGGCGGGAGCCAGCGGTACCAGCAGATCGGCCGGGGCGGGGGATCCGCCGGAAGCGTCGGCCTCGGTGTCCTCGTGCAGCCACAGTGCCAGCATGTAGAGCTCAGGAATGGACAGCAGCCTCGGCTGGTAGTGCGTGCTCGCGGCCTCCGCCTGGCGCAGGGCGAGTTCGGTCGAGGCGATGTAGGGGCCCTCGAAGAAGTGCGAGAAGGTCCAGCCGTCGGGGGTGAGCATGGTGTCCGCCGCGGCGACCGCCCGCTCCGCGCCGCGGATCTGGAAGCGCCAGGCGGCGAGCCGGGTGGTGGCTGCGAGCCCGCCCGTTCCGATGCGGTCCAGCACATGGACGGGGAGCGGGTGATCGGGGCTCAGCGGCCCCTGGGCGGACCGCAGGGCGGGGGTGCGGGCCTCGCGGACCGCGGTGGGTGAGCCGAGCGCCGCGAGTACGCTTCTCAGCGCGGGTGCGGGAGCCGGAGGAACATGCAGCGGCATAGTGGGTCGCCTCTCACTTCGGAGACACGGTGGAGCGTGGGTGGGTGCAGACGGCGCTGTCGGCATGCGGGGCCAGAGGAGGCCGGTGACTGAGCCGGTGCGTCAACTCTCTGCCTCGTCCGCGGAGTTTATACGACACGTGTTCACGCGGTGATTCCACTAGCCGCCACGACTATTGCCGGCAAGACGGTATCCGGACTTTATTATGCGGAGATTATGCTGATTCGGTGCGAGCGGCACAGCCGCCGCCTCGTGTTTTTCCTGTGACACGGTAGGCCGAAACACGTCGGTGCATTCCGCGAGGGCCGAACGGCGGAAACTGCGCACCGCGTCATGCCGAGTGAATGTGCCACGGGCTGCGGTCATCAGATTAGCGGGTGTGCACCCTCCGCGGGGCGTTATGGATCACCCCGTCTGGGCATTATCGATCGTGACGCGAGCGGCCTGGGCCGCGGGCTGCCCACTCGAGGAGGGACACTTCGATGGGGGAGAAGGTCGTGGCGGGCGCCTTTGACCTGTCCGATCGGCAGAGGTACCGGCGGAAGCTCCACCAGTGCCTGGAGGGGCTGGGGAGGCTCCTGGCGGAGCGGAGATTCGACCGGCCGCGCGACCTCATGGGCATGGAGATCGAGCTGAATCTGGCGGGTTCCGACGGCATGCCGAGGATGTTGAATGGACAGGTGCTGGAGCGCATCGCGAGCCGGGATTTCCAGACAGAACTCGGCATGTTCAATCTGGAAGTGAACATTGTTCCCCACCAACTGGCCGGGCGCGTTCTCGACCAGTTGGCCGAGGAGCTGCGGATCGGCCTCGGATATGCCGACCGGAAGGCCGGCGAGGTCGATGCCGGGATCGTGATGATCGGAATCCTGCCCACGCTCGGCAGTGGGGACATGGTCCGCGCGAACCTCTCCGACGTGGACCGCTACGCGCTGCTGAACGACCAAATGGTGGCGGCGCGCGGCGAGGATTTCTGCCTTGATATCGAAGGTGTGGAGCGCTTGGTCTGCACCTCCGGGTCGATCGCACCGGAGGCGGCCTGCACCTCGGTCCAGCTTCATCTGCAGGTGACCCCGGAACGGTTCGCGGACGTGTGGAACGCCGCGCAGGCCGTTGCCGCGGTCCAGGTGGCCCTGGGAGCCAATTCGCCCTTCCTGTTCGGCCGGGAGCTGTGGCGGGAGTCGCGTCCGCCGCTCTTCCAGCAGGCCACGGACACCAGGCCGCCCGAACTGCAGAACCAGGGGGTGCGTCCCAGGACCTGGTTCGGGGAGCGGTGGATCGGTTCGGCGTACGAACTCTTCGAGGAGAACGTGCGCTACTTTCCCCCGCTCCTGCCCATCTGCGACGAGGAGGACCCGCTGCGGGTCCTCGACGGTGGCGGGGTGCCCCGGCTCCAGGAACTCGTCCTGCACAACGGCACGGTCTACCGCTGGAACCGGCCGGTGTACGGGCTGTCGGACGGGGTCCCCCACCTCCGGGTGGAGAACCGGGTACTGCCCGCGGGGCCGACCGTCGCCGACGTGATCGCCAACGCCGCGCTCTACTACGGGCTCGTGCGGGCCCTTGCCGAGGAGTCCCGTCCGGTGTGGACCAGAATGCCGTTCGCCGCCGCGGCCGAGAACTTCGACACCGCGTGCCGGCGCGGCATCGACGCCGAACTGCTCTGGCCCCGGCCCGGCCGCTCCGGCGGGCTGACCCGGGTGCCGGTCGTCAAACTCGTACGGGACGAACTCCTGCCGCTGGCGGCCGCCGGGCTCGACGCGTGGAACATCGAGCCCGCGGACCGCGACCGTTACCTCGGGATCATCGAGGAGCGCTGCAAGCGGCGGACGAACGGGGCGTCCTGGCAGGCGGACACCTATCACCGGGCGCGGGACGCCGGACTGGGCCGGGGTGCCGCGCTCGCCGCCATGACCCGCCGCTACGGCGAACTGATGCAGGACGGCGAGCCCGTGCACAACTGGCCGGTGGGCGTCCCGGGAACGTGAGCGGGCGGGCAGGGCCGGTGCGGCACGGCCCCTGCCCGCCGCGCGGGTGCTATTCCTCGGCGGCGCGGCCGTTCTGCCCGGCGGTCATGACGGCCTGCAGGATCACCGCCTGGATCTCGGCCGGGTCGTTGACCTGGTAGCCGCCGCCACCGGTCACCTTGGCTATCTCGTTCACCTCTTCGCGGTCGGCGTCGGGGCCGACCGCGATGGCGAGCAGCGGAACCGGGCGCTCAGGGTCGGCGATCCGTCTCAGTTCCGCGATCAGGGCGCTGCGAGAGAGGGAACGGTCGTCCTGGTTCGAGCCGTCGGTGAGGATCACCACGGCGTTGAACTTGCCCTTCACATACGTGCGCTGCGCCTCCTTGTAGGCGGCCAGGGCGGTGTCGTACAGCCCGGTCGCACCGTCCGGCACGGGCTGCAGGGCCGAGAACGCGGCGGCGAGCTTCTGCCGGTGGGTGCCGCCGCCCTTCTCCTGCTGCCCGAGCCGGCTGGTCGGCACCAGCCGCCGGTAGTCCTTGTCGCCGTCGAGCCTGGTGGCGAACTCCCAGAGGCCGATCTCGTCGTTCGGCGTGAACTGGTTGAGGGCCTCGATCAGGGACGCCTTGGTGACGTCCATCCGGGACTGGTTGCGGCCCGGCACGATGGTGGCCATCGAACCCGAGGCGTCGACGACCGTGGTGAGCCGCGCGCTCTGCACGGTGATCGTCCACATCCCGAGCGTTTCCTGAAGCGTGTCGTCGGACGGTGCGGTGGCGGGCGAGGTGGCGTACGGCTGGGGCGACTTGCCGCCCGCCGACGCGACCAGCTGCTCGTCCGCCGTACCGTCGGCGGTCCGGAAGCCGTGCTCCTCCAGCGTGTGCTGCGCGCTCTCCTCGGTCAGCAGAGTCATGAACCGCAGCGCCGCCCGGCTCTCGTCGGTGCTCAGCTTGTTCTCGTTGACCAGCGTGAACGGGTAGTCGAGCAGCGGGGTGCCGTCCGTGGGGTAGAAGAGATCCAGCTTCCCGTCCCCGGTCGCCTCGGCGTTGTGGGCGAACGCGGCCTGTTCGGAGAGCAGCACCGCCTGGTTGCGGGCGGGGTTGCCCTCCTCGGTGCCCGAGCCGTCCCCGGCCAGGGTCCCGAGCACCTGGGTGTCGCTGTCGGACATCCGCTGGGCGAGGAGTTTGGCGGTGCTCGCGACCCTGGTGTCGCTGTCCCCGCCCTGCTTGTCGGAGGACGCGCCGATGCTCGTGAGCGCCAGCAGGCCGGTGGCGCTGCGCGCCGGGTCGGCGGAGCCCAGCCGCACCTTGTCGGCCTCCATCGCCGAGGCCATCAAATCGGCCCAGGTGTATTTCTTCTTCGGCCAGCCGAGGGTCTTCGCGGCGGAGGGCACCGTGGCCAGGGCAACGGGGGAGGAGGCCACGGAGTCGCCCGGGGTGAGCGGCACGGCGTCGCCCGTCCCCCTGGCGCGGCTCAGCCAGAGATCGGAGTCCGGCAGCCACATCTGATAGTCCGGCGTGCCCGTGCCGGCGGCGAGCGCGTCGGCGACCTTGTACGAGTCACGTGCCACCACCTCCACGTCGAGGCAGTGGCCGTCGGATCTGAGATCGTCCTTGCGCGCCTTGTCGGCGACGGTACGCACGGCCGGAGCGATGTCGGGGGAGGCCACCATGGACAGGTGCACCGCGGAGTCGTCGCAGGACTCCGAGAACGACAGCAAGCCGCCCTGGGCCGCTACCGCGGTTCCCGCCGCAACGGCGAGAACGAGCGCGGTGGCGATGGCTACGGTACGACGCCGGTTCGACGGACGGTCCCCGCTTCCGTCCGTCGTGTAGTCGTCGGGCAAGCTGTGACGTCCCATGTCGGTGGTGCCCCTCCTTGAGGATGAACAAGGAAAAAGGGGGACCACACCATCGGCAATGGTGCTCGTCCCCCGGCCTGTCGCGCATGATCTTCGTACCTGTATTCGAGACCCTAGCGGGGCGGGGAGTGGCATGGGACGTGAATGCACAACTCAGGGCAGGTGTACAGGTGGAGGCCGGGCGCGTGGCTGATTCTTATCCTCAGGAGGCCGTGTCACGACGGATCTTGCGGTCCGAGACGGTGTTGGTGCTGGCTCTCTCGCTGGGGGCCAGCGGGGTGTCTGCCCTGATCAGTTTTGTCGGATCACTGACGAAACCAGGGGGTTTGAAGGACCAGGCGGCGACGCTTAACAGCTCGTACGCGCCGGGGCGTCCCTGGCTGGATCTCGCCTGGCAACTCTTCGGCATCACGACCGCACTGGTGCCCGTCGCGCTCGTGGCCCATCTGCTGATCAGAGAGGGCACGGGCCTGCGGGCGATCGGTTTCGACCGGACCAGGCCCGGGTCGGACCTCGGGCGCGGCACGCTGGTGGCGGCGGGCATCGGCAGCGCCGGGCTGGCCTTCTACCTGGTGGTCAGGGCCGCCGGGTTCAATCTCACGGTCGTCCCCGAGTCGCTGCCCGACGTGTGGTGGAAGTTCCCCGTCCTGATCCTGTCGGCGATCCAGAACTCCGTGCTGGAGGAAGTGATCGTCGTCGGATATCTGCTGCGCCGGCTGGGGCAGTTGGGGTGGACGCCCATGGCTGCCCTGGTGGCCAGTTCGGTGCTGCGCGGCTCGTACCACCTGTACCAGGGGATCGGCGGATTCATCGGGAACATGGTGATGGGGGTCGTCTTCGTGCTGCTGTACCGCCGCTGGCAGCGGGTGGGGCCGCTGGTCGCGGCGCACGCCCTGCTCGACATCGGGGCGTTCGTCGGCTACGCGCTGCTCGCCGGGAAGGTGGGCTGGCTGCCCACCCCGTGAGAGGCGGTGGGGCCGGGTTCCGGGAGGGGGCGTGCGGGATGATCCGCACACCCCCTCCCGGCGTTTCCTCCCGCCCCGTCACAGGGTGACGAGCAGTTCCCCCTCCAGGACCGTCACCGCGTCGCCGGTCAGCAGCGTCCGGTCGCCGCGCAGTGAGGTGCGGACCAGCCCGGACCGGGCGGACGCCTGGAGGCCGGTCAGGTCGTCCCGGCCGAGCCGGGCCGACCAGAACGGTGCCAGGGCGGTGTGGGCGCTGCCCGTCACGGGGTCCTCGTCGATGCCCACGGCGGGGAAGAAGCCGCGGGAGACGAAGTCGTAGCCGGCGCCGGTGGCCGCGGCGGTGGCGATGACGCCGCGCCGCGAGTGGGCGGTCAGTGCCGCGAGGTCAGGGGCCAGTCCCCGTACGGCCGCCTCGTCGGCCAGTTCCACGAGCAGGTCGCCGGTGTACGGGCCCGTGTCGTGGACGGACACGGGTTCCGCGCCCAGCGCGGCGGCCAGTCCCTCCGGCGTGGCCTCGGGGGTCAGCGGCGCGGTGGGGAAGTCGAGCGTGAGCGAGCCGTCCGGGTGCGCGGTCGAGGTGAGGACCCCGCACCGCGCGGCGAAGCGCACCGTGCCGCTCGCGGCCCCGGTGGTGTGCAGGACGTGGGCGGTGGCGAGCGTGGCGTGGCCGCACATGTCGACCTCGGTGGCCGGGGTGAACCAGCGCAGGGCCCAGTCGGCGGCGCCGCCCGGCGGCAGCGGGTGCGCGAACGCGGTCTCCGACAGGTTCAGCTCCGCCGCGATCTGCTGGAGCCGGCTGTCGTCGGGGAAGCCGTCCGGGCCGAGCAGCAGGACGCCCGCGGGATTTCCGGTGAAGGGGCGGTCGGTGAACGCGTCGACGATTCGAATCCTCATGCCCCGACCGTAGGCGCGCGCCAAAGCCCCAGGCCAAGGCCAATTCCGGATCGGCGGACCGAACATTTCCGGCAAGAGGTTTGTCAAGCGACCGGTTCCGATATATCGTTGACGCATCGCGACAGATCAACGATAGAAGGAGTGCAGTGATGCGTTCACACGGACATGAGCATGGACACGGGCACGGACACGGCCCCTGCGGGCCGGGAGAGCGCGGACGGGGCGACTTCGAGGGGCGCCGGGCGGCCTTCGGCCAGTTCGGTCCGCCGTTCGGCGGCGGACCCTTCGGCGGTGGCCCCTTCGGGGGCGGACGCGGCCGGGGCGGCGGCCGGGGAAGGGCGCGCCGCGGTGACGTACGTGCCTCGATCCTGGCCCTGCTGAAGGACCGGCCGATGCACGGCTACGAGATGATCCAGGAGATCGGCGAGCGCAGCGGCGGGGCCTGGCGGCCCAGCCCCGGCTCGGTGTACCCGACCCTTCAGCTCCTGGAGGACGAGGGCCTGATCGTCAGCGCCAGCGAGGGCGGCAAGAAGCTGTTCACGCTGACCGACACCGGCCGCACCGAGGCGGAGTCGGGCCCCGAGGCGCCCTGGGAGGAGGCCGGCCGCGGCGTCGACTGGGAGGGTGTCAACGAGATCAGGCAGGCCGGCTTCGGCCTGATGGAGGCGTTCGGCCAGGTCTGGAAGACCGGGTCGGCCGACCAGCGCGAGAAGGCGCTCGCCGTCATCAACGACGCGCGCAAGAAGCTCTACCTGATTCTCGCCGACGAGCACTGAGCCGGCCGGTGCGAAGACTGAGGAGCTGTACGCCGAAGGGCCCCGCGGATGTCCCGCGGGGCTTTTTCGGTGCCGGTGCGCGGGCGGCCGGTCCGCCGGGCGTCAGGCGATGATCAGTCCGTCCAGTTTGCGCAGTGACTCGATGAGGGCGGCGGTGGCCGAATCCTTGAGCTTGCCGGCCATCAGGGAGACCGCCGCCCCCGTGAACTCGCCGTCGATGCGGACCGTCGTGGCGTCCCCGTCCGGTGTCAGCGCGTAGCGCATCTTCAGGTTGACGCCCATCGGACCCTTCCCGGTGGTCGTCAGCAGGCGGCCGTCCTCCAGCTCGGCGACCGTCCAGGTCACCTCGGCCGGGAACCCCATGAGCTTCATGTTCTCCTCATAGGTGCCCGCTAGCTCCAGCGCGGCCGGTCCGCCCTTGGGGAAGCTGGTGTGGGTGGCGTTCCACTCCCCGTACGTGCTGAAGTCGGTCAGCTGGGCCCAGACCTTCTCGGCCGGTGCCTCGATGCGCGCCTCTGCACTGACTTCGGCCATGCGACCACCCCTTCTCGACGGGTTACGGTGTCGCGGAACGTAGCCGCAGTGGGTCGAACATTCAATACTGATGAACTGTCAGATCTGCTGGTTCCGTTCCGGTCCGCCAGATCCGCGCCGAGTCGAAGCGGTCGGAGGCGCGCGGGTGCGGCCCGTCGTCGTGGCAGTGGAACGCCGCCCAGAAGAGGTCCGCGGGCAGTGCGTCCCGCGGCGCGTGGACCCGGTAGACGTAATCGCGCCCGTCGAGTGCGGGCAGGGCGACCAGCCAGCTCACCTCCGGCACTCCTCCCGCCGCCGCAACAGTGCTCCGGGCTGTGGGACGTGTCCGGGGAGGCTTCCGGTTGCTCCGGGAGCGCATGGCAAGGCGGCGCGCGCCGATTCCCCGAATCGGGTTCCAGAACGGCGTGATCTCATCCGTGAGGAGGAGGAGTCGCGCTTCTGTGCCCAACTCGGGTGGGATGCGTCAATGGGTCTCTCCGGGGACGTTCCGGCCCGCCGGGACTGATGAGGTAGAAGGGTGCAGAACCGGACACCGCGGATTCCTCAGCAACCCGCACCGAACCACCGTGCCGAGACCGACGCCGAGCTCACCGCGGAGCTGACCGCCGTGGTGACGGGTGCGCGCAGGCGCGCCCTGCGCGACGGCGACCAGCAGATCGACACGGCTCATCTGCTGCACTCCCTGATCGAGTCGGACGCCGAGGTGCGCACCGCCTTCGCCGGTGGACCGCAGCTGGCCAGGGTGCTCGGCTACCTCGTCCAGCGCAGTATCGGCTACGGGCTCCGCTGGCAGGGCGCGATCGAGGACTCCGGAGCGATTCCGGTCGTGCCGGGCGCTCCGGACGCGGGGGTGGAGGGCTGGTCGCCCGCCGCCGGCTCCGCGATGGAGGAGGCGCACCGGCGCGCACGGCTCCGGGACCGGGATCGGGCCGGCGGGCTCGATCTGCTCGCCGCGCTGGCCGCGGACCGCCGGTGCAGGGCCGTCGAGGTGCTGGAGCGGGCGGGTGTCGACGCGGCGCTGCTCGCGGACCGGATCGTCGAGGCCTCCGACCAGGGATGACCGCAGGGTTCGGCCGATGGCCCGAACCAGCCGGGGCCGTGCGCCACCGGGCCGTATCTGTCAGGGGTGACAGCGGCATCGGAGTGTTACCCGGGTCAGGTGTCACCGGGGTGACGCTCCTGACGGCAGCTGTCATGATGTGCCGATGCACGCGTCTCAGGGGAGAAGCGCCGGCCTGGGACTCGCCCTCGCCTCGGCCCTCGCATTCGGCGGTTCCGGAGTGGCGGCCAAGCCGCTGATCGAAGCGGGTCTCGAACCGCTCCACGTGGTGTGGCTCCGGGTGGCGGGCGCCGCGCTCGTCATGCTGCCCGTGGCCTGGCGCCACCGCGCTCTGGTGCGCAGCCGGCCGGTGCTGCTGCTGGGATTCGGCCTGCTCGCCGTCGCGGGCGTCCAGGCCTGCTACTTCGCGGCGATCTCCCGCATCCCGGTCGGTGTCGCGCTGCTGGTCGAATACCTCGCACCGGCGCTCGTCCTGGGCTGGGTGCGCTTCGTGCAGCGCCGGCCGGTGACCAGGGCGGCCGCCGTCGGCGTGGTCCTGGCCGTGGGCGGTCTGGCGTGTGTGGTCGAGGTGTGGTCCGGGCTGAGCTTCGACCTCGTCGGGCTGCTGCTCGCACTCGGCGCCGCGTGCTGCCAGGTCGGCTACTTCGTCCTCTCCGCCCAGGGCAGCGGCGAGCCGGCGGCGGACGCCGAACCTCCGCACCCGGTCGGAGTCATCGCCTACGGGCTGCTGATCGGTGCCGCCGTGCTCACCGTGGTGGCCCGGCCGTGGGGCATGGACTGGTCCCTGCTCGGCGGCAGCACCGCCATGAACGGCACGGATGTGCCCGCCTGGCTGCTGCTCGTCTGGATCGTGCTGCTCGCCACCGTGATCGCGTACGTCACCGGCGTGATCTCGGTACGGCTGCTGTCCCCGGCCGTCGCGGGTGTGGTCGCCTGCCTGGAAGCGGTCATCGCGACCGTGCTCGCCTGGGTGCTCCTCGGGGAGCACCTGGCCGCCCCGCAGCTCATCGGCGGTTCGCTGGTGCTGTTCGGTGCCTTCATCGCGCAGTCCTCGACACCGAAGGCGCCTTCCGGGCCCATCGCCTCAGGACCGGGCGGTGAGCCGGCCGGGACCGAGGGGGAGTTGTCCGCCGGCCGCACCGCCACGTAGGGTCACGATCATGCATGTGACCGTACTTCCGCCTCCCGCCGCTTAGCGCGGGCGGCCCCATCTGACGAAGACCGGGCTCGGGCAGTCCCCGAGCGGTTCGTCGCTGCCCGCGTGCGGAGCCGAGCGACCACCCCCGTCTTCCTTGGAGAAGTACACGTGTCGTCGAATCATGCTTCCGGCCTGTCCACCGGGCGGAGCCTCTGCTATCTGATCATCGCCGGAGTCGCCTGGGGCACGGCCGGTGCCGCCGCCTCACTGATCTTCGAGGCCAGTGATCTCGGGCCCCTCGCGCTGTCGTTCTGGCGCTGTGCGGGCGGCCTCGTCCTCCTGCTCGCCGCGCTGGCGCTGCGGCCCGCGCGGGCGGCGGCTGCTGCCGAACCCCGTCGTCGCCGGCTGCTGCGCATCGTCGGCACCGGCGTGGGGCTCGCCGTCTTCCAGACCGCGTACTTCGCCGCGGTCCAGGTCACCGGCCTCGCGGTCGGGACCGTCGTCACCCTCGGGGCGGGCCCCGTCCTCATCGCCGTCGGCGCCCGGCTGACCATGGGCGAGCGGCTGGGCGGCGGCGGGATCGCCGCGGTGACGGGCGCACTCACCGGGCTCTCCGTGCTGGTGCTCGGCGGCGACGCGGGGACGGTGCGGCCGGCCGGAATCGCACTGGCGCTGCTCTCCGCGGCCGGCTGCGCCGCGATGACCCTGCTGACCCGCCGGCTCGGCCGTGACGGGGGAGGCGCGGACGCGCTCGCCACCAGCGCCTGGGCTTTCGCCGTCGCGGCGGTCCTGCTGCTGCCGATGGCGGCCGGTGAGGGCATCGTGCCGCAGACCGCGCACACGGCGCAGGTGGTCACCCTGCTCGTGTACGTGGCCGCGGTCCCGACCGCACTCGCCTACGCGCTCTACTTCGCGGGGGCCGCGGTGGTGCGCGCCGCCACCGTCTCGGTGATCATGCTCCTCGAACCGGTGAGCGCGGCGGTCATCGCCGTCGTGGTGCTCCATGAGGAACTCACCGCGGCCACGGTCGCCGGGACCCTGCTGCTGCTCACCGCGGTGGCCGGGCTGGCGGTGGCAGAGACCCGCGGCGCCGCGAACGCCCGGCGCGAGGCGGCCGCCCACGCCTGACCGGAAGGTGGCGGGCCGCTCCCTCTTCTTCGCCGAGGGCCCGCCGCCCCGGGGTGGTTCAGAGCGCCTTCAGGTAGTCCGGAACCGAGATGGCGGGATCGAGGTCGGCCGCGGGGACGGGAGCGGCGAAGCCGTGCGTCAGCGGGACGACGCCCGTCCAGTGGGGCAGTCCGAGGTCCTCGGGGTCGTCGTTCGGGCCGCCGGTGCGGACCTTGGCGGAGACCTCCCGCAGATCCAGCCGGAGCACGGCGGTGGCCGCGAGCTCCTTCTCGTCGGCCGGCCGTGAGTCCCGTGAGCGCCCCGGAACCACCTGCTCCACGATCGCGTCGAGCGCGGTGCGCCGCTCCTCGGGGTCGGTCACCGCGTGAGCGACGCCATGGACCACCACGGAGCGGTAGTTGAGCGAGTGGTGGAAGGCGGAACGGGCCAGGACCAGCCCGTCCACATGCGTCACCGTCAGGCACACGGCGAGGCCGTCGGGGCTGCCGCCCGCCGTCCGCAGCGGGCGGGAGCCGGTGGAACCGTGTACGTAGAGCCGCTCGCCGACCCGGCCGAAGAGCGTCGGCAGGACGACGGGGGCCCCGTCGCGCACGAAGCCGAGATGGCAGACGTAGGCCTCGTCGAGTATCGAGTGGATCTGTTCGCGGTCGTATCCGGCCCGTTCGCGGGAGCGGGTCGGGACCGTCCGCCCGGTCGGTTCGTAAGCGGCCGCGGCGTCCGGGCCCGCGGTCCGCGGCGGTTGGGTGTCCGGCATTGCGTTCTCCATTGCACTAGTGCATACTCTTGTTTGTGCTAGGAGAGTATCGGATCACCGGACGGCGTGCATCGGAAATTGCCGCCAGCGTGGAGCAGGCGGTCAGCTCTGGAGAGCTGACCCCCGGCCAAGTGCTGCCTCCCATGAGGGAGTTGGCCGCCCTGCTGGAGGTGAATCCCAATACGGTGGCGGCCGCCTACCGCACTCTGCGCGAGCGCGGGGTGATCGAGACGGCCGGGCGCAGGGGCAGCCGGATCCGGCCGCGCCCCGCGAGCACCGCACGCGGATCGCTGCGGATCGAGGCGCCGCCCGGCGTGCGGGACCTGGGGAAGGGGAACCCGGACCCGGCGCTGCTGCCCGCCCTGGGCGAGGCGTTCGCCGCGGTCACGGAGACGTACGCGCGGGCGCCCGGGATGTACGCGGAGCCGCCCGTGGACCCGGAGTTCGCCGCGCTCGCGCGGGGCGGGTTCGACGCCGACGGCGTTCCGGCCGGGCCGGTGATCGCCACCTCGGGATCGCTCGACGCGATCGAACGGGTGCTGAACGCCCACCTCAGACCCGGTGACGCGGTCGCCGTCGAGGACCCCGGCTGGGGAAGTCTGCTGGATCTCGTACCGGCGCTGGGGATGCGGCCCGTCCCCGTCGCGCTCGACGACGACGGGCCGCTGCCGGACGCTCTCGAAGCCGCGCTGAGGGCCGGCGCCCGTGCGGTCGTCGTCACCGGCCGGGCACAGAATCCGACCGGGGCCGCGATCGGCACCGCGCGAGCGGCCGAACTGCGGGCGGTTCTCGCCGGCCACCGGGGCGTGCTGCTGATCGAGGACGACCACGGACACGCCATCGTCGACCTCCCGCTGCACCCCCTGGCCGGCGCCACGGACCGCTGGGCGTTCGTGCGGTCGGTGGCCAAGGCGTACGGGCCGGATCTGCGGGTCGCCGTGCTGACGGGCGACGCGGTCACGGCCGACCGGGTGTCGGGGCGGCAGCAGCTGGGGCCCGGCTGGGTCAGCAGGCTGCTGCAACGGGCGATGGTGCACCTGTGGACCGCGGGCGCCGTGGACCCGCAGGCGGTGGCCCGGTCCTACGCGCGTCGCCGCGACGCCCTGGTTCGGGAGCTGGAGGCGAGAGGGGTCGAGGCGCACGGCCGCAGCGGTATGAACGTGTGGGTCCCCGTGAGCGACGAGACCGGGGCCGTGACGCGGTTGCTGCACGCGGGCTGGGCGGTGGCGCCCGGAGCCCGTTTCCGGATATCCGCGCCGCAGGGGATCCGGATCACCGTGTCGCCGCTCGACGACGCGGACATCGTCCCGCTGGCGGACGCGGTGGCGGCGGCGGCCGGGCCCGTCAAGCCCCTGAGCTACGGCTGAGCCGCCGCCGGACAGGGGCGGGTTCAGGCAGCGGGACGGCCGCCCTGGCGGCCCGCGGCCTGCTCTGGGTCAGTGCGGCTCCCGCCAGGACCACGAGGGCGCCGACCGGGGTGTTCCAGCTCAGCTGTTCGCCGAGCACGGTGACTCCGGCGGCGGTGGCGATCACCGGGATGAAATAGGTGACCATCTGCGCGGTCGTCGGGCCGACCTCGGTGACCAGCCCGTACTGCAGCAGTACCGCGAGTCCTGTGCCGAGAGCCCCCAGGGCGACCACGGCCAGGGTGGGCAGCAGCGGGAATCCCGCCGGTGCCGAGGTGAACAGCGGCGTCACCGCGGCGAGTTGCACGGTGCCCAGGAAGAGCTGGCTGCCCGTGAGCGCGAGGGTCGAAGAGCCGCTGCCCGCCAGCGTCCGGCGGACGTAGATCCAGCCGACCGGATAGCTGAGGGAGGCCAGCAGTGCCATCGCCGTACCGGTGAAGTCCAGTCCGGAGAAGCCCTGCCAGGCGCCCAGTACGGTCAGCACCCCGACGAAGCCGAGCCCGAGGCCGGCGACCCGCCGCCGGGTCGGCCGGTCCTCCGAGAGCGCGACCAGTGACAGCAGCATGCCCCACAGCGGTGACGTCGCGTTGCAGATGCCGGCCAGCGTCGAGGGGATGGTCAGCTCGGCATACGCGAAGAGCGAGAACGGCAGTGCGTTGAGGAAGAAGGCGGCGACGGCCAGATGGCCCCAGGTGCGGGCGGTGCGCGGCAGCCGCTCCCGCTTCACCGCCATGGCCACGGCCAGCACCGCCGTGCCCGACAGCAGCCGGCCGAGGGTGACCTGGAACGGTGCGTACCCATGGGTACCGACCTTGATGAGGAGGAAGCTGAATCCCCAGATGAGCGAGAGCGCCGCGAAGCGCAGCCGCCAGTCCAGAGCCGGGGGGCGGGCCGGGCCGGTGGGGGAGGAGGTCGGTGCGGGCGGTGCGCTCATGGGCTCCACGATGACGAATTCGATCTCGTAGCACAAGTGAGAGTTCGTTCGGTAGTCGGCGTAGCATTGCTTACATGTTGAATCTGGAGCGCCTGCGCACCCTGGATGCCCTCGCCCGGCTCGGCTCGGTCAGTGGCGCCGCCGAGGGGCTGCACGTCACGACGTCGGCCGTCTCGCAGCAGATGGCCAAGCTGGAGCGTGAGGTGGGGCAGCAGCTGCTCGCCAAGAACGGCCGCGGGGTCCGGCTCACCGACGCGGGGCAGTTGCTGGCCGGCCACGCGGCCCGGATTCTCTCCCAGGTCGAGCTGGCCCAGTCCGACATCGAGGCGCAGCGGGGTGAGGTGGTGGGCGAGATCCGGCTGGGCGCGTTCCCCACCGCGGCGCGCGGTCTCTTCCCGTCCACCCTGCTCGCCCTGCGCGCGGATCACCCCGAACTCCGGGTGCGTACCAGCGAACTGGAGCCCGAGGCCGGAATCCGCGCGGTGTTCAGGGGCGACATCGACCTCGCGGTGGTGCTGGACTGGAGCAACAAGCGGCTGCCCGTACCGGGTGGTCTGGCCACGGCGCACCTGCTCGACGACGTCCCGGACGTCGCGATGCCGGCCGGGCACCCGCTCGCGGACCGGGACGAGGTGGATCTGGAGGACTTCGCCGACGACGACTGGGTGTCCTGGCCCGAGGGCGAGTTCTGTTACGAGTGGCTGGTGTTCACCCTCCGCTCCAAGGGTATCGAGCCGCGCATCAGCCACCTCGCGGGCGAGCACCACACCCAACTCGCCCTGATCGCCGCCGGTATGGGGGTGTGTGTGGCGCCCAGGCTGGGGCGTGGACCGGTTCCGGACGGGGTGCGGCTGGTGCCCGTACGGCAGAGGATGCGGCGTCACGTCCATGCCGTCTGGCGTGCGGACGCGGACCGCCGGCCGTCGATCAGGGCGGCGGTCGCGGCGCTGCGCGAGGCGGGCCGGGAGCTGGACGAGCCGCTGGACGCCGACTGATCAGGCCCCCGCGGGCTGTCAGGCGCCGGGCAGGCCGGCGAGTTTGCCGAAGTCCCAGGACGTGACGGCCTCCGGGGTGAGCCGCAGCCACGCGTGCCGGCCGTCGTGCGGCATCACCTCCATGCCGAAGTACTTCGCCGCGAACAACCGCTCGGGCACGGCGAGTTCAGGGCAGGGTTCGCCGGTACGCGGTGCCTCGCCGACGAACACCGCGTCGCCCGAGAGCTCGATGCCGCGCAGCTCCCCGTACTCCACGCCGTCGTCGACGACCACGGCGATCTTCGGGTCGTGGCCGAGATGCGACCAGCGCAGGCTCCGGGTGATCGAGTAGAGCCACAGCGAGGCGCCGTCCCAGCAGAACCAGAGCGCCCCGACGTGCGGGCGGCCGTCCGGGCCGACGGTCGCGACCCGGCAGGTGCGCTGTTCGGCGAGGTAGGTGTCGCGTTCCTCGTCCGTCATCATGATTCGGCGGCCCCGACGCTGAACGACGGCCATGGGAAGCACCCTCCTGTTGGCTGACTACGTGTCAGGAATCATGGAGTCTCTTCCCTCATCGCGCAATGGGGGTTAGCCTCGCGCGCCCGTTCCGTCGCCGAGAGGGGCAGCCGTGCCGTCCAGGGAACAGCTCGCCGAGCAGATCGATCCGGCCTCCACCGTCCTGCTGACGGTGGAGTGCCAGCAGGGTGTGGTGGGGCCGGGCAGCGCGCTGCCCGAACTCGCCAAGGAGGCCAGGTCCTCGGGGGCGCTGCACAACGTGGCCCGGCTGGTCGCCGCCGCTCACGAGACCGGTGTCCAGGTACTGCACGCCGTGGCCGAACGCCGCCCCGACGGCCGCGGTGCCAACCACAACGCCCGGCTCTTCCGCGCCGCCGGCCGGCTGCCCGTGCAGCAGCACTCCGGCACCACGGCGGTACGGATCGCCGAACCGATCGAGGTGGCGGACGAGGACCTCGTCGTCCGCAGACTTCACGGGCTCTCACCCATCGCGGGCACGGACGTGGACGCGCTGCTGCGCAACCTCGGCTGCCGCACGCTCGTCGTCACCGGGGTGTCGGCCAACGTGGCCATCCCCAACGCGGTGTTCGACGCCGTGAACCTCGGCTACACGGCGGTGGTGCCGTCCGACGCCATCGCGGGGGTGCCCGCCGACTACACCCCCGCGATGATCCGCAACACCCTCGCCCTGGTCGCCACCGTCGCCACCACGGACGACGTGCTCGGCTGCTGGCTGGGCGGCCGCTCTAGGACACGAGGCTGATCGAGCCGTCCTGGACCTCGATCGGGGTGGCCGGCAGCGGTTCGGTGGCGGGTCCTGCCTTCACGCTGCCGGTCGCCACGTCGAACTTGCTCCCGTGGCAGGGGCAGTTGATGGTGCCGTCCGCGACGCTCGACACCGCGCAGCCCATGTGGGTGCACTTCGACGAGAACGCCTTGAACTCACCGGCCGTCGGCTGCGTCACCACGACCGCCTGCTCCTTGAAGATCTTGCCACCGCCCTCCGGGATGTCGGTGGTCTTCGCGAGGACGGCGCCCCCGCCGCCCGCCCCGCTCTCACCGGACTGTTCGACGGCACCGGAACCGGCCGCCTCCTTCGAGCCGCCGCACGCGGTCAGTACGGCAGCCACGGAGACGGCGCCGGCCGCCGTGACGACGGTCCGGCGTCCGGGACGGCCCTCGTGGTCCTGCGATGTGCTCATGCTGGCTTTCCCTTCCACGGTGTACTCGGCTCCGGGGCTTCGTCCAGGGATACGCACAGCCGGCACCCCGTGTTCAAAGCCCCAGGGACTTCCTCAGGAAATCCCGCTCCAGCAGCAACAGGTTGCTCGCCGTCTCCTCCCGGCTGACCAGATGGCCGGCGCCCGACAACGGCAGCACCGTGTGCGGCCGGCCGGCGGCCAGCAGCGCTGCGGAGAACCGCAGCGTGTGAGCCACGGCCACATTGTCATCGGCAAGACCGTGCACCAGCATGAGCGGCCGGGTCAGGGCACCGGCCTCGTCCAGGAGGGAATTGCGGGTGTAGTCCCGCGCGAACACATCCGGGTGGCCCAGGAACCGTTCCTCCCAATGGGTGTCGTAGAGCCGCCGGTCGACCGACGGCGCACCCGCGATCGCGGCGTGGAAGACCTCCGGATGACGCAGCACGGCGGCCGCCGCCAGATAGCCGCTGAACGACCAGCCGCGCATCGCCACCCGCGTCAGGTCCAGGTCCGGGTGGAGCGCGGCCGCCGCGCGCAACGCGTCGATCTGGTCCTCCAGCACCACGGTGAGGCGGTCGCCGTGCACCGCCTTCTCCCAGGCCTCGCCACGCCCCGGCGTGCCCCGCCCGTCGGTCACCAGGACCGCGAAGCCCTGCTCGGCGAACCACTGGGCGACCGCGACCCACCAGGTACGCACCTTCAGGACGACCTGCATGCCGTGGCCCGCGTAGGGGCTGAGCAGCACCGGCAGCGGACCGTCGCCCGGCCGGTGCCACGACGGCAGGTAGAGCCTGCTGCGCAGTTCCCGCTCGCCCAGGCTCAGGGCCAGCGGCCGCGGGGCGACGAGCGGTTCCTCCGCCAGGACCGCGATCCGGCCGACCGGGACGCCGTCCCGCAGCACCGTCACGCCGTGGCCGTCCGGAGTCCTGCTCTCCAGCACCACCGTCGGCCCGCCGACCGACGCCGTGTGCACACCGGGTGCGCCGCTGACCCTTACGAAACCCTCCTCGGGCGCGTCGGTCGCGTACGACCAGACGTGCGTTTCGGTCGGCTCCTCGCCCGCGGTGAAGTACACCCGCCCGCCGGACGCGCCGACCACCTCGCGGACCTCCAGACCCGGCGGTGTCGAGGTGCCGCCGATGTCCAGCCCCTGGGTGTCGCCGCCCGAACGGGCGGCGACGGTGAGCGCGCCCGAGGCGAGACGCAGCGGGGTGCCCGGCCGCAGCGCCACCCAGGCGGGGTCGTGGGCCCGGCTCATGGTCCGGGTCGCGCCCGAGCACTCGTCCACTTCCAGGACGTGGACGGACCGCTGGTCCCGCGTCTGCACGGATACCAGCGGCCCACGGCTGTCCCAGTCGGCCGACACGACGTACTGGAAGGTCCGGTCGGTCCAGGTGCCTTCCGGATGGTCCTCGCCGGCGGCCGCGGGCAGCCGTACATCGGTCCGTTCCCCGGACACCCGGACCAGATGCAGCGACACCTTCGCGTTCGGTGTACCGGCGGCCGGATACGGCACCACGCGCGGCGGCCGCTCCGGGGCCGCCGGATCACTGATGTACCGGCGCCGGACCCCGGCGGTGTCCACCCGGGCCACCAGCAGCGCATCGCCGCGCGGCGACCACCAGTAGCCGCGAGAGCGCCCGATCGACTCCTGCGACACATGGTCGGACAGCCCGTACGTCACCTGCTCACCGTCCGGCCCGGCGAGCGCGCGGCCGGGCGTCCCGTCGGCCCGCACGGTGTGCAGCGCCCCGCCGGACACGTACGCGATCAGGGAACCGTCGGGCGAGGGGCGCGGGTCCACGACCGGTCCCGCCGTGGCGATCCGGCGCGGCGCCCCGCCGTCGGTGCGCACCACCCAGAGCGTGCCCCCAAGGGCGAAGGCCACCAGCCCCGCGGACCCGTCCGTGGCGTAGGAGACCACGCCGGAGGAGGTCTCCCGGGCCCGTTCCCGCCGCGCCCGCTCCGCCGGCGGCACCTCGCCCGGACCCTCGTCCGTGAGGCCCGGCGCGAGGGGGTCGGCGAGCATCCGCTCCGCGCCGTTCTCGTACAGCCACAGCCGGCTCACCGGGTCGGTGCCCGACGTGCCGCGCACGAACAGGACCCGCTCCCCGTCCGGGGAGACGGTGAAGTGCCGCGGCACCCCGAGGGAGAAGCGCCGGGTGCGGGCGAACTGGACGGGGAACCGCTCGGTCGCGGTCGCGAGGGCATCGGCCGGTGTGCCGGGAGGGGGAGTCATGGCGACACCATGACAGGTCGAAATCCACCGGATCCAGCCCCGTCCCGCCACCCCGGTCCGGGGCCGCCCGGCAGCCTCTCAGCCGTGCAGCCGTACCGGCAGCCGCCGCACGCTGTTGCCCACGAAGGAAGCGTGCCGCGGCAGTTCGGACTCGGGGACGGCGAGATCGAGGCCGGGGAAGCGCGCGAAGAGCCGCTCCAGTGCGGCAACGCCCTCCATCCGGGCCAGCGGGGCGCCCATGCAGTAGTGCGCGCCATGGCCCAGTGACAGGTGCCGGACCCCGCGGTCGCGGGTGATGTCGAAGCGTCCGGCGTCGGGACCGTGGACCGAGGGGTCGCGGCCCGCCGCGGAGTAACCGGCCAGCACCGGGGTCCCCTTGGGGATCACGGTGCCGCCGATGGCGAGGTCGCGGGTCGGGTAGCGGAACGGGAAGTAGCTGACCGGGCTGTCCCAGCGCAGTGTCTCCTCGACCACGTCCGACCAGCTCGCCCCGCCCGACCGCACCAGGGCGAGCTGGTCGCGGTGGGTGCACAGGGCCCGTACGGCGTTGGTGATCAGATTCAGCGTCGTCTCGTGGCCGGCGATGATCGTGAGCATCAGGGTGCCGATCAGCTCGTGCGGGCCGAGCCGGTCGCCGTTCTCCTCCCGGGCCGCGATCAGCGCGCTGGTGAGATCGTCCCCCGGACGCTCCGTCCGGGCGGCGGCGACCGCGCTCAGCACCTCGACCATCTCCCGGTTGGCCGCCTTCGCCTCCACCGGGCCGATGTCCGTCGCGACGATCAGGTTGGACAGGTGGTGCAGCCGGTCGTGGTGTGCGGCCTCCACGCCCAGCAGCTCGCAGATGACGCCCATCGGCAACGGCAACGCGAAGTGCGCACGCAGATCCGCGACGCCGTCACCGGTGGCGGCCGCCTCTTCGAGGCCGTCCAGGAGCGAGTCCGTCAACGCCGCGACGCGCGGCCGCAGTTCCTCGACCCGGCGCGCGGTGAACGCCTTGCTCACCAGGGACCGCAGCCGACGGTGGTCGACGCCGTCCGCGGTGGTCATGCCCTGCACCGTCGCGAAGGTCCGCAACGGCCAGCCGTCGGCGATCCCACCGGCCTGGAGCGCCGCGAAGTGCCGCGCGTCCTTGGCGACGTCGGGGTGCGCGAGGAACTCCTTGAGCGCGTCGTGGCCCAGTACCGCCATGCCCTCCACCTCGCCGGGGAGGATCACCGACGTCACGGCGCCCCGGGCGAGCAGCCGGGCGTTGGCCGCGTGCGGACAGCCGCCCGCCGGGTCCATGCGGTGCGGCTGACCGGCTGCGGAGTTCACCGGGGAGGTGTTCAACAGGGCTCTCCAGACTGAGAGATGCGACGAGCGGACGTTCCGGCGGACCGCGCCGAGAGTCTTCCGTTTCTACCAGGTCGGATCAGGGCGTGTGGGGGATCCCGCGAGCCCCGCATGAGCCGGACGGGTGACCCCGGGCGCCCGGGGCGACATCCCGACGGAACCGGCCGCCGAGATGCCGCCGTAACTGCCGATCGCGGCCCGACGCGGAACCTACCGTCAACTCCTGTAAGCGATAACCGACTTCTTGGAGGACAGGGATGAACAACAGCATTCGTACCGCAGCCGCCGCAGCAGCTCTCGTCGCCGGTCTCGTCACGGTGAGCGGTACCGCCAACGCGGCCGAGCGTCCGGACCGGATCACCAGCCAGGAGCAGCTCGCCAGGAGCATCGCTCAGGCGGTGGCCGCCGAACAGGAGAACGGCCCCGTGAACGGCGGGGTCATCGGCGGTCTGGTGCTCACCTCGGCTTCCACGCGTTCCTGCTGACGGATAGGAGGTGAGCACCGTGGACAGCACTGCGGACCTTGCCCAGGACGGGCAGGAGAGTCCTCTCAGATGGTGTCCGAGCGGCGATGCGAGCCGCCCGGAGTCCGTTGTCCTCGGCGTTCGGTCCGGGGATCGCGACCAGGTCGTCTACCTGGCCGAACCCGTACCCGCCGCCGATGTTCTCGGGGCCATCCCGGAGGGGATCTCCCCCAACCGGGTGCTCCGGTTCGCCTCGCACTGCGTGTCGGACTGCGCGAACCGGGTCGGTGAGGCCTGCGGGCTGATCGAACGCATCAAGACCGTACCGGCCGAGACCGGACCGGTCGCCGTTCCGCGGTGCCACCTCCGCCCGCACTGCAAGTGGTGGAACCAGGCCGGCGTCGAGGCCTGCCACCGCTGCCCCGCCCTCACGACGCTGCAACCCCGCGACAACGAACTCGCCGTTCTTGTCGCGGACCCGGCCACCACTCGTGAACAATTGGAGAACTGGATCGCCGCCGCTCCGTGAGCGGGGATCGTTCACGGAGCCGGTCACGGACCGGACCGAGCACGAGAGAAGGGATGTCGTGAACAACTGGATACGGTGTTTCCGCCCGGCCCCCGACGCCGGAGCCCAACTGCTGTGCTTCCCCCACGCGGGTGGTTCGGCCAGTGGCTACCATCCGCTGTCGATCGCGGTCGCGGGGACGGTGGAGACACTGGTCGTGCAGTACCCCGGGAGGCACGACCGCATCGCCGAACCGTTCGCCGAACGGTTCGGCGATGTCGTTGAGGCGGTGCTGGCCTCGCTCCCCGCGAGCGGGGGCCGGCCGCTCATGCTGTTCGGCCACAGCATGGGCGCTCTCCTGGCGTTCGAGACCGCGCGGCGGCTCGCGGCCGAAGGGCGGGCACCCGCGGCGCTGTTGGTCTCGGGGAGCGAAGCCCCGTCACTTCCGCGACGGGCACGGCTGCCCACCCCCGCCAGCGACGAGGACCTGATCGGGGAGATGCGGCTGCTGTCCGGTACGGACGAGGAACTGCTGACCGATCCCGAAATCCTCGGGCTCGCGCTGCCGCCGCTGCGCGCCGACTACGCCATGCTCTTCGCCCGCACCCATGTCCCCGGGCCGCCGCTGCGCTGCCCGGTCGTCGCGCTGACCGGTGACAGGGACCCCCGGGTCTCCGTCGAGGGAGTACAGGCCTGGGAGCAGGAGACCGAGGGCCCCTTCGAGCGGCACGTGCTGTCCGGCGGCCACTTCTTCCTGGGCGACCACCTGGACCGGGTGGCGGAACTCGTCGCCGCGAACGTGCCCGGCCGGGCGGTCCGTTCCACCGGCTGACACCGCACACCTCACATCGCACGTCGCACAGGGCTTGGGCCCCGACCCCCTTCCGGGTCGGGGCCCAAGCCCTGTGCGACGCGGTCACTCACTCCGCCTCGAACTCCGCGAGCAGGGCGTCGAGGGAGTCGTCACCGTCCCGGACCGCGATGATCTGCCGGGCCATCTCGTGCAGCGTCAGCTGTTCCAGGAACAGCGTGATGGGGACGTCGAGGTTGAAGTCGTCCCGCAGGCAGCCGACCAGGTGGACGGCGGTCAGGGAGTCGCCGCCGGCCGCGAAGTACGTCATCTCCGGGTCGTCGGCGTCCGTCAGGCCCAGGGCCTCGGCGAGCAGCGCCCGGATGTCCTGCTCCAGGTCCGCGGAGCGGCCCTCCTGCTCCGGCTGCGCCTCGTCCCGCGTGACCGGGAAGAGGCGGTACGCGCCGTGGCCCGTCCCCGCGAAGGGATAGGACGGCAGCGCGGTCCGCCGGCCACCGTCCGCCGGCAGCACGGACTCACCCGCCAGCCAGGCCTCGCCCAGTGGGTCGGGCCCACCGTGGCTCACCGCACCGCCCGACCCCAGTCCGGCGAGCAGCTCCGCCGCCTCCGCGCGGTCCCCGGCGCGCACGTAGCCGCGCACGGCCATCGGGGCGCGGCCCACGCGCAGCGTGTACGCGGCGTCGGCGAGGGACGGGGCGTCCGGCGCCCGCAGCGCCGCGGCCAGCCGGCCGGCCAGCGCGTCGAGATCGTCCCTGGTACGGGCGGACAGCAGCAGCACCTCAGGGCCGTCCGGCGCCCCGGCAGCGTCGCGCGGGGGAGCCTGCTCCAGGGCCACGTGCACGTTCGTGCCGCCGATGCCGACCGAGCTCACGCCGGCCCGCCGGGGACCGAGTTCGGGCTCCGGCCAGGCGGCCGCCCGCTCGATCAGGTGGAACGGCGATTCGTCGAAGCCCAGTTCGGGGTGCGGGCGGCCGGCGCCGGCGTTCGGCACCAGCGTGGCGTGCTCCAGCATGAGCACCGACTTGATCAGCGCGGCCACGCCCGCCGCCGCGTCCAGGTGGCCGATGTTCGACTTCACCGAGCCGATCCCGATCCGCCCGGTACCGAGCGCCCCCTTGAAGGCGGCGCTCGCCGCCGCCGCCTCGATGCGGTCACCGAGTGCGGTGGCCGTGCCGTGCGCCTCCAGGTACTGGGCGTCGGCCGGGTCGAGACCGGCCGCGGCCCAGGCCTCCACGATCGCGGCGGTCTGCTGGTCGACGCCGGGCGCGGTGAACCCGACCTTGGTGGCGCCGTCGTTGGTGACGGCACTGCCCCGGATGACCGCCCTGACCGGGTCGTTGTCGGCGAGCGCGTCGGACAGCCGGCGCAGCACGACCACCCCCACCCCGTTGCCGGGCACGGTGCCGCCGGCCCGCTCGTCGAACGGCCGGCAGCGCCCGTCCGGGGAGAAGATGCCGCCCTGGTGGTGGACGTAGCCCCGTTTGTGCACCGTGTCCACGGCGACACCGCCGGCCAGCGCGGTGTCGCACTCGCCGAGCAGCAGCGACTGCACCGCGAGGTGCACCGCCGTCAGCGAGGTCGAGCAGGCCGTCTGCACCGTCAGGCTCGGCCCCTCCAGGCCCAGCCGGTAGGAGACCCACGGGGCCAGGAACTCGCGGTCGGTGAGGATGCGCACCTGGAGCGCCCCGATGGACGCGGCGAGCTTCGGGTCGGTCTGCGCCGCGAGCATGTGCTCGGTGGAGCCGCCGCCGACGTACACGCCGGTGCGCGCGGACCCGCCCAGCGGGTTGCGGCCCGCGTCCTCCAGCGCGGACCAGGCCGTCTCCAGGAGCAGCCGGTGCTGGGGGTCGAGGGCCGCCGCCTCGGTGCGGTTGAAGCCGAACAGCTCCGCGTCGAAGCGGTCCGCGTCCGCGAGATGGCCCTTGGCCGGTATGTAGTCGCGGTTGCGGACCTCCTGCGGGTCGGCGCCGTCGGCGATCAGCTCCTCCTCGGTGAAGTCGGTCACCGAGCAGAGCCCGCCGAGCAGGTTGCGCCAGTAGGTGTCAAGGTCGGGGGCGCCGGGGAAACGGCCGCTCATTCCGACGACCGCGATCGCGGAGTCGGCTGCGAGGGGCTCGGCGGCGCTTGCGTTCTCGGTCATCGTGTGGAGCCTTTCCGGTAGCTGAGCCGTCGGGCGGCGGCGGTGCGTCGTGCGTGCCGGTCACCGCCGCGGGCGGCGGCCGATTCGGGGGTGGGACCGGTGCCGGGGGCCCCGGCGGCGGGCCCGGGGACCGAGCGGTCGAGGTGGGCGGCGAGGGAGGTGACGGTGGGGTGGCGGAACAGGTCGACGAGGCTGAGTTCGCCGTATGTCCCCAGCTCGCGCAGGGCGGACAGGACGCTGAGCAGCCGGATCGAATTGCCGCCCAGATCGAAGAAGTGATCGGTCACGGCGACCCGTTCGAGGTTGAGGACCCGGGCCCACAGACCGGCCACCAGCTGCTCGGTCGCGGTGCCCGCGACGGTGGCAGAGCCGTCCGGCCGGCACCGCACGGTGACGGGTTCCGGGAGCCGGGCCCGGTCGAGCTTGCCGTTGCTGCTGACCGGCATCTCGTCCAGCCGCACGAACACCTCGGGCACCATCGACCCCGGCAGCCGCCGGGCGAGGTGGGCGCGCAGCTCCGCGTCAGGGGCCGCTTCCCCGTCCCGGCCGACCACGTACGCCACGAGCCGCTGCTCCGTGCCCGTGCCCCGCACCGTGGCCGCCGCCAGCGCGACACCCGGCGCCCCGGCCAACAGGGTCTCGATCTCGCCCAGTTCGATGCGCACGCCGCGCAGCTTGACCTGGAGGTCGGTGCGTCCGAGGTAGTGGATGAGGCCGTGCGCGTCGATCCGGCCGAGGTCGCCGGTGCGGTACATCCGGGTGCCGGGTGCGCCGTGCGGGTCGGCGACGAACCGTTCCGCGGTCAGGGCCGGCCGCCCGATGTAGCCCCGCCCCAGTGAGGCACCGGCCACGTAGATCTCACCGGCTACCCCGGCGGGGACCGGCCGCAGGCGTTCGTCGAGGACGTAGACACGGGCCCCGGGCACGGCGCCGCCGAGCGCCACCGGCTCGCCGGGGGTGAGGTCCCCGGTGGTCGCGTAGACGGTCACCTCGCTGGGGCCGTACGCGTTCACGATCCGCCGGCCGGGCGCGCTGAGCCGTCCGACCAGCTCGGCGGGGCACGCCTCGCCGCCGACCGCGACCGTCCGCAGGTCGGGCAGTTGCCCGGTGAGGTCGGGCAGCAGCATCGCGGCGGACGGCGGCAGGAACACATAGGTGATGCGGGAGTCCCGCAGCCGCTCCAGCAGCGCTTCGCCGATCCGCTCGTCCTCCCGCGGGATGTGCAGCTCCGCTCCCGCCACCCAGGGGAAGAACAGGTCGGAGACGGCGACGTCGAAGCCGAACGAGACGAACTGCAGCACCCGGTCGTCGGCGTTCACCGGGAAGGAGTGCCGGACCGCCCGGGTGAGATTGACCAGCGCCCGGTGCTCGACGGCGACGCCCTTGGGGGCGCCGGTGGAGCCCGAGGTGAACAGGACGTAGGCGAGGTCCCCGGGCATCGGCGCGGCGGCCGGGGCGGGCGCGGGCATGACGGGGTCCGTGACGGCCGGGCGGTCGACCCGGATGCACGGCACCTCCAGACCCGCCCCCTTCTCCGCGGTGTCCCGGGCGGTCAGCAGGAGACCCGTGCCCGAACTCTCCAGCATGTGGCGGAGCCTGGCCTCCGGGTGTGCGTGGTCCAGTGGTACGTAGGCGCCGCCCGCGCGCAGGACGGCGAGGGCCGCGATGCCCTGGTCGGCCGAGCGGGGCAGGAGCAGGCCGACCCGGAAGCCGGGCCGCACCCCGGCCGCGCGCAGCCGGGCGGCCAGCGCGTCCGCCCGGCCGAGCAGTTCGGCGTAGCTCAGACGGAGGCTGCCGCACACCAGGGCCGTGGCGTCGGGGTGTTCGGCCGCCCGGTCGGCGATCAGGTCGGGCACCAGGCGGTCCAGCGGCGCGGCCTCGGCGAGGCGGTCGGCGCCGTCGACGGTCCGGCGGCGCTCGTCGGCCCCCACCAGCTCCACGGTGGACAGCGGCGCGGACGGGTCCGCGAGGAGCCCGGCCAGCAGGGTGCGGAAGTTGTCCGTCCAGCGGCGGACCGTCGCGGCCTCGAACAGGTCGCTGCGGTAGATGAACTGGGCGGCGAGCAGATCGTCCCACCGCTCCACGAACAGGTGGAAGTCGAACTTGGCGGTGTCCAGCGTCAGGGCGAGCCGCTCGGTCGTGGCACCGGCCAGCCGCAGACCGGGCGCGGCCTCGTCCTCGTAGCTGAGCGCCACCTGCACCACCGGGTCGTGACTGGTCTCACGGACCGGGGCGAGGGTGTCGACCACCGCCTCGAACGGTGCGTCCTGGTGCGGCCGGGCCGCCAGCAGGGAGGCCCGCACGCGGCGGGTGAGCTCGTCGAGCGACGGATCGCCGGACACGTCCACGCGCAGCGCCAGGGTGTTGGTCAGCATCCCGACCATCTCCTGGAGTTCGGGCCGCTCGCGCCCCGACGCCGGGTAGCCGACGACCAGGTCCTCGCCGCCCGAGAGACGGGAGAGGAACGCGGTGTACACCGCGAACATCGTCATGAACGGGGTGGCGCCCTGGGCCGAGGCGACCTCCGCCAGCCGTTCCCTGATCTCGGTGCCGAGCAGGAAGCGTTCGGTGCCGCCCGCGGCCGTGCGGACCGGCGGGCGCGGGCGGTCCAGCGGCAGTTCCACGGCGGTGGGCGCGCCGCGCAGGCGGTCGACCCAGTGCTCCACCGACGCCTCGAACGCGCCGTCGGCGGTGCGCTCCCGCTGCCAGGCCGCGTAGTCGGGGAACTGGAGCGGGAGTTCGGCCGGCCGGTACGCCGAGCCCCGGGTCTCGTGCCCGTATCCCTCGGACAGCCCGTCCAGCATCAGGCCGAGCGACCAGCCGTCGCAGACCAGGTGATGGGCGACGAGGAGCACCCGGTGACTGCCGTCGTCCACCGCGTACACGGCGCAGCGCAGCAGCGGCCCCGCCGCGGTGTCGAAGGGGCGGGCGGCCTCGGCACGGATCAGGGCGTCCACGCGGTCCGCGGGCACGCCCCGGTGAATGGACGGCCGTACCCGCCCGACGGCCGAGACGCGCTGCGCCGGGGTGCCGTCCTCGGCGGTCCGGAAGACCGTCCGCAGCGCCTCGTGGCGGGCGACGAGCGCGTCGAGCGCCCGGCCGAACGCGTAGGTGTCGAAGGGCCCGTGCACGGCGAAGGCGACCGGCACGTTGTACTGGGCGGTGCCCGGATTCAGCTGGTCGAGGACCAGCAGACGGCTCTGGGCATCGGAGGCGGGGAACTCGTACTCCTCGTTCCCGCCGCCCTCCCCGGCGTAGAGGTCGATGAGATCGACGGTGTCGACGGTCATGGGTTTCAGTCCCTTCGGAGGGCGGATTCGAGGACCGCGGCGATCTTCGCCGCCGGGCCCTGGTCGAGGACGTCGCTGTGGCCGCAGTCCAGTTCGTGGACGTCGAGCGAGGCGGCCACGCGCCGCCAGGCGCCGGTCTTCTCGGCCGTGGTCGGCCAGGCGTCGTGGGTAGCGGAGAAGAGGGTGATCCCGCCCCCGTAGCCGGACGGCCGCCACTTTCGTACGAGTGCGCTGTGGTGCGCGCCGATGTCGACCATGGTGTGCAGACGGGCCTCGGAGAGGCCGTCGAAGGCGCCCTCCTGGCTGGTGGAGAACACCGTGGTGCGGTCCAGCGGCCCGTCCGGAACCGGCACGCCGGGCGCGTGGGAGTGGAGCAGGATGCGCAGCATCTCGTCCTCGACGGCGGCGGGGTCCAGCGGGGTGTCGAGGATCCCGTCCGGCATCGGCATGGCGTCCACCACGGCGAGCATCCGCACCTCCTCGCCGGCCCGGCGCAGCCGTACCGCCAGCTCGTGGGCGAGGGCACCGCCGAAGGACCGGCCGAGGAGCAGATAGGGCCCCCGCGGCTGGAGTTCACGGACGCGCGGCAGATACAGGTCCGCCATCTCGCCCATGGACGCCGGGAGCCGGTCCACGCCGGTGAGCAGTGCCGGGCTCTGGAGGGCGTGTACGGGACGGGCCGGATCGAGGTGCGGCAGCAGGTTCACGTACGACCAGCCGAGGCCGAGCCCCGGGTGCACGCAGATGAGCGGGGTGAGGTCCCCGCCGGCCCGCAGGGTGAGCACGGGCGCCAGGCTGGTGTGCTGCGGATCGGCTGTCGCTGTCGCTGTCGCTGTCGCTGTCGCGGGGCGGTTGCGGGCGGGACGCAGCGCGATGCGCGGCGCCGGGTCCTTCCCGGACGCCGGCGCGTCGAGCCGGGCGGCGAGAGCGGCCGGAGTGGGAGCGTCGAACAGGGCCGAGAGCGGGATCCGGACGCCGAGCACCGTCTCGATCTTCGACTTCAGGCGCAGCGCGGTCAGCGAATGGCCGCCCGCCAGGAAGAAGTCGGTGTCGGGCCCGACGGCGGGGATGCCCAGCACTGTGCCGAACAGGGCGCACAGTTCGCGCTCGCGCGGGGTGCGCGGAGTCCGGTGGACCGCCGGTTCACCGGTGGGACCGGGGTCGGGGAGCGCGGCCCGGTCGACCTTCCCGTGGCGGGTGAGCGGCACCTCCTCGATACGGGCCCACAGGGACGGCACCAGGTGCGCGGGCAGTTGCTCCGCGGCGTGCGCCCGCGCCCGGTCGAGCGTGCGCCGCCACCGCTCCGCCTCGTCCGGGAGCGCACCGGAACCGTCCCCCGCGCCCCTCGCCGGCACCAGCCAGGCGGCCAGCAGCTTGCCGCCGGCCGCGTCCGGCCGGGCGCCGGCCACGGCCCGCGCCACGCCGGGGCAGCCGGCCAGCACGGTCTCGACCTCGGCGGGCTCCACGCGGAATCCGCGCACCTTGACCTGGTCGTCGGCCCGGCCCGCGAACTCCAGGGCGCCGTCGGGCAGTCGGCGCACCAGGTCCCCGGTGCGGTACATACGGCTGCCCGGCGGCCCGTAGGGATCGGCGACGAACCGCTCCGAGGTGGACACCGGCCGCCCGAGGTAGCCCAGCGCGAGCCCGGTGCCGCCGATGTACAGCTCGCCGGTGGCGCCCGCCGGGACGGGACGCAGCCGGTCGTCCAGGACATGGGCGCGGGTGTTGTCCAGGGGGCGCCCGATGGGGACGCCGCCCGGGTGGGCCGCCGACTCCTCCGTGGCGGTGTGCGCGGTGGCGAACACCGTCGTCTCGGTGGGCCCGTACCCGTTGACGACGACCGTCCCCGGGCAGTGCTCGTGGAGGCGGCGCACGGTGCCGGGCGCCAGGACGTCGCCGCCGGACCACACCTCGCGGAGCCCGGAGAGCGCGTCGGGCGCGATCTCCACGACGGTGCGCAGCAGTTCGGGGGTGAGCATGAGCGCGGTGACCCCCCGGTCGGGGACCACCCGCTTGAGCAGGTCGGGGGTGATCGCCTCCGCGGGGGCGACGACCACGGTCCCGCCGTTCAGGAGCGGGACCCACACCTCGTACGTCGAGGCGTCGAACGTGTACGGGTTGTGCAGCAGCACCCGGCGGTGGGCGCCGCCCGCGAAGCGGCCGTCGGCGGCGAGTTCGGTGATCGCCCGCTGCGGGACGACCACTCCCTTGGGCTCTCCGGTGGAGCCGGAGGTGTAGAGCACGCACGCGGCGGCCCCGGGATGGACGGTGACCCCGTCGAAGGGCGCGGGGCCGGACTCCTCGGTGACGTCGAGTACCGCGGTACCGGCGGGCAGCCGGGTCGCGGCGGAGCGTTCTCGCGCGGTGACGACGAGGACGGGGGCCGCCGCGGCCAGCAACTGGGCCAGCCGCTCCGGCGGATGCGCCGGGTCGAGGGGGAGCCAGCAGGCGCCCGCCTTCAGGACCGCGAGCTGGGCGACGACCATGGACGCGGAGCGGGGCAGCAGCAGGCCCACGGTCCGCCCCGGCGCCACACCGGCCCGGACGAGCCGGCCCGCCAGTTCGTCGGACGCGGCGTCAAGCCGGGCGTAGCTGAGGATCTCGCCGTCCGCGTCGACGGCCGGCGCGTCCGGGGTAAGGGCCGCCTGGGCGGCGAACCGCCCGGTCACGGTGGCGGGCGCGGCGGGCGCCCTGGCCGGTCCGTCGGCCAGGGCCAGCAGCGCGTGCCGCTCCGCGACGGGCAGCGCGTCGACGTCGTCCACGGGCGTCCGCGGAGAACGGGCCAGCTGCTCCAGTACGTGGGCCAGGCGCCCGGTGACCGCGGCCGCCGAGATGCCCCGCCGGCAGCTCACCGAGAGCAGCAGCCTGTCCTCGGCGACCGCCGCGATCGTGACCGGGTAGTGCGTCGCGTCCGTCACCTTCGCCAGGCGCACCGCGTCGGGGGCGTCCTCGCTCCCGTCGGTCCGGGGGAAGTTCTCGAAGGCGATGATCGAATCGAAGAGCTCACCGACCCCCACGGCGCGCTGCACCTCGGCGGCGCGGGCGTGGTGGTGGGCCAGCAGCCGGGACTGCTCGTCCTGGATCCTGCGCAGCAGCTCGTCCACCCGCTCGCCGTCCCGCAGCCGGACCCGTACCGGCAGGGTGTTGATGAACAGGCCCACCATGGACTCGACGCCGGGCAGGTCGTGCGGGCGCCCCGAGACGACCGCGCCGAACACCAGGTCGCGGGAGCCGGTCAGTCTGGCCAGCACCAGCGCCCAGGAGACCTGTACGAGGGTGTTGAGGGTGACGCCCGCGTCGGCGGCCCGCCGGACCAGCATCGCGGTGAGATCCGTGGTCAGCCATACCTGGGAACGGTCGGGTGCCGTGTCCGGTCCGGTGGGGGCCAGCAGCGCGGGCCGTTCCAGGCCCGCCAGTGCCTCGGCCCACGCGGCCTCTGCCTTGTTCCGGTCCTGACCGCCCAGCCACACCAGATAGTCCCGGTAGGGCGCGGCGGGCGGCAGCGGCCGCCCTGCCACGAGGGCCGCGAGATCCCGCTCGACGACCGGCATCGACCAGCCGTCCAGGAGGATGTGGTGGAAGGACACGATCAGTTCGCCGCCGGTGTCGTTCCGCAGGAACGTGGCACGCACCAGCGGCGGGCGGGCCAGGTCGAAGCGGAGTGCCGCGTCCTCGCGCAGCGCCTCCTCGGTCCGTACGTTCACCTCCTCCGGGGCGAGGCCCGTCAGGTCCACGTCGGCCCACGGCACCGTGACCGCCTTCGGCACGACCTGGACCGGCCGGTCCAGGCGCTCGTGCCGGAAGCAGGAGCGCAGGTTGGGATGCCGGTCCAGGAGTGCGGTGACCGCGGCCCGTACCGTCTCCTGCGCGGTTCCCGGGCCGGTCCGGAACCGGGCCTGCACCAGATAGGGGTCGGGTCCCCCGGTCTCCCGGGCCGCGTGGAAGAGCAGGCCCTCCTGGAGCGGGGAGAGTGGCAGTACGTCCGCGATGCGCGCGTTCATCGTCGATCCCCTTCCTCTTCGTCGTGCGCGGCGTCGAAGCCGTCGAGGTCACCGAAGTCCATGTCCTGCGCGAGCAGTTCGAGCTGGTCCCCGGTGAGGTCGACGAGCGGGAAGTCGGACGGGGTGTGGACGGCTCCGCCGTCCGGCCCGCAGTGGTCGGCGAGGATGCCGAGCGCCTCGGACCACGCCCCGGCCAGCGCTCCTACCTCGTCCCGCGTGAACACCCCCGACGGGTACGAGAAGCTCGCCTCCACCAGGAGCTCGCCGTTCTCCTCGCGGGCCAGCACGTCCACCTCCAGGCTGTGTGCGAGCGGCACGGCGTCCGGCCCGAGGTCGAGCAGCCGCCCGCCCGCCGCGTCGGTCGCGGTGAACCGGCCCAGATAGTTGAAGCGCACATCGGGCGCGGGCAGCGCGGCGAGTGCCGGGCCGGTCTCCGGGTGGAGATGGCGCAGCAGCCCCCAGCCGAGCCCGCCCGAAGGCACCGCCCGCAACTGCTCCTTGACGGACTTCAGGGCCTCGCCCGGCCGGCCGCCCGGCTCCACCGAGGCGGCGCCGAGGTCCAGCCGGACCGGGAACTGCGTGGTGAACCAGCCGACGGTGCCCGACACATCGACCTCGGTGGAGATCACCTCGCGCCCATGGCCCTCCAGATGGACGAGCAGAGCGGATCCCGTTCCCCGCCGCTGGACGGCCGCCGCGGTCAGCGCGGTCAGCATCACCGCGTCGGGACGGCAGTTGAAGTCGGCCGGCAGGGTCACGAGGACGCTCCGGGAGAGCTCGGGGCCCAGCTCGAAGGTGAGCGTCTCGCGGCGCCCGCCCGGCTCCCGGTCGCCGGTGAGCCGTGCCGCACCGTCCGCCAGTTGCCTTTCCCACCAGGGGAGTTCACCGGTGCGCAGCGCGGCCTCCCGGGACAGCAGCCGGGACCACCGGGTGAACGACGCGGTCCTCGCGGGCGCCGCCCCGTCCCCGGAGCGCCGGTCGAGCGCCGCGGCGAGTTCCTGGCCGAGCACCCGCCAGGAGAACCCGTCGACGGCCAGGTGGTGCACGGTCAGGACCAGGGCCCCGGGACGGCCGGGCCCGGGGTCCAGCCACACCGCCCGGACCATCTCGCCGTCCTCGGGCCGCAGGGTGGCGGTGCGTGCCAGCTCCGTCGCCCGGGAGTGCAGATCGGTGTCCGCCGCGACGGCCAGCCGGACGGCTCGCGCACCGGCCGGCGCGCCCTCGGCGGGCACCTCCAGCTCCCAGCCCGCGTCGCCGTCGCGCACCAGCCGCATCCGCAGCGCGGCGTGCCGCTCGGTCAGGGCGGCGACAGCCTCCTCGACGGCGTCGAGTCCGGTGCCGGGTGCCAGCGGGAACAGCATGGACTGGGTGAACGCCGAGGTGTCCACGGCCTGTTCGCGCCACCAGTGCATCACCGGGGTGAGGGGCAGCCGTCCCGTTCCGGTGTCCGCCTCCGCCGGGGTGTCGGCGTCGGGCGTCCGCGCCAGCACGGCCAGCCGGGCGGGGGTGCGTACGGTGAACACGTCGTGCGGCGAGAGCAGCAGACCGGCCGCCCGCGCCCGTGCGGCGAACTGGATCGCCATGATGCTGTCACCGCCGAGACGGAAGAAGTCGTCGTCTGCACCGGCCTGTTCGAGATCCAGCAGCTCGGCGAAGAGCCCGCACAGGATCTCCTCGCGCGCCGACCCCGGGAGCCGGACGGTGTCCCCGGTCCGCCCCGCCGGCGCCGGGAGGGCGTCCCGGTCGAGCTTTCCGTGCGACGAGAGCGGCAGCGCGTCCAGAGTGACCACGGCCGCCGGGACCATTGCCGCGGGCAGGCGCTCGGCGGCGTGCAGGAGCAGCGCGTCCGCGTCGCTCTCCGCTCCCCGGGCGGGAACCACGTACGCGACGAGCTGCGCGGTGCCCCGGTCGTGCCGTACGACGGCCACCGCCTGTTCCACGGACGGGTGTTCCACCAGGGCGGCGGCGATCTCGCCCGGCTCGATCCGCAGCCCGCGCAGCTTCACCTGCTCGTCGCCGCGCCCGAGGTAGTACGTGAGGCCGCCGTCGTCCCGGTGGACGAGGTCGCCGGTGCGGTACATGCGGCTGCCTGGCGGACCGTAGGGGTCGGCGACGAACCGTTCTGCGGTGAGCGCGGCACGCCCCAGATAGCCGCGGGCGAGCGCGTCACCCGCCAGGTAGAGCTCGCCGCCCGTCCCGGCCGGCACCGGCCGCAGCCGCTCGTCCAGGACGTACGCCGTGGTGCCCGCCACCGGTGTGCCGATGGGCGGCACCGTTCCGTCGGCGTCCAGCGGCCCGGAGACCGTGGCGACGACGGTGGATTCGGTGGGCCCGTAGGCGTTGTGGAAGCGCCGTCCCCCGACGGCCCAGCGGGCCACCAGGTCCGGCGGGCAGGCCTCCGCGCCGACGACGAGCGCGCGCAGCCCCGGGTGCGGTCCGGCCGGCACGGTCGCGAGCACGGACGGCGGGACGAACGCGCAGGAGATCCGCCGCTCCTCCAGCACCCTCCCGAGGTCAGCGCCCACGAGCGGTCCGGGGGGCGGCAGCACCAGGGTGCCGCCCGAGCCGAAGGCCAGGCACAGTTCGCCGACGGAGATGTCGAAGGAGGGCGGCCCGAGCTGGAGCACCCGGCTGCCGGCGTCCAGTGCGACGCCGTCCACCAGGCTCCGGGTGAGCGCGGCCACCCCGGCGTGGGTGACCAGCACGCCCTTGGGCGTGCCGGTGGAGCCGGACGTGTGGATGACATGGGCGACGTCTTGGGGCGCCGGGCCGCCGGGCGGCAGCGGTGCCCCGGCCCAGGCGTCCTCGTCGAGGACCAGCGTCGGTAGGTCCGTCCCCAGGGACGCGGCGCCCGGTTCGGTGATCAGGAGGACGGGCGCGGCCTCGGCGAGGACCCGGCGGACGCGCCCGGCCGGGTGGGCGGGGTCGAGCGGCAGATACGCGGCGCCGGTGCGCTGCACGGCCAGCGCCGCCACCGGCCAGTCGCTGCCGCGGGCGAGGGCGAGCGCCACGATCCGCCCGGGGCCGGCGCCGAGGCGCACCAGCCGGCCGGCCAGCCGGGCGACCCGGTCGTCCAGCTGGGCGTAGCTCAGGGTGTGCCCCGCGGACTCGACGGCCGGCGCGTCCGGCGTGCGGGCCGCCTGCCGGGTCACCAGACCGGGCAGCGAGAGGGGGGCGGGGGCGGCGGCCCCGGCGGAGCCGGCCAGCAGTTCACCGCGCATGGCCGCGGGGACCAGGTCGATGTCCCCGACGAGCGCCGTGGGGTCGGCGGTGATCTGCCGCAGCAGCTCGACGTAGCACTGCGTCCAGCGGGCCACCGTCGCCGGGCTGAAGACGTCGGTGCGCAGACCGAAGCTGCCCTCCATGCCGTCGCCGCTGTCCTTCACCACACCGACGAGGTCGTGCTCGCCTCCGGTGTGGATGCGCTCGGGCTCCGCGAACTCCTTCATCACGGTGACGCTGGGCTGCTGCGTCAGGTGCATGAACACCCACTGGTAGAGCGGGGCCCGGCCCGCGCTGCGCTCGGGCGCGGCCGCCGACACGATCCGGCCGACGGGCACGTCCGCGTTGGCCATCAGATCCGGGAAGTCGACGGCGAACCCGGCGAGCACATCCGCGAACGACCGGTCGGGGCGCACCTGCCAGCGGGTCGGCACGGCGTTCATGACGTACCCGATGACCTGGTCGAGGCCCTTGGCCGCACGGTTGGCGATCGGGGTACCGATCACCAGGTCGTCGGCGCCGCTGACCCGGTGCGCCAGGACGGCGAAGGCGGCCATGAGGACGACGTAGACGGAGGCGCCGCGCTCCCGGGCCAGGGCCCGTACGGCGGCGGTGGTCGCCGCGTCGATGTGGAAGGGGACGTTCGCGATGCCGTCGCCCTCGGTGGTGGTGCCGGTGCCGGCACCGGGCACGGTCAGCGGACCGGGCGGGTCGGCGAGGTAGCGGCGCCAGAAGTCGAGCCGGTTCCCGAAGACCCCGGCCTCCACCAGTTCGCTCTGCCAGGACGAGAAGTCGGCGTACTGGACCTCGGGCCGGGTGAGGGGCGGCTCCAGACCGTCGCGCAGGGCGCCGTACGCCTGGGCGAACTCGTTCTGCAGCACATCGAACGACCACCAGTCGCTGATGGTGTGGTGCAGGCTGAGCATCAGGGTGGAGCGCTGTCCGCCGACCCGGACGAACCGGGCCCGGATCAGCTTGTCCCGGCCCAGGTCGAAGGGGCGGTTGCGGAAGGCCTCGAAGGCCTCGTCGATTGTCCCGCCGGTGCCCCGCAGATCCTCGTGCTCCAGGGCGAAGGCCCCGTCGTCGGGGAACTCGACGTGCAGCTCGCCCGACGGGTCCGTCACGATCCGGGTCCGCAGGATGTCGTGGTGACGCTGGATCAGTGTCAGCGCCGCCTCCAGGTGCGCCGGGTCGACGGGCCGCTCGAAGTGGTAGGCGGCGCACAGGTTGAGGGCCGGGGTGCCGGGATACAGCGAGTCGTACACCCACAGGTCGTGCTGCGCGGGGCTGAGCGGCACCCGGCGGGCCGGGTCGCGCGGCGGTATGACGGCGGGTATCTCACGGGCCCGCCCCGCCTCCAGGAGGCGGCGCATCAGCCGGACCCGCTGTTCGCGGCCGAGCGCGCCGAACCGGTCGGCCATGGAGGGGGATGCGGCGCCCGGAACGGGGCGCGAGACGGTGGGGGCGCTCATCACAGGTTCTCTTTCAGTTCGGCCAGCCGGTGCAGCCCGGCCAGTACGTCGTCCCGTCCGATACCGAAGTCGATGAAGCAGGCGACCTCGTCGACGCCCAGCTCGGCCAGATCGGCGAGCATCTTGGCGCAGTGGCCGGGGGAGCCGAGCAGACTGCCCCAGCTCAGATAGCGCTCGAAGGCGAAGTCGGCCATCATCGCGGTCTGTTCCTCGGTGAGCTGTGCGGTCGTGGGGTCCGCGGACCGGTTGGCCGCCGTCTGGCGGACGTACGAGGCGAGATAGGTCTTGAGCGGGGCGCCCGCCATCCGGCGGACCTCCGCGTCGTCGGCGCCGACGTAGGTGTGGGCCATGAGCGTGACCCGGCCGTGTGCGTCGGTGCCCCGCTGGTCGGGGGCCGCGGCACAGGCGGCGCGGTAGCGGGCGATCTTCTCGGCCAGCTCCTCCCTGCTCTGCCCGACCGTCGCGCCGAGCACTCCGGCGCGCAGCCCGCCGGCCGCCTCCCAGGTCTCCGGGTTGCCGGACGTGGTGACCCACAGCGGCAGGGTGTCCTGCACGGGACGGGGCTGGGGTGTCACGGAGACCGGAGTGCCGGTGCCGTCGGGGTACTCGGCGGACTCGCCCGCCCACAGCGCCCGCAGCCGGGGAATGGTCTCCAGGGCGGTCCGCCGCCGGTCCGCGTACTGCTCGGGGGCCAGCGTGAAGTCCTTGGAGTGCCAGCCGGTGGCGACGGAGAGGCCGACCCGCCCGTGCGAGAGGTTGTCCACGACGGCCCAGTCCTCCACCACCCGCAGCGGGTGGTGGAGCGGCAGGACGACGCTGCCCGCCCGGATCCCGATCCGCTCGGTGGCGACGGCGAGCGCCGCGCTGAGCACCGGAGGGCTGGGGAAGACCTGCCCCACCTGCTGGAAGTGGCGTTCGGGGGTCCAGACGGCGTGGAACCCGAGCCGGTCGGCCGTACGGGCCACGGCGAGGATGTCCTCGTACGTCTCGGTGTGCCGGGCCTCGCCGGCGGTGGTGCTGTCCGCACCGAAGAACATCACACTGAGGTCCACTGCCGCTCCTCCTGCTTCCTGCTGGGCTGGGTCTGGGTCGGTGTCTCGGGGCGCCGGGGCACCCGGGGGCGGCGCGGGATGGGGGCCGGGGCGACCGGTCCGGGCAGGGCGGACGCCCGTTCCAGCTCGGCCGCGAAGGCGGCGACCGTGGGCGCGGCGAACAGCTGGGCCACGGTCACCGGCCGGCCGGCGCCGAGCCGGGCGACGACGCGTACCGCGCGCAGGGAGTTGCCGCCGAGGGCGAAGAAGTCGTCGTGCGGGCCGGCGCTCGGCACGCCGAGGACCTCGCACCACACGGTGGCGATCTCCCGCTCCAGCGCGGTCATCGGGCGTTCCGCGCTGCCTCCCTGCCGGGCCGGTGCCGTGATCCGGTCGCCGTGGCCGGCCTGTCGGGGCGGGGCTGTGAGCCCCAGCCGCGACAGCGGCGTGCCGGGAGCGGCCGCGGCCGCCTCCAGGGCCTGCGGGAGTGCGCGTGCGAGCCACTGGACGAAGTCGGCCTCCAGGGCCTCCCCGCGGTACTCGAAGGTCAGGGTCAGCCCGTCCGGTGCACCGTCCGCCGTGGTGGAGTCCGTGACGTCCACCAGGAGTTCGAACCGGGCGGCGCCGGTGCGCACGACCTCGACGCCGTGTTCGGCACCGGGCAGGGTGACCTCGGCCCGTGCGTTGTTCTGGAGCGCGAGGACCACGTCGGTGAAGGGCTGACGGCCCGGGGAGCGCGGTGGGTTGAGGGCCCCGACCACGTCCTCGAACGGCACGTCCTGATGGCCGAACGCGGCCAGGTCCGTCTCCCGCACCCGGGCGAGCAGCTCCGCGGCCGTGGGGTCGCCGGACAGATCGGTGCGCAGCACCAGCATGTTGACGAAGAATCCGACGACGTCCTCTACGCTGCCGTCCCCGGCCCGGCCGGCCACCGGCGCGCCGACCGCCAGGTCCTCGTCCGCACCGGCCCGCACGAGCACCGTGGCCAGCGCGGCGTGCAGCGCCATGAAGAGGGTGGCGCCCCGGGCGCGGGCCGACTCGACGACCCTGGCGTGGGCCGCCGCGTCCAGCCGGCACACCACGGTCCCGGCGGCCGGGCCGGGTACGGCGGGCCGCCCGGCGCGACGGGGCAGCAGCGGACCGCCGGCCGGCAGTCCGTCCAGCTCCTTGCGCCAGTACGTGAGCTGGCGGGCGGCGAGCGCGTGCGGATCGGACGGCGAGCCGAGCCGGTTGAGCTGGTGACGGGCGTGCTCCCCGTACGGGACGGCGAGCGGCGGGAGTCCGGCGTCGGCGCCCGCGGCCCCTGCCGCGTAGGCGCGGGACAGATCGCGGAAGAGCGGCCGCAGGGACCACCCGTCACCGGCGATGTGATGGACCAGCACCAGGAGCGCGTGCTCGTCCGGCCGCTCCCGGGTGGTGAACAGGGTTGCGCGCAGAGGGAGTTCGGTGCGCAGGTCGAAGCGGTGGCGGGCCTCCCGTGCGATCTCCCGGTCCACCGAGTCCCCGGCGACGCGCAGGTGACGCAGGGGCGGCCGCGCGGCCGCCCCGCTCAGCACCCGTCGTACGGGGGCGCCGTCGGCCTCCTCGAAGACGGTCCGGAGTACTTCGTGCCGGTCGGCGACCCCGGCCAGGGCGTCACCCAGCGCGGCCGCGTCGACCGCACCCCGCAGCCGCACCAGCATCGGCAGGTTGTACGCGGCCCCGGCCCCGGTCCGGTCCAGGAACCACAGCCGGTGCTGCGCGTGCGAGACCGGAAGCGCACCGGACGCGGTACCGGGGCAGGGAGCGGCGACGGGTGCCGGGGGAGCGGTGTCGACGAACGGGGCGAGCAGCGCCGGGGTGGGCGCCTCGAAGAGCCCGCGGATGTCGATCTCGGCACCGAGCACGGTACGGATCCGTCCCAGCAGCCGTGCGGCGAGCAGGGAGTGGCCGCCGAGCGAGAAGAAGTCGTCGTCCGGGCCGACCGCCTCCGCGCGGAGCACCTGGGCGAAGAGGCCGCACAGCGCGGCCACGGTCCCGCTCGCCGCCGCCCGGCCGGCCGGTGCCGCAGAGGCCCCGGGCTCCGGCAGCGCGGCCCGGTCCAGCTTCCCGCTGGGGGTCAGCGGCAGCGCGTCCAGCGGGACGAAGACCGCCGGCACCAGGTAGTCGGCCAGCACGCTGCTCGCGTACGCCCGCAACTCCGTTTCCCGGAAGCCCTGCCGGACACCGCCGTGCGGCACCACGTACGCGGTCAGCTGGCGGTCGCCCGCAGGGTGTTCATGGGCGACGACGGCCGCCCGGTCGATGCCGGGATGCCTGGCCAGTACGCTCTCGACCTCACCCGGCTCCACCCTGAAGCCCCGGATCTTCACCTGACTGTCGGCCCGCCCCAGGTATTCGAGGACTCCGTCCGCGCGGCGCCGTCCCAGGTCACCGGTGCGGTAGACGCGCTCACCGGACGGGGCGGCGACGAAGCGCTCCGCGGTCAGCGCGGGCCGCCCCCGGTACTCACGGGCGACGCCCGCCCCGGCGGCGTAGATCTCTCCGATCCCGCCGTCCGGGACCGGACGCATCTCCTCGTCGAGGACGAACAGCCGCTTGCCGGCCAGCGGACGGCCGATCGGCACCGGTCCGGCGCCGAGTCCGGCGAGGTCCACCGGGTGGACGGTCAGGAAGACCATGCACTCGACGGGTCCGTATCCGTTGCTCAGCCGCAGGTCCGGGCTGTGTTCCAGGGCGCGGGCCGCGTGAGGTGCGGACAGTGCCTCGCCGCCCACCACGAGTTCCCGCAGCCCGTCCAGTACGTGCGGGTACTCGTCGACGACGACGTTGAAGAGGGACGCGGAGAGGTACATGGACGTGATGCCGTGCTCGGCGACGAGCCGTGCCATCAGGAAGGGTTCGGGCCGCCGGCCCGGGTGCAGGACGCAGGTCCCGCCGTTCATGAGCGGCCCCCACAGTTCCAGGGCGAACGCGTCCCAGGACAGCGGCGCGCACTGGAGCCAGACGGCGCCGGGGCCGAAGGACGCGAAGTCCTGTCCGGTGAGGGTGGACGTGAGCGCGTGGTGCGACGCGGCGATGCCCTTCGGCCGCCCGGTCGATCCGGAGGTGAACATCACGCACGCGATGTCGTCCGGCCGGACCGGGACGGTGCCGCGCGGCAGCGGCCGCTCCCCCGGGGCGTCCTCGATGTGCAGGTGTGTCACGCCGAGCCCCTCGGGCGCCGTGCCCCGGGCCGACACGACCACGGCCGTTCCCGCGTCCTCGGCCATCGCGCGCAGCCGTGCGGCGGGGAAGCCGGGGTCGAGCATCACATAGCCTGCCCCCGCCTTGAGGATGCCGAGCACCGCCACGACGAGCGCGGCGGAGCGCTCCAGGTACACCCCGACCGTGTCACCGGAACGGATGCCCCGAGCGACCAGCAGAGCGGCCAGCCGGTCGGCCCGTACGTCGAGTTCGGCGTAGTCGATCCGCTCGTCGCCGTCGATCAGCGCGGTCGCGCCGGGCGCCAGCGTCACCTGCTCCTCGAACAGTTCATGCGCGCACCTCATCGCGTTCACCTCCCTGGTGTTCGCTCTGCCCGGCCGGCTCGCCGGGGGCGTCGAGATCGGGCAGCAGGGTGTCGATGTCCCTGATCGAACGGCTGGCGAGCCCCCAGATGGCGACCGCGGTCCCGCCGATGCCGGCCAGGAACAACATGGCCGCCATACCGCTGCCCGGTGAGTCGCCGACGAGGGGCCCGAGCACGGTGAAGAGGCCGGAGCCCTGGGCGGCCTGCGGTTCGAAGACGTGGTCGGCGAGCGGTCCGGAGACCGCCATGGCCACGGGTACGGAGATCTGCGACAGGAACATCACCGCGCCGAAGACCCGGCCCTGCCATTCGTGGGGGACCTTGGTCTGCACGATCGTCTGCATCGAGGCGTTGACGAGGGTCATGAGCAGCGCGCCGACCAGGATGGCCAGGCACCAGCCGGTCACACCGCCCACCAGGCCCATCACCACCAGGCCGGAGAGGCACATGCCGACCACGCCGAGCATCATGCCCCGGCCCCGGTTCGCGGGGCCGCCCCAGGCGGCCATCAGCAGGGCGCCGGCCACTCCGCCGACCCCGACCGAGGTGTTGACGGCGGCGAGTGCGCCGTTCCCGGCCCGGAGCAGCACCATCGGCGAGATGAGGGCGAAGCCGAAGACCATGACCAGGTTGACGACACAGAAGTTGATGATCAGGTCGCGGAGACTGGGCACCCGGAACAGATAGCGCAGTCCCTCGACGGAGTCGGCGGTGATCCGCCGCCGCGGTGCGCCGGGCTTCTGCGCCACCCGGTCGCCGGCGAAGCGCACGATGCGGACGCCGACGAGGGCGAACGCGTAGCTCGCCACGTCGACCAGGAGGGTCGGGCCGATGCCGAAGAGCGCGAGCAGGAGACCGCCCAGCGCCGGGCCGCCGATTCCGGCGGCGCTCTTCGCACCCGCCAACAGGCCGTTGGTGCGGTCGAGCTGGTCCTTGCGGACCAGCAGGGGAACGGCCGACGACAGGGCCGGGAACTGGAAGGCGGCACAGACACCGAGCAGCACGGCGGCCGGATAGACCTGCCAGGCCTGGAACGCGCCGAGGTAGTGGGACAGGGCCAGCGAACCCACGACGAGGAGCCCGCCGGCGTCGGCTATCTGCAGCGCGGCGCGCTTGGATATCCGGTCGACGATTGCGCCCGCAATGGGACTGAATACGGCCTGCGGCAGCATGGCGCACAGCGAGAGAACGGTGACGGCGGTCGCCCGCTCACCGGACGACCACACCTCGACGATGAAGGCGAACCGGACCGCCGCGCTGCCCGCCAGGGATACCGCCTGACCCGACCAGACGAGGAGAAAGGGGCCCATTCCTGAGAAACGGCCGGGAATGTCCTTTGATGTCCGGGCGCCCATCAGGATTCGGGTCCGTCGTGTACCGGCTTCCGGCACCTCGTGCCGCCGCCGTCGAATGGTTTGGTTACCACGCCTCAATCTCCCGGATGTCGCATCACCTGCGGATCACCACGGATCCCTGTCTCAATCGAACGGGGTCATCATGCGGCCACCGATTACCGCTGCGTTCCCTTAGCGAACGAGGGAACGGGAACGCAGCGGGAACGGATCGGGAGCGAACCGGGAGCCGGGACGGCAAGGGTCGTTGCGTAGTTGTCTGCAGTGAGGAGTACTCAAGTGAAGGACCCCAGGGACCGCTCGCCCGACGGGACGGAGCTGCGCCAGGCCTTCGAGGACCTGACCACCGTGGAGCGGTGGGCCGAGCATGTCGCGTCCGGCGTTCATTCCCACCCGTACGCCGCACCGGAGTCCTTGGAGGGCCCCCAGCTCAGCGTCGAGACCAGAACCGAGGACGGCATGCACACGGTGGCCGGGATCGTGGAGTGGCCGCCCGGGGACGATGCCGGGGTGGCCGTCCTGGACGAGGCGGAGCGCGCGGTGCTCCGCTCCCTCGTGAGATCGCTGCTCGACCTGGCCGGCCATGAGTCGGGCGCCGCCCGCACCCGCGTGGTGCTCACGCCCGTCGGCCCCCGCGTCACCGCCTGCCAGCTCGACCTGGACTAGTGGACCGGTCGTGCTTGAAAGTCCCCTGGCATAGGCGTTTCCGGTCCGTTCCCGCGGCAGTTCCCGGCGGCGGTATCGGGGCAGGAACGGACCGGGAACGCCTGTCAGCAACATCAGTGGTGTCGGGAAGCGGAACACCGCAAAAACCCACAAACACCACTTAGGGGCGGGACCATGGGACACAAGCTTGCTGGGCTCTTCGGAATCATCGCGGCGACGCTGGCCTTCGGCATCGGCGTCACGGTTGAGGCGGGGCAGTCGCACAGCCCCCGGAGCACCCAGCAGGTTGTGGCCGACGACAAGGGCCCGACGGTGATCGGCACCCACACGCTCGCCGACGACAAGGGCCCCACGGTCATCGTCGCCACCCCGAACGACGACAAGGGCCCCACGGTGATCGGCACCCACATACTCGCTGACGACAAGGGCCCCACGGTCATCGTCGCCACCCCGAACGACGACAAGGGCCCGACGGTCATCACCGACACGACCAACGACGACAAGGGCCCGACGTCCCCCACGGTGTGAGATCCCGCGCCCCGACAAGCACGCCCCGCACCGGAGCCTCGGTGCGGGGCGCGGTGCTGTTCCGGGGCGGTGGGACGACGTGCCGTGACGGGTGCTGCTGCTGCGGCGGCCGGCCGTCAGCCGCGACGGTGGCCCTTCAGCACGCCCATCTCGGTGAAGAGCTTCTCGGCCTCGGCCCGGTACCGGACCGCGTCCGGCGTGTCACCGAGGGCGTCGGCCATGCCCGCCAGGGCGTAGGCCTCCTCGATGCGGTAGCTGAGGGACGAGGCGAGTTCATGGGCATGGGTGTGGAGCGCGAGCGCCGCCGCCATGTCGCCCTGGCGCCGGCGCAGCCGGCCCACCACGTTCTCCACCTTGGCCCGGCGCAGGGGAGAGGAGTTCGTGCGCATGAGGCCGAGGGCCCGCTCCGCCTGGTCCGGGTCGAGGGGCGGCCGGCCCAGCAGGTTCTCCACATCGGCGGACAGCGCCAGGGTCAGGGCGAGGTTCACCTCGTTGCCGGCGTCCCCGTAGAGTCCGCGGGCCTCCGCCAGGCAGCGGTCGGCCTCCTCGTAGGCGCCCAGGCCGACATGGGCGAACGCGAGGTCGGTGATGGCTCCGGGCAGTCCCTCGTGCTGCCCCAGCCGCCGGCTCAGTTCGGCCGACCGCAGCGCCGCGTCCCGCGCCTCCTCGTACCGTCCCCACTGTTCGTAGAGCGTGCTCAGGATGGTCAGGCTCTCGGCCTCCGCGCGCGGCATGTCCAGGTCGCGTTCGTGCGCGATGGCCGTCTCCATGTGGCCCAGGGCCGCGGAGAAGTCGCCGAGCAGGCTGTTGAACTGGCCGAGGATGCTCTCGCTGTGGGCCTGCGTGTGCAGGTCGCCGAGCCGGATCGCGACGTCCCGGCTCTCCCGGGCGGCCTCGAGCCCCTCGGCGAGACGGCCGAGTTTCCAGCAGGCGACGCCCAGATTGGAGAGGCTCACCCCCAGCAGCGCCAGGTCCTGCAGGCGTCCGGCGGCGGCGACCGCGACCCGGCTCAGCTCGCCGAAGTCCTCCAGGAGACCGAGGTCGTTGAGCTGGAAGACGAGATTGCGCGACAGGCAGACCACATAGCGGTCGTGGCCCTTGCGTTCGGCGAGCGTGACGGCCGCGAGGAGCGCCGTCTGCTCACGCAGGAACCACTTGCGTGCCCGCTCGGCGGTGCCGAGGTCGGGCATTTCGGCCGTGGAGGGCGGGATGCCGGTGCTGCGCCGGCGCCGCCCGGAATAGAGAAGATCGCACGCCACTTCGGTGGCGGTCAGGTAGTAGCCCAACAGCCGCTCCACCGCACCGGAGTCCTCCGCGGACTCGACGAGCAGGCTCTGCGCGAAGCTGCGCACCAGGTCGTGGAAGGTGTAGAGACCGATCTCCGGCTGCTGTACGAGGTGGACGTCCAGCAGCATCTCCAGCAGGTCTTCCGCGTCCCGGGCGCCCGTGCCGAGCAGCGCGCCGGCGGCGTGGATGTCCATGTCGCTGCCCGGATGGAGCGCCAGCGTCGAGAACGCGTTCCGGCACTCCTCGTCCAGAGCCTGGTACGACAGGCGCAGGGTGGCGGAGACGCTGCGGGCGCCCGAGCTGAGCTCGTCGAGTCTTCGGGTCTCGTCGCGCAGCCGCTCGGCCAGGTACTGGAGGGTCCAGCGCGGGCGGTTGCGCAGCCGGGCAGTGGCGATCCGCAGGGCGAGGGGGAGGTGGCCGCAGAGCTGCGCGAGCTCGGCGGCCGCCTCGGGCTCGGCGGCGACGCGCTGGGCACCGAGCGTCTCGGCGACCAGCATCGCGCTGTCCTGGGGCGGCATCACCCCGATGGAGATCCACCGCGCGCCGTCCAGATCGACCAGCCGGGCCCGGCTGGTGACCATGATCAGGCTGCCGGGGGAGGCGGGCAGGAGCGGGCGGATGGCGGCGGCGTCCGCCGCGTTGTCGAAGAGGATCAGCAGCTGCTTGCCGACCAGGGTGGCCCGCCACAGGGCGGTGCGGGCGGGTACGTCGTCGGGGATGAGGTTGCCGGGAACGCCGAGGGCCCGCAGCAGACTGTCGAGCGCCATGCCCGCGGTCACCGGCTGGTCGCCGGGCGTGTAACCGCGCAGGTCTATGTGGAGCTGGCCGTCCGGGTACTCCGGTGCGAGGCGGTGCGCCGCCCGTACCGCGAGCGAGGTCTTGCCGCAGCCCCCCATGCCGTCGATGGCCACGATCTGCGGGCCCTGCTCACCGCCGTCCTTGGCGGCACGCAGGATCTCGGCCAGTTCCCGGTCCCGTCCGGTGAAGTCCGCGAGGTCGTACGGGAGGGTGCTGGGGGGTTCGGCGGGCAGGGCCACGGACATGACCGGGGCGGCCGCCGGCCTGGGTCCGGCCAGTTCGGGGCTGTCCCGGAGGATTCCCTCGTACAGCTTGGTCAGATTGGGGCCGGGGTCGATGCCGAGTTCCTCCACGAGGAGCTCGCGCACCTTGCCGTACTCCTCCAGCGCCTCTGCCTGCCGCCCGGACCGGTAGAGGGCGATCATCAACTGGCCGCGCAGGGACTCGCGCAACGGGTTCTGCTGGACCAGTTCCCTTAGCTCGACGACGAGTTCGGAGGCCTCGCCCAGTCCCAGGTGGAGTTCGAAGAGCTGTTCCGCCGCGGTCAGCCGGCGCTCCTCGATGGACGTCGACGCGGCCTCGATGACCGGACCGCCGTCGCCCGACAGAACGGGCCCCCGCCACAGGGCGAGGGCGCCGCGCAATATCTCGGCGGCCTCTGCCGTACGGCCCTCGGACGCCGTCTGCTTCGCTTTTCGGATCAGTAGGCCAAATTCAGCCAAGTCGATATCGCATTGTTCGTCGGCGACGCGATAGCCGGGCCCATCGGTGAGCAGGACGTGGGCACCCCCCGGTATCCGCCTTCGGAGATCCGCAACTGCCTTGCGCACTTGGTGCGGCGCCGTCGGCGGCGGTTCTTCGTCCCAGGCCGCCTCGACCAGCCGGGAAACCGGAAGCACCTTTCCGGGCTCCAGAAGCAGAGTGGCCAGAACTCGCTCCTGGATGACTCCCCCCAGCCGGAGCCGCGTCCCGTTCGCCCACCCCTCTATCGGGCCAAGAATGTTGAAACGCAGACGAACCTCTGCCGCTGTTGACACGCATCCTCCCCCTCAACACTGCCCACCCGCAGCTCTACCCAGGCGCGAGGCGATCGTAGCCCCTGGGTGCGGGAAGACGCGGTACTGCACCGGGAAGACTTCGGGAATGGCTCGATGGAAGCTGTTCATCGACGGCAGGCCTTCGCTGCCACGGAGAGTACGGAGCGTGAGCGGACCGGAAAGATCCCGTTCCCGGGCGCGTGTTCCGGACAGTCCTGGGAGGCCGGGCAACCGGCTATTGCATTTTCTGAGCAAGTGGAGACCGAGGAGACAATGATGAATTCCCAGCCTGGACCCGGGCTTGACGCTCTGCTGCAGAATGCGCGCAGACGTGCGGGGCTCACTCAGGAACAGCTGGCGGGGCTTTCCACGGTGAGCGTACGGGCCATTCGAGACCTGGAGCTGGGGAGGGTCCAGCACCCGCGCAGGGAAACGCTGAAGCTCCTCGCCAATGCCATGAGACTGAGTGACGCGCGACGCGTCGAGCTCGAACTCTCCGTCGACGCAAAGGCCGTGGGCCGGGTCTTCCAGGACATGTACGGGGCGGACCTCGCCACACCGCCCCCTCCGCTGCGTCCGCTGGTGGGGCGGCGCCCGGAACTGGAGGCGCTGACAGCGCGGTTGAGCACGGATCACGAGCGACTGCTGACGCTGGTGGGCCTGCCGGGGGTGGGGAAGTCGCGGCTCGCCCAGGAGGCCGCCTCCCTCATTCACGCCCGGGACCGGGTTCCGGTGCTGTGGGTATCCCTGGACGACTCGGCCGAGACCGCGGAGGCGGCCCCCAGCAGCCCGCAGTCGACCGTGGCCGGCTGGGTGCGCGCCCTCGTCCGCGACGGCGAGGAATTCGAGGAGCTGGCCACCCTCATCGGATCCAAGGCGACCCTGATCGTACTGGACGGTCACGATGCGTCACCTTCCGTCACCCCTCGGCTGCTGAGTCTGCTGCGTGCCTGCGAGCACCTGAAAATACTCACCACCACCGACCGGCCGGTGCACCTGCCCGGCGGGCGGCTGCTCCCACTGGCACCGCTCGCGGTGCCGTCCGCCGCCGATCTGGCCGTCGGCGCGGCCGGCGACACCCTCGTCGCGGACCGGCACGCCGTCGAGCTGACGCTCTCCCACGTCAGTTACATGCGACCCGACTTCCTCCCCACGGACGCAGTCGTCACCACCGTGGCCCACATCTGCCGGGCGCTGGACGGGATTCCGCAGGCACTGGAGGCCGCGGCCTCGTGGCTGCTGCTGTACTCCCCCCAGCAGCTCCTGGACATCGCCCGCACCACACCGCTGGTCCTGCTCGACGGCGTGACGCCCACCGACCCCGCCGCCGGCCCCACCCTGAGTGAGCGGCTCACCACCGCCGTGACCGGGCTCGCCCCGCAGGCGGAGGCCCTGCTCCGCACACTGGCGACCCTGGAGGAGCCGTGGTCGGTGGACGACGCGGCACGCGCCTGCGGAACCTCGCTGGCGGGCACCGCCCGTGATGTGCACGCCCTGCTGGTCCGCGGTCTGATCCGCCGGCTGCCCGCCACGGCGGGCGACTCGGTGGGCTTCACGGTGCTCAACCTGGTCCGTGCGGTGCTCGCGGCGGATCGGGAGACGGTGCCCGCCGCTCTCGTCCCGGTACTCGTCGACTGAGGGCGGCCCGCCCGATCCGGTCCCGCGCGCCCGTCTCCCGTTCCCGTCCTCGCCCCCGCCCTGCCCTCGTCCTCGTGAAAGGCACCCCACCCATGCGCAACCTGATCTCGCTCGCCGACCTCACGCCCGCCGAGCTGGACCACCTCGTCCGGCGCGCCGCCTCGTTCGGCCGCGACGGCATCGTCCCGAAGCCGCTGGCCGGACGCCAGATCGGCCTCTACTTCCGCAAGTCCTCGACCCGGACCCGTACGTCCTTCTGGAGCGGGGCCACCCGGCTCGGCGCCGATGTGATCACCTTCGGTCCGAACGAACTCCAGCTCACCACCGGCGAGACGGTGGAGGACACCGCCCGGGTCCTCGGGCAGTACCTCGACGCGCTCGTCGTACGGACCAACGGGGACGTGGACGAGATCCGCCGGCTCGGCAGCAGCGAGGACCTGGCCGTCGTCAACGCCCTGAGCCTGGACGAGCACCCGACCCAGGCGATCGCCGATCTCGCCACGCTCACCGAGCGGTTCGGCTCGCTCGACGGTCTGCACCTGCTCGCCGTCGGCGAGGGCAACAGCTCCGGCGCGGCCCTCGCGCTCGCCGCCGCCCTCACCCCCGGCCTGCGTCTCACCCTGCTGTGCCCGCCGGGATACGAAGTACCCAAGGACACCCTGGACCTGGCGGCTGAACTGAGCGGCGGCAAGGCCCTGGTGACCCAGATCGTGACGCCCGACGAGGTCGAGGGCCCGGTGGACGCGGTGTACACCAGCCGGTGGCAGACCATGGGCGTGACGAAGGAGAACCCCGACTGGCTCAGCGACTTCGACGGCTTCCAGATCAACCGCGGCTTCCTGGAGCGCTTCGGCGGCCCGCGGACCGTCTTCCTGCACGACCTGCCCGCGGTCCGCGGGCAGGAGGTCACCGACGAGGTGCTCGACGGCCCGGCCAGCCTGGCCTGGCGCCAGGCCCACCACAAGATGACCGCCGCCGCGGCGGTCCTGGAATGGTGCGTCGCCGGCGCCCAGGACTGACCGCCCGAACCGCGTTCGGCGGACCGGGGCGTACGCACGAAGCTCCCGGCAGCCATGAGGTTCTCGATGGGGAACCCACGGCCGCCGGGAGCTTCGTGCGTACGCCCGACGATCATTCCGTTCACGCACGCACGGAAAGGGCGGGTGCGCGACGCGATAGGCGCCTCGCACCCGCCCTTCCGGCACGGGACGAACAGCCGGTTCAGCCACTCATCGCCGCGACGACGGAACGCGGCCGCATATCGGTCCAGTTCGCCTCGATGTATTCGCCGCACTCCTGCTTGCTGCCCTCGTCTCTCACCAGTTCCCAGCCCGCCGGCTGCTGGATCCGGGCCGGCCACAGCGAATACTGGCCCTCTTCGTTGGCCAGCACCACATAACGGCCCTGAGGGTCCTCGAACGGGTTGGTTGCCATGATTTCCACCTCGGTTGGACGAAGGTATGCATTCGGTCGTCGGTCTGACGGAGTTCTTCTCGCCTGCATCACAGGCTAGGAGCCGTAGGCCGGTTCGCCGGGCAGAAGCCCAGGCAGATCGGCGGCACCACGGAGCGCCGATCAGGCGAGCACGCGGGCCGTCTGATGGGCGTAGGTGAGGGCGACCCCGGTGGCCACGGTCGCCGCGCGCACCGCGCCGAGCGCCTCGCGCACCAGCTCCGAACGCTCCACCGGCCCGCCCTCGAACCCGGTCTGACCGGCACGGACGATGGTCACCGCCGCTTCGAGCACGGCGATCTGCGCCTCGCCGAGCGCCTCCCTCCGGTCGACCCTCTCCCGCACCTGTGCCAGGACGTCCGCGAGCACGTCCGCCGCACGGACACTGTGGCCGGTCTCTGCCATGTCATGACTCCTCGGTCGTTCGCCGGCGGTGTGCACGGGGCCGGGCGGTGAATTCTGCGGGCGCAGTCCGGTCAGTCTCACGCCCCGCCACCCGCCCGGCACAGGGCTTTCGGCCAACTGCTCCCGTCCTGCCGCCCAGTTGCCGCCGGTCACGCCGGAATAGTCTGCGCGGCGAATCTACGGTGGTGGCCGAAAGGAAGTTCAGGTCACACCTGGACCTCTTTCTCCCCCTGTCATCCAATGATGTGGACGAAGCGAACAATGAAGCCTGCGGAATGGGCGGCTCGTCATCGATCCGGGCCGCTGGACGTTGTTGTCACCGGACTGCAATCCGATGCGCACACCTGGAATCTCATCTACATCCAATTGCTGCTCGAAGACCTCGGGCACAAGGTCGTCAATCTGGGTTCCTGCGTGCCAGAGGACGAGATCGTCGAGTCCTGCTGCAAGTTCCAGCCCGACCTGCTGGTCGTCAGCAGCGTCAACGGACACGGCTTCAACGATGCCCAGCCGCTGATCGGGGCCATCCGGTCGCGCTGGGAGCTGACCGGACTGCCCGCCGTCATCGGCGGCAAGCTCGGCGTCTCCGGCGGCGGGGAGGAAGAGGCCGACGTCCTCAGGAGGGCCGGGTTCGACGCGGTCTTCCAGGACGGCGCCGATCTCACCGCTTTCGAGTCCTACGTCGGCTCACTGCCCAGAGAGGTGGAACGATGACCCCGCCGGCCCTCGCGGCAGCCCCGGAGAGCCGCACCACCGTGCACCGGCGCCCGCTCTCCTTCGGCCGCTTCGTCGCCGAGGCCCAGGACCGCGGCACCCTCGTGGTGCAGCCCCGCATGGGCTTCTCCGACCCCGCACTGATGCGGGCCGGCCTACTGGCCACCAAGGGCGCCGCCGACGCGGTCGTCGGCACCATGACGATCGACAGCTACACCCGGGTGAGCGACGAGGCGTCCGCGGCCCGCGCGCTGAACAGCGGCGTCCCGCTCAACGGATTCCCCATCACCTCCTACAGCCCCCACACCTCGCGCTGGGTCCTGGACGGTGTCCGGGACGCCGGCTTCCCGGTCCAGATCCGGCACGGTTCCGCCCGCCCCCAGCGCATCGTCACCGCACTGGCCCGGCTCGGCCTGGACGCGACCGAGGGCGGCCCGGTCTCCTACTGCCTGCCCTACGGGCGCACCCCGCTCCTGGACTCCGTACGCAACTGGCAGGAGAGCTGCGAGTTCCTCGCCGGACTGCGCGGCACCGGGGCCGAACCGCACCTGGAGACCTTCGGCGGCTGCATGCTCGGCCAGCTCTGCCCACCCGGACTCCTCGTCGCGATCAGCGCGCTGGAAGCGCTGTTCTTCCACCGGGCCGGACTGCGCAGCATCTCGCTCAGCTACGCCCAGCAGACCAACGCGGCGCAGGACCGCGACGCGGTGCACGCGCTGCGCCGGCTGGCCGGCGAATTCCTGCCGGACACCGACTGGCACATCGTCCTCTACACCTACATGGGTCTCTACCCGCAGACCCGGCGCGGATCGCTGGACCTCCTGGAGCGCTCGGCCGAACTGGCCGTGGAGACCGGCGCGGCCCGGCTGATCGTGAAGACGGCCGCCGAGGCACACCGCATCCCGACCGTGACGGAGAACGTCGAGGCCCTGCGGGTCGCCGCACGCGCCGCGTCCCGGCACCGCGCGGCGGCCGGGCCCCGGCCCGCGTCCGTGCCGCTCCCGCACACCGACCCGGCGGACAACGCGGTCTACGCGGAGGCCCGCGCCCTGGTGGACGCCGTGCTGAACCTCGACGACGACCTGGGCCAGGCCCTGCTGAAGGCCTTCGCCCGCGGATACCTCGACGTCCCCTTCTGCCTGCACCCCGACAACGCGGGCCGCTCCCGGAGCCTCATCGACGGGTCCGGCCGCCTCGCCTGGTCCGAGATCGGGGCGATGCCCCTGGGGCCCGTCCGCGACCGCGGCCGCCGGCTCACCGCCGCCGGGCTGTTCGACGCCCTGTCGTTCGTCCAGCGCCGGCACGACCGCACCCTTCCCCCGTCCGTTTCCCGCCCCCCGCTTCCCTCGGCGGCCCGACGCCCGGCAGCCCATCGGCAGCACACCCAGGAGGTAGCACCATGACCAGTACGATCGCCGAGCCCTACGGCCGCATCGCGCCCGCGTTCCCGGCCTCTCCCGACCAGCACCTGATGGCCGAGCCGACCCGCGCCACGCTGCGGGTCCAGAGCCGCATGCTCGCGGCCACCCGCTCCTTCCTGACCGCGCAGGGGTTCCAGGAACTGCTGCCGCCGGTCATCGGACCGGTCACCGACCCCGGCATCCGGGGCTCCAAGCAGGTCGACATCGACTTCTACGGCCACAAGTACAAGCTGATGACGAGCGCGATCCTCTACAAGCAGGCATCGCTGATGGCCTTCGAGAAGATCTTCTACATCGCTCCCAACGTCCGCCTGGAACCGCTGGAGACGGCCGTCACGCACCGCCACCTCGCCGAGTTCCACCAGATAGACGTGGAGATCCGCGACGCCGGCCGCGAGGACGCGATGGAGCTCGCCGAACGGCTCGTGGCGCACGTCGTCGACGAGGTCGTCCGCGAGATGCCCGGTGAACTGGAGCTCCTGGGCCGGGACCGGGACGCCTTCCGGGAAGTGGTCCAGGGAGCGTTCGCCCGCACCACGCACCGGGAGGCCACCGCGGACCTGGTGGCGCTCGGCCACCCGCAGGACCCGGGTGCCGAGATCGACTGGGAGGGGGAGGAGATCCTCTCCGCGAAGACCAGCCGCCCGTTCTTCGTCGTCGACTACCCCAAGGGTTCGCGGGGCTTCTACGACCAGGAGGACACCGACCGCCCCGGCATCCTCCGCAACTTCGACCTGATCGCCCCCGAGGGCTACGGCGAGCTGGCCAGCGGCAGCGAACGCGAACACGACTACGCGGCCCTGGTCACCCGGATGCGCGAGACCGGCGAGAACCCCGCGAAGTACGGCTGGTACCTCGACCTGGCCCGCCGCGGCATCCCCGCCAGCGCCGGCTTCGGCATCGGCCTGGAGCGCTTCACCCGCTACGTCACCGGCCGCACCGCCGCCTGGGAGGCCAGCGCCTACCCGAAGCTCCCCGGAGTGGTGTCGGCATGAGCGTACTGAGCGCAGAAGGTTTCCCCGAGGAACAGGTGCGGCACCGGGCCAGGGCCGGAGCGGCGGCGGTCTTCCCCGCCCTGGACTCCTACGGCGGCAGCCTGCTGGGCGCGATCCCGGCCGGCCACGACCCGTACGACGTGCTGGAGCGCGCCAGGATCGTGCCCCCGGTGTTCATGCCGGAACGGCTGAAGAAGCTCATCGACCTGGCCCGCGAACCGCTCTACACCGATGTCGAACTCGGCACCTCCGTGGGCGGGTTCGCCTCCCGACTGCCGCTGTACGTGTCCGCGTTCGGCTCGACCCAGGTCGCCAGCCACGACCTGGGCGAGGCGGCCGGGCGGCAGGCCGGACAGCTCGGCATCCCGATGGTCATCGGGGAGAACGTGGTGCCGGTCAACGGCTACCGCGCCGCCTCCGACTCCGCGGCCTCCCCGCTGCTCGGCCGGATCGCCGCCTACACCGCCGCCGCCGACGACGAGCACGGCGGGGTGGTGGTCCAGCAGTCCACCGAGGACGCGGACGCCGAGGTGTGGAACCTGGTCTACAGCGACCCCGTCTCCGAACCGCTGCTGGCCACCGGCCGGCTCGCCTTCGAACTGAAGGTCGGCCAGGGTGCGAAGCCGGGGCTCGGCGGCCTCACCGTTCTGGGCCGCGAGGCCGGCGGCAGGATCGCCGAACAGTACGCCCTGGACGAGGTGTTCGGCGCGGACAGCGACTCGGTCCTGCGGATCAGCAGCCCCGGCACCTTCACCGAGGAGATCCTGCGCCAGCAGATCCGGCTGATGCGGAACAACTTCCCCCGCGTGAAGGTCTGGGTAAAACTGCACCCCGGCCGCGACATCGCCCTCGCCGCGGCCACCGCCTGGGCGGCCGGCGCCGACTCCGTCACGGTGGACGGAGCCGAGGGCGGCACCGCCTGGGCCCCGACCGGCTTCCTCGGCCAGGTGGGGCTCCCGCTCGGCGAGTGCCTCACCCGCATCGGGGCCACCGACCACTGCCTGCTCGCCAGCGGGCGGATCTGGGAAGGCGGCCGGGCCGCAAAGGCACTCGCGCTCGGCGCCCGCGCCGTAGGCCTCGGCCGGGCCGCACTCCTCGCCGTCGACGAGGACGCCGACGCCGGCCTCGTCCGGCTGGCCGAGAGCATCGCCCTGGAACTCCGGCTGCTGATCAGCTCCGTCGGCAAGTACCACGCGAACGCACTGGAAGCGGACGACATCCTGCTGCCCGCCGACGCCGCGACAGCATCCCGCACCGGCTGACTCCCGTCCCCACCCCACGACTTCGCACCATCCGCACGTCATCCACCGTGGCTCCGTCGGTCTCCCGGCACGCCGCGAGACCACGAGATCCGAGCTACCAAGAAGGTGTCGAGATGTCCCAGCCGCAAGCAGACCCAGCCCTCATCCTCGGCGTCGGCGTCCCCGCGCACGTCGCCACGTACAACGACACGGCCGAGGACCTTCCCGAGGGGAGCCTGCACACGCTCTTCGCCGCGCAGGCCGCCCGCACCCCGCAGGCCGTCGCCCTCGTCCGCGAGGACCGCAGCCTCACCTACCGGGAGCTGGACAGTGCGGCCAACGCACTCGCACACCGGCTCGTCACCGACGGCGTACAGCCCGGCGACGCCGTCGGCCTCCTCTTCGACCGCTCGTTCGCCTACGTCATCACGGTCCTCGCCGTGCTGAAGAGCGGCGGCGTCTACGTACCCCTCGACCCTCGCCAGACCGAGGAGCGGCTCAGCTGGATCCTCGGCAACACCGGCGCCACCCTCCTGGTGACCGACCGCGAGGCCGGAGAGACGGACTTCGCCGCGGACCTGCCCACCCTGCGGCTCGACGACCACAGCGCCACGGCCGGCAGCGCGCCCACGGCACCCGACATCACGGTCCACCCCGACCAGCCGCTGTACATCATGTTCACCTCCGGCTCCAGCGGCACCCCCAAGGGCGTCGTCAACACCCACCGCAACGTCGTCGAACTGGCCCTGGACCCCGGCTTCGGCGCCGCCGCCCACGAGCGGGTGCTCGCCTACTCGCCCCTGCCCTTCGACTCCTCCACCTACGAACTGTGGGTTCCCCTGCTGCGCGGCGGACTGGCCGTCGTCCTGTCCGCCCCGAAGATCGACATCGGTGAACTCGCCGAGGCCATCACCCGTCACAGGGTGACCGCCGCCTACTTCACCACCGCCCTCTTCGACGCCATGGCCAGCGAGGCGATCGACGGGCTGAGGCAGCTGCGCGAGATCTGGACCGGCGGCGACGTCCTGTCCGGCGTCGCCCTCCAACGAGCCCTCGACCAATGCCCGGACACCACATTCGTGCACGTCTACGGCCCCACAGAGGCGACCGTCTTCTGCAGCTACCAGACCTTCACCCCCGAGGTGCGCACCCTCGACCGGCTCCACCTCGGCATCCCGATGGCGAACACCGCCATGTACGTCCTGGACGCCGAACTGCGCCACACCGCCCCCGGCGAGGCCGGTGAACTCTACGTCGCGGGACCGCACCTCGCCCAGGGTTACGGACGGCTGCCGGCCATGACCGCCGAGCGGTTCACCGCCGACCCGTACGGACCCGCCGGCAGCCGCATGTACCGCACCGGCGACCTGGCCGCGTGGAACGAGCACGGCGAGGTCGTCTTCCTGGGCCGCGCCGACCAGCAGGTCAAGCTCCGCGGCAACCGCATCGAACTCGGCGAGATCGAGACCGTGCTCGTCCGCCACCCCTCCGTCGCCCAGGCCGCGGTCATCGTCCGCGAGGACCGGCCCGGCGACAAGCGCCTGGTGGCCTACGCCGTACCCGCCGAGCCAGGCGTCCTGGACGGCGCGGAACTCCTGCGCCACGTGGGCGAACACCTCGTCGAGTACATGGTCCCCTCGGCCGTCGTCCCGCTGGGCACCCTGCCGCTGACCCCGAACGGCAAGCTGGACCGGCGCGCACTGCCCGCACCCCGACTCGGCGCGACACCCAACGGCCGGGCCCCGCGCAACCCCGTCGAGGAGGTTCTCTGCGGGCTCTTCGCCCACTCCCTCGGCCTGCCGTCGATCGGCATCGACGACGACTTCTTCGCCGTCGGCGGCCACTCCCTGCTCGCCACCCGGCTGGTCAGCCGGGTGCGCACCGTCCTCGACGTCCAGCTGACCCTGCGGCAGTTCTTCGAGTACCCGACCGTGGCCCTGCTCGCCGGATACGTCGCCACCGGCGGCGGCGAGTCCGCCCGCCCCGCCCTGACAGCCCAGGAGCGGCCGGAGCCGCTGCCCCTCTCGGCGGCCCAGCAGCGGCTCTGGTTCCTCGACCAGCTGGAGGGCCCGTCCGCGACGTACAACATCCCGCTCGCCGTCCGGGTACGGGGCCAACTCGACGTAAGCGCACTCGAATCGGCGTTCAGGGATGTCGCCGGACGGCACGAGAGCCTGCGCACCGTGTTCGGCCAGGCCGACGGCCGGACCTACCAGCGGATCCTGCCGGCCGACAGCGTCCGCGTCGAACTGCCGGTCACCCCGGCCACCGAGGACACCGTCGCCGCGCTGCTCACCTCCGAGTCCGAGCGCATCTTCGACCTGGCGGCCGATCTGCCTTTCCGCGCAAGGCTGTTCAGCCTCGGCGAGCAGGAGTACGTACTCCTGGTGGTCATGCACCACATCGTCTCCGACGGCTGGTCCTACCAGCCGCTCATGCGCGACCTGAGCACCGCGTACGCGACCCGGGCGCGCGGTGAGCGCCCCGCATGGGACCCGCTGCCCGCCCAGTACGCGGACTACGCCCTCTGGCACCGCGGCATACTCGGTGACCCCGCGGACCAGGAGAGCGTCGCCGCGCACCAGATCGACTACTGGAAGCGGGCGTTGGCCGAGCTCCCGGAGGAAGTCACCCTGCCCGCCGACCGGCAGCGGCCGGCCGTCGCCTCCTACCGCGGCGCCACTCACACCGTGCACTGCGCAGAGGCAGTCCACACCCGGCTCGCGGAACTGGCGAGCGAGTCGGGCGCCTCGGTGTTCATGGTGGCCCAGGCGGCGGTGTCGACCCTGCTGTCGCGTTCCGGCGCCGGGCACGACATCCCCCTCGGCTCACCGATCGCCGGCCGTACGGACCAGGCGCTCGACGACCTCATCGGGTTCTTCGTCAACACACTCGTGCTCCGGACCGACACCAGTGGTGACCCGAGCTTCCGGGAGCTGCTGACCCGGGTCCGGGAGACCGACCTCGCCGCATGGGGGAACCAAGACCTGCCGTTCGACCGGCTGGTGGAGGCGCTCAACCCCGAGCGCACCACCGCCCGGCACCCGCTGTTCCAGGTGATGCTGACGCTGACCGACGCGGACACACCCACACTCGTCGCCGACGACCTGGATACCGAGTCGGAGTTCACCTGGCTGCGATGCGCCAAGTTCGACGTGACGTTCTCGTTCGCGGAGCATCGTGGGGTGGATGGTCGGCCGGGTGGGCTGGACATCACGATCGAGTATGCGACGGATTTGTATGACGCGCGGTCGGTGGAGTTGGCGGGTGAGCGTCTGGTGCGGTTGTTGGGTGCTGCGGCGGCAGAGCCGGATGTGCCGGTGGGTGAGCTGGAGTTGTTGTCGGGGGATGAGCGTGGGGTGTTGTTGGGGGAGTGGGTTGGTGAGGTGACCGGTTCGCCGGGTGCGGGGCTTGCGCAGCTTTTTGCGGCGCAGGTGGCGCGGACGCCGGATGCGGTGGCGGTGGTGGGTGAGGGGCGTGAGTTCTCCTACCGTGAGGTGGATGTGCTGGCCAATCGTGCGGCGCGTGTGCTGATCGGTGAGGGTGTGCGGCCGGGTGGTCGGGTGGCGTTGTTCCTGGAGCGTTCGGTGAGTGCTGTGGTGACGACGTTGGCCGTGGTGAAGGCGGGTGCGGTGTATGTGCCGCTGGATACGCGTTATCCGGCGGAGCGGGTGGAGTTGATTGTTGGTGGGTCGGGTGTGTCGCATGTGGTGACGGACCGTGGTGCGGGTTCGTTGGTGGTGCCGGCGGGGGTGCGGGTGTTGGGGCCGGTGGGGGGTGGTGAGGGTGATGCGTCGGATCCGTTGGTTGCGGTGCATGTGGATCAGCCGGTGTACGCGATGTTCACGTCGGGTTCGACGGGGGTGCCGAAGGGCGTCGCGGTCACGCATCGCAATGTCGCGGATCTGGCCGCGCAGACGATGTACGCGAACGGTGGTCATGGGCGGGTGCTGTTCCACTCGGCGATGGCGTTCGACGCCTCCACCTACGAGATGTGGGTGCCGTGGCTCAACGGCGGCACGCTTGTCGTCGCGCCCGCAGGACACCTCGACGCAGCCGCGTACGAAGGACTGATCGCCGAGCACGGGATCACGGCCCTCTGGCTGACCGCAGGACTCTTCCGGGTGATGGCGGAGGAAGTACCCGAGGCGTTTGCCGGGGTGTGCGAGGTGTGGGCGGGTGGTGATGTGGTTCCGCCGGAGGCGGTGCGCCGGGTGATGGAGCGTTGCCCGGAGGTCACCGTGGTCAATGGTTACGGTCCGACGGAGACGACGACGTTCGCCACCACGCACCGTATTCACCGGCCTCTGGATTACGCGGGTGCGATTCCCATCGGGGAGCCCTTGGACAATCACCGGGCGTATGTGCTGGACGAGGGTCTGCGGCTCGTCGCGCCGGGTGTTCCGGGCGAGTTGTACATCGCGGGTGCCGGCCTGGCGCAGGGCTACCTCGACCGCCCCGCGCTGACCGCGGACCGTTTCGTGGCCGATCCGTACGGTCCTTCCGGGACGCGGATGTACCGCACCGGCGACCTCGTCCGCTGGAACCACGAAGGCTCCCTCGAATACCTGGGCCGGGCCGACCAGCAGATCAAGCTCCGCGGCTTCCGCATCGAACTCGGCGAGATCGAGACGGCTTTGGCCGCCCACGAGAGCGTGGGTCAGGCGACCGTCGTCGTCCGGGAGGACCGGCCCGGCGACAAACGCCTCGTCGCCTACCTCGTCGCCGCCGACGGAGTACGGATCGACACCGAGTCCGTGCGCCGCGCCATGGCCGGCATCCTCCCCGAGTACATGGTCCCGTCCGCCTTCGTCGTCCTCGACGAGATTCCGCTCACCGTCAACGGCAAGGTCGACCGACGTGCCCTGCCCGCACCGCAGTTGAGTGGCGAGGCCGCCGGGCGCGCGCCCCGGGGGCCGGGCGAGGAGGTCCTGTGCGGCCTCTTCGCGGAGGTCCTCGGACTGACCTCGGTCACCATCGACGACCACTTCTTCCACCTCGGCGGGCACTCGCTCCTCGCCACCCGCCTCATCAGCCGCATCCGGCAGGCCTTCGGCGTCCAGATCACGGTCAGGGACCTCTTCCAGGGCCCGACAGTCGCGGCTCTGGCCGAGTACGTCGAAGCGGGCGGCGAGGAGACCGCGCAGCGCCCCGCCCTGCGGGAGGCCGTGCGCCCGGAGCGGGTGCCGCTCTCCTCGGCGCAGCAGCGCCTCTGGTTCCTCCACCACCTGGAGGGACCGTCCGCGACGTACAACATCCCGCTGTCCCTGCGCCTCACGGGCGCACTCGACACGGACGCGCTCCAACTCGCGCTCACCGACCTGGTGGTGCGCCACGAGTCGCTGCGCACCCTCTTCGGGATGGCGGACGACGCCGCCTACCAGTGGCAGCTCCCGGCGGCCGAGGTCCGGGTGGAACTGCCCGTCATCGCGACGTCCGGGGACACGCTGGAGGCCGAGCTCGCCGACCACGCCGCGCGGAGCTTCGCTCTCGAATCCGAACTGCCCGTCCGTGCAGCCCTGTTCGCCCTCGGGGCCGAGGAGCACGTCCTGCTGGTGGTGATGCACCACATCGCCTCCGACGGCTGGTCCACCACCCCGCTGCTGCGGGACCTCACGGCCGCCTACACGGCGCGCACCCAGGGCGCCGCCCCCGCGTGGGAGCCGCTGCCGGTCCAGTACGCCGACTACACCCTCTGGCAGCAGGAACTGCTCGCGGCGGACGGGGAGCGGCAGGCGGAGTTCTGGCGCGCCACGCTGGACGGGCTGCCCGACGAGGCCACCCTGCCGGCCGACCGCCCACGCCCGGCGGTGGCCACCTACCGCGGCACCACCCACGGCGTTCACGTCGCCGCGGAGCTGCACGCCGGGCTGACCCGGCTGGCCCGCGAGACCGGCAGCACCCTGTTCATGGTGGCGCAGGCCGCCGTCGCCACCGCGCTGTCCCGCTCCGGCGCCGGGGAGGACATCCCGATCGGCGCCCCGATCGCCGGCCGCTCGGAGCAGTCCCTCGACGACCTGGTCGGCTTCTTCGTCAACACCCTCGTGCTGCGCACGGATCTCACGGGCGACCCGAGCTTCCGCGAACTGCTGACCCGGGTCCGGGAAGCCGATCTTGCCGCCTGGGCCCATCAGGACCTGCCCTTCGACCGGCTGGTGGAGGCACTCAACCCCGAGCGTTCCACCGCCCGCCACCCGCTCTTCCAGGTGGTCCTCACCCTTCAGGAGGCGCTCACCCCCTCCGTCGAACTCCCTGGAATATCAGCCGAGTCGGGCTTCACTTCGCTGGACATCTCCAAGTTCGACCTGACCTTCTCCTTCCACGAGCACCGCACCGTGGACGGCAGCCCGGACGGTCTGGACATCAGGGTCGAGTACGCCACCGACCTGTACGACGCCGGCACCGTCGAGGCAGTCACCGACCGGCTGGTCCGGCTGCTGGGCGACGCCGTCGAACGCCCCGAAATCCCCGTCGGGGAGCTGGAGTTCATCGGCCCTGACGAGCGACACCAGCTGCTGGAGGGCTGGAACGGAGGGGTCACCGGCTCCTCCGACGCCGGTCTCGCGGAGCTGTTCGCCGCGCAGGCCGCCCGCACCCCGGACGCGATCGCCCTGGTCGACGGCAACCGCGAGCTGACGTACGCGGAGCTGGACGCGGACGCCAACCGGCTGGCCCGCCACCTCGTGGGCCTCGGCGTCCGGCCGGAGAGCGTCGTCGCCGTCCTGATGGAGCGGTCGGCGGACCTGCTCACCGGGCTCCTCGCGGTCGTCAAGGCCGGAGGCGTCTACGCCCCGCTCAACACCGCGGACCCCGACACCCGCCTGCTGCGGATCCTCGCCGAGACCGGGGCGCCGGTCCTGCTCACCGACAAGGTACTGGCCGATCACCCGGTCGTGGCCCGGACCACCGCGCGGACCGTCGTGCTCGACGGCACCGAGGGCTTCGCCCACCTCCCGTCGACGCAGCCGGCCCCGCCGGCCCATCCCGACCAGTGGCTGTACGTGATGTTCACGTCGGGTTCGACGGGGGTGCCGAAGGGCGTCGCGGTCACCCACCGCAATGTCGCGGACCTGGCCGCCCAGACCATGTACGCGAACGGCAGCCACACCCGGGTGCTCTTCCACTCACCGCACACCTTCGACGCCTCGACGCACGAGATCTGGGTGCCGTGGCTGAACGGGGGCACGGTCGTGGTCGCGCCCCCGGGCTACCTCGACCCCGGGACCCTCGGCGGGCTGCTGACCGAGCGCGGAATCAGCTCGCTGTGGCTGACGGCCGGGTTGTTCCGGGTGATGGCGGAGGAGGCTCCGGAGGCGTTCGCCGGGGTGCGTGAGGTGTGGGCGGGCGGTGACGTCGTTCCGCCGGAGGCGGTACGCCGGGTCATGGACCGCTGCCCGGACGTCACCGTCGTCAACGGTTACGGTCCGACGGAGACCACGACCTTCGCCACCACGCACCGCGTCCACCGGCCCCTCGACTACGCGGGCGCCATCCCGATCGGGGAGCCCCTCGACAACCACCGCGTCTACGTGGTGGACGAGGGCCTGCGGCTCGTGCCTCCGGGTACCCCCGGCGAGCTGTACATCGCCGGTGCCGGTCTCGCCCGTGGCTACCTCGGCCGGCCGGGCATGACGGCGGAGCGCTTCGTCGCAGACCCGTTCGGTCCGCCCGGTACGCGGATGTACCGGACGGGCGACCTGGTCCGGTGGAACATCGAGGGCTCCGTCGAGTACCTGGGGCGGGCCGACCAGCAGGTCAAGCTCCGCGGCTTCCGTATCGAACTGGGCGAGATCGAGACGGCGTTGGCCGCCCACGAGAGCGTGGGTCAGGCGACCGTCGTCGTCCGGGAGGACCGGCCCGGCGACAAGCGCCTCGCCGCGTACCTCGTCGCCACCGAAGGCGCCCGGATCGACGTGGCGGAGCTGCGGGGGCACGTCTCGGCCGCCCTGCCCGAATACATGGTCCCGGCCGCCTTCGTCGTCCTCGACGAGATCCCGCTCACCGTCAACGGCAAGGTCGACCGACGCGCCCTGCCCGCACCCCAGGTCGCCCACGCCACCAACGGGCGGGCACCACGCACACCGCAGGAAGAAGTGCTCTGCGGTCTCTTCGCGGCCGTGCTCGGACTGCCGTCGGTCACCATCGACGACCACTTCTTCCACCGGGGCGGCCACTCGGTGCTCGGCACCCGGCTGATCAGCCGCATCCGGCGGGCGTTCGGCGTCCAGCTCGGCGTGAAGGACCTGTTCCGCAACCCGACGGTGCTCGCCCTCTCGGAGTGCGTCACCGCGGGCAGCGGCGAACTGCCGCGGCCGGCGCTGATGCCGGAGGAGCGGCCGGAGCGTGTTCCGCTCTCCTCAGCCCAGCAGCGCCTGTGGTTCCTCGATCAGATGGAGGGCCCCTCCGCCACCTACAACATCCCCCTGGCCCTGCGGCTCAAGGGCGCCCTCGACCAGCGGGCCCTCGCTCTGGCCCTCACCGACCTCACCACCCGGCACGAAGGCCTGCGCACCGTTTTCCCCACCCACGAGGGCACCCCCCACCAGCACGTCCTGCCCCCGGCCACCACCGACCTGCCCCTCATCAGCACCACCGAGGACGCCCTCACCGCACAACTGGCCGACCTCTCCGCGGCCACCTTCGATCTGGCCGTCCAGCCCCCCATCCGCACGCATCTGCTCTCGCTCGGCGAGCAGGAGCACATCCTGCTGGTGGTCATCCACCACATCGCCTCCGACGGCTGGTCCAACGGTCCGCTCTTCCGTGACCTCGCCACCGCCTACGAGGCCCGCGCCGAGGGCGCAGCCCCCGCGTGGGAGCCGCTGCCGGTCCAGTACGCCGACTACTCCCTCTGGCAGCAACGCCTCCTGGGAAGCGACGAGGAGCGCCAACTCGACTACTGGCGCTCGGCACTGGCCGAGCTGCCGGAGGAGGCCACGTTGCCGGCCGACCGGCCCAGGCCGGCCACCGCGTCCAACCGGGGCACCACGCACACCGTGCACTGCCCGCCCGCCCTGCACGACTCGCTCACCTCGCTGGCCCAGGACACCGGCAGCACGCTGTTCATGGTGGCCCAGGCGGCGGTGTCGACCCTGCTGTCGCGTTCCGGCGCCGGGCACGACATCCCCCTCGGCTCACCCGTCGCCGGCCGTACGGACCAGGCGCTCGACGACCTCATCGGGTTCTTCGTCAACACACTCGTGCTCCGGACCGACACCAGTGGTGACCCGAGCTTCCGGGAGCTGCTGACCCGGGTCCGGGAGACCGACCTCGCCGCATGGAGCCACCAGGACCTGCCGTTCGACCGGCTGGTCGAAGCACTCAACCCCGAGCGCACCACAGCCCGGCACCCCCTCTTCCAGGTCATGCTCACCGTCGGCGACATGTCGGCCGAGGCGCCCGAACTTCCGGGACTGGAAGCGGCGTACGAGTTCTCCAAGGTGGAGATCGCCAAGTTCGACCTGACCTTCGGCTTCGCGGAGCATCGTGGGGTGGATGGTCGGCCGGGTGGGCTGGACATCACGATCGAGTATGCGACGGATTTGTATGACGCGCGGTCGGTGGAGTTGGCGGGTGAGCGTCTGGTGCGGTTGTTGGGTGCTGCGGCGGCAGAGCCGGATGTGCCTTTGGGTGAGCTGGAGTTGTTGTCGGGGGATGAGCGTGGGGTGTTGTTGGGGGAGTGGGTTGGTGAGGTGACCGGTTCGCCGGGTGCGGGGCTTGCGCAGCTTTTTGCGGCGCAGGTGGCGCGGACGCCGGATGCGGTGGCGGTGGTGGGTGAGGGGCGTGAGTTCTCCTACCGTGAGGTGGATGTGCTGGCCAATCGTGCGGCGCGTGTGCTGATCGGTGAGGGTGTGCGGCCGGGTGGCCGGGTGGCGTTGTTCCTGGAGCGTTCGGTGAGTGCTGTGGTGACGACGTTGGCCGTGGTGAAGGCGGGTGCGGTGTACGTACCGCTGGACACCCGATATCCCTCGGAGCGGGTGGAGTTGATTGTTGGTGGGTCGGGTGTGTCGCATGTGGTGACGGACCGTGGTGCGGGTTCGTTGGTGGTGCCGGCGGGGGTGCGGGTGTTGGGGCCGGTGGGGGGTGGTGAGGGTGATGCGTCGGATCCGTTGGTTGCGGTGCATGTGGATCAGCCGGTGTACGCGATGTTCACGTCGGGTTCGACGGGGGTGCCGAAGGGCGTCGCGGTCACGCATCGCAATGTCGCGGACCTGGCCGCGCAGACGATGTACGCGAACGGTGGTCATGGGCGGGTGCTGTTCCACTCGGCGATGGCGTTCGACGCCTCCACCTACGAGATGTGGGTGCCGTGGCTCAACGGCGGCACGCTTGTCGTCGCCCCCGCAGGACACCTCGACGCAGCCGCGTACGAAGGACTGATCGCCGAGCACGGGATCACGGCCCTCTGGCTGACCGCAGGACTCTTCCGGGTGATGGCGGAGGAAGTACCCGAGGCGTTTGCCGGGGTGCGTGAGGTGTGGGCGGGTGGTGATGTGGTTCCGCCGGAGGCGGTGCGCCGGGTGATGGAGCGTTGCCCGGAGGTCACCGTGGTCAATGGTTACGGTCCGACGGAGACGACGACGTTCGCCACCACGCACCGTATTCACCGGCCTCTGGATTACGCGGGTGCGATTCCCATCGGGGAGCCCTTGGACAATCACCGGGCGTATGTGCTGGACGAGGGTCTGCGGCTCGTCGCGCCGGGTGTTCCGGGCGAGTTGTACATCGCGGGTGCCGGCCTGGCGCAGGGCTACCTCGACCGCCCCGCGCTGACGGCGGACCGTTTCGTGGCCGATCCGTACGGTCCTTCCGGGACGCGGATGTACCGCACCGGCGACCTCGTCCGCTGGAACCACGAAGGCTCCCTCGAATACCTGGGCCGGGCCGACCAGCAGATCAAGCTCCGCGGCTTCCGCATCGAACCGGGCGAGATCGAGACCGCCCTCGTCGGACAGCCGGGCGTGACCCAGGCCACCGTCGTCGTCCGGGAGGACCGGCCCGGCGACAAACGCCTCGTCGCCTACCTCACCGCGGCCGACGGAGCACGGATCGAACCCGGGGACGTACAGCGACAGATGTCCGGGCTGCTGCCCGAGTACATGGTCCCGTCCGCCTTCGTCGTCCTCGACGAGATCCCGCTCACCGTCAACGGCAAGGTCGACCGACGCGCCCTGCCCGCACCGCAGATCGTCAACGACGCCACCGGGCGCGCACCGCGCACCGCCAAGGAAGAAGTCCTGTGCGGACTCTTCGCGGAGGTCCTCGGACTGACCTCGGTCACCATCGACGACCACTTCTTCCACCTCGGCGGGCACTCGCTCCTCGCCACCCGGCTCGCGGGCCGGATCCGCACCGTACTCGGGGTCGAACTCTCCGTGGCGACCCTCTTCGAAAACCCGATCGTGGCCACGCTCGTCGAGAAGCTCGACGGCGCCGCGGCCGCGCGGCCCAAACTTCGGCCGATGCGCCGGATGGGAGTGACCAAGTGATCCCCTTGTCCTTCGCCCAGCAGCGGCTGTGGTTCATCGCCCAGATGGAAGGGCCCTCGACCACCTACAACATCCCGCTCGCCGTCCGGCTGAACGGCGAACTCGACAGCCTGGCGCTCCACTCGGCGCTCCTGGACCTCGTCGGCAGACACGAGAGCCTGCGCACCCTCTTTCCCGACCAGGACGGCACCCCGTATCAGCGCATCCTCGCCGAGGAAGAGGTGGAGCTCCCGCTCGAGGTCGTCCCGGCCGACACCGCGACGCTGCCGGCCGTCCTCGCGGAGGAGTCCGCCCAGGTCTTCCACCTCGCGTTGGACCTGCCCGTCCGGGCCCGCCTCATCGCCCTCGGCGCGCAGGAACACGTCCTGCTCATCGTCATGCACCACATCGTGTCGGACGGCGGTTCGACCGCGCCCCTGCTCCAGGACCTCGCCACCGCCTACGAGGCGCGGGTCCGGGGCCACGCCCCCGCCTGGGAGCCGCTGCCGGTCCAGTACGCCGACTACACCCTCTGGCAGCAGGAACTGCTCGGCGAGGGCGACGACCCGGAGAGCGCCGGATCGCGTCAACTCGACTTCTGGAAGCAGGCGCTGGCGGACCTGCCGGAGGAGGGGACGCTGCCGGCCGACCGTCCGCGCCCCGCCTCTGCCTCGTACGTGGGCGCCACCTGCGACGCCCGGCTGCCCGCCGGTGCCCACACCGCGCTGACTCAGCTGGCGCGGGAATCCGGTGCCACCCTGTTCATGGCCGTCCAGGCCGCCGTCGCGACCGCCCTCTCGCGCTCCGGCGCCGGCCTCGACATAGCGATCGGCTCCCCGGTGTCGGGGCGCATCGACGAAGCACTCGACGGGCTGGTCGGCTTCTTCGTCAACACCCTGGTGCTGCGGACGGACGTCACGGGCGACCCGAGCTTCCGTGAACTGCTGTCCAGGGTCCGCAAGACGGATCTGGCCGCCTGGGACAACCAGGACCTGCCCTTCGACCGGCTGGTCGAGGTACTGAACCCCGAGCGCTCCGCCTCCCGTCACCCGCTCTTCCAGGTGATGCTGACCATGGGCGAGGCCGGTTCCGACGTCATCGGGTTCCCGGGGCTCGACGCCCGGACCGAGTACAGCGCCCTGCAGATCGCCAAGTTCGACCTGACGTTCGGCTTCGCCGAGCACCGCACCCGCGACGGCCGCCCGGACGGCCTGGACATCACCATCGAGTACGCCACCGACCTCTACGACGCCCGGACGATCGAGGCGCTCATGGCACGGCTGATCCGCCTCCTGGAAGCCGTCGTCACCTCGCCAGAGACCCCGCTGTCCGTCCTCGACCTGCTCGGCGAGCACGAGCGGCGGCTGCTCCTGGAGGAGCGGAGCGGCGCCGCCACCGGCTCGTCCGGGAAGAGCCTGGCCGAGCTGTTCGCCGCACAGGCCGCCCGCACCCCCGACGCGATAGCCCTCGTGGACGAGGACGGCGACCTGACATTCGCCGAACTCGACGAGGTCACCAACCGGCTGGCCCACCACCTCGTCGGCCTCGGGATCCGGCAGCACGACGTCGTCGCCGTCCTGATGGAGCGCTCGGCCGACCTGCTCACCGCTCTGCTCGCCGTCGTCAAGGCCGGGGCCGTGTACGCCCCGCTGAACACCACCGACCCCGACAGCCGGCTCGTCCGGATCCTCGCCGACACGCAGGCTCCGGTCCTGCTCACCGACCGGGCCCTGGCGGACCACCAGGTCGTCCTGGACGCCGACGCGCAGGTCGTCGTCCTGGGCGGCGCCACCGACCTCGGCCACTTTCCCGCCACCGCTCCGGCGTACGCCATCCACCCCGACCAGCCCGTCTACGCGATGTTCACGTCGGGTTCGACGGGGGTGCCGAAGGGCGTCGCGGTCACCCACCGCAATGTCGCGGACCTGGCCGCCCAGACCATGTACGCGAACGGCAGCCACCGGCGCGTGCTGTTCCACTCACCGGCCGCCTTCGACGCCTCGACGTACGAGATCTGGGTGCCGTGGCTGAACGGCCGCACGGTCGTGGTCGCACCGCGCGGCCACCTCGCCCCGGCCGACTACCAGCGGCTGCTGGCCGAGCACCGCATCACCTCGCTCTGGCTGACCGCGGGACTCTTCCGCGTGATGGCGGAGGAGGCGCCCGAGGCGTTCGCCGGGGTGAGCGAGGTGTGGGCGGGCGGTGACGTCGTTCCGCCGGAGGCGGTACGCCGGGTCATGGACCGCTGCCCGGACGTCACCGTCGTCAACGGTTACGGTCCGACGGAGACCACGACCTTCGCCACCACGCACCGCGTCCACCGGCCCCTCGACTACGCGGGTGCCATCCCGATCGGGGAGCCCCTCGACAACCACCGTCTCTACGTCCTCGACGCCGCCCTTCAGCTCGCCGCCCCCGGCGCTCCCGGCGAGCTGTACATCGCCGGCGCCGGCCTGGCGCAGGGATACCTCAACCGCGCCTCGCTGACGGCGGAGCGCTTCGTCGCGGACCCGTTCGGTCCGCCCGGTACGCGGATGTACCGGACGGGCGACCTGGTCCGGTGGAACCTCCAGGGCTCCGTCGAGTACCTGGGGCGGGCCGACCAGCAGGTCAAGCTCCGCGGCTTCCGTATCGAACTGGGCGAGATCGAGACGGCGTTGGCCGCCCACGAGAGCGTGGGTCAGGCGACCGTAGTCGTCCGGGAGGACCGGCCCGGCGACAAACGCCTCGCCGCGTACCTCGTCGCCACCGAAGGCGCCCGGATCGACACCGACGCCGTGCACCGCGAGATCTCCGTCGCACTCCCGGAGTACATGGTCCCGGCCGCCTTCGTCGTCCTCGATGAGATCCCCCTCACCACCAACGGCAAGGTCGACCGACGCGCCCTGCCCGCACCCCTGCTGAGCGCCGACGCCGGGGGCCGCCCGCCCAGGACGCCCGCGGAGGAAGTCCTGTGCGGTCTCTTCGCGGCCGTGCTCGGACTGCCGTCGGTCACCATCGACGACCACTTCTTCCGGCGCGGCGGGCACTCCTTGCTCGCCACCCGGCTCGTCAGCCGCATCCGCGCCGTGTGGGACACCGAGATCACCATCCGGGACCTCTTCCAGTACGCGACCGTCGCGCAACTGGCCGAGCGGATCGCGGCCGAGGGCAGCGGGGAGCGGCGGCCGGCACTGATGCCTCAGGAGCGGCCGGAGCGCGTACCGCTCTCCTCCGCCCAGCAGCGGCTGTGGTTCCTCGACCAGATGGAGGGCCCCTCCGCCACCTACAACATCCCCCTGGCCCTGCGGCTCAAGGGAGGCCTCGACCAGCGGGCCCTCGCCCTGGCCCTCACCGACCTCACCACCCGGCACGAAGGCCTGCGCACCGTCTTCCCCACCCACCAGAACATCCCGTACCAGCACGTCCTGCCCCCGACCACCACCGACCTGCCCCTCATCAGCACCACTGAGGACGCGCTCACGGAACGCCTGGCCGCCGAGGCCGGCCGGACCTTCGACCTGTCGGCCGAGACCCCGTACCGGGCGAAGCTGCTGAAGCTCGGAGCCGAGGACCACGTACTCCTGCTCGTGATCCACCACATCGCCTCCGACGGCTGGTCGAACGGTCCGCTCTTCCGTGACCTCGCCACCGCCTACGCGGCCCGCGCCGAGGGCGCCGCCCCCGCCTGGGAGCCGCTGCCGGTCCAGTACGCCGACTACTCCCTCTGGCAGCAACGCCTCCTGGAGCGGGACGAGGAGCGCCAACTCGGCCACTGGCGCGAGGTGCTCGCCGACCTGCCGGAGGAGGCCACACTCCCCACCGACCACGCCCGCCCCGCCGTCGCCTCCAACCGGGGGCGCACCCACGCCGTGCACTGCCCCGCCGAACTGCACACCGCCCTGATGTCGCTGGCCCAGGACACCGGGACCACGTTCTTCATGGTGGCCCAGGCGGCCGTCGCGACGCTGCTCGCGCGGTCCGGTGCCGGGCACGACATCCCGCTCGGCTCACCCGTCGCCGGCCGCACCGACCAGAAGCTCGACGACCTCGTCGGCTTCTTCGTCAACACCCTGGTCCTGCGCACCGACACCAGCGGAGACCCGACCTTCCGGGAGCTGCTGACCCGCGTCCGGGAGACCGACCTCGCCGCCTGGGCCCACCAGGACCTGCCCTTCGACCGGCTGGTCGAAGCACTCAACCCCGAGCGCACCACCGCCCGGCACCCCCTCTTCCAGATCATGCTCACCGTCGGGGACACCAGCAACGAGGCCCCCCGGCTCGCCGGACTGGAGAGCGAGTTCGCCGCCCCGCCGGTCTCCGTCGCGAAGTTCGACCTCACCTTCGCCTTCGCCGAGCACCGCACCGCGGACGGGCGCCCCGACGGCCTCGACATCCTCATCGAGTACACCACCGACCTCTACGAGGCACGCACCGTCGAGGCCACGGCGGACCGCCTGGTCCGGCTCCTCACCGGGGCCGTGGCCAGCCCCGATCTGCCGCTGGCGGAACTGGAGACGGTCTCCGAGGACGAGCGGGCCCGGCTGCGCGAGTGGAGTGGCGCACCGTCACCGGCGCCCGCCCTGGGGCTCGACGGACTCTTCACCGAACAGGCCGCCCGCACCCCGCACTCGGTGGCGCTGGTCCACGAGGAGCAGCGGGTGACGTACCAGGAGCTGGACATCTGGTCCAACCGGCTGGCCCGCCACCTGACCTCGCGCGGCGTCACCCCGGGCAGCGTCGTCGCCATCCACCTGGAGCGTTCACCGCAGCTCATCGCCTCCCTGCTCGCCGCCCTGAAGGCCGGGGCCGGATACACCCTGCTCGACCCGCAGTTCCCGGCCGACCGGCTGAACACCGTGCTCGGGCAGACCGGTCCGTCGGCGCTGGTCACCCAGGCCCACCTGACGGCCCTGTCGACCCCGGCCACCCTCGTCGACCTGACCGCGGAGATCCCCGCGATCAGCGGCCTGCCCGGGACACCGGTGGAGACGGGCGGGCACCCCGAATCCCTCGCCTGCGTGATGTTCACCTCCGGGTCGACCGGACTCCCCAAGGGCGTCGCCGCCTCGCACCGAGCCCTGGCCGCCACCTTCATCGGCCCCGACTACCTGGACTTCGGACCGGAACAGACCTATCTGCAGAGCTCGCCCGTCTCCTGGGACGCCTTCGCCCTGGAGGTGTTCGGACCGCTCCTGCACGGCGGCGTCTGCGTCCTGCAGCCCGGCCAGCACACCGACCCGCACCAGATCGCGGAGCTCGTCGAGCGGCACGGCGTCACCACCCTCCAGATGTCGGCGAGCCTGTTCAACCACATGCTCGACGAGCACCCGGTGGTCTTCTCCCGGATCAAGGAGGCGATGACCGCCGGTGAGGCGGCCTCGCCCGCCCACACCGCCAAGGCGCTCGCCGACCACCCCCACCTCCACCTGGTCAACGGCTACGGACCGGCCGAGAGCATGGGCTTCACCACCGCCCACGTCCTCACCCGGCCGGCGCCCGCCATTCCGATCGGACGGCCCATCACCGGCAAGCACGCCTACGTGCTCGACGAGAACCTCCGGCAGCTGCCGCCGGGCGTCCCCGGCGAGCTCTACGTCGCCGGGCACGGCCTCGCCCACGGCTACATCGGGCAGCCCGCACTGAGCGCGGAACGCTTCGTCGCCGACCCGCACGGCGCGCCCGGCTCCCGGATGTACCGGACCGGCGACCTGGCCCGCTGGAGCCAGGACGGGGCACTGGAGTATTTCGGCCGGGCCGACCAGCAGATCAAGTTGCGGGGATTCCGCATCGAGCCGGGCGAGATCGAATCGGCACTGCTGCGGCACCCCTCCCTCGCGCAGGCGGCGGTGCTGATCCGGGAGGACCGGCCCGGTGACAAGCGCCTGGTGGCATACGTGGTGCCCACCGAGGGCAGCGGCCGGCCCGACGTGTCCGAGCTGCGCCGGCACGCGGTCGCGGCGCTGCCCGAGTACATGGTTCCGGCGACGATCGTGCCCCTGGACGCACTGCCCCTGACCGTCAACGGCAAGCTCGACCGGCCCGCCCTGCCCGAACCGCCACAGGCCGGCACCGGCGGCGGCCGGGCACCGCGCACCCCGGCGGAGGAAGTCCTGTGCGGCCTCTTCGCCGCCACCCTCGGGGTGCAGTCGGTCACCATCGACGACCACTTCTTCCAACTGGGCGGCCACTCCCTGCTCGCCACCCGGCTGATCGGCCGGATCCGCGGCATCTGGGAGACCCGCGTCACCATCCGGGACCTCTTCCAGTACCCGACGCCCGCACTGCTCGCCGAGCACATCGCCTCCGACACGAGCGGCGACCCGATGGAGACGCTGCTGCCGATCCGCGCCGCGGGCCCCGCCGCCACCGAGGCCCCGCTGTTCTGCGTCCACGCGATCTCCGGGATGAGCTGGTCCTACGCCGGACTGCTCCGGCACATCGGCGGACAGCGGCCGCTGATCGGCCTGCAGGCCAGGGAGTTGACGAGTCCGGCGGACCGGCCGGCCGGCATCGAGGAGATGGCCGACAGCTATGTGGCCGAGATCCGCTCGGTCCAGGCCCACGGCCCGTACCACCTGCTCGGCTGGTCGTTCGGCGGTCTCGTGGCACACGCCATCGCGGCCCGGCTGGAGGAGCAGGGCGAGGAAGTGGCGCTCCTGGCGCTGCTCGACTCCTACCCGCTGCCCGACGGGTTCCGGCCACCCGCCGTCACCGGCCGCGAGGTCCTGACCGCCCTGCTCGGGGACCGCGGCGCCGAACTCGACGTACGGTGCGCCGACAGCGCCCCGGACGCGGCGGAGCTGGCCGCCGTGCTGCGCGCCGAGGACGCGATCCTGGGCGCGCTGGAACCGGCCCAGGCCGCCGCGGTCGTCGCCGCCACGGCCGGGAACCTGGAGATGCGCTACCGGTACGTTCCGCAGCGGCGGTTCGGCGGCGACACGGTGTTCTTCAACGCCGCCCGCACACCCGCCGCGGCGACCGGCGCCGACTCCTGGGCACCCCATGTCCTGGGCCGGGTCGAGGAGTACGACATCGACTGCGAGCACTGGGACATGACCACCGCCGAGCCCCTGCGCGAGATCGGAAAGGTGCTGGCGGACGAGTTGCGCGGCGTGCGCCACTGATCCTCACGACACGGCCCAGGTGCCCGGGACCGCCACCACGGCGGACCCGGGCACCTGCGCGTTCCCGGCCGGCCGCGGCCCCCCAAATTGCCCGCGGGCTGCCGCTCTTGCCGCCGGGCGGCAGGTTCCGGCCTGCATAGCGTGAACCCATCCGCAGGCCATGGCTCCCGGCAACAGAAAGTCAAGGAAATGGTTGATCATTCCGGCTGGCGTGTCGGGGTAGCTTCAGCCCCCGTCCACCACGGTGAGATCCTGCAAGGCGTTTTCACCGGCGACAGCGGGCTCACCCGAGGTCTCGTCACTCTTCCCTGCACCATTCACGCGACCCGCGCGACGTTCATCCCCGCCCCCGGCGACGAGGTCACCGTCACGCCGGAGTGGAAGGGCAAGGCACGGCGCGCGGCCGAACTCGCGGTCCGCGCCGTGACACCGCCGGGCGCCGAGCCGGCGGGCGGCCATCTGGACCTCACCGGCGACGTACCGCTGTGCCGGGGCTTCGGCTCGTCGACGAGTGACGTGCTCGCCGCGATCTGGGCGGTCAAGGACGCGTTCGTCAGCCCGCTGCCCCCGCAGGAGGTCGCCAGGATCGCGGTGCGCGCCGAGACCGCCTCCGACTCCCTCATGTTCGAGGAGTCCACCGTCCTGTTCGCCCAGCGCGAGGGCACGGTGATCGAGGACTTCGGCTACCGGATGCCGGCCCTGCGGATTCTCGGCTTCGGCTCCCGCCCCGAGGGCGGCGGGCGGGGCGTGGACACGCTGGCCCTCTCGCCGGCCCGCTACGGGCAGGACGACATCGACCTCTTCACCCGGCTGCAGGCGATGCTCCGGGAGGCCATCCAGATGAAGGACGTGGCCCTGCTGGGATCGGTGGCCACCGCCAGCACGGAGATCAACCAGCGCCATCTGCCGATCCCGGAGCTCGACCGCATCCGGGACATCGCGCGGACCACCGGAGCCGTCGGAATACAGGCGGCGCACAGCGGGGACATCGCCGGACTCCTCTTCGACCGGGACGACCCCGAGGTCGAGGCGCGGACCGACGTGGCCCAGGACCTCCTGCAAGAGCTCGGAATTCACGAGCAGTGGAACTACACAACGGGTGACTGACATGACGACGACGACTCTGCCCAAGGCTCACTCCTCGATCGTGGAGGCGACGGAGCTGCCCCGGATCATCCAGGTGAGCGACAACCTCTACGCGGCCGCCTTCAGCCTGATGAAGCTGCTGCCCGCCCGCTACATACTCGACCGCGCCGAGGCCGCCGGCCTGATCTCCCCCGGCACCCGGATCATCGAGACCTCCTCCGGCACCTTCGCCCTGGGCCTGGCCATGGTCTGCCGTCTGCGCGGCTACCCGCTGACCATCGTCGGGGACTCGGCCATCGACCGCGATCTGCGCACCCGGCTCGAAATGCTCGGCACGACCGTGGAGATCGTCGAGCACACCGGCCAGGCCGGCGGCATCCAGGGCGCCCGGCTCGCCCGCGTGGAGGAGCTGCGCCGCCAGGACCCCGAGGCCTTCGTGCCCGGCCAGTACGACAACCCCGACAACCCCGGCGCGTACGGCGTCGTCGCCGATCTGATCGGGGACACCGTCGGAGCCGTGGACTGCCTGGTGGGCCCGGTGGGTTCGGGCGGCTCCACCGGCGGACTCGCCGCCGCACTGCGGCAGACCGGCCCGGCACTGCACCTGGTCGGCGTGGACACCCAGGGCAGCATCATCTTCGGCAGCCCGGACGGTCCGCGCACACTGCGCGGACTCGGCAGCAGCATCCACCCGGGCAACGTCAGCCACAACGCCTACGACGAGGTCCACTGGGTGACCGCCCCCGAGGCGTTCCACGCGACCCACGAGCTCTACCGCGCGCACGGCCTGTTCATGGGCCCGACCAGCGGCGCGTCCTTCCAGGTGGCGTCCTGGTGGGCCGAGCAGAACCCGGAGAGCACCGTCGTGATGGTCCTCCCCGACGAGGGCTACCGCTACCAGTCCACCGTCTACAACGACACCTGGCTGAGCGAGCAGGGCATCGTCCCCGCCCCCGCCGCGGGCGGCCCCCGCACCGTCGAACACCCGCTGGACGCCACCGCCGCCTGGTCCCGGCTGCTGTGGGCCCGCCGCGGCTTCGACGACGTGGTGATGCCGGTGGTCGGCTCATGAGCGAGCGCCTGCTGCTCCTGGTGGAGAGCAACACCACCGGTACGGGACGGCTGTTCGCGCGGCGCGCGGCCGAACTGGGTGTGGTGCCGGTACTGCTCTGCGCGGACCCGGGCCGCTACCCGTACGCCGCGCAGGACCGGCTGCGGACGGTCGTCGTGGACACCTCCGACGAGTCCGCGCTGTGGGCGGCCGTCCGGGCGCTGGAGAACGAGGCCACCGTCGCGGGTGTGCTGACCAGCTCCGAGTACTACGTGCCCACCGCCGCCGCACTGGCCTACCGGCTCGGGCTGCCCGGCCCGTCGGCCGAGGCCGTGCGGGCCTGCCGCGACAAGGCCGAGCAGCGCCGGACCCTGACCGGCGCGGGCGTCGGCTCGGCGGACTTCGCCGTCGTCTCCGAGGTCGCCGGCGCGATCGACGCGGCCCTCGGCATCGGACTGCCCGTGGTGGTCAAACCCGTGCAGGGCTCGGGGAGTCTGGGCGTACGGCTCTGCGCGGACCTCGACGAGGTCGCCGAGCACGCCGGGACACTGCTGTCGGCCACCGTCAACGAGCGGGGCATCGCCGCACCGGGCCGGATCCTGGTCGAGGAGTACCTGACCGGGCCGGAGTTCTCCGTCGAGGTGTTCGGCACCGAAGCAGTCGTCACCGTCGCCAAACACGTCGGACCGCTGCCGGCCTTCGTCGAGACCGGGCACGACGTGCCGGCCGCGCTCCCCGGCGAGCAGGACATCGCCCTGCGCGAGACCGCGGTACGCGCGGTGCGGGCGCTCGGCCTCGGCTGGGGCGCCGCCCATGTCGAACTGCGGCTCACCGGCACCCGGACCGCCGAGGTCATCGAGGTCAACCCCCGGCTGGCCGGCGGCATGATCCCCGAACTGGTCCGCAGGGCCTGCGGGATCGACCTCGTACGAGCCCAGGTGCTGGCCGCGCTCGGCGCCGCTCCCGAACTGGAGCGCGGCGGATACGCCCGTGCCTCGATCCGGTTCCTCACCTGCGCGCGGGACGGCATCCTGGCGCCGCCCGCCGCACTGGAAGAAGCCGCGCACCGGGCCCGGACCGTACCGGGCACCGTCGAGGCGCTGCTCTACCGCGCCCCGGGCGAACCCGTCGGCCCCGCCGAGGACTTCCGGGGCCGCATCGGCCACGTCATCGCCGTGGCGGACCGCTCGGGACGGGCCGCGGAAGCCGCCGACCGGGCCGTCGCCCTGCTCGGCGAGGCCGTGTCCTACGCGGATCTGCACACAGAGGAGGCATACGCATGACCACAGCGCCCGCGCACGGCGTCGACACCGGCCGGCTCAAGGCCGCGCTCGACGCCGAGGCGCACCGCATCGTCTACGACCAGTACCTGCCGGACACCGCCGACGGACTCGGCGAGGAACTCCGCAGCATCAGCGAGGTCGACCGGGCCCACCTGATCATGCTCACCGAGCGTGGGATCGTCGACGCCGACCGGGCCGCGGCCCTGCTGCGCGCCATCGAGGAACTGCGTGGGCAGGACTTCGCACCGGTCCGCTCCAGGCCGATGCCGCGCGGCGTCTACCTCGCCTACGAGGGACACCTCATCGAGCAGCTGGGCGACCGGACCGGCGGCATCCTGCACACCGGCCGCTCGCGCAACGACCTCAACGCCACCACCACCCGGCTGAAGACCCGCGGCCCCTACCTGGCACTGCTCGACGCCGTCGACCGGCTCGCGGGGGTGCTCCTCGACCGGGCCGAGGCGTACCGGGACGTGGTCATGCCCGCCTACACCCACGGCCAGCCCGCCGTGCCGATCAGCTACGGCCACTACCTCGCCGGCGTCGCGGGCGCCGTACTGCGCGCGTACGAGGCACTGCTGGACGCCGGACGCCAGATCGACGTCAACCCGCTGGGAGCCGGCGCGATCGGCGGGACCTCCGTCCCCATCGACCCCCGGCGCACCGCCGAACTCCTCGGCTTCAGCTCCGCGGCGCCCAACTCCGTCGACGCCGTGGCCTCCCGCGACTTCGTCCTGGACCTGCTGTCGGCGTCCGCCGTCCTCGGCGTCGCGCTGGCGCGGGCCGGCCGGGACCTGAGCACCTGGACGTCGGAGGAGTTCGGGCTGCTGCGGGTGGGCGACACCCTCGTCGGGTCCAGCTCGATGATGCCGCAGAAGCGCAACCCGTTCCTCCTCGAACACATCCAGGGCCGGTCCGGTGCGAGCCTGGGCGCCTTCGTCGGCGCGGCGTCCGCGATGACCACCGGCGGCTACACCAACGCCATCGCGGTCGGCACCGAGGCCGTACGGCACCTGTGGCCCGGCCTCAGCGGCACCACCGACGCGGTGACGCTGCTGAGCCTGGTGGTCGCGGGCACCGAACCGGAGCGCGAGCGCATGACGGAGCGGGCCGTGGACGGCTTCACCTCGGCCACCTACCTGGCGGAGCGGCTCGTGCTGGACGGAATGCCGTTCAGAGCCGCACACCATCTGGTCGGTGAGACCGTGCTCGGCGCCCTGGACTCCGGCCGGTCGCTGGCGGACGCGGCCCGCTTCACCGCCGTCGACGACGGCGGACTGGCCCCCGACCGGGTGGCCGAGGCGTGCGCCCACGGCGGCGGACCCGGCTCCACGGCCGACGGGATACGCACGCTCGCCACCCGGCGGGACGTACTGAGAACAGAGCTGACCGGCCGGCGCACACGCTGGTCGGACGGGAACGCGCTGCTCACGCAGGCCGTACTCAGGGCGGTGACGTCATGAACGCCCGACTGACCGAGCGCGACAGCGACACGGAGCAGGAACCGCCGACGCGCGGCGGACTGCGCGCCAACCGCGATTTCCGGCTCCTGTGGATCGGTGAGACGACCAACCGCGTCGGCATCAACATCACCGCCGTCGCCATGCCCCTCGTGGCCACGGTGACGCTCAAGGAGAGCCTCTTCTCGGTGAGTCTGCTCGCCGCGGCCCCCTGGCTGCCCTGGCTGCTGATCGGCCTGCCGGCCGGCGCCTGGGTCGACCGGATGCGGCGACGGCCGATCATGCAGATCTGCAACCTGGTCCCGCTCGTGCTCCTGGCGAGCGTGCCGGTCGCCGGCTGGCTCGGAATCCTGACGCTGACCCAACTGCTGTTCGTGGCACTCATCAACGGGTTCGCCGCGGTGTTCTTCGGAATCTCGTACAAGGTCTACGTGCCCTCCATCGTCGGACCCGAGGACCTCCAGGAGGCCAACGCCAAGCTCCAGGGCAGCGAATCGGTCGCCCAGGTCGCGGGGCTGGGCGGGGGCGGTCTGCTGGCCCAGGTGTTCGGCGCCACCTCCGGACTCCTCGTCAACTCGGCGACGTTCCTCGTCTCCGCGCTCTGCCTGTCCGGCATCCGCAAGAAGGAGCCGATCCCGGAGAAACCCACCGAACGGCCGGCCCTGGTGCAGGACATCAAGGAGGGCCTCCGGTTCGCCTTCAAGGACCCCTACCTCCGCGTCCTCACCCTGTACGGCACCGTCACCAACCTGCTGCTCACGGCCGAGGCGGCGATCCTGCCCGTCTTCATCCTCCGCGGGCTCGGGGTACCGGAAGGCGCCACCGGATGGCTCCTCGCGTCGAGCAGCGTCGGCGGCATCCTCGGTGCCGCCAACGCGAAACGCCTGATCGCCCGGTTCGGCTCGGCCCGCGGACTGCTGGTCGCCACGGTCTTCAGCGCCCCGTTCGCCCTGCTCATCCCGCTGACCAACAAGAACTGGACCCTGTCCGCGCTGGTGGTCGGGAGCGCCGTGCTCTCGCTCGGCGTCGTGCTCGCCAACGTGATCCAGGGGGCGTTCCGCCAGCGCTACTGCCCGCCCCAGCTGCTCGGCCGCGTCTCGGCCAGCATCTCGGTCGCCAACTTCGGCGCCATCCCCATCGGTTCACTGCTCGGCGGAACCCTCGGCACCGTCCTCGGTATGCGGCCCACCCTGTGGCTGCTCACCGCCGGACTCGCCCTGACCCCGCTGCTCCTCCTGATCGGGCCGCTGCGCGGAAGGCGCGACCTGCCGGTCGCGCCGGCCACGCGGTGAGACCCGGCTCGCCTGTCACTCTCGTACGAACAGGAGAGACCCCGTGGAACAAACCCTGCCGTGGGTCGTTCGTGAGCTGCCACTCCCCGGCTCACTGGACCTCTGGCTCCTGAGGGTCTCGGATGTCCCCCTCGGCATCCTGGACGAACAGGTGCTCGACGCGACCGAGCGTCAACGTGCCGCCACCCTCATGCACGCCGCCGACCGAACCCGGTTCACGGCCGCGCATGTCGCCCTCCGCCGGCTGCTCGGCTCGTACCTGAGCCTGCGCCCCGAGGACGTCCACTTCGGCCGGGACACCTGCCCCTGCTGCGGCGGACCGCACGGCCGGCCCACCGTGGTCGACGCCGACGACCGGCTGTTCTTCTCCCTGTCCCACCGCGGCGATCTCGCCGTCGTCGGCACCGCGGCGGCCCCCATAGGGGTCGACGTGGAACTGGTGGGCGACGAGGAGGACACCGCGGAACTCGCCTCGATGCTGCACGTGGACGAGCAGGCCGAACTGGCCGCGCTCGGCCCCGCGGAACGGCCCGCGGCGCTGGCCCGGCTGTGGACCCGCAAGGAGGCCTACCTCAAGGGCCTCGGTACCGGTCTCGGCCGCGATCCCGCCCTCGACTACGTCGGCTCCGGCCGCCCCGAGGGCCCGTACCCGCCGTCCGGCTGGACCCTCCTCGACGTCCCGGTGGACCGGGGCTACGCGGCGGCGGTGGCGGTGCGCGGCGAGCTGAACGTGGAGGGGCCGCTCGTCAAGAGGCTCTCCGGCCTCGACGTCGTACGGCACGCCTGCGACGCCCTGCGGACGGCGGGGACGCCGCCCTGACCCGGCCCGGGGTCCGCCGGGTGCACCGTTGCGGTGATCACCCGGCGGCGGGCACGTACCACCCGGCCGCTCCCGCGGCTGCCGATCACCGAAACGTCCTCGACAACACTCCTACGGACTTTTGGAACTGACGATGTCAAACGCTGTGCAGCAGGCCCCCGCGGCCCTCCTCCCGCAAGTGCGGACCCGTACCACCGGGCAGCCGGACACCGGCGCCGAGCAGGTGACGGGCGCCCAGTCCCTCATCCGCGCTCTCGAAGAGGCCGGCGCGGACACCGTGTTCGGTATCCCGGGCGGCTGCATCCTTCCGGCGTACGACCCCCTGATGGACTCCACCCGGGTCCGTCATGTGCTGGTCCGCCACGAGCAGGGCGCCGGGCACGCGGCCACCGGATATGCCCAGGCCACCGGCAAGGTGGGGGTGTGCATGGCGACCTCCGGCCCAGGTGCCACCAATCTGGTGACCCCGATCGCGGACGCGCACATGGACTCCGTGCCGATGGTCGCGATCACCGGCCAGGTCCCCTCCAAGTCGATCGGCACGGACGCGTTCCAGGAGGCGGACATCGTCGGCATCACCATGCCGATCACCAAGCACAACTTCCTGGTCACCAACCCCGACGACATCCCCCGGACGATCGCGGAGGCCTTCCACATCGCCTCCACCGGCCGCCCGGGACCGGTACTCATCGACATCACCAAGGACGCCCTCCAGGCGGCCACCACCTTCCAGTGGCCGCCGGTGCTGGAACTGTCCGGATACCGCCCGGTCACCAAGCCGCACCCCAAGCAGATCCGCGAGGCCGCCCGGCTCATCGCCGCGGCCCGCCGACCGGTCCTGTACGTCGGCGGCGGAGTGCTCAAGGCGCGCGCCACCGACGAACTGCGCACCCTGGCCGAACTGACCGGGGCGCCCGTCGTCACCACCCTGATGGCGCTCGGCGCCTTCCCCGGCAGCCACCCGCAGCACGTGGGAATGCCCGGTATGCACGGGGACGTCGCGGCGGTCGCCGCGCTCCAGAAGGCCGACCTGATCGTCGCGCTCGGCGCCCGGTTCGACGACCGGGTCACCGGGAAGCTGGACGGCTTCGCCCCGCACGCCAAGGTCGTCCACGCCGACATCGACCCGGCGGAGATCGGCAAGAACCGGCTCGCGGACGTTCCGATCGTCGGCGACGCCCGCGAGGTGCTCGCCGCCCTGGCCGCCGCCGTGCGCGATGAGCGGGACGAGGGGAACGCCGGCGACTACGCCGACTGGTGGCGGGACCTGGACCGCTGGCGGAGCACCTACCGGCGCGGCTACGAACTCCCCGCGGACCCGGGGCTGCTCTCCCCGCAGCAGGTCATCGAACGCATCGGCCAACTCGCCCCGGAGGGAACGCTGTTCGCCTCCGGAGTGGGCCAGCACCAGATGTGGGCGGCGCAGTTCCTCCCGCACGAGGAACCCGGCACCTGGTTCAACTCGGGCGGCGCGGGGACGATGGGGTACGCGGTGCCGGCGGCGATGGGTGCCAAGGCCGGGATGCCGGACCGTACGGTCTGGGCGATCGACGGCGACGGCTGCTTCCAGATGACCAATCAGGAGCTCACCACCTGCGCGCTGAACAACATCCCGATCAAGGTCGCGATCATCAACAACGGCGCGCTCGGGATGGTCCGCCAGTGGCAGAGCCTCTTCTACGGCGCCCGCTTCTCCAACACGGTGCTGCACGACGGCGCCACCAACGCCACCACCGGCTCGACCCGCGGAGTGGGATCCACCACCAACCGCGGCACCCGGGTCCCGGACTTCGTACAGCTCTCCGAGGCGATGGGCTGTGTGGGCCTGCGCTGCGAGAACCCGTACGAGCTCGACGCGATCATCGACAAGGCCAACGCGATCAACGACCGCCCCGTCGTGGTGGACTTCATCGTCCACGAGGACGCGATGGTGTGGCCGATGGTCCCTGCCGGCACCTCCAACGACGACATCATGGCCGCACGCGACGTACGCCCCGACTTCGGCGACTCCGCGGACGACTGAGAGGACCTCCCGACATGTCCCAGCACACGCTCTCCGTCCTGGTCGAGAACACGCCCGGCATCCTCGCCCGGGTCGCCGCCCTGTTCTCGCGCCGCGGCTTCAACATCGACTCGCTCGCCGTCGGCACGACCGAGCACCCCGATCTCTCCCGCATCACCATCGTCGTCAGGGTCGACCACGAACTCGCCCTGGAGCAGGTGACGAAGCAGCTCAACAAGCTGGTCAACGTCCTGAAGATCGTCGAGCTGGAGGCCGACTCCGCCGTCCAGCGCGAACTGGTCCTGGTGAAGGTGAGCGCCGACAACGGCTCCCGCTCCCAGATCGTCCAGATCGGCGAGCTGTTCCGGGCCAGGACGGTGGACGTCTCGCCCGACGCCGTCACCCTGGAGGCGACCGGCTCCGGCGACAAGCTCGACGCGATGCTCAGGATGCTCGCGGCCTTCGGCATCAAGGAGCTCGTCCAGTCCGGCGCGATCGCGATCGGCCGCGGCTCCCGGGCCCTGGCCGACCGCACCGCGCGAGAGGCCCGGCCGATCCGCCTGACCCCGGCCGGCACCGCCACCGCGGCACGCGCGCAGAGCGCGTAGTACGCCCGTCTTCCCCTCTTCCGTCCGCACACCCTCACATCCCAGGAACCAAGGAGAACTCCCCATGCCCGCCGAGCTGTTCTACGACGACGATGCCGACCTGTCCATCATCCAGGGCCGCAAGGTCGCGGTCCTTGGTTACGGCAGCCAGGGCCACGCCCACGCGCTGTCGCTGCGCGACTCGGGTGTCGACGTCCGTGTCGGTCTGCACGAGGGTTCGAAGTCCAGGGCGAAGGCCGAGGAGCAGGGCCTGCGTGTGGTGACTCCGGCCGAGGCGTCCGCCGAGGCCGACGTCATCATGATCCTGGTTCCGGACCCGATCCAGGCCCAGGTCTACGAGGAGTCCGTCAAGGACAACCTCAAGGACGGCGACGCGCTGTTCTTCGGCCACGGCCTGAACATCCGCTTCGACTTCATCAAGCCGCCGGCCAATGTCGACGTCTGCATGGTCGCCCCGAAGGGCCCGGGTCACCTGGTCCGGCGTCAGTACGAGGAGGGCCGCGGCGTTCCGTGCATCGTGGCCGTCGAGCAGGACGCGACGGGCAAGGGCCTGGAGCTGGCCCTGTCGTACGCCAAGGGCATCGGTGGCACCCGCGCGGGTGTCATCAAGACGACGTTCACGGAGGAGACCGAGACCGATCTCTTCGGTGAGCAGGCCGTTCTCTGCGGTGGTACCGCCGCTCTGGTGAAGGCCGGGTTCGAGACGCTGACGGAGGCCGGTTACCAGCCGGAGATCGCGTACTTCGAGTGCCTGCACGAGCTGAAGCTGATCGTGGACCTCATGTACGAGGGCGGTCTGGACAAGATGCGCTGGTCGATCTCGGAGACCGCGGAGTGGGGCGACTACGTCACCGGCCCGCGCATCATCACGGCCGACACCAAGGCCGAGATGAAGAAGGTCCTGGCGGAGATCCAGGACGGCACCTTCGCCAAGGCCTGGATGGCGGAGTACCACAACGGTCTGCCCAAGTACAACGAGTACAAGAAGGCCGACAGCGACCACCTGCTGGAGACCACCGGCCGCGAGCTCCGCAAGCTCATGAGCTGGGTCGACGACGACGACGCGTAACAGCACTCCGGCCGTCGGACGTCCGGCCCCCGGTGCGCACAGGCGCCCGCGGGGACCGGACGCCGCGCTGTCCGGGGCCGGAGTCCGCTCCGGTGGCTCAGGCGGTCTCGATGAGCAGATCGCCCGCCTCGACCTGCTGGACCCGGCCGATCGCGAGGCGTCGCACCACCCCGGCGGCCTGGGCGGTGATCGAGGCCTCCATCTTCATCGCCTCGATGGTGGCGACGGTCTGGCCGGCCGACACCGAAGCACCCTCCTCCACCTTGAGGGTGACGACCCCGGCGAACGGCGCCGCGACATGGCCCGCGTTGCCGCGGTCCGCCTTCTCGGCGGCCTTGACCTCGGTGGCGACGGACCGGTCCCGCACCGACACCGGGCGCAACTGCCCGTTGAGGGTGGCCAGTACGCTGCGGAACCCGCGCTCGTCGGCCTCGGAGATGGCCTCCAGCTCGATCAGCAGAGTGACACCGGGTTCGAGCGTGACCGTGTGCTCGGTCTCCGTCTCCAGCCCGTACAGGAAGTCACGGGTGGGCAGGACCGAGGTGTCCCCGTACGTCTCGCGGTGCGCCTCGAACTCCTTCGTCGGGCCGGGGAACAGCAGCCGGTTCAGCGTCGCCCGCGGCGAGTCCCGCAGACCCTCACGGTCCTCGTCCGACAACCGCGGCGTCTCGGACTTCGCCGGGCGGCCCTGGAGCGCGCGGGTACGGAACGGCTCGGGCCAGCCGCCGGGCGGGTCGCCCAGCTCGCCGCGCAGGAACCCGATCACGGAGTCCGGCACGTCGAACTTGCCCGGGTCGGCCTCGAAGTCCGCCGCCTCCACCCCGGCGCCCACCAGATGCAGCGCCAGGTCACCGACGACCTTCGACGACGGCGTCACCTTCACCAGCCGGCCGAGCATGCGGTCGGCCGCGGCGTAGCAGTCCTCGATGAGTTCGAAGCGGTCGCCCAGGCCGAGGGCGATGGCCTGCTGGCGCAGGTTGGACAGCTGGCCGCCGGGGATCTCGTGGTGGTAGATCCGGCCGGTGGGCGAGGCGAGTCCGGACTCGAAGGGGGCGTAGACCTTGCGGGTCGCCTCCCAGTAGGGCTCCAGATCGCCGACGGCCTGCAGGGAGAGGCCCGTCGCGCGCTCGGTGTGGTCGGTGGCGGCCACCAGCGCGGACAGCGGGGGCTGGCTGGTGGTGCCCGCCATGGAGGCGACCGCCGCGTCCACCGCGTCCACGCCCGCGTCGATGGCGGCGATCAGGGTGCCGAGCTGCCCGCCGGCCGTGTCGTGGGTGTGCAGGTGGACCGGCAGGTCGAACCGCTCGCGCAGCGCGGTGACGAGGGTACGGGCGGCGGGCGGGCGCAGCAGCCCGGCCATGTCCTTGATGGCGAGCACATGGGCGCCCGCGTCCACGATCTGTTCGGCCAGACGCAGGTAGTAGTCCAGGGTGTACAGGGTCTCGCCGGGGTCGGAGAGGTCCGCGGTGTAGCAGAGCGCCACTTCCGCGACCGAGGTGCCGGTGGCGCGTACGGCGTCGATCGCCGGACGCATCTGGGACACGTCGTTGAGGGCGTCGAAGATCCGGAAGATGTCCATTCCGGCGGTCGCGGCCTCGGCGACGAACGCCTCGGTGACCTCGGTGGGGTAGGGCGTGTAGCCGACCGTGTTGCGGCCGCGCAGCAGCATCTGGGTACAGATGTTGGGCACGGCCTCCCGGATCTTCACCAGCCGCTCCCACGGGTCCTCTGCGAGGAAGCGCAGCGCCACGTCGTAGGTGGCGCCTCCCCAGCATTCGAGGCTCAGCAGCTCCGGCGCGGTCCGGGCGACGTGCGGTGCGACGGCGAGCAGGTCCCGGGTCCTCACCCGGGTGGCCAGCAGCGACTGGTGGGCGTCGCGGAACGTCGTGTCGGTGACGGCGACGGCCGACTGGGCGCGCAGCTCGGCGGCGAAGGCCTCTGGGCCGAGGGCCGCGAGGCGCTGGCGTGAACCGTCCGGCGGTGTCCCGGCCGGCAGGACCGGCAGCTTGTCCGCCGGGTCGATGACGGAGGGACGGGGGCCGTACGGCCGGTTGACGGTGGTCTCGGCGAGGTAGCCGAGCATCCGGCTGCCGCGGTCGGCCGAGGGACGGGCCCGGATCAGCTCCGGGTGTTCCTCGATGAAACTCGTCGTGATGTGTCCCGCCCGGAAGTCGGGCTGGTCCAGCACCGCGCCCAGGAACGGCAGGTTGGTCGCCACGCCCCGGATGCGGAACTCCGCGATGGCCCGGCGCGCCCTGCGGGCCGCGTTGGTGAAGTCGTGTCCGTGGCAGGTGAGTTTGACGAGCATCGAGTCGAAGTGGGCGGACACCTCCGCGCCGGTGTGGACGGTGCCGCCGTCCAGCCGCACCCCGGGCCCGCCGGGGGAGCGGTAGGCGGAGATGGTGCCGGTGTCCGGCCGGAAGCCGTTGGCCGGGTCCTCGGTGGTGATGCGGCACTGCATCGCGGTGCCGTTGAGGGTGATGTCGTCCTGGGTGAGGTGCAGTTCGGGCAGTGTCATGCCCGCCGCGATGCGGAGCTGGGCGATCACCAGGTCGCGGCCGGTGACCTGCTCGGTCACGGTGTGCTCGACCTGGATGCGCGGGTTCATCTCGATGAAGACGTGGTTGCCGCGCTCGTCTACGAGGAACTCGACCGTGCCCGCGTTCACGTAGCCGATGTGGTGGGCGAAGGCGACGGCGTCGGCGCAGATCCGGTCCCGCAGCTCCGGGTCGAGGTTCGGGGCGGGCGCGATCTCGACGACCTTCTGGTGGCGGCGCTGGAGCGAGCAGTCCCGCTCGTACAGGTGCACGACGTTGCCCTCGGCGTCGGCGAGGATCTGCACCTCGATGTGACGGGGGTTGATCACCGCCTGCTCCAGGAAGACCGTCGCGTCGCCGAAGGACGAGCGTGCCTCGCGCATGGCCGCGTCGATCGACTCGCGCAGCTCGCCGGCCTCGGCGACCCGGCGCATGCCGCGCCCGCCGCCGCCCGCGACGGCCTTGACGAAGACCGGGAAGCCGATGTCGTCGGCGGCGGCGACGAGCGCGTCGACGTCCTCGGAGGGTTCGGAGGACTTCAGGACCGGTACGCCGGCCTCCCGGGCGGCGGCGACCGCCCGGGACTTGTTCCCGGTCAGGTTCAGCACCGAGGCCGGGGGGCCGACGAACGTGATGCCGGCCGCGGAGCACGCGGCCGCCAGGTCCGGGTTCTCCGACAGGAAGCCGTAGCCCGGGTAGATCGCGTCGGCGCCCGCCTTCCGGGCGGCCTTGATGATCTCGTCGACCGAGAGGTAGGCGCGCACGGGATGGCCGGTCTCACCGATCCGGTAGGCCTCGTCGGCCTTGGCCCGGTGGAGGGAGTTGCGGTCCTCGTGGGGATACACGGCCACCGTGGAGATCCCGAGCTCGAACGCCGCGCGGAACGCGCGGATCGCGATCTCGCCACGGTTGGCGACCAATACCTTGTCGAACATCAAACTCCCCAGTCATGTCACGAGCGCGTGGCGTCAGGACGGGCGATGTCGCACGAGTACGCCGGTCGGCGTCCCGCGGTCACTCGGCGGCGGCGGACTGCTCCGTGGTTTCTCGGGCCCGAAGCGTTCGACACCGTACCGGAGACCTACCCAGAGATCGCGGACACAGAGGATGGTCTGCGTCACGTGGGGCGGACCCGGGGATTTCCCGGTTCATGACGGTTCGTCGGCAATCGGCCGGCTGTCCGGCTCGGAGGCGTCCGGCCGTGCGGCGGCGGAGGTCCGCGGGGTGGTGGTGCCCCGCGCGTCGAAAAGAGGGTGCGCGCATCTCTTCACTGGGCTCGGGGGGCGCTGTTACATTCCGGAAAACAAGAATTCATTTCAGTCTGTGACTGGAGGCTCCCATGACGGCTGTCCATGAGGCTCTCGACGTACATGTGCCGGACCGTCGCGAGCTGCCACCGTCGATGGTCGAGCGGGTGACGCTGATCATGGACGTCTTCGAGGGCCGGACCGCCCGGCTGTCACTGGAGGAAGTGGCCAGGTCCACGCGGCTTCCCCGGTCGACGGCGCACCGGATACTCGACCAGCTCGTACGGCTGCGCTGGCTCGAACACACCGGACTCGGCTACGGGCTCGGCCGCCGCGCCCTCGGCCTCGGCGGCGGGGACGGGGCGCACAGCAGGATCCGCGAGGCCGCCGCCGCCCGGCTGCACCACCTGCAGATCAAGACCGGCCTGGTCGTCCATCTGGCCGTCCTGGACGGTGCGGAAGTGCACTACCTCGACAAGGTCGGCGGCCGCTTCGCCGCGGCGGTCCCGTCCCGTGTCGGCGGCCGGGCCCCCGCTCACTCGACCGCGCTCGGCAAGGCCATGCTGGCCTGGCTCGAACCGGAGGACGTCGAGACCAGGGCGGCCGGTGCCATCGGCCGCCTGACCCGGCACACCATCTCCGACCTCGGCACCCTCCACCAGGAACTCAACCGCATCCGGCGCCGTCACGGCCTCGCCTTCGAACGCGGCGAGTGCTTCCCCGACATCGCCTGTGTCGCCACCGCCGTGCGCGGCCCCGAGGGCCCGGTCGCGGCGATCTCACTGGTGGGGGACGCCCTGTCCCCGCTGGAGAAGGTTGCCCCGCTGGTCGTGGACGCGGCCCGGCAGGTGTCCCGCGAACTGTTCCCCGAGCAGGAGGCGCCGGTCAGGGGGGCGCGGCGCGCGGCGGCCGTGCCGGAGGAGACCTGGTCCCCGCAGGCCATGGACCGGCTGCTGGCCGCGGGACAGTACGGCGACTGGCAGTAGAGCGCGGACGGCCTCCTGCCGGCGGACCGCGGCCACCGGCAGGAGGGCCCGTATACGAAGGGGGGGCGCCTCACCCCCAGGGGGCGCCCCAGCCCCACGGGTCGGGGACCGCGGCCACCGGGCCCCCGACGCCGAAGCCGCCGCGGAAGAAGAGCATCGGCCGCTGGTCGGTGACGGTCTCCAGAGCGAGGACCCGGCCCACCACCACATCGTGGTCGCCCGCACCGCGCACGTCCTGGACATCGGCGTGCACCCGGGTCAGGACCCCGGGCAGCGACGGCGTTCCCCAGCGGGACACCTCCCAGTCCAGCCCCTCGAACTTGCGGCCCCGGGCCGACCCGAACCGGCCGCAGAGATCCGACTGTTCCTCGGCCAGGATGTTCACGGCGAACCGGCCGGACTCCCTGATCCTCGGCCACGTACGCCCCCGGTGGTCGGCGCAGAACAGCACCAGGGCCGGTTCGAGCGACACGGACGCGAACGACTGGCAGGCGAAGCCGGCCGGTTCACCGTCCCGGCCGATGCCCGTCACCACCGTGACCCCCGAGGCGAAGGTCCCCATGGTGCGCCGCATCCGCAGGGGTGTCGGCTCGGTCTCCTCACAGGCCTCGGTCGCGGACAGGGACTCTGCGGTCATCGGACTCACCTCGACGGGGACGGTGCGGTGGTGTGCCCGGGACCGGGCAGGGGGCCGAAGCTAGGACACCGGCCGCGCCCGCCGGGAACGCGCTCCCGATCAGTGGAACGCCGTCGGCCGCCGGGCCCTTGAGGCCGTCGGCGGCCCCGTGACCGTACGCATCCCGCTGACCGAGACGGCCGCCGCGCCCTCCCGCGGGGCGTGGCTACCGTCCAGGAACTGTTCACGCGGCACTCACGGCCGCCCAGGGCCGGCGGCGGCCCGGACCCACCCGAACACCGAGGCCAATTGAGGCAGGGATGATGACGGAGCTGAGCCACGACTCCACATTGCGCGAGCTCACGACCGATCAGGGCGTGTTGCGCTACCACGAGGCCGGCGAGGGCCCGCCCCTGCTCCTGTTGCACGGATCCGGCCCCGGGGTCACGGGCTGGCGCAACTACCGGCACAACCTGGCCGCGTTCGCGGGGCACTTCCGCTGCCTCGTCCTGGAGTTCCCCGGATTCGGGGTCAGCGACCCGGCCGGCGGCCACCCCATGGCGACGGCCGCCGCCTCCGTGACCCGGTTCCTGGACGGGCTCGGCCTCCAGCAGACCGACATCGTCGGCAACTCCATGGGCGGCATCGTCGGCACCAGGTTCGCCCTCGCCCACCCGGACCGGGTGCGCCGCCTCGTCACGATCGGCGGCATCGGCCGGAATCTGTTCAGCCCGGGGCCCGGCGAAGGCATCAAGCTGCTCACGGAGTTCACCGACGCACCGTCCCGTGAACGCCTGGTCCGCTGGCTGAACTCCATGGTGCACGACCCGTCCCTGGTCACCGAGGAACTCATCGAGGAGCGGTGGGCGCAGGCCACCGACCCGGAGACGCTCGCCAGTGCCCGGCTGATGTACGGCAGCGAGGCGTTCGCCGCACGGGCCGCCGACGCCGCCGCGTCCGACGAGCCACCGTACTGGGCCATGCTGCACCGGCTCCGGGCGAAGACCCTGCTCACCTGGGGCCGCGACGACCGGGTCAGCCCGGTCGACATGTCGATCCTGCCGATGCGCACCATTCCGGACGCGGAACTGCACGTCTTCCCCGACTGTGGGCACTGGGTGATGATCGAACAGAAGGCCGCCTGGGAGAGCGCGGTCCTCGCCTTCCTCACCCGTGAGGACGCGGCGTGAGCGCCGGGGCCCGGGAAGCCTGGGACGAGGAGTTCGACTTCGTCGTGGTCGGCAGCGGCGGGGGCGGCATGGCCGCCGCACTGACCGCGGCCGACAGCGGCCTGACCACCGTCGTCGTCGAGAAGGGCGCGATGTACGGCGGCACGACCGGGATCTCCGGCGGCGGCATCTGGATCCCCAACAACCCGACCCTGCGGGCCAGGGGCCACGACGACAGCCGGGCCTCCGTGCGCCGCTACCTCGACCGGCTCACCGGTGACCGGGTACCGGGCGCCCGCCTCGACGCCTACGTCGACCAGGGGCCGGCCGCGATGGAACTGCTCGGCAGGAGCCGCTGGATGCGCTTCTTCTGGGTCAAGGGCTACGCCGACTACCACCCCGAGTACGAGGGCGGCCGCCCGCTCGGCCGGTCCGTCGAGGCGCTGCCCTTCGACACCCGCAAGCTCGGCGAGGACGAGAGGCACCAGCGGCCCAACAGCCTCAAGGGCCCGCTCGGACTGTGGATCACCGCGAAGGACTACCGGGACCTCGCCATGGTCAAGCGGACCTGGCGCGGCCGCTGGGCCTCCGTGATCGCCGCCTGGCGCGTCTCGTCCAACACGGTCCGCCGCCGCCACATGGCGACCGGCGGCCGGGCGCTCGTCGCACGGATGCGCATGGCCCTCAAGGAGGCCGGCGTCCCCGTGTGGCTGCGCAGCCCGATGACCGGGCTCGTCACCGACCCGAGCGGCAGGGTCACCGGAGTCGTCGTCGAACGGGACGGCGGCGCCGTGCGGGTCGGCGCCAGGCACGGCGTCCTCCTCGCCACCGGCGGCTTCGACCACAACCAGGAGATGCGCGAGAAGTACCTGCCGGAGGGCGGCCGGGACAACCACAGCGCCGGAGCCGTCGAGAACGTCGGCGACGGCATCGTCGCCGGTAAGGAACTCGGCGCCGCCCTCGACTTCATGGACGACGCCTGGTGGATGCCGTCCGTGCACCACCCGTCCGGTGCGACGATCCCGCTGGTCTCCGAGCGGTGCATCCCCCCGTCGGTGATCGTCTCCGGCGACGGCCGGCGCTTCACCAACGAGTCCTCGCCGTACGTGAACTTCGTCCACGACCAGATCGAGGGCGGGCACACGCCCGCGTGGTTCGTGATGGACGCCAAGGCCCGCGCCCGCTACCCGTTCGCCCAGATCCTCCCCGGCATGCCGTTCCCCAGGGCGTTCTACGAGAACGGCACCGTGCACCGCGCGGACAGCATCGCCGCGCTCGCCCGGAGTATCGGCGTCCCCGCGGACACCCTCGCCGCGACCGTCGAACGGTTCAACGGCTTCGCCCGGACCGGCCGGGACACCGACTTCGGGCGCGGCGACAGCGCCTACGACCGCTACTACGGCGACCCGACGATGAAGAACCCCAACCTCGACGAGATCGTCAAGGCCCCCTACTACGCGATCCGGATCGAGGTCGGCGACCTCGGCACCAAGGGCGGACTCGTCTGCGACGAGCACAGCCAGGTCCTGCGCGAGGACGGTTCGGCCATCACCGGGCTGTACGCCACCGGCAACACCTCCGCGTCCGTGATGGCCAACGAGTACGCGGGACCGGGCGCCACCATCGGCCCGTCCATCGTGTTCGGCTACATCGCGGCCCGGCACGCGGCCGCCGCCCGCGCCGCCTCGTCCGCCGGGGCCGGCACCACCGGGGGCGCGCCATGAGACCCGCTCCGCTGACCGTGCGCGTCGTCCAGGTGATCCGGGAGACGGCCGACGCGCACTCGCTGGTCCTGGAGCCCGCGGACGGGGAACGGGCCCGGTTCACGTACCGGCCCGGCCAGTTCCTCACCGTCCGGGTGCCCTCGGAGCGCCCCGGCGGAGCCGCCCGCTGCTACTCGCTGTGCAGCTCCCCGGCGCGCGACGAGCACCTGAAGGTGACCGTCAAGCGCACCGTCGGGGGGTACGCCTCGCACTGGATCTGCGACCACGTCACCGAGGGCGACACCCTGGAGGTGCTGCGGCCCGCGGGCACCTTCACCCCCGACTCGCTCGACGGCGACTTCCTGCTGTGCGCCGCGGGCAGCGGCATCACCCCGGTGATGTCGATCCTCGTCTCCGCCCTGCACGCCGGGACGGGCGCGGTCACCCTCCTCTACGCCAACCGCGACGAGCGGTCCGTCATCTTCCGCGACGAACTGGCCGCGCTGGCCGAGGAGTACGGCGACCGGCTCACCGTCCTGCACTGGCTGGAGTCCGTCCAGGGCCGGCCCACCGCATCCGGCCTGCGAGCCCTCGCCAGCCCCTACGCCGGGCGCCCGGCCTTCGTCTGCGGGCCCGGCCCCTTCATGGACCTGGCGACCGGAGCGCTCACCGGGCTGGGAGTACCACCGGACCGGATCACCGTGGAGCGCTTCACCTCACTGACCGGCGACCCGTTCGCGGAACGCGGGCCCGCGCCGGAGCCGGAGGGGGCCGGGCCCGCCGGCACGGCGGAGGTGGAGCTGGACGGAGTGCGCCACACCGTCCGATGGCCGCGGGACACCCCGCTGCTCGACGTACTGCTCGCCGCCGGACTGGACGCGCCGTACTCCTGCCGGGAGGGCAACTGCAGCGCCTGCGCCTGCCTCCTCACCGAGGGCGAGGTGGCCATGGAACGCAACGAGGTCCTCGACGCGACCGACCTCGCCGACGGCCTGATCCTCGCCTGCCAGGCGCGCCCGCTCAGCGACCGGCTGAAGGCCACCTACGACGGCTGAGCCACCCCCTCCCGCATCTGTTCCCCGTTCCCACTCGACCCGGATGAGGTTCGAACCGTGACCAAGGCGACCGCCGCGATCGTCGGATCCGGCAACATCGGCACCGACCTGATGTACAAACTCCTGCGCTCGCGGGACATCGAGCCGCGCTGGATGATCGGCATCGACGAACAGAGCCCCGGCCTCAAGCGCGCCGCCGACCACGGCCTGCACACGAGCGCCGACGGCGTCGACGCCCTGCTGGCCGGCGAGGAGCGGCCGGACCTGGTCTTCGAGGCCACGTCCGCGTACGTCCACCGGGCCAACGCGCCCAAGTACGCCGGACTCGGCATCCAGGCCATCGACCTGACCCCCGCCGCGATCGGCCCGGCGGTCGTGCCCGCCGTCAACCTCGGCGACCACCTCGACGCGCCGAACGTCTCCCTCATCACCTGTGGGGGACAGGCCACCATCCCGATCGTGCACGCCGTCTCCCGGGTCACCGAGGTCGCCTACGCGGAGATCGTCGCGAGCGTCGCCTCGCCGTCCGCAGGGCCCGGTACCCGCGCCAACATCGACGAGTTCACGCTCACCACCAGCCGGGGCATCGAGACGATCGGCGGCGCCGCCAAGGGCAAGGCCATCATCATCCTCAACCCGGCCGAGCCGCCGATGCTGATGCAGGACACCGTCTTCTGCGCCGTCCCCGCCGACGCCGACCGGGACGCCGTCACCACGTCGATCCGCGAGACCGTCGCCCGAGTCGCCGCGTACGTACCCGGCTACCGGCTGCGCGCAGAGCCGCAGTTCGACGAACCGACCGCGGTCAGCGGCGGGTTCGCCCGGGTCGCGGTGTTCATCGAGGTGGAGGGCGCGGGCGACTTCCTGCCGCCGTACTCCGGAAACCTCGACATCATGACCGCCGCCGCCACCAGGGTCGGCGAGGGCTTCGCCCAGCGGATCACCGCCCGCCGCGCCGGTGCCTGACCGCCGCACACCGAGGAGTACACGAGCCATGCCCTACAGCTCCGACCTGGACATCCGGGTCACCGACTCGTCCCTCAGGGACGGATCACATGCAAAGCAGCACCAGTTCACCGTCGACCACGTCACCTCCGTCGTCGCCGCCCTCGACGACGCGGGCGTCCCCGTCATCGAGGTCACCCACGGCGACGGCCTCGGCGGGTCCTCCTTCAACTACGGCTTCAGCCACACCCCCGAACAGGAGCTGATCAAGGCCGCGGTGAAGACCGCCCGCCGGGCGAAGATCGCCTTCCTGATGCTGCCCGGTCTCGGTCTCCAGGACGACATCCGCGAGGCCGCCGACAACGGCGCCGCGATCTGCCGCATCGCCACCCACTGCACCGAGGCGGACATCGCCGTCCAGCACTTCGGGCTGGCCCGCGAACTCGGCCTGGAGACCGTCGGCTTCCTGATGATGTCGCACAGCCAACCGCCCGGGGAACTGGCCCGGCAGGCCCGCATCATGGCCGACGCCGGCTGCCAGTGCGTCTACGTCGTCGACTCCGCGGGTGCCCTCATCATGGAGCAGACCAGCGACCGTGTCGCCGCCCTGGTCGCCGAACTCGGCGACGACGCCCAGGTCGGCTTCCACGGCCACGAGAACCTCGGCCTCGGCGTCGCCAACTCGGTCCTCGCGGTACGCGCCGGGGCCCTTCAGATCGACGGATCGACCCGTCGCTTCGGGGCGGGCGCGGGCAACACCCCCGTCGAGGGGTTCGCGGCCGTCGCCGAGAAACTGGGCATCCGTACCGGCATCGACGTACTGAAGATCATCGACGCGGCCGAGGACGTGGTGCGGCCCGTCATGGACGGCGAGTGCCTGCTCGACCGGCTGTCCCTGACGATGGGCTACGCGGGTGTGTACTCCAGCTTCCTTAAGCACGCCGCCCGTCAGGCCGAGACCTACCAGGTGTCCGGCGCCGAGATCCTGATGGAAGCCGGCCGCCGCAAGCTCGTCGGCGGCCAGGAGGACCAGCTCATCGAGATCGCGGTCGCCCTCGCGGCGAGGAACCGGGCCACGGCCGACGCCCAGAACACCCCGGGGAAGTGAGAACAGCCATGTCCAATCCGGTACTTGACGCCGTCGAAGCCCGCGCCGACGAGATCCGCGCGCTCGGCCCCGCCAATGAGGCGCTCGGCAGGCTCGACGACCAGGCGGCGAAGATCCTGCGCGAGGTCGGCGCTATCCGCATGCTCCAGCCCAAGGCCCACGGCGGCCTCGAACTGCACCCGCGCGAGTTCGCCGAGACCGTCATGAGGATCGCCTCCCTGGACGGGGCCACCGGCTGGGTCGCGGGCGTCGTCGGCGTCCACCCGTGGGAGATGGCGATGGCCGACCCCCGGGTCCAGGAGGAGGTCTGGGGCGAGGACCCCGACACCTGGATCGCCTCCCCGTACGCACCGATGGGCCTGCTCAGGCCCGTCGACGGCGGCCACGTCTTCAACGGCCGCTGGCAGTTCTCCTCCGGCACCGACCACTGCCGGTGGATCTTCCTCGGCGGTTTCCTCGCCGACAGCGACGGCAACCGGATCAACCCCCCGCAGTCCGTGCACGTCATCCTGCCGCGCGCCGACTACGAGATCGTCGACGACTCGTGGGACGTGGTCGGGCTGCGCGGCACCGGCAGCAAGGACGTCATCGTCAAGGACGCCTTCGTACCCGCCCACCGCGTCATCGAGTACGCCAAGGTCGTGGACGGGTCCCTGGCCGCCGAGTCGGGGCTGGCCAACCCCGCCTACCGGCTGCCGTTCTCCGCCGCGTTCCCGCTCGGCATCACCGCCGCCGTGATCGGCATCTGCGAGGGCGCCCTCGCCCACCACCTCGACTACCAGCGCGACCGGGTGCAGATCACCGGCCAGGCCGTGCGGGACGACCCGTACGTCCTGTACGCCGTCAGCGACGCGGCGGCCGAGATCGCGGCCTCCCGCTCGGCGCTCCTGGACAACGTCTGCCAGATGTACGACACGGTGGCGGCCGGCCGGGAGATCGGCTTCGAGCGACGGGCCGTCGGCCGGCGCACCCAGGCGGCGGCCGCCTGGCGGGCGGTCCGCGCGGTGGACGAGATCGTCGCCCGCTCCGGCGGCAACGCGATGCGGCTGGACAACCCGATCCAGCGGTTCTGGCGCGACGCGCACACCGGTCTCGCGCACGCCATCCACGTACCGGGCTCCGTCTTCCACGCCTCGGCGCTCACGGAGATCGGCATCGAGCCGCCGCACGGGCCGATGCGCTCGATGATCTAGAAACCTTCTGTTCGCAGCGGGACCAGAGAGGAACGCACATGACGCAGATCCGCGGACTCGGATACCTCCGGGTCCAGACACGTGACATCGACCGCTGGCGCGAACTCACCGTGGAGGCCCTCGGCTTCGCCGAGGGCTCGGGGCCGGACCCCGACGGGCTCTACCTGCGCATGGACGAGCGCCGCGCCCGCCTCGTCGTCCTGCCCGGCGACAGCGACCGGGTGCTGTCCGTCGGCTGGGAGGTGCGGGACCAGTTCGCGCTCGCCGCCGTCGGCCGCGCTGTCGAGGCCTCCGGCACGGCGGTGAAGCCGCTCTCCGCGAAGGAGGCCGACGACCGGGGCGTGGAGGAGGGCATCGTCTTCGACGACCCGGCCGGAGTGCCCGTCGAGGTGTACTTCGCCCCGATCCTCGACCACAGCCCCGTACTGACCGGGTTCGGCCAGCGGTTCGTCACCGGCGGCCAGGGGATGGGGCACGTCGTGCTGCCCACCACCTGCGCGGACGAGACCGTCGCCTTCTACACCGAGGTGCTCGGCTTCCTGCCGCGCGGCGGAATCCGGCTCAGCGGCCGGTCGCCCGAGGCCCCGCCCCGCCGGGTGCGCTTCATGGGCGTCAACGAACGCCACCACAGCCTCGCCGTCTGCCCCGCCCCGCACGGCGAGGAACCCGGACTGGTGCACCTGATGGTCGAGGTCGACAGCCTGGACGCGGTCGGCCGCGCCCTCGACAACGTGGGCAGACGGGGATTCTCCCTCTCCTCCACGCTGGGCCGGCACACCAACGACAAGATGGTGTCGTTCTACGTACGCGCGCCCGGCGGCTGGGACATCGAGTACGGCTGCGACGGGATGCGCGTCGACGAGAGGCACTACACCGCAGAGGAGATCACCGCCGACAGCTACTGGGGCCACGACTGGTCCGGCTCCGAGCCACTGGCCGCCTTCACCCCGCCGGGCAAGGCCACCTGAGGACCGCCCGGTCGACACGACGGCCGCGCCGCGACGGCCGGATGCCACGGCGGCGAGGCCGATGTGCCGGCCCGAGAGGCTGTCGGGTGCCCCTGAGCCATGGACCGGGGTTCCACGTCGGAACCGCCTCCACCGCAGCGTGAACGACGCTGCGGTGGAGGCGGATCCGGTCGAGTCCGGGACGCGCGATGCCCGGCACGCGTGTGTCGACGGGGCTGCTTCAGGACCGGCGGGGCGCGACAGCCGTGCACGCCGCCCCGGCCCGGTCCGAATGGCCGGGGCCGGGCCGGCGTGCGTCGGCGTTGATCAGCGGGCGGCGGTGGCGGAGCCGGCCCCGTCCGCGAGCTCGATCGTGCCCCGCAGCGCGGCCTCGCGGATCGTGTCGCGCAGCGACCCGCAGCCCTCGAAGGAGCCGTCGGCCGGATCGCGCTCCGCGCAGAGCGCCAGGGACCGGCCGTCCCACTGCACACTCGTCTGCTGCCAGCTGCTTTTGCGCACCAGGACCTGCGCCGCGCACCGTTCACAGGCCAGCGACCGCATCGGTGCCCCGTCGGCGAGGCGGTTGTCGACCCGCATCAGGCCGGCCAGCCCTCGGTGGCGGCGGCCTTGCGGGCGAGGTTCCCCTCGACCTCCCTCTGCCACGCCTCGACCGGCCGTGTGGTGTCCAGCTCGAACTCGAAGCGGTCGGTCATCTCCGGCTTCACGTCGGCCACGTCCACGTAGAACTGCTCGTACCAGCGCCGCAGTTGGTAGACCGGGCCGTCCTCCTCGCAGAGCAGGGGGTTGTCGATCCTGGTCTTGTTCTGCCAGATCTGGATGTCCTGCTCGAAGCCGAGCTTGATGAACTGCCCCATACCGGAGGCGAGTTCATCGGCGGCGTCGCCGGCCGCGGTCGGGGAGCGCTTCACGATGATCCCGTACTGGAGCACGAACCGGTTCGCGTCGACGGGGTAGTGGCAGTTGATCAGTACCGACTGCGTGTCACCGGTCTCGTAGTGGTAGGTGAGGTCGTCGATCATGAACGACGGGCCGTGGTAGGAGGCGACCGAGTTGCTGCCGGTGGTCTTCGGCCTGTCGTCCTGTTCCTGGGGGCGGGCGTCGGGGCGGCCGGTGGCGCGCATGTGCTGGGTGGCCGTGTGGCCCTCGAAGACGTTCCTGAAGTACGTCGGGAAGGAGTAGTGGACGTAGAAGAAGTGGGCCATGTCCACCACGTTGTCGACGACTTCGCGGCAGTTGGCGTCGATGACGGTCTCGTACCAGAGCCAGTCGGTCCACTCGTCGCTCGTCGCCCCCTCTATTCGGGGGATGGTCACGTCGGCGGGCGGGGGATTGCCCTCCGGGTCGTTCCAGACGAAGAGCATGCCGTCCTGGTCGAGCGTCGTCCAGGCCGCCGTGCGGGCCCGCAGCGGAACCCGCTTGGCGTACGGGATCCGCTTGCAGCGGCCGTCGCCGCCCCACCGCCAGTCGTGGAACGGGCAGGCGACCTCGTCGCCCTTGACGGTGCCCTGCGAGAGATCGCCGCCCATGTGGCGGCAGTAGGCGTCCAGGACGCTGAGCGTGCCGTCGCCCGCCTGGAACACCACGAGCTTCTGGCCGAAGGCCCGGACCGCGTGCGGTTTGCCGTCCTTGAACTTCTCCGCGAGGCCCAGGCAGTGCCAGCCGCGCGCGAAACGCGTGGGTGCCGCGGTGGCTTCGATGTCCCTGACGTCGTCGTGTGCCGACTCGACTGCGCTCACGTTGCTCTCATCCCCTTTACGCCGCTTGGTCTCCGGGGTCCGGACGCTAGGCGCGTACCCCGGCGTGCGGGCGGGGGAGTCCCACTGACCGGTACCGGCGCTCCGGGGACCCGGCGCACCCCGGTCCCGGTCCGTGGGACCACGGCCGTGCCGCCCCGGCGACCGCGGGTACCATCCGCCGCCCCGTTCATCGGTATGTACGGCGGAGGGGGCAGAGATGAACCGTTTCGACGGTGTGAAAGTCCTGCTCACCGGGGCGGGGCCGGGCATCGGGCGGGCCACCTGGTGTCCGAGGGGGCGGCCGTGTTCGCCGTCGACCTGTCGTGCGTGGGGCTGAGGGAGACGGCCGCGGCGGCGCCGGGGTGATCGCCTTCGCCGCGCGGGACGCGGCCAGGTGGGCCGGGCCACTGAGCGGGACTGGCCCTTGCCTATTTCGAGAACAAATTCTAGTTTTCCTTCATCAGTGTCCCGGCCCCCACGGGCCCCTCACCCCTACGGAGAGCCATGACCGAGGCCGTCATCGTCGAAGCCGCACGGACGCCGGTCGGCCGGCGCCGCGGTGTCCTGTCCGGACTCCATCCGGCGGAACTCCTCGGGCTCGCCCAGAAGGGCCTGGTGGAGCGGGCGGGCATCGCGCCCGGCACCGTGGAGCAGGTCATCGGCGGCTGTGTCACCCAGGCCGGCGAACAGTCCAACAACGTCACCCGCAACGCCTGGCTGCACAGCGGACTCCCGCACACCACCGCGTGCACCACCGTCGACTGTGCCTGCGGATCGTCCCAGCAGGCCGTGCACCTGGTCGCGGGCCTGATCGCCGCCGGCGCCATCGAGACCGGCATCGGCTGCGGCGTCGAGTCCATGAGCCGCGTCTTCCTCGGCGCCGCGCTCACCCCCGACAACGGCTCCCCGGTACCGGACAGCTGGTCCCTGGACATGCCCGACCAGTTCACGGCCGCCGAACGCATCGCCCGCAACCGGGGCATCACCAGGGCCGACGCGGACGCCCTCGGCCTCGCCTCCCAGCAGAAGGCCGCCCGCGCCTGGGCCGAAGGGCGCTTCGACCGCCAGATCATCCCGATCCAGGCCCCGGTCGCCGGCCCCGGGGGGCCCACCGGCGAGACCGCGACGGTCACCCGCGACCAGGGGCTGCGGGACACCACCGCCGAGGCCCTGGCCGCTCTCCGCCCGGTCCTCCCCGACGGCATCCACACCGCCGGGAACTCCTCCCAGATCAGCGACGGCGCCGCCGCCGTCCTGCTCATGAGCCGGGAGCGCGCCGCCCGCGAGGGACTCCGCCCCCGCGCCCGCATCGTGGCCTCCGCCATGGTCGGCTCCGACCCGTACTACCACCTCGACGGGCCCGTCGCCGCGACCGAACGCGTCCTGCGCACCGCCGGGATGACCCTCGCCGACATCGACCTCGTCGAGATCAACGAGGCCTTCGCCTCCGTCGTCCTGTCCTGGGCACAGGTCCACCGGGCCGATCTGGACAAGGTCAACGTCAACGGCGGCGCCATCGCGCTCGGTCACGCCGTCGGCTCCACCGGCGCCCGGCTTCTCACCCAGGCCCTGCACGAACTGGAACGGACCGGGAAGGCCACCGCCCTGATCACCATGTGCGCCGGTGGAGCGCACGCGACCGCCACCGTCATCGAACGCATCTGAGGGGGCGCGCCATGACCATCGGACTCACCCAGGAACACCGCGACCTGCGCGACGCCGTACGCGCCTTCGCGAACCGGCACATCACGCAGGACACCCTCCGCGCGGCGGCCGACGCCGACAAGGAGACCGTCCCCGCCTGCTGGAGCGGCCTAGCCGAACAGGGACTGCTCGGGCTGCACCTGCCGGAGGAGGTGGGCGGCGCCGGCTACGGACTCGTCGAACTCGCCGTCGTCACCGAGGAACTGGGCCGCGCGACAGCCCCCGGCCCCTACCTCCCGACGACGCTCGCCTCTGCCGTCCTGCACGCGGCCGGACACCGCCAGTACCTCGCCCCGCTCGCCGCCGGCACCACCCTCGGCGCGGTCGGACTCGCCCCCGGCACCCTCGTCCTGGCGCGCGCCGCCGACGGCACGGCCACCGTCACCGGAACGTCCGACCTCGTCATCGGCGGGCACCTCGCCGACGTGTTCGTCCTGCCCGCCTCCGACAACGGCCGCACCACCTGGCTGGTCCTGCCCCGCGCCGCCGTGGAGACCACCGACGTCCGCAGCCACGACCTCACCCGCCGCTCGTCCCGGGTGACCGCACGGTCGGTCCCGGTGCCGGCCGCCGATCTGCTCGACCTCGATCCCCAGCGGCCCCGGGACCTCGCCGCGACGCTGTTCGCCGCCGAGTCCTCCGGCCTCGCGGACCGCTGCGTGACCACCGCCGCACAGTACGCCCGGGTCCGGGAGCAGTTCGGCCGCCGCATCGGCCAGTTCCAGGGCGTCAAGCACCGCTGCGCCCGGATGCTCGCACAGGCCGAACAGGCCCGTGCCTGCGCCTGGGACGCCGCCCGCGCGACAGCCCCCGGCGGCGTGGGAGACGCCCGTGAGGCCTCGCTGGCCGCCGCCGTCGCCGGAGCGGCCGGCGTCGACGCCGCGTTCTCCGTGGCCAAGGACTGCATCCAGGTACTCGGCGGCATCGGCTTCACCTGGGAGCACGACGCGCACCTCGCGCTGCGCCGCGCCCAGACCCTCCGGATCGTCCTCGGCCCGTCCGCCGCCTGGCGCCGCCGGGTCGCCCGCCTCACCCTGGAAGGCACCCGCCGCACACTCGGCGTGGAGCTGCCCGCGGAGGCCGAAGCCGTACGCGAGGACATCCGCGCCGAACTGCGGCCGGCCGCCGCCCTGGACGGCAGGGAGCGCCTCGGCCACCTCGCGGACCACGGCTACACCGCCCCCCATCTCCCGGCCCCCTGGGGCAAGGGCGCCGACCCGGTGACGCAGCTCGTCATCGCCGAGGAGCTCCGGGCCGCGGACCTCACCCCCGTCGACATGATCATCGGCGGCTGGGTGGTGCCCACAATCATCGCCCACGGCGACCCGGCCCAGCAGGAGCGTTTCCTCGGGCCGAGCCTGCGCGGCGGCATCGTCTGGTGCCAGCTGTTCAGCGAGCCGGGCGCGGGCTCCGACCTCGCCGGACTCACCACCCGCGCCGAGAAGACGGACGGCGGCTGGCGCGTCACCGGCCAGAAGGTGTGGACGTCCATGGCCCGTGACGCCCACTGGGGCGTCCTGCTCGCCCGTACCGACAGCGACGCGCCCAAGCACAAGGGGATCTCCTACTTCCTCCTCGACATGACGAGCCCCGGCCTCGACATCCGGCCGCTGCGGCAGATCACCGGCGACGCCGAGTTCAACGAGGTGTTCCTCGACGAGGTGTTCATCCCCGACGAGCTGCTCGTCGGCTCCCCGGGCGACGGCTGGAAGCTCGCCCGCACCACCCTCGCCAACGAACGCGTCGCCCTGTCCCACGACTCGGTCGGCTCCGGCGCGGAGGCGCTGCTGGAGATCGCCGCCGCCTCCGACGGCCTCGACGACGAACAGCTCACCACCCTCGGCGGCCACCTCTGCGACGCGCAGTCCGGTGCCGTCCTCGCCCTGCGCACCACCCTGCGCACCGTCTCCGGCCAGCAGCCGGGAGCCGAGGCGTCCGTCGCCAAACTGCTCGGCGTCGAACACCAGCAGGGGGTCTGGGAGACCTGCGTGGACTGGCAGGGCTCCGCCGCACTGACCGGCGAGGGCGAACGCCTCGACGCCACCTGGCAGTTCCTCAACGCCCGCTGCCTGTCCATCGCGGGCGGTACGACGGAGATCCAGCTGAACATCATCGGCGAGCGCATCCTCGGCCTGCCCCGCGACCCCGAGCCCACCGAGAAAGGCTGACATGCCCATCGACCGAGAGAAGGCGCTGACCGCGGACCCGTCCGTCCGCGAGATCCGCTGGACCACCCGCGACGTACTCCTCTACCACCTGAGCCTCGGCGCGGGCGCCGACGCCGCCACCGGACCCGAGCTGCACCTGACCTTCGAGAAGGCTCTCGCCGTGCTGCCGACCTTCGCGGTGGTGGCCGGCTCCGGGATCTCCTGCGGCGAGGAGGCCGCACCGGGCCTCCACCTGCCCGGCATCGACATCGACCTGCGGGCCCTGCTCCACGCGGGCCAGGGACTCCAGGTCCACCGGCCGCTCCCGGCATCGGGCACCGCCACCCTCCGCTCTCGGGTCGCCGAGATCCGGGACAAGGGCACGGCCGCGCTCGTCGTCCTGGAGTCCGCGGCCACCGACGCCGACGGCGAGCCGCTGTGGACCACCACCACCCGGATCTGGGCGCGCGGCGAGGGCGGCTTCGGCGGAGAGCCGGGACCGGAGGAGCACTGGAGGGCGCCGGACCGGCCCGCCGACTCCGTCCTCACCAGCGCCACCACACCTCAACAGGCTTTGTGGTACCGGCTCAACGGAGATCTCAACCCGCTGCACGCCGACCCCGCGTTCGCGCGGGCCGCCGGGTTCGACCGGCCGATCCTGCACGGGCTCGCCTCCTACGGACTGGTCTGCAAGGCCCTCGTCGACGGAGTGCTCGACGGTGACGTCACCCGGCTCACCGGGCTCACCGTGCGCTTCGCCGGCCCCCTCGTTCCCGGGGAGACCCTGGTGACCTCCGTATGGCACGACGCACCGGCGGACGACGGCACCGGGCGGCTCGTGCTGCACGCGGCCTGCCCCGAACGCGACGGCGCGCCCGTGCTCACCCACGCGACGGCGACGGTGACCTCATGAACGTCCCCCCGCACGACACCACCGCACCCGCGACCGGCCCCAGACTGGTCGCCGAACCGCACAAGGACGGCGTCGACGCCGCCGTCGCCGCGGCCCGCCGGGTGGTCGCCGCCCTGCTCCGCGCCGGCGACCGGTCCGGCGCCGACATGGACGCCATAGCCGCTCAACTCGACGCCGTCGCCGACGGACTCACCGAGAAGGCCCCCTCCGTCGAGGACCGCCTCGCCGAGATGTGGCGCGGCGAGGGCGTCACCCGGCACGACCCCGTCACCGGCCCGGAGAACGCCCTCGCCCCGCCGCTGCACCTGCGCGGCAAGGACGACGGCTCCGTCGAGGGCGTCGTGACGCTCGACCTCCCCTACCAGGGCCCGCCCGGCCATGTGCACGGCGGCGTCTCCGCCCTGCTCCTCGACCACACCCTGGGAGTGGCCAACCACTGGGCCGGCCCCTCCGGGATGACCGCGGAGCTGACCCTGCGCTACCTGCGGCCCACCCCGCTGTTCGAACCCCTGACGGTCACCGGGCGCCAGATCTCGGTGGACGGTTCACGGATCCGCACGGCCGGGGAGATCTCCGCCGGCGGCCGCAGCTGCGTCACCGTGACCGGACTGTTCATCAACAAGCATCTCCCCCGGCCCAGTTGAGGGAGTGGAGCCCATGCGAAACCTCGACGGAAGAGTGGCGGTCATCAGCGGGGCCGGCCAGGGCGTGGGCCAGGGCATCGCGCTCGCCCTCGCCTCCGACGGAGCATCCGTCGCCGTCCTCGGCCGGACCGCGGCGAAGCTGGAAGCCACGTGCGCGATGCTGCGCGAACGGGGTGCGGAGGCGGAGCCGTTCGTCCTCGACGTACGGGACACGGAACGGATCCCCGCCGTGGTGGAGGACGTCGCCGAACGCTTCGGCCGGATCGACATCCTGGTCAACAACGCCTACACCGGCTGCTACGGGCCGCTGCTGTCGCTGAGCGACGAACAGTTCCGCGAGGGCTTCGACAGCGGCCCGTTCGCTGCGTTCGCCTTCATGAAGGCCGCCCACCCGCACCTGAAGCGCGACGGCGGGGGAGTGATCATCAACCTGGTCACCTCCGCCATGGTCCGCTGGGACCTGAGCACCTACGGCGCGTACGCGGCCGCCAAGTCCGCGCTGCGCTCCCTGACCCGGGCCGCCGCCAACGAATGGGGCCGCGACGGAATCCGGGTCAACGCCATCGCCCCGCACGCGACCTCGCCCGCCTACGCCGGCTGGCAGGACGCCCACCCGGAGGAGGCCGCCGAGTTCTGCGCGTCCATACCGCTGGGGTACGTCGGCGACTGCGAGCAGGACATCGGGCGCGCGGTCGCGATGCTGTGCGGCCCCGACGCCCGCTATCTGACGGGCGCCACGGTGCCGCTCGACGGCGGCCAGGCCAACTTCGGCTGACCCGCGGGGGAGACGGCCGGGGGAGTGGGCTGCCTCCCCGGCCGTCTGCTGCGGCCCCGGCCCTGATTCCGGTCCCGCCTCCGGCCCTTCCAAGGGCCCCTCTCCCGTTCAGCGGGATCGTCCCGGCCGGGCCGTCCCGACCGCGGCTAGCGTCGCCACCGGCGCGGCGCGGACCGCGACCCCGCCCCCACCGCGGACGCCACGACCATCCACGAGGCGTACCCGACGCGACCCGTCCGCGTACCGACACCGGCAGACCCGGGCACCGGGTGAGAGGGACCGACGTTGCCACACGAGACCATTGCCGACCTGCTGCTCGCCCGGTCCGGGGACCACCGCCCGGGGCTGCTGACCCGTGAACGCACCTGGACCTGGGACGAGGTGGTCCAGGAGAGCGCGGCCCGCGCCGCCTGGGCCGAGGAGCTGCGCACCGACGGGCCGTTCCACATCGGCGTACTCCTGGACAACGAGCCCGAGTACGTCTTCTGGCTCGGCGCCGCCGCCCTCGCGGGCGCGGCCGTCGTCGGCATCAACCCCACCCGGCGCGGCGCCGAACTCGCCCGGGAGGTACGGCACACCGACTGCCAGGTGATCGTCACCGACCGGGCGGGCGCCGCGCTGCTGGACGGTCTGGACATCGGAGTGGACCGCGACCGCTTCCTCGTCCTCGACACACCGGAGTACGCCACCGGCCTCGCCGCCCACACGGACACGGTCCGGCCCGCACGCGCCCCCGATGTCACCGCCACCACCCGGATGCTGCTGCTCCTCACCTCCGGCACCACCGGCGCGTCGAAAGCGGCGATCTGCTCCCAGGGCCGGCTCGCCGCCCTCGGCGCCTCCAACTGCGCCAAGTACGACATCACCCGCGCCGACACCTGCTACTGCCCGATGCCGCTGTTCCACGGCAACGCGCTGATGGCCCTGTGGGCCCCCGCCCTCACCGCGGGCGCCACCATCGCCCTGACCCGCAAGTTCTCCGCGTCCGGATTCCTCCCCGACGTCCGCCACTTCGGGGCCACCTACTTCACCTACGTCGGCAAGGCGATCGGCTACATCCTGGCCCGCCCCGAGACCGGACAGGACGCCGACAACCTGCTCACCCACGCCTTCGGCACCGAGGCGTCCCCCGAGGACGCGGCCCTGTTCCTGCGGCGCTTCGGCTGCCGGCTCGTCGAGGGATACGGCTCCAGCGAGGGCAGCGGCATGCTCAGGCGGGCCCCCGAGGCACCCACCGGCGCGCTGGGTATCCCGGCCCGGCCCGGCGTCCGGATCGTCCACCCCACGACCCGGGCGACCTGCCCGCCCGCGGAACTCGACTCCTACGGGCGCGTCCGCAACCCGGAGGAGGCCGTCGGGGAGATCGTCGACACCGAGGGCGCCGCCCGCTTCGAGGGCTACTACAACAACGAGGCGGCGAACGCCGAACGCGTCCGGCACGGCTGGTACTGGACCGGCGACCTCGGATACGTCGACGAGGCCGGCTACTTCTACTTCGCGGGACGTTCCGGCGACTGGATACGGGTCGACGGCGAGAACACCTCCGCCCTCCTCACCGAACGCGTCCTGCGCAGGCACCGGGGCGTCGTCGCCGCCGGGGTCTTCGGCGTGGCCGACCCGCGCTCCGGCGACCAGGTCATGGCCGCCGTCGAGATCGCCGAGGGAACCCGCTTCGAGGACCTGGACCTGCCCGCCTTCCTGGCCCGCCAGGAGGACCTGGGAAGCAAGGGCGCCCCCCGCTTCGTCCGCGTCTCGCACGCCCTGCCCACCACCGGCTCCAACAAGCTGCGCAAGAAGGAGATGCAGCTCGAGGGCTGGCGCACGGACGACCCGGTGTACCGCTGGGCGGGCCGGGGCGAGCCCGCGTACACCCTGATGAACGACGACGAGAAGGCCCTGCTGCGCGGGGAGTTCCTGGCCAACGGGCGCGCACGCTTCCTGCCCTGACGCGCGCCACCCGTCCGTCCGCGCCCCGCCCGACCGCCCCGGCGGCGACATCCAAGGAGAACCACACATGCAACTGCGCGAGAGCGCCGCGCACCAGGAGCTGCGGCGGGAACTGCGGGCGTACTTCTCGGGTCTGATGCCCGAGGACGAACGCCGTCGTACCGGCGAGGAGGGCGTGGGCGGCGACCGCTTCCGCGAGGTCGTCAAACGGCTCGGCTCGGACGGCTGGCTGGGGATCGGCTGGCCCACCGAGTACGGCGGGCAGGGCCGGCCCGCCGAGGACCAGTACGTCTTCTTCGACGAGGTCCAACGGGCGGGCCTGCCCTTCCCGTTCGTCACGGTCAACACGGTCGGCCCGACCCTCATGGCCCACGGCTCCGCGGAGCACCGCAAGCGGTTCCTGCCCGGCATCCTCTCCGGCGACATCGTGTTCGCGATCGGCTACACCGAGCCCGCCGCCGGCACCGACCTCGCCTCCCTGACCACCCGGGCGGTCAGGGACGGCGACACCTACCTCGTCAACGGCAGCAAGATCTTCACCAGCGGCGCCAACACCGCCGACTACGTATGGCTCGCCGCCCGCACCGACCCGGACGCCCCCAAGCACCGGGGCATCTCCATCCTGATCGTGCCGACCACCGACGCCGGCTTCTCCTGGAGCCCCATCCGCACCGTCGGCGGGATGGCCGTCACCGCGACGTACTACAGCGACATCCGGGTCCCGGCCACCGACGTGGTCGGTGAGGTGGACGGCGGCTGGCGGCTGATCACCGCGCAGCTCAACCACGAACGCATCGGTCTCGCCGCCCTCGGCGGCCGCATGATCCAGCTCTGGGAACGGGTCCTGGACTGGGCCCGGGAGAACGGCACGGCCGAAGTGCCCTGGGTACGGCAGGAGTTCGCCCGCACGTACGCCCGGCTGGAGGCGATGCGGCTGATGAACTGGAAGATGACCGCGGCCGTCGCCCGTGCCACGCTGACCGGCGCAGACGCGGGCGCCGCCAAGGCGTACGGCACCGAGACCCACATCGACGTCCAGCGCGGACTGACCCAGATCCTCGGCGCGGCCGGGCGCATCCGGCCCGAATCGCCCGGCGCGGTCCTCGCCGGGCAGGTCGAACAGCTCTCCCGGCAGGGCATCGTGAACACCTTCGGCGGCGGCGTCAACGAGATCCTGCGCGACATGGTCGCGACCCAGGGACTCGGACTGCCGCGCAAGGGGCGTGGCGCATGACCGGGCACGGCGGGCACGGACCGGGGTACGAGGAGCGGCTGCAGGCCTTCACCGGGCGCGAACTGCGCGCCCCCACCCCGGCCCAGGACCCGGTCAACCAGCCGATGATCCGGCACTGGGCCGAGGCCATGGGCGACACCAACCCGGTGTACACCGACGACGCGGCGGCCCGCGCCACCGGCCGCGACGGGGTGGTGGCACCCGCGTCGATGGTCCAGGCCTGGACGATGCGCGGCTACGCGGCCACCGTCGCCGCGCCACCCGGCGGCCCGAGCGCCTTCGACGAACTGGTCGCCCTCCTCGACGAGGGGGGCTACACATCCGTGGTGGCCACCGACTCCGAGTTCACCTTCCTGCGGGAGCTGACGCCGGGCGACCACGTCGCCGTGCGGGAGACCGTCGAGTCGGTCTCGGCCAGGAAGCGGACCGGCCTCGGCCCGGGACGGTTCGTCACCACCCTCAAGACGTACACCGACCAGCACGGCGAGACCGTCGCCACCCAGCGGTGGCGGACCCTGAGGTTCCGCCCCGAGCCTGCGGAGGCGCCGCCGCCGGCCCTGGCCCCGCGGCCCCGCCCCGCGGTCAACCGGGACAACGCCTTCTTCTTCGAGGGCGCGAACCAGCACCGGCTGCTCATCCAGCGCTGCGCGGACTGCTCCACCCTGCGCCACCCACCGGGCCCCTGCTGCCCGGAGTGCCGGTCACTGGAGTGGGACACGGCCGAGGCCTGCGGTCGCGGCCGCGTCTACAGCTTCGTCGTGAACCACCACCCCCGCCATCCCGCCTTCGAGTCGCCGTATCTCGTCGCCGTCGTCGAACTCGCCGAAGGCACCCGGCTCATCACCGGCCTGACCGGTGTCGCGCCCGAGGACGTCACCATCGGCATGCCCGTGGTCCTCGACTGGCTCGACGCCGGCCCCGAACCGACCCTGCCGGTGTTCCGGCCAGCCCCGACGGAGGCGCCCTGATGGATTTCTCCCTGGGAGAAGAGCTCGAAGCGGTACGTGACCTGGCCCGGGAGATCCTCACCGACCGTGCCACGCCCGAGCGGCTGCGCGAGGTGGAGAACTCACCGACGCGCGTGGACGAACGGCTGTGGGCGGACCTGGCCGCGGCCGGACTGCTCGCGGCCGTGCTGCCCGAGGAGGACGGCGGCGCGGGGCTCGGCACGGCCGGACTCTGTGTGCTCCTCCAGGAGCAGGGCCGGCAGGTGGCGCCGGTGCCGCTGTGGCCCGCGCTGACCGGTGCGCTCACCGTGGCCGCGTACGGCAGCCGGACCCAGCGGTCCGAGCTGTTGCCGGGCCTGGTGGACGGCAGCGCCCGGCCGACCGTCGCCCTGGAGGAGTTCGGCCCCGCCGACCCGCTCAGGCCCCGGACGGCCGCCGTCGAGGACGGAACGGGCTGGCGGCTCAGCGGCGTCAAGGCCGTGGTGCCGGCGCCGGCCGGTGCGCGGCAGGTGCTGGTGACCGCCGCCACGGGCGACGGGCCGGGTGTCTTCCTGGTCCCCTCGGACGCCCCCGGGGTGAGCCGGGAGTACGCCGAGACCACCAGCCACGACATGAGCGCCCACCTCACCCTCGACGGCGCCCCCGCCGAGGCCGTCGGCAAGCCGGGCGGCGGGGCCGTGGAACACCTCGTCCGCAACGCGTTCCTGGCCCTGGCCGCCGTCCAGGTGGGCGTGGCCGACGGGGCGCTGGCGCACGCGGCCGCCCACCTGCGCGGACGCGAGCAGTTCGGCCGCCCCCTCGCCACCTTCCAGGCCGTGCAGCACCAGCTCGCCGACTGCTACATCGACATCGAGGCGATGCGGGTCACGCTCTGGCACGCGGTGGACGCGCTGGCCCCGCCCTTCGACGCCCAGGCCGCCGACCGGGCCGCGCTGGTCGCCAAGTGGTGGGCCACCGAGGGCGGCCTGAACACCGTCCACCGGGTCCAGCACGTCCACGGCGGCATCGGCGTCGACACCGACTACCCGGTGCACCGCCACTTCCTGTGGGGCAAGCAGATCTCCACCACCCTGGGCGGTGCCGGCGCCGACCTCGAACGCCTCGGCGCCCTGGTGACCGGTGGGGCGGTGACCGAGTGACCCCGCGGCCCGACACCCGCGGCTATGCCGGGGTGGCCGTCGGGGACGTACTCCCCGAGCTGTCGATCCCGGTCACCCGCACCCTGATCGTCGCCACCGCACTCGCGAGCCGCGACTACCAGGACGTGCACCACGACCCCGCACTCGCCCGGGAACGCGGCTCCAAGGACATCTTCATGAACATCCTGACCAGCAACGGCCTGGTCGACCGGTACGTCACCGGCTGGGCCGGTCCCGCCGCCGTCGTCCGGGCCATCCGGATCAGGCTCGGCGCCCCCAACCACCCCGGCGACACGATGGTGCTCACCGGCACCGTCACCGGGAGGTCCGACGAGGACCGCAGCGTCGAGATCGCCGTCCGGGGCACCAACAGCCTGGGCGCCCACCTCACCGGGACCGTGTCCGTGCGACTTCCCCTGGAGGCACGATGAGTACGCCGACGGGGCTGTCCGGGGCGGCCGCCGTGGCCGGCATCGGCGCCACCGAGTTCTCCAAGAACTCCGGCCGCAGCGAACTCAGGCTCGCCTGCGAGGCCGTGCTCGCCGCCCTCGCCGACGCCGGGCTGCAACCCTGCGACGTCGACGGGCTGGTCACCTTCACCGCGGACACCAACAGCGAGATCCACGTGGCCCGCAACACCGGGATGGGCGATCTGACGTTCTTCTCCCGCATCGGGTACGGCGGCGGGGCCGGCTGCGGCACCGTGCAGCAGGCGGCCATGGCCGTGGCCACCGGGATCGCCGACGTGGTCGTCTGCTACCGGGCGTTCAACGAGCGGTCCGGCGAGCGGTACGGGCTCGGGCAGGCCGACCGGCCCATGGACACCACCGCGGACCGGGCCGCCTACGCCTGGATGACCCCGTTCGGGCTGAGCACCCCCGCCCAGTGGGTCGCCATGTTCGCCCGCCGCTATCTGCACGAGTACGGCGCCACCACCGACGACTTCGGCCGGGTCGCCGTGGTGGACCGCAAGCACGCCGCGAACAATCCGGCCGCCTGGTTCCACGGCCGCCCCATCACCCTGCAGGACCACCGCGACTCCCGCTGGATCGCCGAACCCCTGCGGCTGCTCGACTGCTGCCAGGAGACCGACGGCGGCCAGGCCCTGGTGATCGTCTCCGCCGAACGCGCCCGCGACCTCCCCCGCCCGCCCGCGGTGATCCGCTCGGCCGCTCAGGGACTCGGGGCCGACCAGCACATGATGACCAGCTACTACCGCCCCACCATCACCGGCATTCCAGAAATGGGCCTGGTGGGAAGGCAGTTGTACGGGCAGAGCGGGCTCGGGCCCGACGACATCGACGCGGCGGTCCTCTACGACCACTTCACCCCGCTGGTCCTTCCCCAACTGGAGGAGCTGGGCTTCTGCAAGCCCGGCGAGGCCAAGGACTTCATCGCCGACGGCCACCTGGAGCTCGGCGGCCGGCTGCCCTTCAACACCCATGGCGGGCAGCTCGGCGAGGCCTATCTGCACGGTATGAACGGCATCGCGGAGGGCGTCCGGCTGATCCGCGGCACCTCGGTGAACCAGCCCGACAGGGCCGAGCACGTCATGGTCACCGCCGGCACCGGAGTCCCCACCAGCGGCCTGATCCTGGGGGCCGACCGATGACCGTCTCCCCGTGGCAGGGCCGCGAACTCGGCACCCGTACGGTCTCCTTCACCGCGCGCGACGCGATCCTCTACGCACTCGCGGTCGGCGCACCCGCCGACCGGCTCGACCTGGTGTACGAGGAGCGTCTGCGGGTGCTGCCCACCTTCGCGCTGACCCTCGCCCAGTGGGCGCCCGACGCCCTCGGAGCCCTCGGTGCCTTCGACGTCACCACCGCGGTGCACGGCAGCCAGCACCTCCTTGTGAAGCGGCCGTTGGAGGCGTCGGGTGAACTGACGACGACGGCACGGGTCGCCCGGGTCAGGGACAAGGGATCGGCAGCCGTCTTCGACGTGGAGGTGTCCTGCGCGTACTTCACGGCGACGTGGTCGATCTTCGCCCCCGGCTCCGGCGGCTTCGGCGGCGAACGCGGTCCGTCCGCCCCGCGCCGCCCGGACCGGCCGGCCGGGCACACCCGGACGGTGGTCACGCACTCCCGGCAGGCGGCGCTCTACCGGCTGCTGGGCGACCGGCACGCCATGCACATCGACCCGGTGGCGGCGAAGGCCGCGGGGATGCCCCGGCCCTTCCTGCACGGACTGTGCACGCTCGCCACGAGCCTGCTGCCACTGGCTGGCGAACTCGGCGCGCACCCCGCCGATCTCGTGGAGCTGGAGGCCCGGTTCGCCGCGCCGGTCTTCCCCGGCGACCGGCTCACCGTGCACGGCTGGGACGACGCCGGGGCAGACGGCGAGGGGCGCGGGGCCGCCGTGCGCTTCGAGGTGGCCGCCGACGACGCCCGCACGGTGCTCTCCGGCGGCCGCGCCCGGTTCGCCACCGACCCGACCACCCATGAGGAGACCCCCGATGATTGACCCCGCGCAGCGAGCCGAGGCCGCCGAGGTGCTGTGGGCCGCACAGCGGGACCGGACCCCGGTCGACCCGCTGACCACCGGCTACCCTGCCATCGAGGCGGCCGACGCCTACGAGATCCAACTGATCAACATCCGAAGGCAGTTGGCCGAGGGCCGCACCGTCAGCGGGCACAAGGTCGGGCTGTCGTCGAAGGTCATGCAGCAGATGATGGGCGTGGACGAACCCGACTACGGCCACCTGCTCTCCGACATGGTGCTGCCCGAGGGGACCCCCGTCGGCACCGACCGCTACTGCTGCCCGCGGATCGAGGTCGAGATCGGGTACGTACTCGGCCGGAGCCTGCCCGGGGAGGGATGCACCGCGGCGGACGTCCTCGCGGCCACCGAGTACGTCGTCCCCAGCCTCGAACTCATCGACAGCCGGATCAAGGACTGGCGGATCGGGCTCGCCGACACCATCGCCGACAACGCCTCGTCCGCCGGCGTCGTCCTCGGCTCCGCCAGGGTCCGGCCGGACAGCCTGGACCCGGCCGACATCGAAGCCGTGCTGTACCGGGGCGGCGAGGAGATCGCCCGCGGGAACACGAGCGCGGTGCTCGGCGACCCGACCGAGGCCGTCGCCTGGCTGGCCCGCAAGGTGGCGTCCTACGGGGTGGTCCTGGAGGCCGGACACGTCATCCTGCCGGGCTCGTGCACCAGGGCGGTCGACGTACGGCCGGGGGACGGGTTCCGCGCCGAGTTCGCGGGGCTCGGCTCCGTCTCGGTCGGCTTCGTCCACTCAACGGGACAGCACCGGCCCAAAAACTGAAATCGATACTAGTTTCGGCGGCCGGGGCGGACCCCGTGACATTCCCGGGGCGCGCCCTGCGTATCCATCGGCTCGACGGAACACGGAAAGAGGCAGCATGAGCGCGACGAACACCCTGGAGGGGCGGACCGCCGTCGTCACCGGTGCCGGAGCGGGGCTCGGCCGCGCCGAGGCCCTGGCACTCGCGGCGCTCGGCGCCCGGGTGGTGGTGAACGACATCGGTCCGTCGGCCGACGACGTGGTCGCCGAGATCAAGGCCCTGGGCTCGGAGGCGGTGGCGGTCAACGGTGACGTCGGGGACTGGTCCATGGGCGACCGCCTGGTGCAGGCCGCCGTGGAGACCTTCGGCAGCCTGGACATCGTCGTGAACAACGCGGGCGTGCTCCGGGACAAGATGCTGTTCAACCTCACCGAGTCCGACTGGGACGACGTCATCCGGATCCACCTCAAGGGCCACGCCGGTGTCTCGCGCGCCGCCGCCGTGCACTGGCGCGCGGCGAGCAAGGCGACGGGCGCCCCGGTCTACGGCCGTGTGGTCAACACCTCGTCCGAGGCCTTCCTGTTCGGCGCCCCCGGCCAGCCGAACTACTCCGCCGCCAAGGCCGGCATCACCGCGCTGACCCTGGCGACCGCACAGGGGCTGGCCCGCTACGGTGTGCGCGCCAACGCGATCTGCCCGCGGGCCCGTACCGCCATGACCGCCGACGCCTTCGGCGAGGGCGTGGCGGCGCCGGGCGGCCTCGACATCATGGCGCCCGAGCGGGTCGCGACCCTCGTCGGGTACCTGGCCTCACCGGCCGCCGACAACATCAGTGGTCAGGTGTTCGTCGCCTACGGCGACATGGTCGCCCTGCTCGCCCCGCCCACCGTGGAGGAGAAGTTCACCGCCGCCGACGGCACCTTCACTCCGGAGGAGCTCGACGCCCGGCTCACGCCGTACTTCAGCGGCCGCGACCCGCACCGCACGTACGCCGCCCACAGCGTCGCCGGACTCGACACGACGGGTACCCAGCCGGCCCCGTGAACCCGCGGGCCGACCCGGCCGGCGGCGGGCGCGCCGGCCGGGTCAGCCGGCGTCCTGGCCGGGAGCCAGCAGCAGATGGCACGCCATCCGCAGATCGGCGTCGGCCTCCTGCGGGGTGAGCCGCTCGTTGAGCCGGGACTGCAGGACCCCGTACCAGAGCAGGATCAGCAGCCGCAGCCGGGCGATGTGGTGATCCGTGGGCTTCTCCACGCCCCAGGCCCGCAGCAGCAGATCGAGGAAACCCGAGTCGATCCGCGCCAGGTCCGGGACGGTCGTGGCACGGGCGGCGTTCGCCGACTGGATCATCGCGGTGGCGAGGGCCGGTCGGCGCAGCAGGTTACGGGTGGCGCTGCCCAGCGTCTCGAAGACGGCGTCCTCGGGCCGGGTGCCCGGAGCACGGTCGGGGACCCGCGCCGCGAATCCCTCGATCTGGTCGGCCATCAGCGCGGTGAACAGATGGGTCTTCGACGGGAAGTACCGGTACAGGGTGGCGATCGCCACCCCCGCGGACTTGGCGACCTCGTGCATCTGCACCCGCTCGAGCCCCGTCGAGGCGGCGATGTCCGCCGCCACCCTCAGGATGCTCTGACGGCGTGCGCGCTGCCGGGGCGAAGTGGGCTCGGCCCCCGCCCTGGCCTCGGCGATTCTGGGCACGCTCTCCCTCCCGGCGCTCGGTTGGCAATGGCGCCTCAGACAATACGCCGGGCCCGGTTCCGCGTCAGATGCCGACCGCCCCCGCCCGTACCGGTCAGCGGGACCGGCCCCGCGCCCGCCGCCCCGGAGGCGGTCTGCTGAGCCCTCACACCACCGAGCGGCAGGAGGGCACCCCCATGCGGGACGGCCGGCAGGAATGGGACGCCACCCATGACGTGATCGTCGTCGGATCGGGTGCGGGAGCGCTCACCGGGGCCCTGACAGCGGCATCGGACGGCCTCGACACCGTCGTACTGGAACGGACGGCGCTGCTCGGCGGCACCTCCGCCTACTCCGGGGCGGCCTGCTGGCTGCCCGGCACCCAGGTGCAGGAGCGGGCCGGACTCGACGACTCCACCGAGGCGGCCGGAGCGTACCTGCGGGCCCTGACCGGCGACGCCGGGACCGAGCGCCTGGAGGCGTTCCTGCGGCACGCTCCCGAACTGGTCGCCCGGCTGGAGGACGACCCGGCCATCGCGTTCGAGTGGCGCGCCTTCCCCGACTACGTCGCCGCCCCCGGCCGGAAGGACGCCGGACGCTCCTTCGTACCGCTCGACCTGGCGCCGGAGCTGCTCGGCGAACTGCTGCCCCTGGTACGCCCGGCGGTCGACCGGGACCGCGCGGGCCTGGAACACCCGGCCGGGCCGCTGAGCGCGGGCCGCGCCCTGATCGGCCGCCTCCTGCTGGCCGCCACCCGTACCGGGAACGCGCGGATCCGCACCGGGCACCGGGTCACCGGGCTGGTCACCGAGGACGGACGCGTCACCGGCGTCGTGGCCCGGACGCCGCGGGGCACGGTCCGGGTGCGGGCCCGGCGCGGTGTGCTGCTGGCCGCGGGCGGCTTCGAGGGCGATGCCGCGCTGCGCGCCGAGCACCGGGTGCCGGGCAGCGCCGACTGGAGCATGGCGCCCCGGGGGACCAACACCGGGGAGGTGCTGCGCGCCGCCGTCGCGGCCGGTGCCGCCACGGATCTCATGGACGAGGCCTGGTGGTGCCCGGGGGCCGAACTCCCCGACGGTTCGGCCGCGTTCACCCTCGGTCTGCGCGGCGGCCTGGTCGTGGACGGAACGGGGCGGCGGTTCGCCAACGAGTCGCTGCCCTACGACCGCATGGGCCGGGCCATCGCCGCCGCCGGGGGAGCGGCGGACTTTGTCCACCTGGTCTTCGACTCCCGGGAGGGCGGCGCCCTGCCCGCCATCACCGTGCCGCCCGCCGACCCCGCGCGGCACCTGGCGGCCGGCACCTGGGTGCGGGCGGACTCGCTGCCGGAGCTCGCCGCGCTCATCGGGGTACCGGCCGGCGCGCTGACGGACACCGTCGGCCGTTTCAACGGCTTCGCCGCCACCGGGACCGACGAGGACCACCACCGCGGCGAGGACCCCTACGACCTGTTCTTCGCCGACAGGAACGCCCCGGGGCCCAACCCGTGCCTGGTCCCGCTCGACCGGCCGCCGTACTACGCGGCCCGGCTGGTCCTCGCGGACCTCGGCACCAAGGGCGGACTCCGCACGGACGCCCACGCCCGCGTCCTCGACGGTCAGGGCCGTCCGCTGCCCGGTTTGTACGCGGCCGGGAACACCAGCGCCTCCTTCACCGGCCGGGTCTACCCGGGCCCCGGCGTCCCCCTCGGCACCGCCATGGTCTTCGCCTCCCTCGCCGTACGGCACATGACGCGGCGGTCCGCCGACCCGGCCTGACCGGGGGCGGCCGACGCCGTCCCGGCCAGTGGGATCCCCGGCGGCGCCGCCCCGACGGCCGTTCTACGGTCACGGCACCGCCGGCCAGGACAGAAGGATGAGGTATCCGATGCCGAACAAGACCGAGTACGGGCCGTGGGCGGTCGTCGCCGGAGGTTCCGAGGGAGTGGGCGCCTCGTTCGCCGACCGGCTCGCGGACGCCGGGATCAACCTGGTGCTGATCGCCCGCACCCCCGGCCCCCTGAACGAGACCGCCGACCGGGTACGGGCCAAGGGCGTCGAGGTCCGCACCCTCGAACTCGACCTGCTCGACCCCGGCGCCCTGGCCGCCGTCCGCGCGGTCACCGACGGCCTGGAGGTCGGCCTGCTGATCTTCAACGCCGGAGCCAACAGCTACGGCCATGAATTCGTGACCGGCGACCTGGCCCGGGTGCAGGGCGTCCTCGATCTGAACATCACCGCGCAGCTGGCCCTCACCCACCATTTCGGCGCCCTGATGAAGGACCGGGGCCGAGGCGGCATCCTGCTCGTCGGCTCCCTGGCCGGCTACCTGGGCCAGGCGCAGATCAGCATCTACTCGGCGGCCAAGGCCTTCAGCCGTGTCTTCGCCGAGGGGCTGTGGCTGGAACTGCGGCCTTACGGCGTACACGTCCTGGAACTCGTCCTCGGCGTGACCCGCACCCCCGCCATGGAGCGCGCGGGGCTGCGCATGGACCTGCCCGGACTGAACGTCGCCGAGCCGGACGACATCGCCCGCGAGGGTCTGGAACACCTCGCCGACGGACCCGTACGGGTCGCCGGCGGCAACGCGGGAGCGGCGGAGAAGCGCAGCGGATTCCCCCGCGCCGACCTGGTCCTCGGAGCCCATGAGGCATCCAAGCGGCTTCTGCCTCCGTCCACCTGACGGGATGTCATCGCCCGTCCCCTCCCGCGCTCACCGCGCAGGCCCGCCCCTCCCGGAGAGCAGATGAGCGAGACCGAGCACCCCCTCACGATCCCCGGCGCCCTCGACCTCGCCGCGAGCCGGCACCCCGGCCGGGACGCGGTCGTGGACGGTGAGGTACGGCTGACCTGGGCGCAGTTGCGCGACCGGGTGCGAGCGGCCGTGAAGTCGCTGATCGCCCTCGGCACCCGCCCCGGCGACCGGATCGCCGTCTGGGCGCCCAACAGCCACCGCTGGGTGGTGGCCGCACTGGCCGCCGCTTCGGCCGGCGCGGTGCTGGTGCCCGTCAACACCCGCTACAAGGGAGCGGAGGCGAGCTGGCTCCTGGAACGCGGCGGCGTGCGCCTGCTGTTCGTCGAGAACGGCTTCCTGGGCAAGGACTACCTCGCCATGCTGGGCACGGGCCAGGGGCAAGGCGACGACGGGCGGCCGGTGCCGGGACTGCCCCGCCTGGAACGGGTGGTGGCCTTCGACGGCACCGAGCGCGCCGGCACCCTGCCGTGGGACGGCTTCCTCCGGTGCGGCGAGCAACTGCCGGACACCGAGGCCACCGCCCGTACCGCGGCCGTGCACCCCGACGACCCGTCCGACCTCCTCTTCACCTCGGGCACGACCGGCCGTCCCAAGGGCGCCCTGACCACGCACCGGCAGAACCTCGCCACGTACCGGGCCTGGAGCAGCCGGACCGGAGTCACCGGCGACGACCGCTGTCTCGTCGTCAACCCGATGTTCCACTGCTTCGGCTACAAGGCCGGGGTACTGGCCTGCCTGCTGCGGGGCGCCACGATGGTGCTGCAGCCGGTGTTCGACGTGGACCTGGTCCTGCGCGCCGTCGAGGCCGAACGGATCACCGTGCTGCCCGGCCCGCCCACGATCTACACCGAACTGCTGGACGCGCCCGGCCGGGAGCGGTTCGACCTGTCGTCGCTGCGACTGGCGGTGACCGGCGCCGCCGTCGTGCCGGTGGCGCTCGTGCGGCGGATGCGGGCCGAACTCTTCCCCGAGGTGCTCACCGCCTACGGGCTGACCGAGACCTGCGGCACGGTCACCGTGTGCTCGGCGGACGACGACGACGAGACCGTGGCCCGGACCGCGGGCCGCCCCATCGACGGTACCGAGGTGCTGGTGGCAGACGGCGGCCGGCACCCGCTGCCGGCCGGGCAGGACGGCCGGATCCTGGTCCGCGGCTACCACGTGATGCTCGGCTACCTGGACGATCCGGTGGCGAGCGCGGCGGCCGTCGACGCCGACGGCTGGCTGGACACCGGTGACGTCGGCCACCTCGACGCACGCGGCAACCTGGTGATCACCGGACGGTCGAAGGACATGTTCGTGGTCGGCGGCTTCAACGTCTACCCGGCGGAGGTCGAGCAAGTGCTCGCCGGACACGACGCCGTCGCCGAGGCCGCCGTGGTCGGAGTCCCCGACGCGCGGCTCGGGGAGGTCGGACGCGCGTACGTGACGGTCCGGCCCGGCACCGGGACCGGACCGGACGAACTCGTCGGCCACTGCCGCGAGCGGCTCGCCAACTTCAAGGTGCCCCGTGAGGTCGTCGTCCTCGGGGCCCTCCCGCGCAACGCCACCGGCAAGGTGGACAAGGCCGCCCTGCGGACGATCTGACGGACACACCGCACAGTGCGACAAGGGCATGGAGGACGGACTATGGGCAACGAGGTTCTGGAGTCGGTGCGCGCCCTGCTGCCGGCCATCGAGAAGCGGGCCGTGGCCACGGACGAGGAGCGGCGGATACCGGACGCCACGATCCGTGAGCTGGCCGGGGCGGGGGTGTTCCGGATGCTCCAGCCGGCCCGGTACGGCGGCCTGGAGGCCGACCCGGTCGACTTCTACCAGGTGGTGCGGGCGATCTCCGCGGTGTGCTGCTCCACCGGCTGGGTGGCGTCCGTCCTGGGTGTCCACCCCTGGCAGCTCGGCCTGTTCCCCAAGCGGGCGCAGGAGGACGTGTGGGGCGAGGACCGGGACACCCGGATCTCCTCGTCGTACGCCCCCGTGGGCCGGCTGACCCCGGTCGACGGCGGCTACCGGCTCACCGGCCGGTGGAGCTTCTCCTCGGGCTGCGAACACGCCTCGTGGGCGCTGCTCGGCGCGCTCGTCGTCGGGGCGCAGGGACGGCCGGTGGACTTTCTCACCGTCCTGGTGCCGCGGTCCGACTACCGGATCGAGGACATGTGGGACGTGGTGGGGCTCCGCGGTACGGCGAGCAACGACATCCTCGTCGAGTCGGCGTTCGTGCCGGCCCACCGGGTGCTCCGCAACTACGAGCAGGCCCGGCTGAAGGTGCCGGGGCAGCAGGTCAACCCGGGTCCGCTGTACCGGCTGCCGTTCGGCGCGATCTTCACGAGCGCCGTCACCGCACCGGTGATCGGGGCGGTGTCCGGCGGCTACGCGTCGTACGTGTCGCGGATGAAGGAGCGGGTGCGGCTCAGCCTGGGCGGCGGCAGGTTCACCGAGGACCCGTTCGCCCAGGTCGCCATCGCGCGCGCCGCCTCCGACATCGACGCGACGGTGTTGCAGATGGACCGCAACCTGCGCGAGCTGTCCGAACTCGCGGCGGCCGGACAGGAGATACCCATGGAGCTGCGGCTGCGCACCCGGCGCGACCAGGTCCGGGGCACCGAACGGGCCGTCGGCGCGATCGACCTGCTCTTCAAGACCGCGGGCGGCAACGCGCTGCGGCGCGGCAACCCCGTCGAACGCGCCTGGCGCGACGCCCACGCGGGCAGCGTCCACGTCGCCAACGACGTGGAGCGCGCCCTCGCCATGTACGGCCGGGGAGCCTTCGGGCTGACGGTCGAGGACAACCTGGTCTGAGCGCGGGCCGAGGTCCCGGACCCCGCGCGGGGTCCGGGACCTCGCCGCTTCCTCACTCCGGTGCGGCGGCCGCCTTCGCGGCGAGGTAGCGGGCCGGGAACTCCCCGCCGCCGTGTACCGCCAGGTCCGCCCCGTTGACGTACCCGGACAGGTCGCCCGCGAGGAACAGACAGGCACGGGCGACGTCCTCGGGCACGGCCATCCGGCCCATCGGGATGACGCCCGCCACCGCGGCCCCGCCGTCCGCGCCGTAGACCGACGCCGCGCTCGGTGTGCGGATCAGCCCGGTGGTGATGTGGTTGACCCGGACCGCGGGCGCCCACTCCAGGGCCAGCGCCTTGGTGAGCGCCAGGAGCCCGGCCTTGGCGGCGGTGTACGCGGCGGTGCCGGGCTGCGGGTCATGGGCGGAGACGCTGCCGATGTTGATGACCGAACCACCGCCGTCCTGGGCCCGCATGGCGCGGTGGGCCGCCTGCGCCACATAGAACGGCGCGAGCAGGTTGAGCGCGACGATCCTCTCGACGAACCGCGGCGAGACGGTGGCCGCGTCGGCGTCCGGGGAGCCGCCCGCGTTGTTGACGAGTACGTCGAGCCGGCCGAAGCGCTCCACGGCGGCGTCCACCAACGAGGCCGCCGCCGCCGGATCACGCACGTCGGCCGCCACGAAGACGGCCTCCCGGCCCCCGGCCGCGGGCAGGGTGTCCGGGGTGGTGCGGCCGCAGACCACCACGTCCGCCCCGGCGCCGAGGAACGCCCCGGCGATGGCGGCCCCGATGCCCTTGGTGCCGCCGGTGACCAGCACCACGCGCCCCGTGAAGTCCAACGGGCTTTCGGTGTCCATGATGTGAGGCCCCTCTCGTCCGACGGATTCAGTGCGCGGTCAGTCCGAGTCCGGCGGCGAGCCGGGCCCGGTGGCGCGCGGGCGGGCCGAACAGCTCGCCCGCCCCGTGCGCCCGCTTGAAGTAGCGGTGCGCGTCGTGTTCCCAGGTGATCCCGATCCCGCCGTGCAGCTGGATCATCTCGCCGGCCACCGCCGAGAACGCCTCGGAGCAGACGGACTTGGCGACGGCGGCGGCCCGCGGCAGCGCGTCCGGGTCCTCGTCCGCCGCGAACGCGGCCCCGAGCGCCGCCGAACGCGCCGACTCCACCAGCACATAGGCGTCCGCCAGCCGGTGCTTGACGGCCTGGAAGGACCCGATGGGCCGGCCGAACTGCACCCGGTCCCGGGCGTACGCGACGGTGAGCTCCAGAGCGCGTCCGGCCGCGCCCACCTGCTCCGCGGCGAGGGCCGTGCACGCGAGGTCCCGCACGTGCTCCAGGCTCCGCCCGCCGTCGCCGTCCGCACCCAGCAGGCGTCCCTCGGCCGCGTCCAGCACCCATCGGGCCTGGCCACGGGTGCCGTCCATGGTCACGACGGGTTCCCGGCGCACCCCGGCGGCATGGGCCGGCACCTCGAAGAGCGAGACCCCGCAAGCCGTGCGGGCGGCGACGAGCAGCACGTCGACGACGGGCCAGTCCAGCACGTGTTCCTTGGCCCCGGTGACCAGCCAGCCTCCGCCGGGGCCCGGCACGGCCCCGGCGCGGATCGCGTCCGGTTCCCAGGAGCCCCGCTCCGCCCAGGCCAGCGCGCCCACCGAGGTGCCCTCGGCGAGCCCCGGCAGCAGCCGTCCGCAGGCCGCCTCGTCACCGGAGGCCAGCAACGCCCCGACCGTGAGCACCGCGGAGCCCAGACACGGCAGCGGACTCAGGCCCCGGCCGAGCTCCTCCATCAGCACGTGGACGTCCCGGGCGCCGCCGCCCACCCCGCCGTACTCCTCGGGCACGGCGAGACCGGCCGCGCCGATCTGCTCAGCCAACGGGCGCCAAGCAGAGGCTCCCTGATGTCTCGTCAGCAGCGACCGTACGGCCGACCGCAGCTCTTCCTGCTCCTCAGTCAGCCTCATCCGGCTGCTCCCCTCGGTGTGCGGTCAGCCGGTCAGTACGCGGGCCCGGCACGCGGCCGGGGTGCCCCACGCGTCGCGCAGCGGCCGGGCCTTGCGGATCCACAGCGACAGGTCGAGCTCGTCGGTGTAGCCCACGGCCCCGTGCAACTGGAGGGCCGCGCGCGCCGCCCCGTACGCGGCCTCGCCCGCCGTGACCTTGGCCGCGGCGACATCCCGCCCCGCCCCGTCGTCGCCGGCGGCGAGGGCGAGCGCGGCGCCGTGCACCAGCGGCTCGGCGAACTCCAGGGCCAGCAGGGTGTCCGCCAGCCGGTGCTTGACCGCCTGGAAGGAGCCGATCGCCACTCCGAACTGGGTGCGCTGCGTGACGTAGGCGACGGTACGGGCGAGCAGGGTCCGGCCGACCCCCAGCGCCTGGGCGGCCGTGGCGAGCGCGGCGACATCGGCCGCGTACCCGGCCGCGGCGGTCACCGCCGGGCCCCGCGCGAGGACCGTCCCGCCCGACGGCCTCGACAGCCGCCGCCCCGGATCGGCCGACGGCTGCACGGGACCGGGCCCGGCGGCGACACGCAGGGTGTCGCCGTCCACCACGAACACCGCGTCGGCCATGTCGGCGTCCAGGGCGTAGGGACCGAGCGAGGTCAGGCAGAGGGAGACGACGGACTTCCCGGAGGCGATACCGGGCAGCCGCCCGGCGGCGACGCGCTCGTCGCCGAGCCGGTCCAGGAGGGCCGCCGCGGCCACCGTCTCGACCAGCGGTCCGGGTACGGCGTGACGCCCCAGCGCCTCGAAGGCGAGGGCCAGTTCGAGGGGCAGCGGGCCGAAGCCGTCGTGCGCTTCCGGGACCGCGAGCGCGAACACCCCGGCCTCGGCGAGCCGGGCCCAGACGGCCCGCCCCCGGCCGTGGTCGCCGCCGGCCCAGGACCGTACCGCGGCCGGGGTGTCGCAGGAGGTGAGCAGGGCGTCGAGGGAGCGGGCGAACTCCCGCTGCTCGGCGTCGGGGAAGAAGCGCATCACCGGCGTCCCTTCGGCAGGCCGAGCAGCCGCTCGGCGATGATGTCGCGCTGGATCTCGTTGGTGCCCGCGTAGACGGGGCCGGCCAGGGAGAAGGTGTAGCCCTCCGCCCAGCCCCCGGCGGCGGGCGACTCGGCCGCGTGGTCGGCGAGTTCGCCGTACGGGCCGAGCAGGTCGAGCGCCGTCTCGTGCAGGGCGATGTCCAGTTCGGACCAGTAGACCTTGTTGAGGCTGGAGGCGGCCCCGGCGGGCCCGCCCTCGTCGTGCAGCACGTGGGAGGCGCCCCGGTAGGAGAACAGCCGGTAGGCGCGGGCCCCGATCACCGCGTCGGCCACCCGGTCGCGCAGCGCCGTGTCCGCCGGGTCGCCGTGTTCGCGCCACAGGGCGGTCAGCCGGTCCGCGGCGGCCGTGAACCGGCCCGGACTGCGCAGGGTGAGTCCGCGTTCGTTCCCGGTGGTGCTCATCGCGACCCGCCAGCCCTGTCCGGGCTCACCGATGACGTCCTCGTCCGGGACGAACACCTCGTCCAGGAAGAGTTCCGCGAAGGCGGGTTTCCCGTCGAGCCGCCCGATGGGGCGCACCGTGACACCCTCGGCGTCCAGCGGGAACATCAGATACGTCAGTCCCCGGTGCGGCCGGTCCGCGTCCGGATCGCTGCGGAACAGGCCGAAGGCCCGGTCGGCGAAGGCGGCCCGGGAGGACCAGGTCTTCTGGCCGCTGAGCAGCCAGCCGCCCTCGGTCCGTACGGCCGTCGACCTCAGCGAGGCCAGATCCGAGCCGGACTCCGGCTCCGACCAGGCCTGCGCCCAGATGACCTCGCCGCGCGCCATGGCCGGCAGGATCCTGGCCCGCTGCTCGGCCGTGCCGTGCTCGAAGAGGGTGGGGGCCAGCAGGCTGATGCCGTTCTGGCTGACCCGGCCGGGCGCCCCGGCGGCGTAGTACTCCTCCTCGAAGACCAGCCAGCGCAGCAGGGAGCCGCCGCGCCCGCCGAACTCCTCGGGCCAGGACACCACCGACCAGCGGTCCGCGGCCAGGGCCGCCTCCCACTCCCGGTGGGCGGCGAACCCCTCCGCGGTCTCCAGGGACGGCAGGGGAGCGGCCGGGACGTGGGCGGCCAGCCAGTCGCGCACCTCGGTACGGAACGCCTCGTCGGCCGCGTCGAAATCGAGGTCCATCAGGCACCCGCCTCCTTCATCGCCCGGATGTCCATGCCGCCGAGCGCGTCGGGCGCGGTCTCGGCGTTGTGGGCGTGCGCCAGGTGGTGCAGGCCGAACACCGAGTCCATGCCGGTGTGCATGCCCTGGAGGTCCTCCGCCTGGTTGACGGCGCGTTTGGTGAGGGCGAGGCCCAGGCGCGGCATCTCGGAGATCCGCAGGGCCAGCTCCCTGGTGCGCTCGGCGAGTTCCTCCCCGGGCACGACCCGGTTGACCATGCCGACCTCGAACGCGCGCCGCGCGCTCATCCGGTCGCCGGTGTAGAGGAACTCCTTGGCGATCCGCGGCGGCATCACCCAGGGGTGCGCGAAGTACTCGACACCGGGGATTCCCATGCGGACCACCGGATCGGCGAAGAACGCGTCGTCGGACGCCACGATCAGGTCGCACACCCAGGCCAGCATCAGGCCGCCCGCCACGCACGCGCCCTGAACGGACGCGATGAGCGGTTTGGGCAGCTCCCGCCACCGGCGGCACATCCCGAGATACACCTCGGACTCGCGGGCGAACCGGCTCTCCGCGCCCTCCTTGTCCGAGTGGTCCCACCAGAGCCCCGCCCGGCGTTCGAACGGCAGATGGGCGTCCCGCTCGGGGGTGCCGATGTCGTGGCCGGCGGAGAAGTGCTTGCCCGCTCCGGCCAGTACGACGGTCTTCACCTCGTTGTCGTCGGCCGCGCGGTAGAACGCCCGGTCCAGGGCGTAGGTCATCGCGGAGTTCTGCGCGTTGCGGTAGTCGGGCCGGTTCATGGTCACCGTCGCGACCGGGCCCCGCTTCTCGTAGCGCACCGGTTCGTCGTGGGCAGCGGACATCGGCCCCTCCTTCCCTAACAAGTGTTTGGTAGATTAACGTACCCCCATGAGCAGCGTCGAGGAGTTCCGCACCGAGATCCGCGGCTGGCTGGCCGCCAACCTCACCGGCTCCTTCGCGGGCCTCCGGGGCCGCGGCGGACCCGGCCGCGAGCACGAGGCCTTCGCCGAACGGCTCGGCTGGGAACGGCACATGGCCGCCGAGGGCTGGACCTGCGTGGGCTGGCCGAAGGAGTACGGAGGCCGGGGCGCGACCCTCGGGCAACAGGTCGCCTTCCACGAGGAATACGCCCTGGCCGACGCCCCCGCACGGGTCAACCACATCGGGGAACAGCTGCTCGGCCCGACACTGGTGGCCTTCGGCACCCCCGAGCAGCGGGCCAGGTTCCTGCCGCCGATCGTCGCCGTCGAGGAGCTGTGGTGCCAGGGCTACAGCGAGCCCGACGCCGGGTCCGACCTGGCGAACGTACGGACCAGGGCCGTGCGGGACGGCGAGGACTGGGTCGTCACCGGGCAGAAGATCTGGACGTCACTCGCCCACGAGGCGCATTGGTGCTTCGTGGTCGCCCGCACCGAACCCGGCTCGACCCGCCACCGGGGGCTGTCCTATCTCCTGGTCCCACTGGACGGGACCGGCGTGGAGATCCGGCCGATCGCCCAGCTGACCGGCACCTCCGAGTTCAACGAGGTCTTCTTCGACGGCGCCCGCACCCGCGCCGAGCACATCGTCGGGGCCCCGGGCGACGGCTGGCGCGTGGCCATGGCCACCCTCGGCTTCGAACGCGGCGTCTCCACCCTCGGCCAGCAGGTCGGCTTCCGGCGCGAACTGGAGACCCTCATCGCCCTGGCCCGCGGCAACGGCGCCGCCGAGGACCCGCTGATCCGCGACCGGCTCGCCCGCGCCTGGACGGGCCTGGAGACCATCCGGTGCAACGCCCTGCGCATGCTCGACGGCGTGGCGGCCGGCGCACCCGGCCCCGAGGCGTCCATCGGCAAGATCTTCTGGGCCACCTGGCACCGCGAACTCGGCGAACTCGCCATGAGCGTGCTGGGCGCCGGCGGCATGACCGCCACCGGGGAGCCGTACGAACTCGACGACTGGCAGCGGCTGTTCCTCTTCTCCCGCTCCGACACCATCTACGCCGGATCCAACGAGATCCAGCGCAACATCATCGCCGAGCGCGTCCTCGGCCTGCCCAAGGAGATCCGCCCGTGACCACCCAGCCGTCGTACGTAGCAGGACACTCCCTCCTGGCCGGGCGCACCGCCGTGATCACCGCCGCCGCGGGCGCCGGGATCGGCGGGGCGACGGCCCGCAGATTCCTGGAGGAGGGCGCCCGCATCGTCATCGGCGACGCCCACGCACGCCGGCTGGGGGAGAGCGCCACCGCCCTCGCCGAGGAGTTCGGCGCGGACAACGTCGCCGCCCTGCCCTGCGACGTCACCGACCAGGAGCAGGTCGACGCACTGTTCGCGTTCGCCGCGGAGCGCCACGGCGGCCTCGACATCGTCGTCAACAACGCGGGCCTCGGCGGCACCGCCGACCTCGTCGACATGACCGACGAACAGTGGTCGAAGGTCCTCGACGTCACCCTGAACGGCACCTTCCGCTGCACCCGCGCCGCCCTGCGCCACTTCAAGGACCGCGACAGCGGCGGCATCGTCGTCAACAACGCCTCCGTCGTCGGCTGGCGCGCCCAGCGCGGCCAGGCCCACTACGCCGCCGCGAAGGCCGGCGTGATGGCCCTCACCCGCTGCGCGGCCCTGGAGGCCGCCGACTTCGGCGTACGCGTCAACGCCGTCGCCCCGAGCCTGGCCATGCACCCGCACCTGGTGAAGGTCACCACCCCCGAGCTCCTCGCCGAACTCACCGAACGCGAGGCCTTCGGCCGCTACGCCGAGCCCTGGGAGATCGCCAACGTCATCGTCTTCCTGGCCAGCGGCTACTCCTCCTACATGACCGGGGAGACCGTCTCCGTCAGCAGCCAGAGGGCGTGACCCCATCGCCGCGAACGCCAACGCCGAACGACGCGCCGAACTCCTGGCGACCGCCGCCGAGGTGTTCGCCGCGCTCGGCTACAACGCCACCACCGTCCGCCGCATCGCGGACGAGGCGGGGCTGCTCGCGGGCAGCCTCTACTACCACTTCGACTCCAAGGAATCGATGCTGGACGAGATCCTCTCGGCCTTCCTGGACGAGCTGTGGGCGGGCTACGGCACCGTCCTGGCCGCCGGACTCGGGCCCGGGGCGACCATCGAGGCGCTCGTCACCCAGTCCTTCCGGCAGATCGACCGGCACGGCCCCGCGGTCGCCATCTACCAGAAGGAGTCAAGGCACCTCTCCGCCCAGCCGCGCTTCGCCTATCTCACCGGCTCCCGGGCGAAGTTCGAGGACGCCTGGCTGCGCACCCTGGAACGCGGCGTCGCCGAGCGGGCCTTCCGGGCCGACCTGGACGTCCGGCTCGTCTACCGCTTCGTCCGCGACACCGTCTGGGTCGCCGCCTCCTGGTACCGCCCCGGCGGTACCCACAGCCCGGAGGAGATCGCCCGCCAGTACCTGTCCATGGTCCTGGAAGGCATCACCCCCCGCACCTGACATCCCATCATGTCCCTCACGAAGGAGCAGTCATGGCCGAGGCCTACATCGTCGACGCGGTACGCACCCCGGTCGGCCGGCGCAAGGGCGGGCTGTCCGCCGTCCACCCCGCCGACCTCGGGGCCCACGTCATCAAGGCGCTCATGGAGCGCAGCGGGGCCGACCCAGCCGCCGTGGAGGACGTCGTCTTCGGCTGCCTGGACACCGTCGGCCCGCAGGCCGGCGACATCGCCCGCACCGCGTGGCTCGCCGCGGGCCTTCCAGAGGAGGTGCCCGGCACCACCGTCGACCGCCAGTGCGGCTCCTCCCAGCAGGCCGTCCACTTCGCCGCCCAGGGTGTCCTGTCCGGCACCCAGGACCTGGTCGTCGCGGGCGGCACCCAGAACATGTCGATGATCCCCATCGCCTTCGCCAGCCGCCAGGCCGCCGAACCGCTCGGGCTGACCGACGGCCCGTACGCGGGCTCCGTGGGCTGGCGCGCCCGTTACGGCGACGCGCCCGTCAACCAGTTCCACGGCGCCGAACTCATCGCCGAGAAGTGGGGGATCAGCCGCCGGGACATGGAGGAGTTCGCCCTGCGCTCGCACCGGCGGGCCCTGCACGCCATCGACGAGGGCCGCTTCGACCGCGAGACCGTCGCCTACGGAGACGTCCGGGTCGACGAGGGGCCGCGCCGCGACACCTCGCTGGAGAAGATGGCCGGCCTCAAGCCGGTCGTCGAGGGCGGCCGGCTGACCGCCGGGGTCTCCTCGCAGGTCTCCGACGGCGCCTCGGCGCTGCTCATCGCCTCGGAGCGGGCCGTCGCCGAGCACGGCCTCACCCCCCGCGCCCGCATCCACCACCTCTCGGTGCGCGGCGAGGACCCGATCCGGATGCTCTCGGCGCCGATCCCGGCGACGGCGTACGCCCTGAAGAAGGCCGGGATGTCCATCGACGACATCGACCTGGTCGAGATCAACGAGGCGTTCGCCCCGGTCGTGCTGGCCTGGCTGAAGGAGACCGGCGCCGACCCGGACAAGGTCAACGTCAACGGCGGCGCCATCGCGCTCGGCCACCCGCTCGGCGCCACCGGTACCAAGCTGATGACGACCCTGCTGCACGAACTGGAGCGCACCGGCGGCCGCTACGGCCTGCAGACCATGTGCGAGGGCGGCGGCCAGGCCAACGTCACCATCATCGAGCGCCTCTGAACACCGGACTCCGAGAACGCTGGCCGGTGGCCCCGTGAGCAGGGGTCCACCGGGCAGCGGCAGGAGCCGTCCACGCTAAACATCAGACGTCTGATGTTGGGTAGAGTCGCCCCGGGGCCGCGCACCGGAAGGGGCCCGAGACTCGTCAGCACGGGAGAACCGACACCATGAACACAGCACGGCCCGCCGCCCTGGTGGGGGCATACGCGGCACTGCCCTCCCTGCGCGCCGACCAGGAAGAGTTCTACGACGGGCTCGCGGGCCGGGGGATCGCCGACGGGCTGGAGATCCCGTTCCGCGACGGCCTCGGCGAGGACGTCCCTTGGCTGGCCGCACAGATGCGCGGCCGGTTCACCCGCTCGGTGATCACTCTGATTCCCGGCACGATGATGCGCGTGGGGGCCACGGGCGTCTTCGGTCTCGCCTCCGGGGACCAGGACGGCCGACGGGCGGCGCTCGCATTCCTCCGCGAGGCCCGCATCGCCGCCGAAGAGGTGAACCAGCTCACCGGCGAGCAGTCGGTCGCCGCCCTCCACATCCACACCGCGCCCTCGACGACCGCGGTGGGCGAGATGTTCGCCCGTTCCCTCGACGAGATCGCGGCGAGCGAACCGGCCGCGGGCGGCTGGTCCACCCGGCTCGTCCTGGAGCACTGCGACGCCTACGCGCCGACCGTCCCCGGCGAGAAGCGGTTCCTGCCGTTGGAGGACGAGATCGCCCTGGCGCGCGAAGGGGGGATCGGCATCACCATCAACTGGGGCCGTTCGGCGATCGAGGCACAGGACCCGGCCCGGCCGCTCGTCCAGATCGAACGGCTCGCCTCCGAAGGCTTGTTGGAGGGCGTCATGTTCTCCGGCGCCGGCCCGGCCGCGAACGAGTACGGGGGACCGTGGGCCGACGCCCACCTGCCGCTCACCGAGGACGAGCCCACCTCCCTCATGGACGCCGACGAGGTACGCCGTTGCCTCCGCGCGGCCGAAGGCGCGTTCTCCTACGCGGGGGCGAAGATCCAGGTTCCCGCCGACGCCACCGTCGACGAGCGGCTCGCGTGGGTGGGCCACGTCATGCGGCTCCTGTCCGAGCACGGGGCCACCCCGGCGCCCGTACCCGCCGGGGACCCGGTCTCACGCGAGGTGTGAACGCACCTCTGGGATGGCCCGGTTGGGTGCGGTCCTCCGCCGGGCCGGCCCTGTGCCTGGGCCCGGCGGAGAACCGGGTGCCGCGTGCTGCCGTCAGTGCCGCTTGTGGGCCTTGTGCCCGGATGCCCTGACCGTCCAGGACAGGCTCTGCGTGGCCTCGGCGCGGACCTTGGGGTCGCGGATCGACTCGGTCCGGTCCGTGGACTCGACCGTGACGGTGTGTGTCCTGCCGTCCGCCCTGACGCCCAGCGCGGCGGGGACGACGGTGGTGAGGCCCTGCGCCCGCTTGACCCGTACGCCGTCGACGTACCAGCGCAGCTCGGGCGAGGCCAGACCGGTGAGCTCGGCCCGGGACACCTTGATGCGACCGGTCCTGAGGACCGCGCTGCTCGTGCTGACCCTGCTGCTCAGCGCGTTGGCCTCGCGGTAGAAGCCGGCGATCATGGCCTCACGGCCGGGCAGGTTGAAGTCGCGCACGTCCAGGGCCCGCATCAGCGAGTTGGAGGTCGGGCGGTAGATCCCGAACGGGTAGTAGCTGCTGCCCTCGTACGTGCCGACGGTGCCGCCCGTGGGGTCGGTCTCGCCGAGCCAGCGGTACCACTTCGTCCGGTTGGCGGCCATCTTCTCCGCGGTGAAGGTGCTGGAGTTGATATCGGTGACCTCGCCGCCCGGCCAGGTGCCGTAGCTGTCGTAGGTGTACTCGTCCGCCAGCAGGCCGACCGAGTGGGCGATCTCGTGGGCGGCGATCATGCTCGACTGCGCGTTGTCCGAGGAGAGGGTCGAGACGCCGTCGAACGGGTAACCCTCCGCCTCCAGTCCCGAGTAGCCGGCGCCGCCGTACTTGGTGGAGTTCGAGACGACGATGACCAGGTCGGCGTCGGGGGCCTTGGCGGCGTAGGTGGCGACCTTGTCGATGTCGGCGCAGATGAGCCGTTCGGTCTCCGAGCACCAGAAGTAGCTGCCGAGCGCGGTGTTCTTGACGACGTCGGTGCCGGGGTCGCCGGTGATTCCGGATTCGGCGGACACCGCGTCGACGGTCCACACGTTCATGAGGCCCTGGTAGCTCGCGTAGGGCTCGATGCCGGTGATGTCCGCCCACTTGCCGGCGGCCGCGGCGTGGAAGGCGTCCTGCTCGTCGGCGGTGTAGCCGTCGCCGATGATCACTACGTCGAGCCGGTCGGCCGAGGGGCCGGTCACGGACACCTCCCCGACCTCCCCGTCCGTCGTCCCCGCGGCGGGTGCCACGCCGCGGGCCGTGGCGCGCCCGGTCGCCGCCTCCGTGGTGGCCGGGACCTCGGTCCGCCGTCCCTCGCCGCCGGGCTCGGGGAAGTACTCGACGGTGACGCGCCGCTCCTGTCGGGGCTCCGGGTCCGCGGCGACCGCGGGAGCGGCGAGGGCCGCCCCCACTATCGCGGTGAGCGCGACGCCCACTGATATGACGGCAGTTCTGCTCGTGCGCATGTCAATCCTCGCTCTGGTGTCCGGCTCGGAAGTGAAGTAAAGCGGTAATGTAAGTGTCTTTAAGTCGACGCTCAACCTAGGGTGGCGGGTGTGCCGTTGGCAACAGACCACCGGCAGACGCGGGACGAGGGACAAGTCATGGCGGGAACCAGCAGCGCGACCGGCGAACCGGGGCGGACGACCGGTGAGGCTCCGGTCCGCCCGCGGCGGGAACAGGCGCAGGAGCAGGACGCACCGGCCGCGATCGGCAGCCGGGTGAAGCGGCTCCGCAAGGAACGGGAACTGACCCAGCGGCAGCTCGCCGAGCCCGCGTACACCGCCGCCTACGTCTCGACGCTGGAGGCCGGCAAGGTGCGGCCCTCCGAAGCCGCCCTCCGGCACATCGCCGAACGCCTCGGCGTCGCCCACGAGGAACTCGCCACGGGCAGGCCCACCCACATCGCCACGGCCCTCCGGATGGAACTCGCCGACGCCCAGCGGCTCCTGGCCGTCGAGGACGCCGCCGACGCACGGGCCGCCTACGAACAGATCCTCGGCCGGGCCGAGCGGTACGGACTCACGCAGGAACGGGCGGCCGCGCTCGTCGGGCTCGGCGAATGCGCGCTGGAGGCCGGAGAGCTGACCGATGCCCTGGACCGGTTCCGGGCGGCGGAACACGCGCTGGCCGGCGAACCGCTCCCCGCCCGCGCGCGGGCGGTCCGGGGCCGATCGGTCGCCCACTACCTCGCCGGTGAACTGCGCTACTCCTGCTACCTGCTGGAAAGCGCGATCGACGAGCTGAACACGTCCGGGCTGCACGATCCGGGCGCGCTGCTCCAGCTCTACACGGCCTCGATCGCGCCGTACATGGACATGGGCGCCCACGCCCGCGCCGCGCAGGCCGCCGAACTCGCACTCGCCCTGGTGCCCCAGGTGTCGGACCCCGCGCTGGTCGCCACCATGCACCGAACGGTGGCCCGCACGCTGATCGCCGAAGGCAGGGCCGACGCCGCCCAGACGTCGTTGGCGCGGGCCACCGAGCTCTACCAGCAGCTGCAGATCCGTACCGAGCTCGCTCACTGCCACTGGATGCGGGGCTACGTCTGTGCCCAGCACGACGACCTCGTGCGGGCGGAGACGGAACTGCGCACCGCGCACTCGATGCTGGTGTCCAAACGGGCGGCCCTGTACGTCTCACAGGTGGAGGTCGAGCTCGCCGATGTCCTGCGCAGGAGGGGGAAGTCGACGGAGGCCGCGGAGCTGCTGGAAAGCCTGCTGGCCGGCCTCAAGCCCGGCCGCGGTGCGGTGCACGCCGGCGGTGCGCACCGGCTTCTCGGACTGATCGCCGAGGAGGCCGGGGACGCCGAGGCGGCGGAACTGCACTACGCCACCGCGCTCTCCCTGCTGGAACAGACGGGGGCCGCCGGAGACCTCGCCGACATCTGCCGGCTGCTCGGAGACCTGCTGCGCGGCGAGGGCCGGACGGAAGCGGCGTTGAACGCCTACCGGACCGGCCTCGGTCACCGCGCGGAACCGGGCACGACCACCCTCGGCCCCGCCCCGGCCCGCCCGCCGTTCGCCCCCTGGGCCTGACGGCGGGGCTGGGACTCGGCGGTGCCTGCGGACCATCTTGCAAGATCAAGGGGGGAATGATTGAGTCCGCCCACACCAGTCGCTTGAATGGGCGCCATGACCCAGGACAGGAATTCCCGCCCCAGCCGCCGCTCCCTGCTCGCGTGGAGCGGCGCCAGTGCGCTGACCGCCGCGACCGTGTCCCTCGGCACCGAGACGGCATCGGCCGCCACGTATCCCGCGCCGGGCTCCGCCCTGATGGTGCCTTCCCCCCGGCTTGATCTGAACAGTGCGTCGAGCAAGTGGATACGCGAGAAAGCCACCCGTGATGCCACCATCATCCAGTCGTTCGGCTACGACAACGCCAACGGCCATATCTACCTGGCGCAGGTGACGCAGGGAGGACTGCAACTCGCGGGTGAGTCCGCCCCGGTCAGCAGTGCCGATCGCAACAGGCGCGGTGACCTGACCATCACCAAGTGGGACACGTCCGGCAACACCCTCGGCCACATGTATCTGCGCGGCTTCGGGCACGGTATGAGCATCGGCGTCGAACCTGTCGGCAGCAAGGCCTATCTGTGGACGGAGGCCGACGGCGCGGAGGTGGCGGACCCGGTGCACCCGGATGACCCGGACAAGACAACCAGCCGCGGCACTCGCCTGGCCCGCTTCCCCTTCACCGACGGCCAGGTGCTCGACACCACCTCGTCCACGCTCGCCAAGTACAAGCCGGTCCCGGGCTCCAACACCTACACCGCCTCCGTCGACCCGGTGTACGGTCGGCTCGCCATCCGCTACCGCGACACGGACGGCGTGATGAAGTTCCAGGTGCACGACCTCGATCTGGCGCGCCTCAACATCTGGAGCGAGCCGCTCGCGACCATCAGCGAGCCGTCCGTCAAGGCGGTCCCCGGATGGCCCCTCACCACTTACGGCAACCCTTTCCTCCAGGGCTACGTCGTCGTCGGTCAGTACCTCTACATGCTGCACGGCAACAGCTACGGTTCCACCCAGAAGATCAACGGCCAAGAAGTGGTGATCTCGGAGCCCGGGGTCGGAAATACGTTCATCAGCTCCGTGAAGCTCACCACGGGCGCCTTCTCCCCTGCCCCGCCTTCGCCCTTCAACCAGAATGTCAATCCCGCCCACACCGCAGCCGCGTACTCACTGGACTACCGGGAACCGGAGGGGCTCGGCGTCCTCATTCCGGACCTCAACCGGCCCGGCGTGTTCAGTATCGCCATGGGCTTCGCCTCGGGACCGCCCGGCGCACGCGTGGCGAGCATCTACGGCAAGGCCGGGCTGATCCAGCCCTCCTGATACGTGTCGGAATGAGCCGATGGACGGAGGGGGCAGCCCGTGGATCCGGGAGCCCCCTCCGTCCGCGTGCGCCAGGGGCTTCAGCCCGCCCCCGGGAGGGACTTCAGAGCCGCCGACGCCTCGTTCATGATCCGCTCGACCAGCTCCGCACAGGAGGGCAGGTCCTCGATCAGCCCCGCCACCTGGCCCGAGGCCATGACCCCGATGTCGGTACGCCCCTCGACCAGTGAGGCCTTGAGCAGCATCGGGGTGTTGGCGGCCAGCAGCACCTGGCTCCAGGTCAGCTCCTTGCCGTGCCTCATCGCCAGTCCGTCGCGGATCAGCTGGGGCCAGCTCGCGCCGGACTCCTTCCGGAAGGCCGAGGCGTGCCGCACCGCCCTCAGCAGGGAGGCCGCCCGGCCGGAACGCTCCAGCGCGTCGACCATCTCGGTGCGCAGCATGCGGTGCGGCAGGCCGTCGACGCGGTCGGTGACCGTGACGTCCTTGACGGTGGCGGCCAGGTACTTCGCCTTCACCGCCGCCGGGACGGTGCTGTCGGAAGTGAGCAGGAAGCGCGTCCCCATCCCGATCCCGGCCGCTCCGTAGGCGAGCGCGGCGACCAGGCCGCGGCCGTCGTGGAAGCCGCCCGCCGCGATGACCGGGATGCCGACGGCGTCCACGACCTGGGGGAGCAGCACGGTGGTGGCCACGTCGCCCGTGTGGCCGCCGCCCTCACCGCCCTGCACCATCACCGCGTCGGCGCCCCACGCGGCGACCTTCTCCGCGTGCCGCCGGGCCCCCACGGACGGGATGACGACGACGCCGGCGTCCTTGAGCCGGGCGATCAGCTCCTTCGACGGGGCGAGCGCGAACGACGCCACCCGCACGCCCTCGTCGATCATGATCCGTACCCGCTCGCCGGCGTCGCCCGCGTCCGCCCGCAGGTTCACGCCGAACGGCGCGTCCGTACGGGACCTGACCTCGCGGATCGCCGCGCGCAGCTGCTCGACGGTCATCGTCGCGGAGGCCAGGATGCCGAGCGCCCCCGCGTTCGCGGAGGCGGACACCAGCCGGGGGCCGGCCACCCACCCCATCCCGGTCTGCACGAGCGGATAGCGCACCCCGGTCAGCTCGGTGAGCGCGGTCGGCACCGGCACGGGCCCCGTCATGCCGGGACCTCGCGCTCGCGCAGCCCCTTCGGGTCGATGACCTCGCGGATCAGCCGGAGTTCGGCGTCCGTGGGGTCCCGGGTGAACGGGACGTCGCCGGGGATCGTGAGGCCGAACCCGGTCGCCTCGGTGACCTGTTCGACGCTCACCCCGGGGTGGAGGGAGCGCAGCCGCATGGTGCGGTCCGGGGTCTCGAAGTCGAAGACGCCCAGATTGCTGACGACTTCGGGGATGCGGTGGTAGCGGGTCGCGGAGGGTCCGGCGGCGGCCGCCCGGTCGTACCCGACCCCGCTGACCATGTCGACGTGCTCCACGAACACCCGCGCCGAGTGCTTGGGCACCCAGTAACTCGTCGGATTGTTCAGGGTGTTGACCGGGGCTCCGCGCACCCCCAGCAGCTGCCGGGTGGGCCTGTCCCACGGGCCGATGCAGGAGATGTTCTGGTTGCCGTGCCGGTCGATCTGGCTGGCGCCCATCATCACGTGCCGGCGGCCGGTGGCGGTCAGCGTCAGGTGCTGACGGAACGGCAGCCAGCCCTCGATGCTCCCGGGCCCCGTCCCCAGCGCGGGGGTGTCGCCCATCAGCAGCGCCTCGCCGTCGGTCAGCAGCAGATCGGGTGAGAAGGTGAGCCTCGCCAGCCGCGCCCCGATGGCCGGGACGGTGCCCATCGGGCTGGCGAGGATCTCGCCCGCGTCCCGCCACGCCTCGGCGCAGGCCACCACGCAGTACTCCGCGCGGCTCACCGTCGCGATGCCGGTGGTCTCGGTGCCGCTCATGCTTCCTCCTGGTGGAACGCGGTGACGGCGGCCTGGTAGGCGGCCTCGTCGCCGGACAGGAACCGTTCGACGAAGGCGGGCCATGCCTCGGGGTCCCGGGCGGCCCGGACGTAGGCGCGCTGGAAGCTCTCGTCCCGGTCGTGGTCGGGCACGCACGACGTGAAGTGCGCGCCGTTCGGCGTCTCGACGACCCCGTCCACGAACAGCCGCTTGACCAGCAGCGTCTGCGGCCCGTGCTCCTTGAGCAGGTCCGCCGTCTCCACGATCCGCTCGCAGGAGACGTAGCTGTGGTCGGCGGCCTCGCAGAACAGGTCGTCGAAGTACGGGTCGGGGCCGAGGTACTGGCCGTTGCCCTGTACGTCCGCGCGGTTGAGGTGGACCAGGGCGGCGTCCAGCCGCAGGGCCGGGGCGGCGACCAGCTTCTCCCCGTCCTCGTACGGCGAAGTGACCGTACGCAGGGCCGGGTTGACCTCCATCAGGTCCGAGCCGAGCCCGGCACGCACCGGCATGAACGGCAGCCGCTGCGCGCCCGCCGTCAGCCCCCACATCATCATCGCCTCGTCGAGCTCGACCATCTCGAACGCGCCGCGCTGCCGGGCGGCGGTGAAGTGCGGCTCCAGCGGTATGGAGTCGAGGGTCCCGAACGCCGCGACCAGTTTGCGGATCCGGCCCGCGGCGGCGAGCAGGCCGACGTCAGGGCCGCCGTACGACACCACGGTCAGATCGGTGACGTCCGAACGCAGCAGCGCCCGGACGAGGGCCATCGGCTTGCGGCGCGAACCCCAGCCGCCGATGCCGACCGTCATTCCGCTCTCCAGCCGGCCGACGACGTCGTCGGCCGTCATCGTCTTGTCGTGTGTCACGCCTGCTGCTCCTTGTCCGTGCCGAAGGTGTCGCGCACGCGGTCCGCGACGCCGCTGAGATTGGCCTCGAAGGTGAAGCCCTGCTCGAAGCGGTAGCTGCGGCGTACGTCGACCGGGTCGATGCCGTTGATGGCGGCCTTGGCCAGCCGGATCAGGTATCCGTCCTTCGCGGCGATCTCCCGGGCCAGCTCCAGGGCGGCTCCGGGCAGTTCGCCGCGCGGGACGACGCTCCACACCGAACCGTGCCGGTGCAGTTCGCGGGCCGTCACGGTGCGCGAGGTGTAGTACAGGGTCCGCATCAGGTGCTGCGGAACCAGCCGGGCCAGATGCGTGGCCGCGCCGAGCGCGCCCCGGTCCAGCTCCGGCAGTCCGAAGGACGCGTCGTCACTGGCCACGATCGCGTCCGCGTTGCCCACCAGGCCGATGCCGCCGCCCAGGCAGTAGCCGTGCACGGCGGCGACCACCGGGACCTCGCACTCGTAGACCGCCGCGAACGCCTCGAAGCAGCCCCGGTTGGCGCCGATCAGCGCCTCGGGCCCGTCCGCGCGCTGCATTTCCTTGATGTCCACGCCCGCGTTGAACCCGCGGCCCTCGGCGGTGAGTACCACGCAGCGGACGTCCGGGTCAGCCCCGGCGGCGCGGACCGCGGCGGCGAGGTCGTACCAGCCCTGTACGGGCAGGGCGTTGACCGGGGGGAAGTCCACGGTGACGACGGCGACGCCCTCTTCCGGGGCGGAGGTGGAGACACCCATGAGCAGATCAGCTACCTTTCCACCAAACGTTTGTTAGATTCAACGTAGCAGTGATACGGACGCCGCGGGAGAGCGTCATGCCACTCAGTGGTCCCGGCGCCCCGTTCTCCGCTCGTCGCCCCTCGAAAGGACACTCGTCATGACCTCATCGACAGCCCTGTGCGCCGGACGCGTCGCCGTCGTCACCGGCGCGGGCCGCGGACTCGGCCGCGCCCACGCCCTGGCCTTCGCCGCCGAGGGCGGACAAGTCGTCGTCAACGACCTCGGCGTGGGCCCCGACGGCTCCGGTACGGCCACCGGCCCCGCCCAGCGGGTCGTCGAGGAGATCATCGCGGCGGGCGGCGAGGCCGTCGCGCACAACGCGGACATAGCCACCGCCGACGGCGCGGCCTCCCTCGTCGCGACCGCGCTCGATTCCTTCGGCCGCCTCGACACCCTGGTCAACAACGCCGGATTCCTCCGCGACCGGATGCTGGTGAACCTGGACGAGGACGACTGGGACGCCGTGACCCGCGTCCACCTCAGGGGCCACTTCCTGCCGCTCAAGCACGCGGCGGCGCACTGGCGCGCAGAGGCGAAGGCCGGGCGGGTGCACGAGGCCAGGGTCGTCAACACCGCTTCCGGGGCCGGGCTGCTGGGCAGCGTGGGCCAGGGCAGCTACTCCGCCGCCAAGGCCGGGATCGTCGCCCTGACCCTGGTGGCCGCCGCCGAGATGGGCCGCTACGGGGTCCAGGTCAACGCGATCGCCCCGGCCGCCCGCACCCGGATGACCGAGGAGACCTTCGCCGAGACCATGGCGGCGCCCGCCGGGGGAGGGTTCGACGCGATGGCCCCCGAGAACGTCTCGCCGCTCGTCGTATGGCTGGGTTCCGCGGCGTGCGCCGGGGTCAGCGGCCGGGTCTTCGAGGCCGAGGCCGGACGGATCACGGTGATGGAGGGCTGGCGGCCCGGCCCCACCGCCGACAACGGCGCCCGCTGGAGCCCGGCCGAGGCGGGGGCGGCGGCGTCCGGACTGCTCGCGGCGGCCGAGACGCCTCAGCCGGTGTACGGGGCGCGCTGACGCCACACCGTGGCGGGGATGGATGACGCACAGTCATACAGCCCCCGCCACAACTGTGTTCAGGAGCTCGCAGGCTCCCCGCGTACTCCTCTGGCCAGCAGTGCGGGGGACTCCGGGCGGCCGTCCAGGATCCGGTTGGTACGGGTGACCACCTGCCAGCCGGACTCCGTACGGCGCAGCCGCCAGTGGTTGGCGGTGGCCCGGCGCACGACGTACCGGCCCGCCTCGTGCACCACCATCAGCGAGTGGCACACCGCCACGGCCTCGTCGCCGACGACCGTGATGTGCGGCGGACCCACGAGATGGGCACAGCCCTGCCGGATCCAGCCCTGGTGCGCGGGGGACCGCACCATCTCACGGATCCGCTCCCGGCCCGCGAGGAAGATCTCGTCGATGTCGTACACTCCGTCAGGTGCCCAGAGCGCCGCGACACCGTCCGCCTCGCCGCCGTCCACCAGCGGCCCGTACGAGGCCATGGCGCGGGCGATGTCGCGCTCGTCCTCCAGAGCCGCGAGCCGGGCCTCGACCGCTGCCAGCCGGTCCGCGCTCATGCCCGTGCCTCCGTGGCCGCCGTGGTGCCCGCGAGCACGGCGAGCGCCTCCAGCTGTTCGACGTAATGGCTCGCGGACTCCGCGCTCAGCGCCACGCTGACCAGCGTGGCACCGGCGTCGGACACCTTCCGCAGCGCCTCGGACGTGCGGTCCGCTTCGCCGGACGGATCGAGCGGGCGGCCCGCGCTCAGCACCACCTCGAAGCCCTCCGGGAGTTCGGCCGCGCCGACCATCTCGCGCAGCCGGTCGAGCGGCAGCCCGAACGGCACCCAGCCGTCGCCGTGCGCCACCGCCCGGCGCAGCGAACGCGGGGTGCGGCCACCGATCCACAGCGGCACCCTGGCCTGCACCGCGTGCGGCTCCACGATGAGCCCCGCGTAGTCGAAGTGCTCACCGTGGTAAGCGGGTTCACGGCTGGACAGCGAGGCCCGCAGGGCCGCTATCGCGTCGTCCGCGAGCGCGCCCCGGCCCCCGAACTCCGCACCCAGCAGCCGGAACTCCTCCTCCAGACTGCCGACGCCGAGCCCCAGCACCAGCCGTCCGCCCGAGACACGGTCCAGCGTGCCGTAGCGCTTCGCGAGCGCCAGCGGATGGTGGTAGCCGAGCACCAGGACCTGGGTGGCGAACCGGATCCGACGGGTCCTGGCGGCCAGATAGCCGAAGGTGGCGAGCGGATCCCAGTAGGTTCCGCCGCGCTGCCGGGCGATGTCCACGGGCACCGCGACATGCTCCGAGCAGGTCAGATGGTCGAAGCCGAGCCGGTCCGCGGCCTCGGCGACCGCTCCCAGCTCCTCGATTCCGGCCGTGCGCTCCCAGGGGGAGTGGACGCCGGGGACGGCCGTGACGACGGGACTGTTGATGCCGAGCCGCATGGGGAACCTCTCTCGGTCGGGACAGGACGCAAGGTCGAGAGGCCATCCAAGTTCCCCCACCCCGTGCGCGCGGGCCCCGTCCCGGTGAACGGAACGGGACGCGCCGGACCGGCGGCGCGCGGGAGATCATCGTCGGCTCCGGCGGAAGGAAGTCGGCACCGTGCCCCGAACGAACGGCGAGAGAACCCCCGCACACCCCACCTCGGCCAAGCAGCGCCAGCGCTACGCCCGGATCCTGCGGTCCGCCGCACGCCTCGGCGCCGAGCACGGCCTCGAACGGATGCAGATGCACGACGTGGCCCGGGAGTCCGGCGTCGCGATCGCCACCCTGTACCGCTACTTCCCCTCCAAGATCCACCTGTTCGCCGCCGTCATGCACGACCAGGTGCTCCGCCTCGACGCCGGCACCCCCGCGCCCCCGCCGGGCACCGGCCCCGTGGAGGCGGTGACCGACCTGCTCACCGGGGCGAGCCGGCAGCTCTTCGAGCAGCCGCTGCTGGCCCTGGCGATGATGCAGTCCGGCAATGTCTCCCACCTCGGCGAGGGCAGCCCGGCCCGGCGCACGGACGAGATCCTCATGGACCTCGTCCTGCGCACGGCCGGGGTGACCGACCCCTGCGAACGGGACCGGCGGGTGGTCCGTATCCTGGAACAGGCCTGGTACGGCCTGCTGACCACCGTCCTGTACGAGCGCTCGACGGTCGAGGCGGCGCAGGAGGGCATCCGGCTGGCCTGCCGCCTCCTGCTCGGCCCGATCCTGGCCGGACGAGGTACCCGCAGGAGCCCCATCGGCACCGGACGCGGCTTCTGACACGGTGTTCCGGCACGCCCGGCGGGCCGCGACACTGCCCGGCCAGCGGGACCGCGCACGCCCGCCGGGGGGACGGAACCTCTACGGTGCGCAAGGGGCCCGTCCCCGGGCCAGTGGCCGCGCACGCGCGCCGTTGACCCCGAGGGCCGGGGCCCACACCAGCACGATCGATCTGAGGAGTACCCATGCCCCGCAATGTCGTCGTCACCGGATCCGGATCCGGGATCGGTGCCGCACTCACCACTCTGCTCCGCGCCCGGGGCGACCGGGTGATCGGGGTGGACCTGCGCGGGGGCGACGTCGACGCCGACCTGTCCACACCCGAAGGCCGCGCCACCGCCGCCGCGGCGGCCCGCGACGCGGCCGGGGGAGTGGTGGACGCGGTCGTCACCTGCGCCGGCACCTCCGTACCGGGAACCGCGATGGTGACCGTCAACTACTTCGGCACCACCGAGTTCCTGACGGCGCTGCGGCCGGCGCTCGCCGCGGCGCAGCGGCCCAGGGCCGTGGTCATCGGCTCCATCTCCGGCACCCAGCCCAGCGACCCGGACGTCGTCGCCGCCTGCCTGGCCGACGACGAGGCCACCGCCCTGGCACACGCGGAGCGGGCCGTCGCCGACGGCCGCGCCCGGCAGCTCTACCCCTCGTCCAAGGCGGCGCTCGCCCAGTGGGCGCGGCGCACCGCGGTCGCCGAGGGGTGGGCCGACGCCGGAATCCCGGTGAACGTGGTCGCGCCCGGCATCGTGCTCACCCCGATGAGCGCGGGGCTCTTCGACGATCCGGAGATGAAGAAGGTCATGGACACCGCCGTCCCCATGCCGCTCAACGGCTATCTGCGGCCCGAGGACGTCGCGGCGGCCGTGCTGTTCCTGGTCTCCGAGGAGAACAGCCACATCACCGGGCAGGTGCTGTACGTCGACGGGGGCGCCGAGGCGACCCTGCGCGGACCCGCGGACTTCTGAGCGGTCACCCGAGGTGCCCCGGCCGCGTCGGGCGGCCGGGGCACCTTCGTTCTGAGCCATGGGCAGGGCGTCGGATCCGTATGGTCAGATCCGTACCTGGGGCCGGATCACCTTGCCGGTCGCGTTGCGCGGGAGCTCGTCGGTGGTCAGCCGCCACCGCTTGGGCACCTTGAAATAGGCCAGTTCGTGTCCCGCGTACTCCCGCAGCGCCTCCTCGGTGACCGTCGAGCCCGCCGCGAGCACCACGACGGCGGCCACCTCCTGACCGAGGTCGGGATGCGGCACCCCCAGCACCAGGCACTCCCGGACGTCCGGGTGTTCGGCCAGGACCGTCTCGACCTCGGCGGGGTAGACGTTCTCGCCGCCCCGGATGATCAGGTCGGAGCGGCGGCTGCTGAGATGGAGCCGGCCCTCGCGCAGCTGCCCCAGGTCCCCGGTGCGCAGCCAGCGGTCCGGGCCGATCGCACCGGCGGTGGCCTCGGGATCACGCCAGTAGCCCAGCATGTTGTACTGGCTGCGGACCCAGACATCGCCCTCCTCGCCCTCGCCGAGCACCTCGCCGCCGGGGTCGCGAATCTCCAGCTGCACCCCGGCGACGGGCCGGCCGAGGGTACCGGGAGCCGCCGCCAGATCCTGCGGGCTCGCCGCGGCGACGCCCGTACATGTCTCGGTCAGCCCGTAGCTGTCCACCAGCGAGTCCTTCGCGAACGGCAGGCTCTTGCGCAGCCGCTCCTTGAACTCGGTCGACGAGGGGGCGGAGGCCAGCGAGAACGCCGTCAGCGAGGACGTGTCGTACCGGTGGGCCCCGCCGTGTTCGAGCAGCCGGTGGGCCATCGTCGGCACCGCACCCCAGTTGGTGACGCGCTCCCGCTCGACCATGGCGAGCACCGCGTCCACGTCGAACGCGCCCTGGTGCAGGGCGATCCGGCTACCGGTGGCGAGCCGCGGCACGGCCAGGTTGTGCAGGCTCGCGATGTGGAACAGCGGCAGCGTCAGCAGGTACACGCGGTCCTGCGGGTGCAGCGGGTCGCCGAACTCCTGGAGCAGGGCGTCGTTCATGCGGTGGTACTCGACGACGGCCAGCAGGTTGCGATGCGTGTGCACGGCCCCCTTGGGGCGGCCCGAGGTGCCCGAGGTGTAGAGGATCACGGCCGGATCGTCCTCGGCGACGTCGGCGGACGGCAGCGGCGCGTCGGCGTGGGCCGTGGCGCAGCGGACGATGTCGTCCTCCATGGACAGCACCGGGACCGAGCAGCCGGCCAGCTTCGCCGACTGCCTGGCGTCGGCCACCACGAGGGCGGGCTCCGCGTTGCTCAGGCCGTGGGCCATCTCGCGCGCCGACCACCAGGCGTTGAACCCGACCGCCACCGCGCCGATCGAGACGGTGGCCCAGAACGTCACGATCCACTCCGGGGAGTTGGCGGCGGCGATGGCCACCCGGTCGCCCTTGGCGACGCCGTACTCCTCACGCAGTACCCGGGCCAGTGAGGCGACCCGCGCCGCGTGCTGGGCGAAGGTGATCCGGCGGTCCGCGGTGACGATGAAGTCGCGTCCGGCGTGCGCGACGGACGCGTGCAGTACCTCGTGCAGGGCCCGTTGCCGGTGGGTGAACACCGGCAGCCGGGTGCCCAGCACATCGTCGTCGGCGAGCTCGAACCGGCCGTCCGGGCCGGTGAGGCCGTTCGCCGGGGCGGGAGCGGGGGCGGAGGTGCGGTGATCCGTTTCGCTGGGCATCGGGAACTCCTGGGCGTCGTGAACTCCACTGGGATCGCGGTCGACGCCAGTGTCGGCCAGTACGGGGTCCCTGCCCCCCGGCCGGTTCCGGTCACTGGGACACCGTGCCACGGCGCCGCCGGGAGCGGGAGCCCTCGTCCCACCGGGCCTGGCCGCCCCCGGGCCCGGTTCCCGGTGAGTGGGATGCGTCACGTCGGCCGGATTTCGCCGGCCGTAGCGTCCCCCATCTGATCCGGCCCCCACGCTCTTCGCCGCTTCCCGCACCGGACGAACTCCGCTTCCCGCACCCGGACAACTGGAGGAAGAAATGAAGCGAGCACCACGGGTGAGAGCCCGTTTCGCAGCGGGCCTGGCCGTCGCGGCCATGCTCACCTCCGCATGCGCCTCACCCGACGACGGGGGCAGCGGCAAGCAGCGCACGGCCGAACGCGGCCGCTACGAGTTCGGCACGGTCGGCGACCAGCCCAAGGGCGGCGAACCGGTCCGCGGTGGCACCCTGCGCTTCGCGGACTACGCGGAGGCCCGCAGCCTCAGCCCCGCCGTCACCTACGCGACGGGCGCGTCCGGCGGCTCCGCGCTCGCCGCCGTCTACGACGTACTGATGCGCTACGACACCGCGGCGAAGAAGTACCGGCCGTGGCTGGCCCAATCGCTGCACAGCAGCGACGACCTGAAGACCTGGACGCTGAAGCTCCGCGACGGCGTCACGTTCTCCGACGGCACACCCCTGAACGCCGAAGCCGTGGTCGGAAGCATCGCCTGGTACCAGCGGAGCAAGGGCGCCGACACCGCGCTGCTCGCCCCGAACCTCGCGACGGCACGGGCCACCGACGACTCCACCGTCGTCTTCACCCTCCGCAACTCCTGGGCCGCCTTCCCGGCGATGCTCGCCCAGGCACCCGGCATGATCGTGGCCCCCGCCGCGTACGCCTCGAAGACGTTCCGGCCGATCGGCGCCGGACCCTTCACCCTGGGCACGTACGCCCCCCAGGAGGAGATGATCCTCAAGGCGAACAAGAAGTACTGGAAGGGCGCGCCCTACCTCGACGCGCTGCGCTTCACCTGGCCGCAGTCGGACCGCTCCAAACTCGACGCGCTGAACGACGGCACCGCCGACGTGACGTACATGCGCAGCCCCGACGTCGTCGACGACGCCGTGCACGAGGGCCACCCCGGGGAGCTGACCCTCACCGGCCTCGGCAACATGATCACCATCAACACCCGTGACGGCCGCCCCGGTGCGGACCTGCGGGTCCGCCGGGCGATGGCCCTGGCCCTCGACCCGAAGCTCGACACCGCACGCGCCTACGAGGGCAAGGGCCTGCCGGGGCAGGAGATCTTCCCGCCCGAATCACGCCTGCACTCCTCGGTGAAGCCCCTCGGGATCGACCTCGACCAGGCGAAGAAGCTCGTCTCCGAGGCCAAGAAGGACGGCTTCGACGGCACCCTCACCTACATGGACGGCACCGACCCCGTCTCCCGGGCCAAGGCGGTCGTCACCAAGGCGATGCTGGAGCGGGTCGGCTTCACCGTCGAACTCGACCTGGTCTCCTCCATCGCCGACCGGGTGTCCAAGACCTACGTGGAGCACGACTTCGACATCAGCCGCGGCGCGGCGAGCATCTCCGAGAGCGACCCCTACCACCGCCTCCAGAGCGTCCTGAACTCCAAGAGCTACGGCAACCCCGGCGCGTACGCCAACCCGAAGATGGACGAACTGCTCGTCGAACTCCAGGGCGCCCGGGGCCAGGCGCAGACCCAGCGGATCCTCGACGACGTCCAGACACTCTTCAACGAGGACGTGCCCGTGGTGAACCTCGGCGCGAGCGCCGGCTTCACCGCCTGGGGCAAGAACGTCCACGGCATCGTGCCCACCGACGAGTACATGGCCCTCCTCGGGCAGGCATGGATCAGCAAGTGACGTCCCGCGGCCCGGCGCTCCCGCCCCGTGCGCACCGGGCCCGCCCGGCCCCACCGGACCGTGGTGCGCGACGGGCCGAACGACAGGCCCCAGATCTGGAGGAACCATGAGTCCCGCTGCGCTTCGCCGCCTGGCCGTCCGGGCCCTGGAACTGGTGGGCGTGCTCCTGATCGCGAGCATGGGAGTGTTCTCCCTGGTCGTCCTGATGCCGGGCGATCCCGCCGTCGACATTCTCGGGGCGGGCCGGGCACCCTCCGAGTACGCCGGGCTCCGTCATGACCTCGGACTCGACCAGCCCGTCGTCACCCGCTACTTCCACTGGCTGGGCAACGCCCTCACCGGCGACCTCGGTCACTCCGTCGTACCACCCCGGAGCGACGTCACGGACCGGGTGCTGTCCGCGCTGCCCGTCAGCTTCGAGATCGCGGCGCTCGGACTGCTCATCGCCCTGCTGATCGCCGTGCCGCTGGCCATGTGGTCGGCGTACCGCGAGGGCTCGGCCGCCGACCGGATCATCGGCGCCGGTACCTTCGGCGTGCTGTCCGTGCCCAGCTTCCTGGCCGGTCTGCTGCTGGTCCTCGTCCTGGTCAACTCGGCCGGCTGGTTCCCCCGATCCGAATGGGTACGGCTCGGCGACGGCGACCTCGCGGGCAATCTGCACCACGCATTCCTGCCCGCCCTGACCGTCGCCCTGGCCGAACTCGCCATGTTCACCCGGGTACTGCGCGGCGACCTCATCGTGACCCTGCGGGAGGACTTCATCCTCGCCGCCCGCGCCAAGGGCATGAACCCGCTGCGCATCCTGTTCTCCGACGCCCTGCGCCCCTCCTCGTTCTCCCTGGTCACCCTGCTCGGCCTCAGCCTCGGCCGGCTGATCGGCAGCACCGTCGTCGTCGAGTACCTCTTCCAACTGCCCGGCATGGGGACCCTCATCGTCAACGCGGCGGGCCAGGGCGACTACCCGATGGTCCAGGGCGCCGTGCTCACCATCGCCGTGATCTACGTGGTGATCAACGCCGGCATCGACCTCTCCTACGGCTATCTAGACCCGAGGACGCGACGTGTCCATGTCTGACATCGTTCCGCGCACGCGGACCGCCTTCCCCCCGCCCCTGCTCACCGCCGTCGCCCTCACCGCCGCCGGCCTCGCCCTCCTGGTGTTCGGGGCGACCACGGCCCAGCTCGTCCCGCTCGCCAGAGCGGCCGTCGCGCTGCTCGGCCTCGGCCTGGCACTCGGCGGTGCCTCCCGGCTCGGCAAGCGGTGGGCGGGCCCCGGCTTCGACGTGGTGTTCTGGTTCGGCGCCGGCTGGCTGCTGCTGCTCGGCCTCGCGATCCTGTTCGCCCCGTGGCTGGGGCTCGCCGAGGACCGCGACGTCGCGTCCACCGTCCTCGAACCCGTCTTCAGCCCCCCGGCGTTCACCGGCACCCACCCCCTGGGCACCAACGGCTTCGGCCTCGACCTGCTGGCCAGATCCCTCTACGGCGCCCGCTCCTCGCTGCTCATCTCCCTGTCCGCGGTCGCCATCGGCACCGTCGTCGGAGGAGCCGTCGGCATGGTCGCCGGCTACTTCGGCAAGACCGCCGACCGGGCCGTGGGCATCGCCACCAACTCACTGCTCGCCGTACCGCCGCTCATCCTGCTCATCGCGCTCGCGACCGTGCTCCAGCCGCGGCTGCGCAACGTCGCGTTCTCCCTGGCGCTGCTCACCGTCCCCGGCATGGTGCGGCTCGCCCGCGCCACGACCATGGCGTACGCCAACCGGGAGTTCGTCGTCGCGGCCCGCGCCATGGGAGCCACCCGCTCCCGCATCCTGCTGCGCGAACTGCTGCCCAACGTCCTGCTGCCCCTGCTGTCCCTGGCCGTCGTGATGATCTCGGTCCTTATCGTCGCCGAGGCCTCCCTCAGCTTCCTCGGACTCGGTATCCAGCCACCGGAACCCACCTGGGGAAACATGATCGCGGAGGGGGAGGGCCGGGTCTTCGAGGAGCACCCGCACATCGTCCTCGTGCCCGGCGCCTTCCTCTTCCTCACCGTGTTCGCCTTCAACATCGTCGGCGAGAAGGCCCGTGGCCGATGGGACTCCCGGAGCGTGAAACTGTGACCACCGCACCGCTGCCCGAGGCCCCCGTACCCCCCAGCGCCACCGGCGCCCCGCCGCTGCTGACGGCCACCGGCGTACGCACCGCCTTCCACACCCCCCGCGGCCCCGTGCAGGCCGTCGACGGCGTCAGCCTGTCGCTGTCCGAGGGCGAGACCCTCGGCATCGTCGGCGAGTCCGGATCCGGCAAGTCCGTGCTCGGCCGCACCCTCATGGGCCTCATCACCGACGGCCCCGGCACCACCGTCTCCGGCACCGTCCTGCTCGGCGGGCAGGACGTCCACGCCCTGAGCCCTGCGGGGCGGCGGGCCCTGTGGGGCACCGAGGTCGCCATGGTCTTCCAGGACCCGATGACCTCCCTGAACCCGGTGAAGAAGGTCGGCACGCATCTGTCCGAGAGCGTCCGGCTGCACCAGGGCCTGAGCCGCGCCGAGGCCCGGGAACGCGCCGTCGACCTGCTCCGGCAGGTCGGCATCCCCGAACCGGCCCGGCGCGCACGCCAGTACCCGCACGAACTCTCCGGCGGAATGCGGCAGCGCGTCGTCATCGCCATGGCCCTGGCCTGCGGCCCCCGGCTGCTCATCGCCGACGAACCGACCACCGCGCTCGACGTCACCGTGCAGAAGCAGATCCTGGACCTGCTCCAGACCCTGGCCCGGGACCTCCGGATGGCGACCGTCCTCATCAGCCACGACCTCGCCACCGTCGCCGGCCGCACGGACCGGGTCGCGGTGATGTACGCGGGCCGGCTCGTCGAGTACGCGCCCACCGCCGCTGTGTTCGACCGCCCCCGGCACCCGTACAGCAGCGCCCTCATCGCCTCCATCCCCCGCCTCGACCTGCCCCCGCACACCCTGCTCCCCACGATCGAGGGCCGCCCGCCCAACCTGCTGCACCCTCCCCCCGGATGCCGGTTCGCCCCCCGCTGCGGCGCGGCGACCGACCGCTGCGCCACCGAATCGCCCCCGCTCGCCGCATACGCCGGCGACCGCGACGCCGGCGGCGTCGTCGCCTGCCACCACCCCCTGGGCGCCGCCGAGGAGGCCGCCGTATGACCAGCACCCGCGCCACCGCAACGTCCACCTCCACCTCCACCTCCACCGAACGGGGCGCGCGGCCGCCCGCGCTGAGCGCGGAGCACCTCGTCGTGGAGTTCCCCGCCGGGCGCGGGCGGAAGGTGCACGCCGTCTCCGGCGTCAGCCTGGACGTCGCGGCGGGCGAGACCCTCGGCATTCTCGGGGAGTCCGGCTGCGGCAAGTCCACCGTCGGCCGCGCCCTCATCCAGCTGCCGCCCCCGGACTCGGGCACCGTACGGCTCGGCGGGGTGACCCTCACGGGCCTGCCCCCGGAGGAACTGCGCCGGGCCCGTGCGCGGATGCAGATCATCATGCAGGACCCGGTCTCCGCCCTGAACCCCCGCCGCCGGGTCAAGGACCTGGTGTGGGAGGGCCCGTCGATCTGGGGGAGCGGCGACGACGCCCGCGACCGGGACACCCGGATCGACGAGGCACTGCGCGACGTGGGCCTCGACCCCGCGACCGTACGGGACCGCAGACCGCACGAACTCTCCGGCGGCCAGTGCCAGCGGGTCTGCATCGCCCGCGCGCTGCTCCTGGACCCCGAGGTGCTGATCTGCGACGAAGCCGTCTCCAGCCTCGACGTGTCCGTGCAGGCGCAGATCCTCAACCTTCTGGAGACGACGACGCGGCGGCGCGGGCTGAGCATGGTCTTCATCGCCCACGACGTCTCCGTGGTGAAGAACATCAGCGACCGCGTCCTGGTGATGTACCTCGGCAAGGTCTGCGAGGTGCTCCCCTCCGACGGGATGCAGCACGAGGCCGTCCACCCCTACACACGGCTGCTGCTCGCCTCCCTCCCCGAGGCCCAGCGCGGCCCCGGCGCCGTCGGCGACCCCGCCCCGCCGGCCGGCCCCGCCGCCGAGCTCCCGTCACCCCTGAACCCGCCGTCGGGCTGCCGCTTCCGCACCCGCTGCCCGCTGGCCACCGGCCTGTGCTCCGAGGAGGAGCCCCAGCTCAGGGACATCCGGCCCGGACACCGGGTCGCCTGTCATCACGTCGAACCGAAAAGGAACCACGCGTGACCACCACCGAGGCACCCGATGTCCTGGCCCCCGCCCAACTGGGCCCGCTCATGCTCCGCAACCGCGTCATCAAGGCCGCGACCTACGAGGGACTCAGCCACAAGTCCCTGGTGACCCAGGACCTCGTCGACTTCCACGTCGCCTACGCCCGGGGCGGCGTCGGCATGACGACCGTCGCCTACTGCGCCGTCGCCCGAGAGGGCCGGACCGACCGGCACCAGATCCACTGGACCGACGAGGCGATGCCGGGACTCCGCGTCCTCACCGAGGCCGTGCACGCCGAAGGCGCCGCGATCGCCGCGCAGATCGGCCACGGCGGGCCCGTCGCCAACCCCAAGGGCAACGGCGCCCCGGCCCTCTCCCCGTCCAGGCACTTCCACGCCACCACCCTCAGCTGGGCCCAGGAGGCGTCCGTCACCGACATCCGGCGCATCACCGAGGCACACGCCGAGGCCGCCCGCCGCGCCGTCGACGCGGGCTTCGACGCCGTCGAGGTCCACCTGGGCCACAACTACCTGGCCAGTTCCTTCCTCAGCCCCCGGATCAATCACCGCACCGACGCCTACGGCGGCAGCCTGCCCAACCGGGCCCGGTTCGCCCGCGAGATCATGCGGGCCGTCCACGACGCCGTCGGCGGCCGGATCGCCGTCATCGCCAAGATGAACATGGACGACGGGGTGCCCGGCGGCTTCTGGCTCGACGAGGCCATCCCGGTGGCGCAGTGGCTCGAACAGGACGGCACGGTCGACGCCCTGGAGATGACCGCGGGCAGCTCCCTGCTCAACCCGATGTACCTCTTCAAGGGCGACGCCCCGCTCCGGGAGTTCTCCGCGATCATGCCGCAGCCGATCAAGCTCGGGGTGAAGGCGGTCGGCAAGCGGTTCCTGCGCAGCTACCCCTACCGGGACGCCTATCTGCTGGAGGACGCCCGGCAGATCAGGGCCGCCGTGAAGCTCCCGATGGTCCTGCTCGGCGGCATCACCGACAAGCCGGCCATGGAACTCGCGATGCGGGAGGGCTTCGAGTACGTGGCCATGGCCCGCGCCCTGCTGCGCGAACCCGACCTGATCAACCGCCTGCGGGACGACGCCACCACCCCGTCCCTGTGCATCCACTGCAACAAGTGCATGCCGACCAACTTCACCGGCACCCGCTGCGTCCTCGTCGACCGCGAAACCACCCGCCGCGACACCTGGGGCACACCCGCCGGATACGTGAAGTGAGGGGGCCGGACGCGGTCGCGACGGCCGCAGCGGTCAGGGACGGCCGGACCGACGCCCGTACCGTCACCGAGGAGGCGATCGCCCGCATCCGGACGCTCGACCCCGCCCTCGGCGCGGTGGTCTACACCCGGTTCGACGCCGCCCGCGCCGAGATCGCGGCCGGACTGCCCGACGGCCCGCTGCACGGTGTCCCCATGCTGGTCAAGGACCTCGGCACCGACGTCGCGGGACTGCCCGCCACGGGCGGCAGCCGGCTCTTCGCCGACGCGACGGCCCGCCACGACAGCGAACTGGTGGCCCGCTACCGGCACGCCGGAGCCGTCGTCCTCGGCACCACCAACACCCCAGAACTCGGCCTCAACGCCTCCACCGAACCGGCACTCTTCGGCCCCACCCGCAACCCATGGAGCACCGCCCACTCGCCGGGCGGCTCCAGCGGCGGCTCCGCGGCCGCGGTGGCGGCCGGGATGGTCCCGGTCGCGCACGCGAGCGACGGCGGCGGCTCGATCCGCATCCCGGCCGCCGCCTGCGGACTGTTCGGCCTCAAGCCCAGCCGGGGGCGCGTCTCGCCCGCACCCCGCCCCACCACCCTCTCGGGCCTGCTCTCCGCACACCACGCCCTCACCACGACCGTCCGGGACAGCGCCCTGCTCCTCGACGTGGCCGCGGGCCCGCTGCCCGGCGACGCGTACGCCGCACCGGCCCCCGCCGCACCCTTCGCCGAACTGGCCCGCCGCGCCCCCGGGCGGCTGCGGATCGGGCTGCTCACCGCACTGCCGGACGGCCCCGGCGTGCACCCGGACTGCGAGCGGGCGGTACGCGCCGCGGCCCTGCTGTGCGAACGCCTCGGCCACGACGTCACCGAGACCACCGCCCCGTACCGCCCCGACGACGTCGGCCGCACCTCGGGCGTCCTGATGGGCGCCGACCTCGTCGCCCAGATCGACGCCCGGCTCGCCGGGCTCGGCAGGCCCCTGGCCGACGACGACATCGAGCCCTTCACCCGCGTGCTGTACGACCACTACCGCGGCCTCCCGGCGGCCGACGTCAGCCGCTCGCTGCGCCGCGCCCAGGAGATCGGCTGGGAGGCCGGCGCCGCGTTCCGGCGGTTCGACGTACTGCTCGCCCCGACCCTCGCGCAGCCCACCCCGCTGCTCGGCACCCTCGACACGTCGGTTCCGGAGTCGATCTACCGGCACGCCTCCGTCTACGCCGCCTTCACCAGCGTCCACAACGTGACCGGGATGCCCGCCATGTCCGTCCCCTTCGGTCACGACAGCCAAGGGCTGCCGCTCGGCGTCCAGTTCGCCGCGCCCCTCGGCGGCGAGGGAGTGCTGCTCGCCCTGGCTGCGCAGCTGGAGGAGGCGGCACCCTGGGGGACTCCGCCCGCGCCCTGACGGCACCTCCCTCCTCCACGACCGCCGTGCCGGTCAGTCGTCCTCACCTGCGACGTCGCGGAGTCGCGTGACGGCCTGCCGGAGTTCGTCGAAGGCCCGCTGCTCGTCCCGGGGTGTGACCCGGGAGGCCGGCAGGATGCTGTCGCGCGTCCCGCGGACCCGGGCATAGGCGTCGAAGCAGGCGAGCACCTGTTGGATCACCGGCTCCCGGGGCAGGGCGGGAGGCGGTGACGAAGGACGCTGCGGGGACATCTCTGAACTCTCAATCCAGTCGGAGGCTACTGGCCGGCCCGGAGCCGGGCGCCCATAGGGCGCCGAGGACCCCGGCCCGCGCAGCACGCGGGGCGTGGCTCTGCCGATGACGGGAAGCACGCGGGTCACGCGGGCAGTTGCCGCGGCAGCCGGAAGCGGGGCACCGGCGTCGGGTGCGAGGAAGGCGGCGTCGCCGAGACCCGTCTCGGCAAGGCCAGGGGCGCGAGCGACGGCTCGGGAAGGTTGCCGGCGGGCATGGTGCTCCGCCGCCGGTCAGCTCACCGCGCAGTCGGACGGCTTCACGGGCACGGGGGACGGACACGAAGGGCGAGGGGCACAGCAAGCCTTTCCGGGCGCGCGACAGTTACGTCGCCGACCAGGCTTCCCGGCACACCACCCGCTCCTCAACAACGAGGCGAGATGCGGCCATGCTATCCGCCGCGCCCCGGGGACCGCCTCGCAGGGCATCGAACTCACCGTCCGCATCACCGCGCGCACCGGTGGGTCATCACACGGCGGCGGAGACGGCCCGTCACGCGTACGGCCGCGCGTGCAGCCGTACGTACCGAAAGGGTGATTTGTCCTTCCGGTGGTGGGGTGGCGGTTCAAGACGATCGCGATGCCCGCGAGAGCGGCCGTGGGGTTCAATGCCAGTACGGCGAACGCTCTGCGGAACCAACTCTCGTCGAGGTGTACGTCCCCACCCGGACGTACACCCGCACGTGCACGGCAGTACGGAACGCGGCTGTCAGGACGCACCCGTTCCGCCCTACGCAACCGGGAGCGGCTGTTGTTGGTACTTGTGGATCACTCGTTGCCCGCTGACATCCTATCCCTCGTGCGCGGTCCGGGCCTGCGTTACCGCCCCGGGCTCTCCCGATTACCGGCAGGCCGGCGCGGTGCCGGTCTCGCCAGGCACCGCCCGGATGTCCTGCTCACCCGTACCGTGCCCGACGCCGCGGAAGCGGCGGCCTGGCGGCGTGCGACGGCTCGCGACGCGCCGCTCGTCGTCGTCCTCGTGGCACCTGACGCGGACGGCGGGCGGGAAGGAGCCGCAGAGTCCGCACCGGACGCGGTGGACGTGGTGGACGCGCACCTGGCGGTGGTCCACCTCACCGACCGGGCCGCCACGGGACGCGAACGGTACGCGCGGGCCCTGGCGCTGGCGGAGCTGCGCTGGCTGACCGCGGTGACAGCGCCGACGCTTTCCAGCCGACTCGCCGCGGTCCGGCCCCGCCGTGGATCGGTGGCGTTGGTGGGCGCCGGCGTGGTGAACCTGATCACCGCGCTGCGCCTGCTCCGGTCGGGGCACCGGGTGACCGTCTACGACAGCGCGCCCGACCCCAGGAGCGGCGCCCACTGGACGGCGTACGGCGCCAGCCGGGGCGGCGGCGACGGGCGGATGTTCACCCTCACCGAGACCGACGGCTACCACGGGAACGCGACGACGGGCCCGGTCCCCTTCCTGCGGCCGCTCAAGGACAACGGCTGGTGTCTCGCCGAACCGTCCGCGCTCGGGGAGGAGGAGCTCGGCTGGGTGCGCGACAGCGCGCGCATACCGCCGTGGCTCGCCCGCGCCTACACCGACGACATACTCCTCCTCAATCGCCTGTCGCAACCGCTGTGGAACGAACTCCTGAGAAAGGAGCCGGAGTTGGCGCGTGACGTCGGTCTGCGCGAGGGCATCCTCCGCCTCTACACCGACCCCGCCGGACTCCGGGCCCAGATCACGCGGCAACAGGCACTGGGGGCGGCCCACCGGGTGCTGACCCCGGAGCAGGTGGCCCACGGCTACCCGGCGCTGTCCCACACCCGCACGGCCGGCATCCTCGCCGGAGGCATCGAGGTGACGGGCTTCACCGTCCAGATACACAGCTTCCTCGCCCGGCTGATCGGCCTGCTGGAACAAGAGGGCGCCCGGTTCCACTGGGAGAGGCCCGTCGAGGGCCTGCACACCGACGCGAACGGGCTGCCGGACGGGCTGCGCTGCGCGGAAGGGCCTGTGCGCGCGGACCACTACGTGCTCTCCCCGGGCGCGTACGGCGGCGAACTGCTGCGCGGCACCGCCGCACACGGACTCATCCACGGCGTGGTGGGCGTCTGGCTCACCCTGCCGAACCCGCTGCCCCGACTGCTGAACTCCCTCAAGATCAGCAGGTCCGGCCATGTGGCGGAGGACACCAACGTCACCGTGACGACAGCACCGGACGGGACGCCGTCACTGGTGGTGGGATCCGGCTACGGCTGGACCGGAGCCGACCCCGCGCACATCGACCCCGCGCAACTCGACGCCCTCCACGCCGCGGTCGAGGACACCGCGGCGCTGTTCTTCCCGGAGGCGTTCGAGGCGGCGCGAGCGGACGGACTCCTCGAGCGGAGCAAACGGCACTGCGTACGCCCGTGGACGGCGTCGAGCCTGCCGGTCCTGGAGATCGCGCCCAACGCCCACGGCGGTCTCGTGGTGGTGACCGGCGGCCACAACACCGGTGGTTTCGCCCAGGCCCCGGTGGTCGCCCAGGCCGTCGCCAACGCCGTGCACGGCGAGGCACACCCGATGCACGTGCGCTACCACCCCGACCGGCTGCGCATGTTCTACCGGAACCAATGACCAGCCCCGGAGAACGCACGAAGGAACCCACGAAAGAACTCAACGGCCCATTCACGAGCGAGAGGCGTCACGACATGACGACGGAACAGTCCTGGCAGCAGCGCGGCAGCTCCTTCGGACGCGGAGCGCAGGCGTACGACCGGACCCGCCCGGACTACCCGCGGGAGAGCTTCCGCTGGGTGCTGGGGGAGGAGCCCCGCACCGTGCTCGACCTCGGCGCCGGTACGGGCATCCTCACCCGCGCGCTGCTGGCCGACGGCCACCAGGTGTCCGCGGTGGAACCCGACGACGAGATGCGGGAACTCATCACCGCGTCCGCACCGGCCGCGAACGTGCACGCGGGCAGCGCCGAGAAGATCCCCCTCGCGGACGCGAGCGTCGACGCGGTCCTGGTCAGCCACGCCTACCACTGGTTCGACCCCGAGCCCGCGCACGCCGAGATGGCCCGGGTGATCCGCCCGGGAGGAACACTCGCCACCCTCTGGAACCTCCGCGACGAGGAAGTCCCGTGGTCGGCGGAGCTCTCCCGGATCCTCGCCGACGAGGACACCGGCACGGACCCGCAGACCGCGGCGGCGATCCTGCTGCACGGTGTGCTCGCCGCCCTCCGCGGCAACGACCCCGAACGCCTCTCCGGATGGCTGCGCGACCCCACCTTCGGATCCCGGTTCGGCGCCGTCGAGATCGGATTCTTCGCGCATTCCTCACCGCAGACCGTGGAATCCCTCGTCGGACTCATCACTTCCCGGTCCTACTACCTGAACTGCACGCCGGAACGCCAGGAAGAACTGAAGGAACAGATCAGGCGACTTGCCGCCACGCACCCACAACTCGCCGGACGCACGGAATTCGACCTACCGTATGTGACGGTTGTCTTCAAGGCCGCCCTCGCGTCCTAGGACTTATCGCTTTCCGGCCGTCACCGCCCGCCCGACAAGGAGCCCCCGTGCTCGTACCCGTCACACCGTCCGTGTACAAGTCGCGGGACGGCGAGGACATTTGTTGGGCGGGCTTCTTCACCGGCCACCGCGTCCTCGACGCGACGCACGTGGCAGAGGTCGCCGACCGGCTTCTCGGTACGGACTGCTCCTCGGTCGCGCTCCTCGCCCAGAAGGAGCTGGCTCCGTGCTACGCGCGGTCCGCCGGCGAGCTTCCCGCCCTGCTGCTCCACTCGGCCACCCCGACACTGCGGGCCCTCGAGGGCGATCTTGCCGAGCTCCGCGCCGACCGGGTTCCGCACGACGTGGCGACCTATGTGGAGGCCCGCGCGGTCTTCCTCGGCTCCACGGCCGACCTCTCGGTCGGACGGACCGCGCCCTGGGCGGAGGCGGTCGGCCAGTGGGGCGTGCCCTCCGTCGACGCGGGCGACCGGGACCACTACTACCTCAGCCACGCACTCCTCACCCTGGCCGACGCGCACGAGCGGGGCGCCGACACCCCGCTCGGCCACGTCATCGACTGGCTGCGCGACCGCCCCGACGCGGTGATCCGCCTGTACGCGCTGGACCTGGAGATGCAGATCTTCCTGCTCTGGCTCCGCCGCAGGACCGGTCTCGACCGGCTGGTCACCGACGCCAACAGCCCTGCCGTCGCGACCCGTTGGAACCGCAAGCGACACATCCATCCCACCGTCGAAGCCGCCCGCACCCTCACGCCGAACGGGCTCTCCGCCGACGCCCTGCTCACGGCCGAGCAGCGGCTGGGCGAGGCCTACGAACTCCTCGGCCTGGAGATCCCCGTACTGCCCGGCTACACCGTGCTGCGCACGGACGTGTCACGGGAGGCCTTCGTCGCCGGAGTGCTCGATGCCGCTGAGCTGCTCCGTACCCGTTACGGGCTCCGGACGGCCGGATTCAAACCGAGCGAGGCAGGGGACGGGGCCCGGATCGTCGGCGACATCGACCTCGGCGACACCGAGCGGCTCGCCGCGGAGGCCGAGGCGGCCTATCCGCTCGGGGACGACTACCTCCTCGAAGCCTGGGCCGCGTTCCTCTCGGTGGAGCTGGGCGGCACGCGGCTGCCGGTCGTCCCCTCGGGCCACTTCCGTTACGGGCGGGTGGCGGACGGCGTCACGCTCCAGGTCCTGAACGGCTACTCCTGGGTGGGCAACAGCTATCTCGACGCGGACGCCTGGGCCGCGCTCGGTCTGCCCGACACGGCGTACCGGACCATCCGCGGAGCGCTGGAGGCGATCCGGGCCGCGTTCCTCGGCCCCCAGAGCATGCGGGACGGCAGCCACCGGGGGCTGGCCACCGGAGGCGTCGACTTCGCCGTCGGATACGTCGGAGGCCGGTTCGGCGACCGGTTGCTGGTCGGGGCGATCGACTTCAACCTCTCCTCGCACGGAGCGGAGTACCTGCGCACCTTCCAGGACACCGCACGCCGCGAAGGGATCACCGACCGGTACGCGGCGACCCGGGTGTTCCGGCCCTCGGCCACGCAGACGCTCGGCCGGATGGAAGCGACAGCAGCGACGATGGCACCGGTGGGCGGGCTGATGCGTGCCGTCGCCTGTGTCCCGGAACGCTGGGGAATGGTCGCCGCGACCGGCCCGGACCCGGCCACCGCGGCACACCGTACCGATCAGTTGCTCGCGGCCCTCACCGATTCGGACGGGACGGCCTGAGGGCTGTCGCCCTTGGATCTCCTACCAGGCCCCCACCCAAGGGCACGATTGTCCGGATGCACGGCCCACGCGCTGAATGCGCCCCGCGCACTACCCCCGTTCGGTGAGCTGAATACGCATAATGCCAGGTCGGTACCGTGCGGCAAGCCTTGTGATTTCCCCATTCAATTGAATAGGGAAATTCCCTGACCGGACTATTCGATTTGCGGTTTCGCATTCCATGCATTGCACTCGAACACGTACGGCAACCCCCCATTTCCCACAGGACGGGGCACCACCCATGTACACCAAGGAATCCACTGCCACCGACATCGAGCTCGACCTCGACGAGGCGCTCAACCCGGGCGAGGCCGAAGGCTTCTACCGCGACTCCCGCGAGTGCGCGTACCTCGCCCTCCTCGGAGGCGGCTCCGCACTGCTGCTCTCGCCGCCGACCCCCCGCCCGAAGAAGGGCTAGTCGGTAGCAAATGGACCAGTCACATGCTTCGTCCCCCCTCGCGGGTGCCGTGCATGACCTGGCAACAGAGGTGGTCCTCGCTCTTCGGAGCGGGGACCACCTCGCCACGGTTTGCGGCGCGGCCGGAATCGACGAGGACAACCGGACAGGAATCGCCGCGGTACGCGTCATCGGCGCCGATCTGCTTCTGCCCAGCGTGCTGTACGGGCGCAATCCGCACCCCGGAGACATCGCCGTGCTCCAGCGTGCCGTGCGGGACTTCCCGCCCCGGCCCGACGCCTCCGATGCCGCGGTCTGGAGCCACTGGGGCATGATGTCCGCCCTGCACCGGACGGCATCGGCCACCGGACAGCCGTCGGCCGGCGCACCCGGCACCGACGAGCCGAACGCGGCGTGGCTCGAACGGGCCCCCTGGCAGGCCTTCACCCATCAGCTCTCCGTGCTGGCCCCGCTCGCCGTCCCCGCAGCCTCGTCCGCCGTTCACCGGGCCGCCGCCCACCGGGTCCTGGACCTGTCCCGCGGGTTCGTCCGCGCGGTGCGGCGGCGCAACTGGCTCCAGGCGGCGGGCGCCGGCCGCTGGCTGGCCATGCTGGACAGCCGGCCCGACAGCCTGGGCCTGGACCGCGGACTCGACTTCGTCGAGCTCATGGGCGGCGCGGACTCCCGGGTCGCGTTGCACGTACGGGCGGCCCGGCTGACGGCCGAGGGCCGGGCGCGGTGACCGCGTCGGTGGCCACCGCCCCGGGCGTCACGGCGGGCACGGCGCTGTCCGTCCTGCCCGCCGTACTGCGCAAGGCGCTCGGCTGGGCCGACGCCCACCGCGCGGGCTTCGTGCTCCCCCCGGATGTGCTGGACCCGCACGCCGAGGTCAACCGCACCCTCAAGCCCCTCGGCGAACTGGCCCAGCTGTGCACCACGATCCGCCGCAGCACCGCCCCGGACACTCCCGAACACCGGGTGGCCGGGGACCTCATCGCGTTCGCGTGGGACCAGGTGCACGCGGGCGACCTGTTGCTGGAGCTGCTGCGCGGCGAGCCCTTTGCCGCGTATCCGTACGAGATCTACGCGGCCTTCGCCGGACACGGGCTGCGCAACGAGGGCTTCGAGCGGCTGGCCGGGACGTTCGAAGGGACCAGGGGCTGGGCCCACATCGAGCAGCACGCCAACCGGCAGCTGGGACTCATCAACTCGGAGCGGCGGGTCGGCGCAGGCCCGCACGCCGACGCCGGTGAGGTCCTCGCGCGCACCTGGCTGGGCGGGCTGTCCGAACCGTGGATGTTCGAGGGGCCTTCCGGCTACGCGCTGACCCACACCGTCTTCCACATCACGGACTGGTGCTGTGCTCCCGAGTGGATGCCCGCCCACATCGACGCCTATCTGCGCGCCTGGCTGCCACCCTGGATCGACGGCTGTCTGGAGAGTCTGCAGTGGGACCTGACCGGCGAACTGCTCGCGGTCGCCGCGGCCCTGCCGGGGCCGCCGCCCACGGACCTGCTGGACGCGGTCTGGCCCGCGCTCGCCGCCGCACAGGCCCCGAGCGGTGCCGTACCGGAGACGGGCCCCACGGTCTCCCCGGAGCAGCCGCCCCACGCAGACGTCCCGCCGGAGACCGCCCGGCCGGACGGTGCGGGCCCGGAGCCGGACCCGTACCCCTTCCTCGCCTGCTACCACTCCACCCTGGTGACCGCCTTCGCCGCCGCGCTGTCCCTCAAGCGCCTCACGACGCACCGGGCGGATGCCGCCGCGGCGGACACCGGGGCCGCCGTATGAGCCGCACCGGTCCCCGCGCCGGCCGCACGAAGGGAGTTGCCGCGTGAACGGCATCCAGCAGGTCCATGACGTGGGCGCACGGGCCCTGGGATGGCTGTACGAGCACCGGGCGGGATTCCGTCTGGACGACGACCCGCCTCCCGAGGTGGGGGTCCTCGACCGGTTCAAGCCGCTCGGCGAACTGGCGCTCATCAGCAAGGTCATCTTCCGGGAAGGCGTCGCGGGCTCCAAGCAGGCCGCTCTGGCCCGCAAGCTCCTCGACCACGCCTGGCACGAACTGCTGGGCTCGGGGAGCCGGCTGGTCGACGGCCAGCGGCGCGAACCGCTCTGTCCCGTACCGATGGAGGTCTACGTACCGTTCCGGGAGCTGGGCTTCCGGGAACCGTCCCTGGAGACGGCTGTCCGGCTGAACCACCGCCTGAGCAGTTGGGGCGCACTGGAGGTCGTTCCGGTACGCAGGCTCGGACTCAGCGCCATGGAGCGCCGTTTCGGACTGGAGCCGAGCATGCCGGTCGACGAGGCGTACCGGCGCACCTGGCTGTCCCGGCACCCCGAGCCCTGGACCGTCGAGGGCAACATCGGCTACGACATCACCCACACGGTCTTCCATCTGACCGACTGGGGCGCCGACCCGGCCGGGCTGCCCGCCGACGTGGCGGAGTACCTCGCCCTCTGGCTCCCGGTGTGGCTCGACGACTGGCTCGACCTCGGGCGCTGGGACCTGCTGGGCGAACTGCTCGTCGTCGACGCCTGCCTCCCCGAGCCGACCCTCGATCCGGCGGCCTGGGCGGGATTCGCCGGGGCCCAGCAGCCGGACGGAGCGATGCCGGTGATGGGCGGCATGCCGGAAGGTGACGAGGAGTCCGTCTTCGACCTCGTCTACCACCCCACACTGGTCGCGGCGTTCGCCTCCGCGCTGGCCCTGTCCCGAGCCCTGTCGGACCTCACTGCCCCGGCCCCCGTGTGACGGCGCCGCAGGAGGTTCGCCGGACCTCCGCCGGCCGTCCGTCCCGGGGCGACGGCGAGAGGGCCCGCCTGCTGGCCGATGCGGCCCGGACCATCGACGCACCCGACCTCGTGATCGCGCTCAGCCACCGGGGCCGGCGCACGTACCGGATCGACGGAGCCGTGCAGCCGGGCGACGCACCCCGCTACGAGCTCGGTTCCGCGTCCAAGCCCTTCACCGGGCTGCTCCTGGCCGCACTCGTCGCGGCGGGCCGCCTGCGGTACGAGGACTCGGCGGCCGAACTGCTGGCCCCCGGCCACCGGGTGCATCCCTCCGTACGCGCCATCACGCTGCGCCATCTGATGACGCACACCTCGGGCCTCCCCGCGCTGCCGGCCGATTTCTACCCGCAGGCGCTGCCCCGATGGTCGACCGCGCCGTACAGCCGCTACCCGGCCGACCGCGTCGTCCGGGCCTTCCTCCGTGCCCGCCCGCGCCACCGGCCGGGCACGCGCTGGCACTACTCGAACTTCGCGGTCTCCGTACTCGGCCACACTCTGGCCGCCGCCACCGGTACACCCTGGGAGACGCTGCTCCAGCAGGAGGTACTGGACCCGCTCGGCCTGCACGGCACCCGACTGCGCCCGAGCCCGCAGCCCGGAGACGACGCCGTGGGGCACCGGCGCGACGGCAGCCCGCTGCCCGCGCTGGACACCGGCGGCTTCAGCGCCGCCGGAGCGGTCCGGTCGACGCCCGAGGACCTGCTCACCTTCCTGGAAGCGCACCTCCCGGCGACCGCCGCGCCCACGCACCCGCTGACCGCCGCGCTCTCGTACGTACGGCACCCGCTGCTGCGGCGCGGACTGAGGCACGCCCATACGCACACGCTCACCTGGTTCCGCCATCCGTCGGCACGCGGCCCGGTCTGCTTTCACGCGGGAGCCACGCTCGGACAGCAGATGTTCCTCGGCTTCCGCCCGGACACGGGCACCGCGGTGGCGGCGATGTGTACCCGGCGGGTGCACAGGACGGACCCGTTCATCGCGACGATTCACGAGCTGCTGACGGAGAAGCTCTGAGCCGAAGGCGTGCGTGACGCGCACGATTCCGACGACGTTCACGCACTCCACGCCGGGTCCCCGCCCGTTCCGTGCGGCGAGCAGCGGACGAAAGTATCCGCTTTCAGGACGACGATCCCTTGTTGTGTCCGTGAATGGTCACAGGAACGTTGTGGATCAAGGACATCCCGTTCTCGGCGTACGACGTGGTGCATGGTGCATGCACAAGCAGTTCACAGAAGTCAGCTGTTCCAACTCTTCGAAGGACCCCCCCTCATGGCCTCCCTGCGCACCCGTTCCGTTCTGCTTGCCGCCGCCCTCGTCGCCGGAACCGCTTTGCTGACGGCGTGTCAGGGCGACACGGGCGACAATGCCTCCTCGGCCGCAACGGCCACCGCTTCTTCGACGGAGGCGGCTGCCGAGGCCAAGGACTCATCGAGTGCGGACAGCGACGCCGACGCGTCGACCACCTCCGGCACGAAGGCGCCGGCCGCGGGGAGCGACTCCAGCGGTACTGCCAAGACCGGCTCGGAATCCACCCCCGAGACCGCCGGCGACGGGGCCGGCCAGGGCAAGCAGGGCAAAGGCGTGAGCGGCACGTGGTTCGGGAATGTGTCGTACCTGGCGCCCGGCAAGTACACGGTCAGCGGCCCGAAGGGTGAGGAGCAGGCATTCTTCACGTCCGAGGGCACGGAGATCTGGGGCGCGGGTGACATCTGCGGCGACGAGAACGACCAGTCCGCCACCAAGTGCACCGAGCAGGAACTGGAAGCCGCCGCGAAGAAGGGCGTCTCCGCCGAGGTGAAGCTCAGCAACGGCATCGCCACCCGCATCACCGACGACCACTGACCCTTCAGCTGGAGCCGGGCCCCGGACCCGCGGGGCTTCTGCCACCGCCGACGCCTGCCCTACGCGCCCGGCGTCGCGGTGGAGCTGACCCTGGACGGGCCACACAGAAAGTCCGCACGCGACCAGGCCCGCATGCGGTGGCCTGGATGAATGCCCCGCAGTGCCGTAGCCATCGACCGCGCTTCGCGCCGCTCCCGCGGCGACCTGGACCACCGCACCCTGGCTCGGCGGCTCGGACACTCCTCGCCGACGATCACCCTCGGTTACTATGCTCACTTCATGCCGGAAGCCGACAGCAGGGGGCGCGGCACCATCGACAGTCTGCTTGAGGAGCGGGGGACCGGCTCGTCGGCCGGTACTCCCCAGATTCTCCCCAGCGCCGCTGACCGGTGATCCCTGCCTCTACGCTCCGGACAGGTCCTCCGTGGATCGCAAGGCTGAAGAGATGGGTGGCCTGGGAAAGTGTTGGTAGAAGTCGTAGCGACTCGCTACGTCACGCCGTTGCGTGAGGGTGGCTCGCTCCCAGGGATCGTCGAGGCCGACGACCTCGGTACATACGTCATGAAATTCACCGGTGCCGGGCAGGGGCGCAAGACGCTGGTCGCGGAAGTGATCTGCGGGCAGCTCGGCCGACGGCTCGGGCTGCGCGTCCCGGACCTCGTGCAGATGCAGCTGGACCCGGTCATCGGTCTCGCCGAGCCCGACCAGGAGGTGCAGGAGCTCCTGAAGGCCAGTGGTGGCCTCAATCTCGGGATGGACTTCCTCCCCGGCTCCCTCGGGTTCGACGCACTCGCCTACCAGGTCGATCCGCGCGAGGCCGGACGCGTCGTCTGGTTCGACGCGCTGATCAACAACGTCGACCGGTCCTGGCGCAATCCGAACATGCTGATCTGGCACGGTGACCTCTGGCTCATCGACCACGGTGCCACCATGATCTGGCACCACAACTGGCCGGGCGCCCAGGCCTCCGCGGCCAAGCCCTACAACGCCTCGGACCACGCGCTGGCCCCCTTCGCCCCCGATGTCGCCGCGGCCGCCGCGGAACTCGCCCCGCTGGTCACCGAGGAACTGCTCACCGAGGTCGCGGCCGATGTGCCCGACGAGTGGCTGGTGGACGAGCCCGGGTTCGACTCGACCGACGAGCTCCGGCGCGCCTATGTGGAGGCGCTGCTGCCGCGAGCGGCCACCATCCACGAGCGGATCACCCTGGACGCGCCCACCGCCGCCAAGCCGTCCGGGGCCCCGGGCTGGCTCGCCGAGCGGCTCGCCCCGCGGCACGAACCCGAGAACAGCGACGAGAGCGGCCGGCCGTGAGTGAACGCGTTGTCTTCGAGTACGCCCTGCTGCGTGTGGTGCCGCGGGTCGAGCGCGGTGAGTTCTTCAACGCCGGCGTGGTGGTCTACTGCCGCCCGAAGGGATTCGTCGCCGCCCGCACCGAACTCGACGAGGGGAAGCTCAAGGCGCTGGACCCAAGCGCCGACGTGACCGGGGTGCGCGCCGCACTGCGCGCCGTCGAGGGCATCTGCCGCGGTGGCGCGGACGCGGGTCAGGCCGTGGGCGACGACGCAGGGCGTCGCTTCCGCTGGCTGATCGCCCCGCGCTCGACCGTCATCCAGCCGAGCCCCGTGCACAGCGGTCTGACCACCGACCCCGCCGCCGAGGTGGAGCGGCTGCTCGACCTGCTGGTGCGCTGATCCTCGGCCGCACGGCGCTGCCGCCGCACTCGCGGCGGCAGCGCCGTGCGGTGTGACATGCGCCGCTGCGTCCGTGGGCCGTTGACACCGGGTGCCAGGCCTTCTAGCGTCTCGACTGCTGAAGGTACTAAGCGGTTGCTCAGTTATCGGGAAGCGTTCCGCAGGGAATGTGCCTGACGTCCGCTGAGCCGCGATCCAAGGGCGAGGAGAACCAAGCATGTCCACCACCGAGCAGCGCGTAGCCATCGTGACGGGAGCGGCACGGGGCATCGGTGCCGCCACCGCGGTACGCCTGGCGGCCGAGGGCCGCGCCGTCGCCGTACTCGACCTGGACGAGGCGGCCTGCAAGGACACCGTCGAGAAGATCACCGCCGCCGGGGGCCGGGCCCTCGCCGTCGGCTGCGACGTGTCGGACAGCGCCCAGGTGGAGGCCGCCGTCGCACGGGTGGCCGCCGAGCTCGGTGCCCCGACGATCCTCGTCAACAACGCGGGCGTGCTCCGTGACAACCTGCTCTTCAAGATGAGCGAGTCCGACTGGGACACCGTGATGAACGTGCACCTCAAGGGCGCGTTCCTGATGGCCAAGGCCGTCCAGAAGCACATGGTGGACCAGAAGTTCGGCCGTATCGTCTCGCTGTCCTCCTCCTCCGCCCTGGGCAACCGGGGCCAGGCCAACTACGCCGCGGTCAAGGCGGGTCTGCAGGGCTTCACCAAGACCCTCGCCAAGGAGCTCGGCAAGTTCGGCATCACCGCCAACGCCGTGGCCCCCGGCTTCATCGTCACCGAGATGACCGCGCAGACCGCGGCCCGTGTCGGCATGGGCTTCGAGGAGTTCCAGGCCGCGGCCGCCACCCAGATCCCGGTGCAGCGCGTCGGCTTCCCCGAGGACATCGCCAACGCCATCGCCTTCTTCGCGGGCGACGACGCGGGCTTCGTCTCCGGCCAGGTCATGTACGTGGCCGGCGGACCGCTCAACTGACCCGAAGGGCTGCGGACATCATGACTGTGCAGGACAGTGGCAAGGTCGCGCTGATCACCGGCGCGAGCCGGGGCATCGGCTACGGCATCGCCGAGGCGCTCGTCGCCCGCGGCGACCGGGTGTGCATCACCGGACGCGGCGAGGACGCGCTGAAGGAGGCCGTCGAGGCGCTCGGCTCCGACCGCGTCATCGGCGTGGCGGGCAAGGCACACGACGAGGCGCACCAGGCGGTGGCAGTCGAGCGCACGATGGAGGCGTTCGGCCGGGTCGACTTCCTGGTCAACAACGCCGGCACGAACCCGGTCTTCGGCCCGATCGCCGAGCTCGACCTCAACGTCGCCCGCAAGGTCTTCGAGACGAACGTGGTCTCGGCGCTCGGTTTCGCGCAGCGGACCTGGAAGGCCTGGCAGAAGGAGAACGGCGGGGCGATCGTCAACATCGCCTCCGTCGCGGGCGTCTCCGCCTCGCCCTTCATCGGCGCGTACGGCATGAGCAAGGCCGCGATGATCAACCTGACCCTTCAGCTGGCGCACGAGTTCGCGCCGGTCGTGCGGGTCAACTCGATCGCCCCGGCGGTCGTGAAGACCAGGTTCGCCCAGGCGCTGTACGAGGGCCGTGAGGCGGAGGCGGCCGCGTCCTACCCGCTCGGACGGCTCGGTGTGCCCGAGGACATCGGCGGCGCCGCGGCCTTCCTCACGTCGAACCAGGCCGACTGGATCACCGGACAGACTTTGGTGGTCGACGGAGGGATCTTCCTGAACGCGGGCGTGGGCTGAGACACCCTGAGCTGGTTTGGCCCTGATTGACTCAAGTGCCCTGTCGGGCCTACGGATTGACCCGACGGGGCGCTGCGGTATGGTCTGCCGACCCATGGCTGATCGAGGAGCGTGCGCGTGTTCTACCGGGCCAGTCTGCAGGCTGCTGCAGCCCTTGCTTCCCTGTCTCTGCTGGCCGGCTGCGGTCTGTTGTCCGACAGCGGTGCGGATGTGGATCAGGAGATAGCTGTCGGGACGACCAGCGAACCCTCCACCCTCGACCCGGCGGCGGCGTGGGACGGTTCCTGGGAGCTGATGCGCAATGTGTTCCAGACTCTGGTGAGCTTCCCCACCGGAAGTACGAGTCCCGAGCCCGATGCCGCGGATCACTGCAAGTTCACCGACATGACCAGCACCGCCTACCGCTGCACGCTCCGCGAGGGTCTGAAGTTCTCCAACGGCGACAAGCTCGACGCCGAGGCCGTGAAGTACTCCATCGACCGGATCAGGACGATCGCGGTCAAGGGTGGGCCCAACGGCATGCTCGGCTCGCTCGACCGGGTGGAGACCAAGGGCGACTACGAGGTCATCTTCCATCTGACGAAGCCGGACGCGACGTTCCCGTTCGTGCTGGCCACGCCCGCCATGTCGCTGGTCGCGCCGAGCGACTACTCGGCACACAAGATCCGCAACGACGGCAAGGTCACCGGCTCCGGACCGTACCTGCTGGAGGCCTACAAGCAGGGCGACCGCTCCGAGCTGGTGAAGAACCCCGACTACAAGGGTTTCGCCGACCGCAAGAACGACGCCGTGACCATCCGGTACTTCAAGCAGTCCGGCGCCATGGTGACGGCGCTCAAGAAGAACGAGATCGACGCCACCTACCGCGGGCTGTCCGCCGAGGAGGTCGTCAGCCTGGAGGACAACGAGGACAAGAAGAGCGATCTCCAGCTCGTCGAGACGGTCGGCGCCGACATTCGCTTCCTGGTCTTCAACCCCGAGGACCCGGCCGCCGGGAAACCGGCCGTGCGGCGGGCGATCGCCCAGCTGGTGGACCGGGACGCACTGGTGGCCAAGGTCTACCGGGGCACAGCGGAGCCGCTCTACTCCATGGTGCCCAAGGGCATCGCGGGGCACACGACCAGCTTCTTCGACACCTTCGGCGACCCGGACCGGAAGAAGGCGCAGAAGATCCTCAGGGACGCCGGGATCACCGAGCCCGTCGCGATGACCTTCTGGTTCACCACTGACCGCTACGGCTCCTCGACGGCCCCCGAGTTCGACGAGATCAAGCGCCAGCTGGAGTCCTCCGGGCTCTTCAAGATCACTCTGAAGAGCCAGCCCTGGAAGAAGTTCCAGGAGGGCTTCACCAAGGGCGAGTACCCCGTCTTCGGCCGAGGCTGGTTCCCGGACTTCCCCGACCCGGACAACTTCATAGCCCCCTTCCTGGGCAAGGACAGCGTCACGGGCATGCCGTACACGAAGGACGAGATCACCAAGGAGCTGCTGCCGCAGACCCGCAAGGAGAGCGACCGGGGCGCGGTCAGCCAGCAGTTCGTGCGGGCGCAGAAGATCCTGGTCGACGACGTCCGGCTGCTCCCGCTGTGGCAGGGCAAGCTGTACGTGGCCGCGGGTGAGGACATCGGCGGCGGCGAGCGCGCCCTCGACCCCCAGACGGTCATGCAGATGTGGGAGCTGTACCGCAAGGCCAGCTGGTAGCGGTACCAGCCGCCCCACAGGGCCTTCCGGGGAGGCTCCCGGCTGCGTTGTCAGTGGTCGCCGGTAGGTTCTGAGATCAAGAACTGATTGCTTACCGGAGGTTGTTGACGTGACCGACACCGACCAGCTGCCCGAGTCCTGGCGCGGCGTCCTCGGCGAAGAGCTGCAGAAGCCGTACTTCAAGGAGCTCACCGAGTTCGTCGAGGAGGAGCGGGCCGCGGGTCCGGTCTATCCGCCCCGGGGGCAGGTGTTCGCCGCGCTCGACGCGACCCCGTACGACAAGGTGAAGGTCCTGGTCCTGGGGCAGGACCCGTACCACGGCGAGGGCCAGGGGCACGGCCTGTGCTTCTCCGTGCGGCCCGGCGTGAAGACCCCGCCCTCCCTGCGGAACATCTACAAGGAGATGAAGGAGGAGCTCGGCCTGCCGGTCCCGGACAACGGGTATCTGATGCCGTGGGCCGAGCAGGGGGTGCTGCTCCTCAACGCGGTGCTGACGGTGCGCGCGGGCGAGGCCAACTCGCACAAGGGCAAGGGCTGGGAGAAGGTCACGGACGCGGTGATCCGCGCGGTCGCGTCCCGGCCCGACCCGGCGGTCTTCGTGCTCTGGGGCAACTACGCGCAGAAGAAACTCCCGCTGATCGACGAGGAGCGCCATGTGGTGGTGAAGGGGGCGCACCCCTCGCCGCTCTCGGCGAAGAAGTTCTTCGGGTCCCGCCCGTTCACCCGGATCAACGAGGCGGTCGCGGCCCAGGGGCACCAGCCCATCGACTGGCGCATCCCCGACCTGGGCTGATGGCGCGCCGGAGCCTGAGTGCGATTGCGCGTCGCTGCGGTTAGCGTCGGACCGGCCGGAACCATCCGGAACCGTCCGGAACCCCACGGATTCGGCCGGGCACAGACGGACGGGTGCGAGGGAGACCGCAGTGACGGAGCAGCAGGAGACGTCGCGGGACGTCGTCATGACCAGAATCGGCCAGGCCATCATGCTGCTGCACGGCGGTGACCGCGAGGAGGCCCGCAATCGCTTCGGCCTCCTCTGGGCGGAGATCGGTGCGGACGGCGACGCCCTGCACCGGTGCACCCTCGCCCACTACATGGCTGACACCCAGGACGATCCCGGCGACGAGCTGGCCTGGGACCTGCGGGCGCTGGCCGCCGCCCAGGCGCTGACCGACGAGCGCGTCGCGGAGGACCGCGACGCGCTCGCGGTGCGCGCCTTCTACCCGTCGCTCCACCTCAACCTCGCGGCGGACTACGTGAAGCTCCGGCACCCGTCCCGGGCCCGGATCCACCTGGACCGGGCCCGGGACGCCTCCTGCGTGCTCGCGGACGACGGCGTCGACGACGGCTACGGGGGCGGGGTCCGGGCGGCCATCGGGCGGCTGGAGCGGCGGCTGCGGGAGCTGTGAGGGGGAGCGGGGCCGGACCGGCGGAGCGGTCCAGCCGGCCTCCCGTCGGCCGGCCCGGTCAGTGCCCGTAGGTGTGGTCGCAGATCCGCGACTGCGGACTGCCCGCCGGCCAGTGCCCGTATCCGCGTCCGAGCGCGCAGACGTCCGTCCCGGTGACGGGCGCCGGCAGCGCGGGTACGGGCACGGTGGGCAGGGCCCGCCGCGGGTGCGCCGGGCCCGGGAGGTGCCGCGGCTGCGGGGCGCGGGGTGCGCCGCGGGGCACGGCGGGGCGGGTGGCCGGAGGGGCGGCGGACGCCCGGCCGGTGCCGGCGCTGGACGGCTTCGGGTCCGGTACGGCTTCCAGGATGTCGCGGACCGGGGGCCGGCCGATCTGCGGGGACAGGTCCTGGGCGGGCCGGTCGGCCGCCGGAGCGGGCGGGGCGCTCGGCCTCGGCTGCACGGACACACACCCGGACAGGGCCGTGACCGCCACGGCGACCAGGAGTTTCGCGGTGGTTCTGGTTCGATGCACCTGATCAACTCTGCTGTGCGGAACAGTCATTGCGTGAGCCGGAACGCTCGGATTGGTCCGCATGAGTGACCCCGTCAGCGCGGCGCCCCGCGTGTCGCATCCCACGGAGGCGGTGCGGTACCCGGGTGTCAGTGCCCGAGCATTCCGCGCAGCAGCTCGCCGAAGCCCGTGCGCAGCTCCGCCTCGGACGGCACGGAGCGGCTGTAGGAGCCTGCCGCACACGAGAACATCAGCCCCTCGCACCAGGCCACCAGCGACAGCGTGTGCCGTTCGGGCTCGGTCGATCCGGCCGCCGTCAGCAGGGCCACCAGGGGCTCGCGGAACTGGCGGCCCGTCGCGTCGAAGAAGGTCCGCAGCTCGGGGCGGCGCGTGGCCTCCAGAGCGAGTTCGTACCGGCAGATGAGCAGTTCGGGGTGGTAGGCCAGATAGCGGTGCAGAGCCGTCGCGAGACCGGCGATCAGCGCGTCCTGGCCGGGAGACCCGGACGGATCGGAGCGTCCGGGCACCTCGGCCGCCGGGACCGGTGCGGGGAGTTCGCCGGGTGCCAGTACCCGGGACTCGCGCTCCGCCAGCCGGCGCACCGTCGCCTCCAGCAGGGCCTGCCGGGTGCGGGCGTAGTTGGACGTCGAGCCCTGGGGGAGGCCGGCCCGTTCGTCCACCGCGCGGTGGGTCAGCCCCCGCATGCCGCGCTCGGCCAGCAGGGCGAGTGCCGCGTCGGTGATGAGTTCGCCCCGGGTGGAGCCGGTGGTGCGTGTCGCCATGGGCTCAACCTACCGTCGAAACTACAGCTGTAGTAGCCTGACGCTCACTACAGGTGTAGTTTCGAAGGCCGGGAACGCCGAAGAACCGGGAACGAGGAGGAGCCATGGACACGCCCCGTGCGGTCGTCATCGGCAGCGGAATCAGCGGTCTCACCGCGGCGGTGGCCCTCCACCGGTCCGGCTGGCAGGTCACCGTGCTGGAACGGGCCGATTCGCTGGAACCCGTCGGCGCCGGAATCAGCCTCGCGCCCAACGCTCAGCGTGCCCTGGATGTCATCGGGCTCGGCGACGAGATCAGGTCCCTCGCCGCCTGGCAGGGCGAGGGCGGCATGCGCTCACCGGACGGCCGCTGGCTCTCCAGGACCGACAGCACCGCGGCGGCCCAACGGTTCGGCGGCCCGCTCGTCCTGCTGCACCGGGCCACCCTGATCGACCGCGTCGCCGCCGGGCTCCCCGGCTCCGCCATCCGCACCGGCTGTCCCGCCCACCTCGTGGACCCGGGTACCGCGGGCGGCCGGCCCGCCGTGATCGGCACTCCGGACGGGGACATGGAGGCCGAGCTCGTGATCGGCGCCGACGGCGTCCACTCGGCCGTACGGGGCGCGCTCTTCCCGGACCACCCCGGCCCGTCGTACGCGGGCTTCACCACCTGGCGGGTCCTGGTCCCCGCGCCCGCCGAGGCCTTCGCCCCGCACGAGACCTGGGGCCGTGGCGCGCTCTGGGGCACCCAGCCGCTCAAGGACGGCCGGATCTACGCGTACGGGGCCGCCGTCGCCCCGGCGGGTGCGCGGGCCGCCGATGACGAGCGCGCGGAACTGCGGCGCCGGTTCGGCGACTGGCACCGGCCGATCCCCGGGATCATCGCCGCCGCCGAACCCGGAGGTGTCCTCGGTAACGACGTGTACCAGATGACCGACCCGCTGCCCGCCTTCCACCGGGGCCGCGCGGTGCTCGTCGGGGACGCCGCCCACGCCATGGCTCCCACGCTGGGCCAGGGCGGCAACCAGGCCATCGAGGACGCGATCGTGCTCGCCCACCACGTGGCACCGGGTGCGGACCTGGGCGCGGGCCTCGCCGCGTACACCGCCGGCCGGCTGCCCCGTACCGCCGCCGTCGTCCGCAGGGCGGCACAGGTCTCACGGCTGATGTGCCTGTCCGGGCCGGTGTCGGTCGCGGTGCGCGACTTCCTGATGTCCACGGTCTCCCGGCTCGGACCGGGCCTCGTCCTGCGCACCTTCGACGGCATCGCCGACTGGCGGCCTCCGCAGCCCACGTATGCTGCCGGGACGTAGGACGCGCCGGTACAACCGCGGTGGACCACCACGGACGGGAACCGCGACGCACGGCGTTGAACAGCGAGAAGGAGACCCTGTGAAGGTCGGCTGCATCGGGCTCGGCGACATCGCGCAGAAGGCTTATCTGCCGGTGCTCACCACCCTGCCGGGGGTCGAACTGCATCTGCAGACCCGCACCCCCGCCACTCTGGCCACCGTCGCCGAGGCCCACCGGATCCCGGCCGCGCAGTGCCACACCGACCTCGAATCGCTGCTCGCCCAGGGGCTGGACGCGGCGTTCGTGCACGCGCCGACCGCCGTGCATCCGGAGATCACCCGGCGGCTGATCGAGGCGGGCGTGCCCACCTATGTCGACAAGCCGCTCGCGTACGGATTCGCGGATTCCGAGCGGCTGGTGGAGCTGGCCGAGGCACGCGGTGTCGGTCTCGCCGTCGGCTTCAACCGCCGGGTGGCGCCCGGCTACGCCCAGTGCGCCGAGCACCCGCGCGAGCTGATCCTCATGCAGAAGAACCGCGTCGGACTGCCGGAGGAGCCGAGGACCATGGTCCTCGACGACTTCATCCACGTGGTCGACACCCTGCGCTTCCTGGTACCCGGGCCGGTCGAGCACACCGTCGTACGGGCCAGGATCCGCGACGGCCTGATGCACCACGTCGTGCTCCAGCTGTCCGGCGACGGCTTCACCGCCATCGGCGCGATGAACCGGCTCAGCGGCTCGACCGAGGAACGGCTGGAGGTCTCCGGCCAGGACTCCAAGCGCGAGGTCGTCAACCTCGCCGAGGTGATCGACCACAAGGGCCAGCCGAGCGTACGGCGGCGCGGCGACTGGGTGCCGGTGGCCCGCCAGCGCGGCATCGAGCAGAGCGTGCTGTCGTTCCTGGACTCCGTGCGGGCCGGAAAGCCGCTGAGCGCCAGGGACGCCCTGGAGACGCACGAGCTGTGCGAGCGCATCCTGCGTGACCTCGACTGCGCGTAGGGCCTTGCGCGGGCCCGCCCGTCGGGGGCGGGCGCGGGGTGGCCCCGTTCCCGCCCGCCGGTCCTCGGGATGCGTGCGGACCGGGGCCGATGCAGGCTGATGAGATGGACCGTCGGCCCGTGGAGGTGACCTCGTGAAACCCCGCCACGAGCCCCAGGGCTGGAGCGCGCTCCAGCCCCCGCCCGGCTACTACTCGGCGGACGGACGCCCGCCCGACGCCATGCAGCGCGCCCTGATCCTCGACTGGGCGGTCAGCCAGCGGATCGCGAGCGGCTGGCGCGTCGAGACCCGCTCGGAGACCCAGGTCGTCATGGTCAGGGGCCGCCCCCTGAACCATGTGCTGCACGCCGTCCTGACGGTCTTCAGCTGTTTCCTGTGGGGCGTGGTGTGGCTGGTGCTGGGCGTGACCCGAAAGGTCGAACGGATCGCGCTCACCGTCGACGCCATGGGCGACATCGTCTCCGTGAACGGTCCGGGCCGGAACACGTTCTGAACGCGCACCACCCAGGAGCCGACGCCATCACCCAAGAGGCGACGCGCACACTCACGGGTCACACTGCGCGGAACCTGTCCGGGACTCCGCCACCGGACGGGGGGCCTGTACGGACGCAGCCCCGCCGCCCGCGACGCCCGCGGTGACCGCACCCACCGGCACGGGCCTACCGGGCCTGCCGCGCACGGACCGTACCCCTTCGAAGGCGCAGAAGGCGGCCAGGACGGCCAGGGCGCCGTACAACGGCCAGTCACCCAGCCGGACATACAGCGTGGTGCCGCCGGCCATCGGGACGCCGAACACCGCGGCCCCGCCCGTGTCCGTACCGAGCGGGGCACCGATCCGCTCACCCTGCGGGCCGTACACCGCACTGACACCCGTCAGCGTGGCGTGCACCATCGGGCGGCCGTTCTCCGCGGCCCGCAGTGCCCCGAGCGAGGCGTGCTGGGCGGGTGCCCAGCCGTGCTGGAACGACGAGGTGGAGGACTGGGCGACCAGCAGCTGTGCACCGTCCCGGGTCAGCCGCCGGCTCATGTCGGGAAACGCGGACTCGAAACAGACCAGCGGACCGATGTGCAGCCCGTTCGCGCCGGGCAGCGTCATCGTCACCTGCCGCGTACCGCGCAGCCGGTCCTCGCCCGCCGCCCTGCCCATCGAGGTGGCCCAGCCGAGTGCGGCACGGGCCGGGACGTACTCGCCGAAGGGAACCAGCCGCATCTTGTCGTAGCGGTCCCCGGTCAACCCCCGCGGACCCACCAGCACCGCGCTCTTGAAGATCCCGGTCCGGCCCGACGCGTCGGTCTGCCTGGCGTCCACGTTCACCAGCACGTCCGCGCCCACCAGCCGCGACAGCGCCGCGATCCGGGCCGCGACATCGGGCCGCCGCACCGGATCCACCGCGACGCTGCTCTCGCCCCACACGACCAGGTCGAGATCGCGGCCCGCCAGCGAGCGCGTCAGCTCCTCACTGCGGGCGAAACGGCGCTGCACACTGCCGGGCCCCTCGATGACACCAGGCTGCACGACGGCGATCCGCGCCACCCCGGAACGCTCCGGCTGCGGCGCCCACATCCACACCGTGCCCACCGCCACGGCACCCCCCACGAGCGAGACGACGGCCGCCGTACGGGCGGCCGAGGTCACCAGCAGCACGGCGAGCGCGGTGTTCACCGCCACCACCAGCAGGCTCACCAGCCAGACCCCGCCCACCGAAGCCAGCCGGAGCGCGGGTGTCACCTGCCACTGGCTCGCGCCCAGCAGCCCCCAGGGGCCGCCCAGCGCCTCCCAGGAGCGGGCCAGTTCGATCATCAGCCAGCCGCACGGGACCACGATCACGGCCGTCACCACCGCACCGGCGGACAGCCGCCCGCTCAGCAGGCGGGAGACCAGCAGCCCCCACGGCGCCCACATCAGACCGAGCAGGGCCGCCAGCACCACGATGAACACGTGGAGACTCGGCATCAGCCAGTGGTGCACGGCCAGTATGTAACCGGTCCCGCCGAGCCACCCGTCGAGCGCCGCCCGGCGGCCCGTACCGGCCGACCGGATCAGCAGCAGCAGGGGAACCAGGGCGACATAGGCGAACCACCACAGTGCGGGCGCGGGGAACGCGAGCGCCGGCAGCGCACCGGCGAGGAGCGCGACGACGCCGCGCCACAGGGCGGAGCCGAGTATCCGTTCGCCCCACGCGCGCCGCTGCCCGGCCCCGGTCCACATGCCGCGCCTCCCTAGTCCTGCCCGCGATCGTCCTGCCCGCAACACCGGGTCCTTCGGGCCCCGTCCCCCTGTTCTCCCCCAGTGTGGGGCAGCGGAAGCGGACCGGCGCGGATCAGCCGGCGGCGAGGGCACCCGTCATGCTCCGCCACTTCTCGTGAACGGTCACCCCCCGGATCCGCCAGCCGCTGTCCGTGCGGACCAGGTCGAAGGCGTACCGCCCGCCGGACACGAAGTTCGGCGCGGTCGGAGGCGCTGTGTCTTCGGGGGTCCCGACGTTCCCGGCGTCGTTCCCGAGCCGCATCGGGTTCATGTAGTCGGCCTGCACCTGGGCGCCGTCGCCCGGATAGCCGCCGAGATCCTGGAGGTCGAGGCGTCGGTTGACGATCAGGTGCTGCCTCACGGGAAAGAGCAGCATGGTCTGCGAGAGCCATTGCGCGACCTCGGAGGCGGGCCCCTCGACGCCGCCCGCGGTGCGGTAGTCGGCGCGGCCGTCAGAGGTGAACAGGGCTTGGTAGTCGGCCCATTCGCCGTCGTCCACCGCCACCGCGTAGCCGGTGATCACTGCATCGATGGAGATCCGGTCCATCACGGTCGAGAGGTCCACACGCTGCGTCATCGGGTCAGTCTGTGCCCACGGGCGTCAGGGGCCAAGTGCCGTGCACACGCGGCAGGCCTGCGGCGGCCGCGCGGGGGCGGCGCCGCGGGCGCGGCCGGGCGGCGAACGGCGGCGTCAGCCGGGGACCACGGCCACCGGGCCCCGGGCCATGGACGCGGTCGCCAGGCTGTTGGACCCCAGCATCAGCGAGCGGAAGCCGCCGAGCCCGCGCGAGCCGACCACCACCATCGACGCGGCGCGGCCGAGCGAGGTCAGTGCCGCCGCCGGGAAGTCGAGCGGCGCGAGTGTCGTGGGGTGCAGCCCGGGAGCGATCTCGTTCACCCGGCGGACGGACTCCGTGAGCAGTTCCTCCGCCTCGCGCCGCTGCGCCTCCTGGCCGGCCCGTCGGGTGTGCCGGACCGCGTGCACGACCACCAACGGAAGCCCCCGGACGAGCGCCTCGCGGGCCGCCCAGTCCAGTGCCTCACGGCCGGGCGACGAACCGTCGACCCCGGCGATCACGGGAAGCTCGCTGCTGGCCATGGCTGTCTCCGGAGTCCGCTGGTACGTGTGCCGGTCCGGCACGTGCGTGCCGGGGACGTACTTCGTACGCTACGGCGCGGGCAGGAAGAGGGCCTCCGGGCACGGTACGGCGGTGCCCGACGCACGTGGCCACGGCCCTGGGAGCGGCCGTATCCGGTGGCCCGCGAGGCACATGGAACCACGGCCGTACCGAGGCGACAGGACAACGCGCGGAGATCACGAATGAAATGGACGCTCTTGTCCTCGTCTGCTGCGGCGCCTGCACCTATGCTCGCGGGATGGAGCAGAGCGAAGTCGTGAAGCGTGTGGTCGGCATCCTCACAGAGGCGGGCGAGATGCGCAGGCTCTTGGAGGAGAGCCCGGACCGAGGTGACCCGAGCAACGACTCGACCGTGGTGACCGCCCTCCTGAACGAGACCATGCCGCGGATCGCGATCCCCGAGGACGCCACGATCGAGGATGTGGTGGGGCTCGTCGGCCGTGAGGTCGGGGGTGCGGTGGAGCAGTTGGTCGGAGCGTTCACCCTGGCGTTCGCCATGCTGGCACAGGTGCACGACTCGGGTCAGACGGATGTGTCGTCGGCGGACGTGCTGCAGGACCTCGCGCTGCGGGCCGAGCAGTTCGGCACCGAGGGCCCGGGGGAGACGGAAGCGTAGGGCGGGTCGTCGGACCGCCGTCTGCCGCACGGCATACTCGGCGGCATGCGCATCGACTTCGACCCCCAGTGCACGGACCGGGGCACGTTCTACCGGCTGCTCACCGCCGTGGTCGTTCCCCGGCCCATCGCCTGGGTCTCCACCGTCACCCCGGACGGCGAGACGGCCAACCTCGCACCGCACTCCTTCTTCACGATCGCCTGTGTGAGCCCGCCCGTCGTCCAGTTCACCTCGGTCGGGCGCAAGGACTCGCTCCGCAATATCGAGGCGACCGGCTCCTTCGTGGTCAACTTCGCCCCGGAGCACCTCTTCGAGCAGATCAACGCGACCGCGACCGACTTTCCCCGGGGCGTCAGCGAGTTCACGGCCGTGGGCGTCGAACCGGAACCCAGCCTGAAGGTGAAGCCGCCGCGGGTGGCGGGATCGCCGGTCGCCCTCGAATGCGAACTGCACAGCACGGTCCTGCTCGGCGACTCCACCGTCGTCTTCGGCCGCGTGGTGCATGCCGTGGTCGACGAGGACGTCATGACGGACGGGCATCCGGAAGCCGCCAGGCTGCGCCCGCTGACCCGCCTCGGCAAGGACGAGTGGGGCACGTTCGGAGGCGTACGGGAGATCTCCCGTGTCCCGTACGCCCAGTGGCAGGAGGACCGCACCAACCGGTGAGGCGGGGCGCGGGCCGGCACCCGCCGGTCCCGGAACCCCGCGCTACTCCACCGGGCGTACGGCCACTGCCTTCCGGCGTACGACGACGCCGCGACGCGCGCCGGGGGATCCTGCGCACCATGGAGAACCGGACGACAGCGACAGTCCCGGCCGGACGTGCGGGCAGCCACGCACTCGGCCCGCCCCCCTTCGCCCGGCCTGCGCAAGGTGCGGCCGGTCGAAGGGTTCTGCTGCGCGACGGGGGCCGTGCTCATCGCGTCGGGACTGGCGCACCTCGTCGTCCTCGTCGTCGACGGCGGCTCCTGGGACGGCCCGGTGTCCTGGCGCAAGCCCGTCACCTTCGGCCTTGCCTTCGGACTGACGCTCATCGCGATCGCCCGGGTCTCCTCGTACCTGCGGATCGGTGTCCGTACCCGCACCGTGCTGCTGGGGACGTTCGCCGCGGACTGCGGGCTGGAGGTCGCCGGAATCACCGTGCAGGCGTGGCGCCGCGTGCCGTCCCACTTCAACATGGAGACCCCCTTCGGCACGGGGGTGTCCATGACGCCGGCCGTCGGCGGGGGAGCGCTGGTCGTCACCCTCTCCACGCTCTCGGCCGCGGCGTTCCTCCGGCGGCCCGGCGGACCGCCCGGCATGGCGCTCGCGCTGCGCGCGGGGTGCGGGATTCTCGTCATCGGGCTGCTGTCGGGTGCGGCCATGATCGCGCGTGGCGTGTATCTGACCCGCACCGGGCACCAGTTGGCCGGCTACGCCTCCACGGCATCGCTCAAGCCCCTGCACGGCGTCAGCCTCCACGCCGTCCTGGTGCTCCCGGTACTGGTACGCCTCCTGGCCATGACATCGTGGAGCCCACACACCCGCGTGTCCGTCGTGCGGGCTGCCGTCGGCTGCTACGCGGCGGCCGTCGCGGCAGCGCTGGTGTGGGCGGTCGTCGCTCACTGATGCGGCCGTGAAGGCGAACACGGGGCGCACCGGCGACGGTGCCGACGGCCGGACCGGCGGCAACGGATAGTCTCTGCAAGTCTCGTCGGATACCGGTGCCCTGGTGGGTGTGGGACCGGGACGATGCCACACCCCCGTCGTCGCCGCTGTCCACGGACCGGCCGGCGCGGGGCTCTCACAGCAACTGCGATGTACAGGAGACCCGATGGCTGATACCCCGACCCGCCAGGTTCAGCGGCGCTCGGACGAGAGCGCGGCGGGCTCGGTGGCCGAGGCCCCGGGCCGTGTCGAGGCCGTACCGACACCGCGTTACCAGGGGCTGTTCGTCGAACCCGATCTTCCGCCTTTCGTCGAGACCGAGTGACGGCACCCCGGCCGAGGTCCGGACTGCCCCCGTGCCCGCTCCGGTGGGCACGGGGGCAGTCCGGTACCGGGGCGCCCGCCCCGGTGACCTCCAGCCGTCCCGCGTGGGGCCCCGGCTGTGCGGGCGCGGCGCATCATGGAAGCTGTCGGCATGAACATCTCTGCCGACGAAGGCTCACCGGAACGAGCGGGCTACCGGCGATCGGCGGGGTCGCCGCGCGGTGAGGCCCGGCGCCGGGAACTGCTCGACCGGGTCACCGAGGACCTCGCGGCCAACGGGCTCGTGGACTTCTCGCTGCGGCGCGCCGCACGCGCGGCCGGCACCACGCACAAGGTGCTCCTGTACCACTTCGACGGTGCCGACGACCTGCTCGTGCAGGCGGTCCTCCAACTGCGCGGCCGTCGCATCGCCAAGGCGCTGGCCGCCGCCACCGAAGGAGCGGTCCGCCGGTCGCTGGGCGACTGGGTGCGCGCGATCTGGCCCATCCTGGTGAGCGAGGACGCACGGGTCCTCGACCAGGCCATCGGCCTGGCGATGTATGACTCCGAACGCTACGCCGCACTCGGCCGCGAGGCGTCCCAGCAGTATCTGCCCACCCTGCTCGCCGTCTGCCCGGAGCACTGGTCCGCGCGCCGCAAGCTGGAGGTCGCCGAGATGGTCCTCGCGACGCTCCGCGGCTTCCTGGTGGACGCCAGGACCAGCGGAGACACCGCAGGGGTCGCCGCCGGGTTCGAAGGGCTGATGCGCGCGCTGGAGCGCGAGGAGGCCGCCGAGGAGTGACGGCGCCTGCCCGGCGGGCCGCAGGGCGGGACCGCGTAAGCGATGGACGCGTCGTGAACCACGTGGTTCACTTTTGGGAGGGATGAATCCCGCCCATCCGGAGGTCGTCATGCGTACACCCGCAGAACGCCAGAAGATTCGATTCGACGTCGACGGCACCGAATGCGCCGCCTGGCACTACCCGGGAACGAACGGCGGCTGCGTGATCATGGCCGGCGGCGGCGGGGTGACCAAGGAGCCGGGCACCGACCTGTTCGCCGCGCGGTTCCACGAAGCCGGGTTCACGGTCCTCGCCTTCGACTACCGGTACCTCGGCGAGAGCGGCGGCCTCCCGCGCCAGGTCCTGCGCATCAAGGACCAGCTCGCCGACTGGCAGTCGGCGATCGACCGCGCCGCGACCCTCCCGGGCGTCGATCCGGCCCGGATCGCGATCTGGGGCTTCTCCCTGTCCGGCGGTCACGTCCTGCGCGTGGCGGCCCGCAACCCGCACCTGGCGGCCGCCGTCGCCCAGACGCCCAACGCCGACGGGCCGGCCTGCTCCCGCAACGCGACGCGCTATCAGAAGCCGCTCGCCATGCTGCGGCTCACCGGCACGGTCCTGCGGGACGCGGCGGGCGCTCTCCTCGGCCGGCGCCCCGTGCTGGTGCCGCTCGCGGGCCGGCCGGGCACCGTCGCGATGCTCACCACGCCGGACAGCGTCGACAGCGACAGGGTCCTCAACCCGGGCAACCGGTACCCGGAATGGCAGCAGGTGATCGCCGCCCGCTCGGTGTGCGGCATCACCCTCTACCGGCCCGGCCGTGACGCGCCACGGATCCGCGTCCCGCTGCTGGTCCTCGTGTGCGACCAGGACCGGACAGCGCTGAGCGAACCCGCTGTCCGGGCGGCCGGGCGCGCGTCAGGGGCCGAACTGGTCCGCTTCCCCGGCGGGCACTACGCGCCGTTCCTGGACGAGCACGAACCGGCGCTCCGGGCGGAGTTGTCCTTCCTGCACCGCCACCTGCTCGACCCGGTGCCCGCCGGGGAGCCCGCCGCCGCGGACGCGTCGCCGGCCCGACGGTCATGAAGGAGATCGACCTGTCCGCCGGGACGATCGTCTACGAGGACACCGGCGGCGACGGCCCCGCGGTGGTCCTGCTGCACGGGCTGATGATGGATGCGTCCCTGTGGGACGCAACGGTCGCCGGGCTGTCCGCCGGTCACCGGTGCCTGGTGCCGACGCTACCTCTGGGCGCGCATCTTCACCCGATGCGCGCGGACGCCGACCCGTCACTCCTGGGGGCGGCCCGGCTGGTCGCCGAATTCCTCGACCGCCTGGACCTGCGGGACGTCACGCTCGTCGGCAACGACACCGGCGGGGCCCTCGTGCAGTTGCTCATCGGTGAAGGAGACGGCGACAGGGTGGGGCGGGTCGTGCTCGTCTCCTGCGAGGCGTTCGACAACTACCCGGCACGCGTGACCGGTACGACCCTCGCGCGCGCCGGGAGGCTCTCGCCCCGGCTCTTCGGCCTGTTCATGCAGCAGATGCGGCTGCGGGCGGTCCGCCGCCTCCCGATCGCGTTCGGCCGGCTGACCGAGCGCGGCGACGCGGCCACCCGGCGGTGGACGCGGCCCGTCATGACCCGCCCCGGCATCCGCCGCGATGCGGTCCGGGCACTGCGGGCGGCGGACGCGGATGCCCGCAGGCTGGCCGGGGCGGCCGAGGCCCTGCCGTCCTTCGGCCGGCCCGCGCTCGTCGTCTGGGCCGCCGAGGACCGCGTGATGCCGCCCGAACACGGCCGACGCCTCGCGGCGCTCCTCCCGCAGGGGCGGCTGACCGAGATCGCGGACAGCCGCACGCTCGTCCCGCTGGACCAGCCGGAGCGGCTGGCGCCGGCGATCCGGGAGTTCGTGCCCGCGGCCCACCGGTGACGTAAGTGCCGGGGCCGGCGCCGTCCGCCCCAGGCACTGCCACGGAACGCCTATTCGCAGGCGACCCCGTCACCGTCGCGGTCGAGATGCCGTCCGTAGCCGGGTTCCCCGGCGTGGATGGGTGCGGCGCCGGCGGCGCGGACAGCGGTGCAGTTCGCGTAGTACGCCGAATCGCTGCCTCCACCCGACCCCGAGCCGCCTGACGTACCGGACCCGCCGGAGTCGGGTGCGACGGTGACCTTGACGGTCTTCGTCTTCGTGACGGCCGGCACCGGCTTCAGCTCCGCGGTGACGGTCTCGGTGACGGCGGGCAGGGGCTCGGCCGACTCCGTCGCGGTCACCGTGGCCGTGACGGTTGCCGCAGGCGCGGCCTTCGCGTCGGCGGCCTTCTCCGTCCGGGTGCCGTCGTCGGAGCCGCCGATCCCGACACCGACGGTGAAGAGAATGACCGCCGCGGGAATGATGATCCGCTTCCTCGTCCAGCCCGGCCGGTTCCCGGCAGGCGGCGGTGACACGTAGGGGTTGGGCCCGGTGGGCTTGGGTGGCGGGCCCCAGGGCGGCGGCTGCGGCGGCGGATTGTGCGTCATGGGTCCCCCCGGAGTTCGTGGAGAGCCGACCGTAGCCACACCGGCCACGGGCATGGACCTACATGCTCCGGAAGTGACGGAGTTGTGACCAAGAGGTGAAGGTGTCGGGCTCTTCGTCGGCGCGGCAGCTCGCGCGGCGCCGTCGCGGACGGTGCGCCGCGACGCGCGCCGCGGCTTCGCGCCCGGGAGCGGTGTCCCTGCTCTCCGCACGGGTCGAGCGCCTCCTCGGCCCCCGCCGGGAGGTGGCTGCGACGGTCCTGCGGGCGGCGGATCCGCGGCTGTACAGGCGGTGAAGAGGGCGCTGGGGCCGACCGTGGCGGGGCACTACGGTGAGCCGTGCCCGGGGCCCGCCGAAGTGCCGGCCCCGCCCGGGACGTCACTTCGTGGTCCCGTTGGGACGGCGAAGCGTGGACGGACGAGCACTCAGGACAAGGCTGACGAATGACGGGTATGCACGCCAGGCCGGACCGGCCTGCGGGCCGAACGGAGCCCACCGACAGCCGCTCGGACACCGAACTCGGCTCCGACGTACGCAAGTCGGGGGACAAGGCCGCGCTTGCCGAGTTGTACCGGCGCCACCATGCGGCCGTCCTCGGCTACGCCCGTACCTTCGCCCGCGAACCGCACACCGCCGAGGATCTCGCCTCGGAGGCGTTCGCCCGTGTCCTGCGCGTCGTGCGGTCCGGCGCGGGGCCCGAGGCCGCCTGGCGGCCGTACCTGCTCACCGTGGTGCGGCACACCGCCGGGGAATGGGCGGCCACCGAACGACGTACCGAGTTGAGCGAGGACTTCGAGCAGTGGCTCGATGAACGAACGGCCGCCGCTGCGGCCGCCGGGGGAGCGGAGCACGCCGGGGGCGAGGAGCGGGTGATCGCGCAGGAGGACCGGGACATGATCGTCCGCGGCTTCCACACCCTGTCCGAGCGCTGGCAGGCGGCCCTGTGGCACAGCGTCGTGGAGGGCGAGTCCGCCGAACGGATCGGCGTTCTGCTGGGCATGAGCGCCAGTGGCGTCACCTCGCTCACCGCGAGGGCCAGGGAAGGGCTGCGTGAGGCGTATCTCCGCGCACACGCCGAGAGCGGCAGCCGGAGCGAGGAGTGCCGGCGCCACGGTTCGCTGCTCGCCGCGGCCGTCCGCCGCGGATCCCGGCGTGACCGACGGCTGGGCCGGCATCTGGCGGACTGCGGGGACTGCCGACGGGCGCTCGATGAACTCGCCCACCTGGACCGGCGGTTGGGGGCCGTCCTGTCGGCGGGGCTGCTGCTGTGGGGTGGCCGCGCCTATCTCGACGCTCAGTTCGGAGCGGCGGCCGGTGGCGCGGCGGCGGGTTCGGCGAGCGGTGGAGTGGGCGCCGCCGCGTCCACGACGGGCGGAAAGCTCGCCCTGCTGGGCGCCGCCGTGGTCACCGCATCCGCCCTGGTGGCCGGCGGCCTGCTCCTCCTGGACCGGGGCGAGGGGACTCCGGCGGCCTCGCCCGCGCCCGGCGGAGCCCCCGGGCGCTCGGCGGCGGCCACCACCTCGGTGTCACCCGGTCCCCGGGTCCGCCCCACCCCTGCCACGAGGCCCCCGCATACCACCGCGAGCTCCTCGCCCTCCGTTCCGCCGGCCCCGCCCGTATGGCTGCCGAAGGCGGAGGACCGCACCCGGCTCCGGCTCGCCTCCACCGGCCGGTGCATGGAGATCCCCGGCGGCAGCACCGCCGCTGGCGTCCAGGCCCGGGAGGCGCCCTGCGACGGGAGCCGCCACCAGGTGTGGGACCTGCTGCGACCGGGCGATGACGGGCGGCTGCAGATACGCAACGCCGGGACCGGCAAGTGCCTGGCCAACCAGGGGACCGAGACCGACGACGCCCCGGTCGTCCAGAAGGACTGCAAGCCCGCGGACGCCCATCAGCTGTGGGGACTGTGGGAGGAGGAGGGAAGCGGCGAGGCGCGGTTCAGGCAGCAGGGCGACCGGATGTACCTGGGGCTGAACGACTGGGCGAACGCCGCCGACGGCCGGCGGCACACCACGGACATCGGCACCAACCACCACTACTACGCCTCCCCTTCGTTCGGCTTCCGCTACGACGGCGCGCTGTTCGACGGCAACCTCACCGCGCTGCCCGCGTACGGCTGATGGCGTCGCGGGCATCTGGTGTGGCGGCGGACAACGTCGGCCAGGTCGGGGGAGACCGTTCCTTCCTTGGTGCGGCCTTGGGTAAAGGATCAGCAAAGTCGCGGGACGGGGCCGGGCGGCGGCACTCCCCACTCCTGCAACGTTCCACCGATCCCCAAGGACCCCCCATGCACAAGCGCGCCCGTACGGGACTCGCCACCGCCGCGGCCACCGCCGCCGTGCTCGCCACCGTCGGCACGGCCGCCCCCGCCCACGCGGCCGACGAGAACCCGGCCAGGAACCGGGTACTCGTCGTCGTGGTCGACTTCAAGGACGCCAAGCACTCCGACGTCGAGGCGGTCAAGAAGGACGCCGGGAAGGAGTACTTCGGCGGTTCCCAGTCGATCGCCGGCTACTACACCAAGGTCTCCCAAGGAGCCTTCACCTACGTCCCGGCCGCCGAGGACGAAGTCGTCGGACCGTACGAACTGGACCTGCCGCAGAACCCGTGCGACGCCGGAGCCGTGAACAAGGCGGCCAGGGAGGCCGTGCTGGCGGACGGCTACACCCAGAAGGAGGACTACGACAGCATCTCCGTTCTGCAGCCGGGTGCCGGAAGCGACTGCGGCTGGTCCGGACTCGGCTCCGTGCCCGGTCCGAACACCTGGCTCCAGATAGGCGAGGACGGCAGGACCAGCAAGGCCGCCACGGTCCACGAGTTCGGGCACAACCAGGGCTACAGCCACCACGAGCGCGATGAGTGCCCGGCCGGTGACCTCGGCCGCTGCACCGCCGGAGAGGGGTACAGCGGCAAGTCCCCGATGGGCGGCGGGGGCGTCGGCGTCGGCTTCTCCGCTCCCGAGCTGATCAGCCGCTCCTGGCTGCCCGGCGGCCAGGCCGTCACCGTGAAGAAGTCCGCCACCTTCACCCTCAGCCCGCTCTACGGCGGCGCGGCCGGAGGCGTCCGGGCCCTCGATATTCCGCTGGGCAAGGACAGGCTGGTCGTGGAGTACCGCCACGAGGACCCGTCCTACACCGACGACGAGGACGGCAACCTCGACGCCGCGATCGAAGGTGTGCACGCCTATCGGGTGCCCGAGGGCAACTACAACTCCTCCCGGCTCATCGACCCCACTCCGGGCCAAGGGAAGGGGAAAGAGGACGCCATCACCTCGCTGACCGACACGGCGAACAAGGTCCGGGTCAAGGTCGGCCGCTCCGGGAGCGGGTCGGCCACCGTATCGGTCAGCCTCGGCGGCGTACCCGCCCCCGCCGCGGCCGGATCCTCCGAGCAGGGCAACACCGCCGCCCCCGACCCGAAGGCGCAGGGCGGCGAGGGAGCCCCCGCCTCCGAGAAGGGCACCGACGCCGACGCGCCGGACGGCCACGCGGAGAAGGGCGGCGCCGACACCGGGAACCTGGCGGAGACGGGCGGCGGCTCCACGACCCCGCTGATCGCCGGCACCGGCGCCATGCTGGCCACCGCCGGAGCCCTGTGCCTGTACACGTTCCGTCGGCGCGGCCGCCGCCACGCCTGAACGAAATGCCCGCTTCTGGCACCTCCGGAGAGGCGGCAAGTCGCCTCAACCGTAGGGTCGTTGACGCGGTAGACCGGGGGTGAGCGGGAGGGTGGGCCGCCGGCGAGTCCACCCAGGGTGTCGGCGACCGCCGTTGCATCGGCCGCCGGCACCACTTGCAAGACGGTCCGGCGTCGCACAGGCCCCAAGCGCCGAGGACGTTGTTCTACGGTCGCCGTCGCCCTCGCCGTACCCAGGCCGTCCGCCCCCGGCCTGGGTACGGGAGGCCGACCGACGAGCTCAACCGGGCGGCGTGACAGCGGGCCGCACACCGAACCACTGCTCGGCCCCGTACTCCTCGAACCGCTCCACCTCGGTGAACCCCAGCTTCGCCGCGAGGCTCACCGAGCGGTGGTTAGCGGTCTGGGCGCAGAGCACCACCGGCTCGCCGGGAAGCGCGTCGCCGAACCAGTCGAGTGCTGCCGTGCACGCCTCGGCGGCGTACCCGTGCCCCCACGCCTCCGGCAGGAACATGTAGCCGAGCTCGGCCTCCCCGGCATCCGGACGGAGGTGCCCCGGACGCCCCGGGTCGCGGCGGTCGAGCGTGACCAGGCCGATCATCGCGCCGTCGAGGTCGATCACGAAGAGGCCGGGGCGCCGCCCGGGCACCCGGGGCATCACGCGCTCGAGCTCATCACGGGGCCGAGGGGCACCGAGGTAGAGGTGCACCTCCGGCGATGCGAACAGCTCGATGAACGCGGCCCGGTCCCCGGCCAAGGGCTCGCGGAGCGTGAGCCGTTCGGTCCGTATCGCTGCAGGCGGCCAGGCGACGGGTCCGAGCTCAGTCATGGCGAGCAACCTGCCGCAGGCCCGCCGGAGCCTGATCCGGAGTCCGTCATGCCGCCTCGGCCGCGTCGCCGCGGACGACGGCCGCCCACTCGGCGAGCAGCCGCTCGTACTCCCGGCGCCCCTCGGGCGACAGCCGCCCGCGGCCCTGCTGCCAGAGCGCGCGGATGTCCGCGTTCACCGAGGCAAGCGAACGCACGTCGGCGCCGGGCGCAGGGGGAGTAGGCATGGCACACAGGATACGAGGTCGTTGGGACAATGCGCCCAAGTAGGATCGGTGCATGATTCGCGCAGTCGTATTCGACGTCGGTGAGTGCCTGGTGGACGAGACCCGCGAGTACGGCGCCTGGGCTGACTGGCTCGGCGTCCCGCGGCACACGTTCGCCGCCGTGTTCGGGGCCGTCATCGCCCAAGGCCGGGACTACCGCGAGGTGTTCCAGGAGTTCCGGCCGGGTTTCGACCTCGCCGAGCAGCGACAGGCTCGCGCCGATGCCGGCCGGCCCGAGTGCTTCGACGAGTCCGACCTGTACCCCGACGTCCGCGACTCCCTGAAGGCTCTGCGGGCGGACGGCCTGTGGCTGGGCATCGCGGGCAACCAGACGGCACACGCAGGCCGCATCCTCCGGACGCTCCTCACTCCGGACGTGGACCTGATCGGCACGTCGGACGACTGGGGTGCGAGCAAACCGGACCCCGAGTTCTTCGTGCGCCTCGCCGACGTCGTCCCGGCCGACCCCGGCGAGATCCTGTACGTCGGCGACCGCGTCGACAACGACCTCGCACCCGCTGTCGCAGCCGGCATGCTCACGGCACTCGTGCACCGCGGCCCCTGGGCAAGGATCCAGTGGCACAGCGAGGACGCCGAGCGGCTCCCCACCTTTCGCGTGGAGAGGCTCCTGGAATTGTCCCCGCGGATCGCCCGGTTCAACGAGCGAGAGCACTGACTGCTGTCGACCACCCGTAAAGACGCTCGTCCGGGTCCCGCGCACACTGCGTATGGACGACTCGGTGATCGGCCCCTGTGGACCGCTTCCGCACCCTCGTGCCGCAGAACCGGCACCGGCTTCCGGACGTGTCCGAATTTCACTCGGCGGTCTCGTCACCGGCCGGTACTGTGCGATGCGGACCAGTGGAGGATGAGCCGGTGCGGCCAGTGCTGTTGGTGGATGTGGACGGACCGCTGAATCCGTATGCCGCGAAGCCGCACCACCGGCCCGAGGGCTACCGTACGCACCGCATACTGACACCTCGCTGGGAGGCGGCTGAGCGGCGCCGGCTGACCGAGTGGGGACAGCCGAACAAGCCCGTGAAGCCGCTGCGGGTGTGGCTCAACCCGGATCACGGCCCGGCGTTGGAGGCGCTTCCCTTCGACCTGGTGTGGGCGACCACGTGGGAGGAAGAAGCCAACGCGTTCATCGCGCCAGTCCTGGGATTGCCCCAGCTGCCCTTCATTCCCTGGCCCTCGCCGCGGATTCAGCCCGGCGGCGGCGTGTTCTGGAAGACACCGGAGATCGTCGCGTGGGCGAAGGGCCGGGCCTTTGCCTGGATCGACGACGAGATCACAGACGCCGATCGCGCCTGGGTGAAGAAACAGCACCACGGTCCGGCCCTGCTGCACCGGATCAACCCCCGACACGGCCTTGCCATCGACGACTTTGCCGCACTGACGGCATGGGCGACCGGCCTGGACTGACTTCACGACGAGTCGACAGCTGCCTACGACATCGTTTCCGCACGAATTGCGGGACAGCCCTTGACCGGCAGTTGTACGCGCGGTGATCGTTCCGCGCGGTCGGGGTGTAGAACGCCGCTCGGGCTCTGGTTCGGGCACGCATGAGCAAGTCTCGGGAACACCGCTGACCCCATGGTCAGCGCATCACGCCGTGCCTGGCCGGGACCAGAGCATGTCTCCTCGATGCTCTGACGGGGGAGCTGGGCAATGGCTGTCCGTCTAGTCAGGCGTCCCAGGCGCGAGGGCGGTTCAGCTCTTCCCGTTCGGGCCTGAGCAGTGAGAACACGGCGAGGTCGTGGCGGCGGCCGCGACGGAGACAGGCGGCGCGGCTGATGCCTTCGTGTACGAAGCCGGATTTGGCGAGGACGGCGAGGGCGGGGGCATTGCTGGTGTGAGTCTCTGCCGTGAGGCGGTACAAGGGGAGTTCGTCGAACGCCAGGTCCACCAGAGCGTCGAGGGCGTCGGTGCCGTGGCCGTGTCCACGATGCTGAGCAGCCAGCATCAGCTCGACCTCCGCCGTGCCGTTGACGATGTCCTGGCCGCTCAGCGCAGTGTGGCCGACAGGGGTGCCGTCAGGGAGCAGAACGAGGAAGTCGTCACGATCGTCGTCGTCACTGTCACGCTCGATGCGCTCGCGCATCGCGGTGAGGGAGCGCGGCCAGATGCCGATTTCATAGGCGGATACCGGATCGGATCGCCAGCCGTGCAAGAGCTCGGCGTCGTCCATGTCGACTGCTGCGAGACCGACGGACTTGGCACGCCAGGAAACTTCCCTTTCAGCCTCTGCGTCATGCTCGGTGCCCGCGATCCCGGTTTCTTCGGTCATGGGGGGATGCTATGGGTGCCTTTCAAGCCGGGACCACCGGATTTCTCCGGTCAGAGGCCCAGCGCCGCCGTTCAACCGCCTTGGTCAACTACGTGCCCGGATGAGGAGGGCAGCGAGGCGGAGTGCAGCCCACCTCGACGGTGAATTCGACCACCCTAACGGGTTAATGCCCGACAGATCACGGGATAGTACATTAGGGATGACAACGAAGACGTCAAGTGACTGGGCGTCAGGTCTCATGTCCGGGCGCCCAACGCGGTTTGCCCAGTAACCAGGTACCCGTAGCAGAATAGCGAAGAAGGTCCGACAGGGCCGCTTCTGTCTCCCACCCCAAGGACATGACCGGCTGCGGGAAACGTAGCTGACATGACGATCGACGTCATGTCAGCAATGGTCCGGCGAGCAGTCCGCCGGACGGTCTCCTTCCGCTCCCCGGTCGCGCGGCCGACTTCAGGTCCGCCGGTATTCCTCAACGTGCCTGCACCGGACCGACTTTCATCCGTTTCGGCCGACGAGCCCGGCGCGCGCCACCCCCCTCGTGCGCCAACCGCCTCGATGCGGGCAGGGCGGTCACCACCACTGCCACCACCCCACCGTACATAAGGAGTTGACCCATGAGCGGATGCGGTTGCGGGCAGTCCCCCGTCGCCATCGGCGGCTGTCAGCCCTCCAAGCCGGCCTGTCCCCCCGCCGCTTGTCCCGGCTCCAAGCCGTGCGAGCACTGCGAGACGACCCCACTGCGCGACTCCGCGCCGTACCGGATCGCAGCGACCGCGAGCAGCACCGACCCGACGCCGTACTACACCATCGCCAACACCCATGCCGCGCTGGACCCTGTCGTCGTCCAGACCATCCTGAACAGCGGCACGGGCACGTTCCCGGCCGACGACGGGACGCACAACGGGCAGCACACCTGGCTCGCCGGCGTCGTGCACATCGATCCCACGGCGCTGCGCGGCAACCCCACCGGCGTCACGATCAGCGCCTCGGTCCATGTGCACAACGACGGCAGGAGCACGGCCTGCCAGCTCTACGGCCGCTTCGCCCTGTGGAACGGCACGACTCCGATCCGCACCGATCTCCTCGGCCCACCCGATCTGCCGGCGGGCGGTGACGACAACGGCGTCATCCCCCCGACCACCGTGCCCCTCGCGGACGTTCTCGCGGGAAAGATCGTCGTCGAGCTCAACCTGGAAACCGGCAACGACGACACCTGCCGAGTCGGTCCCAAGCGGTGGACCGTCGACAGCTTCGTCCTCACCGTCCAGGCGTCCTCCCCGGGCTGCGGCAGGCCGTTCCTCCGTACGACCTGCCGCGACTGCGATGGCACGGTCACCTGCACGACCGACACCCTCGACGGCTCGAATACTCCCTATGCCGCGGTCCCGCCGGTCATCCCGGTCGCCTCCTGCCAGGACGGATGCGCCACCGCCCGGCCCCCGTGCATCTCCACGGACCGGGGCAACGCCATCACCCGGGGCAGCGACGGTTGTCTGTACGCGCCCGACACGCCGGCTCTGGACCCGTCCCCGTGCAATGCCGCACGGAACACGACCGGTGGGCTGCTTGTGCCGCGGATCGACCTGACGGGTATCGCTCCCGGCGGCAACAGCAGCATCGAACGGTCGGTGGACATCGACGTCACCGGCACGCCCGGCTGCCCCGAGACGTGGGAGATCGGCGCCCGCCTCACTCCGGTGAGCGCGTTCCACAACGCCGAGCGGCAGAACGCCAACCTCCTGGCCCGGACCGGTACCGACGTCCCGATCCCCGAGTCCGACATCGTGCTTCCGGAAGCCGGGGTGTATCACATCGACAGCGATGTACGGTACGCGCTCGGTTCCGCCACCGGTGGCAGCGGCTACATCATCGGCTGGCTCCGGGACGAGACCACGGACACCCTCCTGACGAGCTTCACCCAGATCGCGGCGATCAACGCGGAGAGGCAGGAGCAGCAAGGCGGAACCACACACATCATGACCGAGTACACGGTCGCCTCCGGCCCCCGGACGGTCCGCCTGCACCTGATGTTCGTCCTCACCGGCGGCAAGATCTCCAACGCCGAGGCCGGCGGCACCGACAGCAACGGCGCAACCCGGATGCGCTTCCTCAAGGTCAGGGATTAGGAGGCCGCTTCGTTCGGTGAGTGTGAGTGTGAGTGGGCGTTGGCCGGGTGACGGTGTCGCGCTCGTAGACGCAGCCGAGCGCGACGATGCCCCGGCGGCCGTCGCGGCGCGCGCTGCTCGTCCTGACGAGCATCGGGGCCACTGCCGGCCATTGACCTCTACCGCAGGTGGCCCACGATCAGCACGCGCCCCGGAGCCGCGTCACCGGGCGGGGATCGGCTGAGTGAGGTTCACCGGGTTGCCGTCGGGGTCCTTGATGTGGGCGACGCGCTGTCCCCACGGCATGTCTTCGGGGCCTCCGCCGACCGAGCCGCCGAGCGCCTCCACCCGGGCGAGCGTCTCGTCGACGTCGTCGACACCGATGCTGAGCAGGATCCGCGACGCCGCCCCGGTCCCCAGGTCCGTCTTGGCCACCAGCCCGAGGTCGGTGTCGCCGATGCGCAGGCCGAGGCAGAAGGCGGCGCCTTCCTCCGGCACCCGGAAGATCTCCTCGGCGCCGAACAATTTCGTATAGAAGCCGAGCAGAACGTCCTGGTCGGCAGTCAGGATCACAGGCTGGATGGTGGACATGGCACTCCTGTCGAGAACGGTCGTGTCGCTGAGTAGACCGTTCGGCGACGGTGAACTCACCGGCGAGACCACCCCGCCGGACGATCGGCAGCACGGACTGCCGCCCACGACCAGCACAGGCACCCCGAAACGAGGTCACGCCACCCCGTTGACCAGTCACTTCAAGGTGGCGGAGCTTCCATGGGCAGTTCTGCACGCCAAGCGGAACGGCGAGGTCAGTGCCACTTGCTGCAGTAAGTCTTCCCGCTTGTCCAGGTGCACGCCCTGGCCTGCCAGGGCGACCCGTCGTAGATGGGGGAGTTGAACGACGCGGAGTCCTGGACACCGGCGTCCCCGGGGACGATGTACGTCTTGTTCACGTAGGGGTCCCACCCTGCAGAGGGATTGGTGGACCGGTCGAACCACACTTCCTGACCGGTGGAGCCGACGACCTTCCAGTGCGCGTACTCGTGGTGGTCGGAGTGGAGGTTGGTGTAGATCAGGATCAGGCCGTTCGGCGTGTACGTGACATCACAGAAGTAGCTGCCGGGCTTGAGGCTCCCGCACCCAGCAGCTGCGGCAGTCGGTCCGGTGGTGGCTACGAGGCCGGCGGCGACTCCGAGGGCGAGGGCGCAGCGCAGGGCGATGCTGGTCAGACGGCGCAAGAGAGACTCTCCTTTTAGGGGGATGTGCAGAGGAGCTCGGTGACGAATCGACCAGTACGGCACGGGTGGCGGCGTCATGGAGCGGAACCGGACGCGCGCCGACCAGCGGAAAGCGGAGGCTCTCCCCAGCTGGGAGAGCCTCCGGCAGGCGCACGTTCGCTCCCCGCTCCCCCCGATACTGCGGCGATCACCGTGCTGACAGAGAGTCTGCTCCGGGCATCACGGTGGTGTCGTTGGCGAGGAGTGCACGAATCCTTGTCTCTTCGCGCCCAGTGCTTCCGGGGGACCTTGCGTCGGCACTTCCTCGTGGCAGGTATAGATCAAGCCGTATCCCCGTTGTGTGCGTCGCGGGCGACCCGACGCTGGGAGCATGGCGCTCTCGTGGGAGATGCGGGAGATGAGAGAAGGGCGGCCTCACGTGGGCTTCACCGCGTTCGACACCACGGCTCTGTCTCCGGATGCGAGGTTCGACTGGTGGTGCGAGACGGTGAGCCGGAGCGTAGCCCCGACCCGAATCACGAGCGAATACGCGGCGGGCTTCGCAGGAACCACGGGTGCCCTGGTGACGCCTGCCGTGCAGATCACCACGATGTCCTTCCCGGGTCTCAGATCGGAGCGCACCCAACGGCTGATCCGACGATCGGATCCGGAGACCTACGAACTCGTCCTCGTCCTGGACGGGGCGATGGGAGTCTCCCAGTCACGCCGGGACATCCAGCTGTCCGCGGGCGACCTGACGGTGTGGAGTTCCTCCCGCCCCTACAGCGGGCTGGCCACCCTTGCCCCGGGAGCCGCCACCTCCAGCGCTGTCCTCATGCACCTGCCCAGGGCGACACTCCCCCTTCCGGAGCGCAGGATGGACGAGCTGCTCGCACAGCGGATGTCGTCCGCGACCGGCGTCGGAGCGGTGTTCGCGGACTTCCTGAAGTCTCTCGTCCGACAGGCCGCAACACTGGATGAACGGCATTGCGAACCGCTCGGTTCGGCGGCGCTGGACCTGGCGACAGCTTTTCTCGCCCATCATCTGAATGACTCCAGCCGCTTGTCGCCCCACGCGCGTCACCGGATGCTGTTGCGCCGCATCGACAGGTATATCGAGGACAACTTGCCCGACCCGGACCTCTCGCCCGCCCCTATCGCCGCGCACCACCAAATCTCGACACGGCTCTTGCACCGACTGTTCCAGGAGCGACGCGAGACGGTGTCCGCAGCCATACGCCGACGGCGGCTCGCACGCTGCGCCGCCGACCTCGTCGATCCGGACCTGTCCGCGGTCCCCATTCATGTCATCGGTGCGAGATGGGGGTTCACCGACCCCGCCCGATTCAGCCGGACTTTCCGTGCTGCGCTCGGTCACACTCCCAGCGACCACCGGCACTGCAAAGCCGCAGCGGCTTCGTCCGAGGCGGCACCGCACGGACGGTCGCGCTGACTTCTCCGCTTCTGGCGCCGCCCGTTGAGCGACCGGTGTCCCCTTGCAACGGGGGCAGTCATGCGGGAGGTGGCGCCACGGGATCCCGGTCCGGTTCAGGTAGAGATCCGCGGCCAGAAGGCCGCGTAGGTCGTGATTCGGTGGCCGGCCGCCGATCCGGCCCAGGCGTATGCGTCGGACGCGCGAAGCGAACGGTGCGCGGCGGAGAACCTCGGTCAGCCCGCCGACTCACCCGCGTGCGGGCTCAGCACACCCGCCGCCACCAGCGCGAACAGCGCGATGCCGAGCAGTACGCGGTAGATGACGAACGGCATGAAGCTCTTCGTCGTGATGAACTTCATGAACCAGGCGATGACCACGTAGCCCACACCGAACGCGATGAACGTCGCGAAGATCGTCGGACCCCAGGCCACATGTCCCTCGCCCGCGTCCTTCAGCTCGAAGACGCCGGAGGCCAGCACCGCCGGGACGGCGAGCAGGAACGAGTAACGGGCCGCGGCCTCGCGGGTGTAGCCCATCAGCAGCCCGCCGCTGATCGTGGCGCCGGAGCGGGAGACGCCCGGGATCAGGGCCATCGCCTGGCAGAAGCCGAAGATCAGGCCGTCCTTGATGCCCAGTTCCTTCAGGGACTTGCGCTCCCTGATCGCCCGGTGCTTGCCGCCGGTCTCGTCACGGGCGGCCATGCGGTCGGCGATGCCGAGGACGATGCCCATCACGATCAGCGTGGTGGCGATCAGCCGCAGGTCGCGGAAGGGGCCCTCGATCTGGTCCTTGAACGTCACGCCCAGTACGCCGATCGGGATGGAGCCGACGATGACCAGCCAGCCCATCTGCGCGTCGTGGTCGCTCCGCATCGCGCGGTTCGTCAGCGACTTGAACCACGCCCCGACGATCCGGACGATGTCCTTCCGGAAGTAGATGAGGACTGCGGCTTCCGTGCCGATCTGGGTGATGGCGGTGAACGCCGCCCCCGGATCGTGCCAGCCGGCGAACGCCGCGGTGAGCCGCAGATGCGCGCTGGAGGAGATCGGCAGGAACTCGGTCAGTCCCTGAACGAGGCCGAGGACGAAGGATTCGAACCAGCTCATGGGGCTTGGGCCATCCTGAAGTGATCATGCATCGTCCGACAGCCATGGGCGCCGTCGGCAGCGTGCGGATTGCGGTCATGTGAGGGCAGGGCCGCATGGGGCCCGGAGACCGTCTGTCGGTCGCGGGAAGCGTATCGCCCCCGGGTGAACAGGATTACGACAACCCCCGGCCGTACCCCCGCGTCACTCGGCACCCAGCCGGTGGCGCCTGCGCCAGGCGACGACGGCCGCGCCGGCACCGGTCAGCACGATGAACCCCATCGCGGCCAGGAACGCGGGCGACGTCGGCGACGAGGCCTCGCTGCCCGCCACGACGTACGCGGCCGTGTTGGGGATCGACCCCAGCCCGGTCGCGGCCAGGAACGGGGGATACCCCATGCGCGACACGGCGGCGCAGTAGTTGGCGGCGGCGAAGGGCACTCCGGGGAAGAGCCGCAGCGCCAGCATCGAGCGGAATCCGTGCCTGCTCAGCTGCCCGTCCGCCGCCCGCATCCAGCGCCCGCGCAGCAGCGTGCGGAGCGCGTCCTGTCCCAGCACCCTGCCGAGCCCGAACGAGATGCCCGCGCCCAGCACCGTGCCCGCCAGCGCCGCCGCCAGACCGGCCTGCGTGCCGAACAGCGCCCCGGCGGCGAGGTTGAGCAGCGGCCGCGGCACGAAGGCCACCGTGGACACGCCGTACGCGAGGCCGAAGAGCACGACCGCGGCGGCCCCGCCGCTCAGGTGGGCCGGCCAGCCGGAGGCGAGCAGCCGCTGGGGTTCGAGGAGCAGCATCGTCGTCGCGGCGGCCAGCAGCACCGCCACGAGCAGTGAGAGCCGGGACCAGGGCGAGAACAGCACCCTCGTGCAGCGCGCGGCGAGACCGGTGGCGGGCCGGGAGACGGAGACGGGGTCGAGCATGCGGGGAGAGTATCCGACACAAGGTGTGATCGTCGTAATGTGACCGTTATGAGCGACGGAGCCGAAACCGCCGGCGATACGCCCGGAGCCGCCCCCGGGCTCCCCGGCAGCGCGCTTGCCGACACCGTCCTGGAGCGCCTCACCGCGCTGTATCCGACGGCCGCAGACCCCGTGCGCGCCCGGTCCGCCGCCGCGTACATGAAGGACGTCGCACCGTTCCTCGGCATTCCCACCCCCCGGCGCCGGGAGCTGTCCCGCACCGTCCTGGAAGGCACCGCGCGTCCCGGTGAGGCGGACTGCGCCGCCATCGCGCTGCGCTGCTGGGAGCTGCCCGAGCGCGAGTACCAGTACTTCGCCGCCGACTACCTCCGCCGCCACGCCGCGCGCTGCTCGTCCGGATTCCTGCCGGTCCTGCGCCATCTGGTCTCCACCGTGCCCTGGTGGGACACCGTCGATCTGCTGGCGGCACATGTCGCGGGTCCGCTGGTGGCCGCGGACCCGGCGCTCCGGCAGGACATGGACGCGTGGATCGAGGACGACGACCCCTGGATCGTCCGCACCGCACTGCTGCACCAGCTGCGCTACAAGGAAGCCACCGACACCGGACGGCTCTTCGGGTACTGCCTGCGCCGGGCCGGGCACCCGGACTTCTTCATCCGCAAGGCGATCGGCTGGTCCCTGCGCGAGTACGCGAAGACCGACCCGGAGGTTGTACGCGACTTCGTCGACGGCGCCCGCGGGCGGCTGTCGCCGCTGTCCGCACGAGAGGCCACCAAGCACCTCTGAGGGGCGGGCGAAGAGCGCCGCCGCCGACTCCCGTACCGCCCGCCGTAAATCGCTCGACCGGCGCGCGGCCGTCCGACATGATCGAGGCATGTTCCGGTACGCCTTCCTCGCAGCGCAGTCCGCAGTCGCGGACGCGCCGAAGGCTGCCGCGAACGTCGCGGTCACCACGGCAGCAGCCGTCACCACAGCACTCGCAGCAGCAGTGTTCACCGCTGCGGCGGCGCCCATCGGCGGCGCCCGAAGCTGACCCTCCCCCGACAGTCCGGCGGACCCCGTAAGGGGAGGGTCGGCGGGGCCCTGGGGTCTTCTCTCTCAGCTTCGAAATCCAAGGAATGAGCCATGCCCAAGACGGCATACGTGCGCACCAAGCCGCACCTCAACATCGGCACCATGGGCCACGTCGACCACGGCAAGACCACCCTGACCGCCGCCATCACCAAGGTCCTCAGCGACCGCGGCACCGGCACGTTCGTCCCGTTCGACCGCATCGACCGGGCGCCGGAGGAGGCGCAGCGCGGCATCACCATCAACATCGCGCACGTCGAGTACGAGACCGGCACCCGGCACTACGCGCACGTCGACATGCCCGGCCACGCCGACTACATCAAGAACATGGTGACCGGCGCTGCCCAGCTCGACGGGGCGATCCTCGTCGTGTCCGCGCTCGAAGGGATCATGCCGCAGACCGCCGAGCACGTGCTGCTCGCCCGCCAGGTGGGCGTCGACCACATCGTCGTCGCGCTGAACAAGGCCGACGCGGGTGACCCCGAGCTGGCCGACCTGGTCGAGCTGGAGGTGCGCGAGCTGCTGTCCGCGCACGGGTACGGCGGCGACACCGTGCCCGTCGTGCGGGTGTCGGGTCTGCGGGCCCTGGAGGGCGACCCGCGCTGGACGGCGGCGGTGGAGGCGTTGCTCGACGCCGTCGACACCTACGTACCGATGCCGGTGCGCTACACCGACGCGCCGTTCCTGCTGCCGGTGGAGAACGTCCTGACCATCACCGGCCGGGGCACGGTGGTCACCGGCGCCGTGGAGCGCGGCACCGTCCGCGTCGGTGACCGGGTCGCGGTGCTCGGCGCGGACACCGAGACCGTCGTCACCGGTCTGGAGACCTTCGGCAAGCCGATGGAGTCCGCCGAGGCCGGCGACAACGTCGCGCTGCTCCTGCGCGGGGTCGAGCGCGACCGGGTCCGCCGCGGCCATGTCGTGGCCGCACCGGGCAGCGTGACACCGAGTCGGCGGTTCACCGCGCAGGTGTACGTCCTGTCGGGGCGGGAAGGCGGCCGGACCACCCCGGTCGCCACCGGCTACCGGCCGCAGTTCTACATCCGCACCGCGGATGTCGTCGGTGACGTCGACCTCGGCGCGGCGGCGGTGGCGCGCCCCGGTGAGACGGTCACCATGACCGTCGAGCTGGGCCGGGACGTACCGCTGGAGACCGGCCTCGGCTTCGCCATCCGCGAGGGCGGCCGCACGATCGGCGCGGGCACGGTCACCGGGCTGCTCTGAGCCCGGAGCCGTAACGGCGCGGCCGGGTCCGCCCCCGAACCCCACGGGAGGCGGACCCGGCCGTGCTCCGTGGTCATGAGCAGCCGGGCGGGCCCGCACAATGGGGGAGTGAACGAGTCGATACCGGTCGTCCGCGACGTGGACCGGGGCACCGCCAGACTGCTCCCCGACGTGGACCGGGAGCGGGCCTGGCTGCTGACCGTCGACGGGTCACCCCAGTCGTACGTCGACCTGGACGCGCCGGAACACCTGGAATTCGAGTACACGAGACGGCTCGGCCACGTCGTGGACTGCGCCGCCGAACCGGGCGCACCGCTCGACGTGCTGCACCTCGGCGGCGGGGCCCTCACCCTGCCCCGCTATGTCGCGGCCACCCGCCCCGGATCCCGGCAGGACGTCGCCGAGGCCGACCGGGGGCTGCTCGACCTCGTCGCCGAGTACGTGCCGCTGCCGGACGGCAGCGGGATCACCGTGCACGGCGTGGACGCCCGCGAGCATCTGGAGGCGACCGCACCCGGTTCCGTGGACGTCCTGATCGCGGATGTCTTCGGCGGCTCACGGGTGCCCGCCCACCTGACCTCCGTCCCCTACGCGCAGGCCGCGGCGCGGGCGCTGAGGCCCGGCGGGATCTACGCCGCCAACCTCGCGGACGGGGCGCCCTTCGACTTCCTGCGCCCGCAGCTGGCCACGTTCGGGTCCGTCTTCGCGGAGCTCGCGGTGATCGCCGAGCCGGCGGTGCTGCGCGGCCGGCGTTTCGGCAACGTCGTCCTCGTCGCGTCCCACACCCCCGTCGACACGGCCGCGCTCATCCGCCGTTGCGCCGCCGACCCGTTCGTGGCCCGCGTCGAGCACGGCGCGGCCGTGGCCGGGCTCGTCAAGGGCGCCAGGCCGGTCGGTGACGACGAGGCGGTCGACTCACCCGAGCCGCCCGACGGCTCCTTCGGCATCGGCTGACGCGGGTGTACTCCCGGCCACCACCTCGGCGGGGGCGGTCCGGCGCGTCAGATTGCGGACGTCCGGTACGAACAGCACCGCCCCGGTGACCAGGACGACCAGCGCGGCGCAGCCCCACAGTGCCTGACTGCGCCCGACCAGGGACTCCACCGGACCGGCGAGCGCGGTGGCGAGCGGCACCATGGCCACCGAGCCGAACCAGTCGTAGGCCGAGACCCGCGACAGCTTCTCCTCCGGGATCTCCTGATGCAGCGCCGTCATCCAGGACACGCCGAACACCTCGATGGCGGCCCCGCTGACGAACATCACCGCGCAGAGCCCGGCCGCCGGCAGCGGCACGGCGAGCCCCGCCGAGGGCAGTGCCAGCGGGAAGACGCAGAGCGTCCCGGCCAGCAGCAGCCGCCGCGGCTTCCACCGCATCATGAGTACCGCCCCGCCCACCGTGCCGACGCCGAACGCGGCCAGCGCGAGGCCCCAGGGGCGGGCACCGCCGAGCTGGTCCCGGGCGACCAGCGGCCCGTAGACCGCCTCGGCGGCCCCGACCGCGGCGACCACCACGGAGAACTGCGCCACGACGGCCCAGAGCCAGGTGCGGCCGACGAACTCCTGCCAGCCGTCCCGGAGATCGGCGAGCAGACCGCCACCGGGGGCACGCGAGGGGATGTGGCTGACGTCGAGGAAGGAGCGCAGAGCGCCGGCCACCGCGAAGGCGGCCGCGTCGATCGCCAGCACCCAGCCCGGGTCCATCGCCGCGATCATGGCGCCGCCCAGCGCCGCTCCGCCGATGGCGGCGCCCTGCACGGACATCCGGAAGAGGGCGAAGGCGCGGCTCGCCTGTTCGCCGCTGACGGTGGACATCAGCATGCCCTCGGCCGCCGGGCCGAAGAAGGCCTGCCCGGTACCGCAGAGCGCGGTGAGCACCATCATCTGCCACAGCCGGGCGTCCCCGGCCAGGACCAGCCAGGCGAAGGCGGCCTGCGAGAGGCAGTTGAGGGTGTTCGCCGCGACCATCACCCGGTGGCGCGGCAGCCGGTCCGCGACCGCCCCGCCGATCAGCAGGAAGAGCACCAGCGGCGCGGTCCTGGCGGCGGCGACCAGCCCGACGTCGCCGGCGTCGCCTCCCGACTCCAGAACCGCGAACGCCGCCGCGATCAGCGCGCCGTTGGTGCCCAGGCCCGTGATGATCGCGGCGGCGGTCAGCAGCCGGTAGTTGCGGCCCGCCCCGGAGGGGCGGGCCGACGGGGGTGCGAGGTCGGCGGCTGTCACCCAGGGACTATCGCCGCAGTGACCCCGCGGTGCCAAATGCTTTGCGGCGGAGCATCAGGGCTCGGAGATCTCCACCAGGCGCACCGTGCTCAGAATCTTCTGGATCGTCGAGTCGGGCAGTTCGTCGGGGACACCGGCGGCGCCGTACAGCACCCAGGAGGAGAAGGCGCCGCTGCTGTTCTTGAAGGTGAAGGCGATGGTCTTGCCGTCGCTGTCGCACTTCTTCTTCTTGGTGACATTGGGCGCCGTGGCGGTGACCAGGCTGCCGGTCAGACCCGCCTTGGTGGTGTACTGCTTCGGCTTGCTGATCTTGATGGTGCTCTTCGGCATGTGCTGGGCATAGGCCGCCCACGCCCAGGTGCCCGCCTCGTTCCTGGCGTTCACATCGGCGTCCGTGGCACCTTCGGCGCCCCGGGTGCCGGTACCGGCCAGGCTGGTGTTCTCCTTGGTGCCGTCGTGGTCGGCGTCGTCGACGCACCACTTGCTCTTCAGGTCGGCCGGCGCGGAGAAGCCGATGAGCGGCGAGCCGTCACCCTTCTTGTCGTCCTCGAAGAACGAGGAGACGCCGGGGCGCGAGACCTCCCAGTCGCCGGGCACGTCGAACTGTGTGCCCCACTTCGGGTTGGTCACCACCTTCCAGCCCGCGATGAGCGGCTTGGCGTCCTCGCCGGCACCGCGCGGGTTCTCCTCCGGCGACGCGGACTCGGAGGGCTTGGCGGGCGCGGACGACTTCTTGTCGTCGGCGACGTTCTTGCCGTCCTTGTCGTCGTCCTTGTTCATCACGACGACACCCGTGACCACGGCGGCGGCGACGACCGCGACCGCCGCGACGATCGCGACGACGGTCGTCCGCTTCTTGTCGTTGCCGGGCTGAGGCCCGCCGGGCGGACCGGCCACCGCGTACTGCGGAACGGTCGGCTGCTGGTACGGGTTGGGCTGCGGGTAGCCCGGCTGACCTTGCTGCTGCCCCGGCTGACCCTGCTGCGGGTAGCCGTAACCGGGCTGCTGCTCGGGTGTGCCCGGCTGTTGGTATCCCGGCTGCTGGTAGGGATTCGGCTGCTGGTAACCCGGCTGCTGGTACGGGTTCTGGTTCGGGTCCTGCGGGTTTTGCTCGCCCCCGGGCGGCTGCTGTCCTGGCCACATGGCGAGTAACGATAGAGGTGCGTCCTCCGGTCGGCTACGGCCGCCCCCGTGAGCGGTCGGTGAAGAACGGGATCAGGCGTGGGCCGGGTGATGGCGGAGGCATGGCCAAACACATCTACCCGTGAGTAACATCAAGCTCATGAGCGCTGAACACATGACCGCGGGCGAGATGGTCGCCGCGACGGTTCCGATGGTCCGGACCCTCAACCTCGAATTCCTGGAGTCCACCGCCGAACGCGCGGTGGTCCGTCTGCCGGACCAGACGGACTTCCACAACCATGTCGGCGGACCGCACGCCGGCGCGATGTTCACGCTGGCGGAATCGGCGAGCGGCGCCATCGTCATCGCCGCGTTCGGGGACCAGCTGACGCGTGCCGTCCCGCTCGCCGTGAAGGCCGAGATCGGCTACACGAAGCTGGCCATGGGCGAGGTCACCGCGACCGCCACCCTCGGCCGGCCGGTGGCGGACGTCGTCGCGGAACTCGACGAGGGCAAGCGCCCCGAATTCCCTGTGACCATCGAGATCCAGCGCGCGGACGGCGCCGTGACCGGCGAGATGACGGTGGTCTGGACGCTGCGACCGAACGGCTGAGCCCGGCCCGCACCGCAGGGGCCGCCGCCCACCCGGCAGGGGTGCGGGGCGGCCCTTCGTGCTGTCCGGGCCGGCGGCGCGCCGGGTAGGCTTCCCGCTGTGCGCCGAGGAGTTGTCCGGCGTGCGACAGGACATCACTACGGAGGAACCGGCGTTGCACATCCAGGAATGGCTGGAGAACGTCCCCGCGATCAGCGTCTACCTGCTGGTGGGCGTCGTCATCGGTCTGGAAAGCCTCGGCATCCCGCTGCCGGGCGAGATCGTCCTGATCAGCGCGGCGCTGCTGGCCGCGGGACACGACGGCATCAACCCGTGGATCCTGGGCGCCTGCGCCACGGCCGGGGCGGTGATCGGCGACTCGATCGGTTACACCATCGGCCGCAGGGGCGGACGGCCGCTGCTCGCCTGGCTCGGCGGAAAGTTCCCCCGGCACTTCGGCGAGGGCCAGATCGCCATGGCGGAGGGCTCGTTCCAGAAGTGGGGCATGTGGGCGGTCTTCTTCGGCCGCTTCGTCGCACTTCTGCGCATCTTCGCCGGGCCGCTCGCCGGTGTTCTGCACATGCCGTACTGGAAGTTCCTGATCGCCAACGTGCTCGGCGGGATCGCCTGGGCGGGCGGCACCACGGCCGTCATCTACTCGGTGGGTGTCGTGGCCGAGGAGTGGCTCAAGCGGTTCTCGTACCTGGGACTGGCGATCGCGGTCCTGATCGGGCTCACCTCGATGCTGGTCCTCAAGAACCGGACCAAGAAGGCGGCCGCGCGCTCCACGGCGCACTCCACACCCGAGCCGGGGACCGTACCGGCGGCCGACTGACCCGTACGGATCCTCGCTGGGCGGCCGGGATCCCCCGCGTCCGTGCTCAGTCCTCGAACGCCTCGCGGTGCGCCTTGGCCAGCTCCACATAGCCGACCGCGTTGAACTTCACGCCGTCCAGCTCCTCCTGGGTCAGCTGCCGCTTGACCTTGGCCGGCACGCCCGCGACCAGCGAACCCGGCGGCACCCGCATTCCCTGCGGCACCAGGGCCTGGGCGGCGATCAGCGAACCGGTGCCGATGTGCGCACCGTTCAGGACGGTGGCCCCCATGCCGATCAGCACGTCGTCCTCGACGGTGCAGCCGTGGAGCACCGCGTTGTGCCCGACCGAGACGCGCTCGCCGACCGTGACGGGGAAACCGGGATCGACATGGACGCTGCAGTTGTCCTGGATGTTGGAACCGGCGCCGATGACGATGGGGCCGCAGTCCGCGCGCAGTACGGCGTGGTACCAGACGCTGGACCCGGCCGCCATGGTGACCTCGCCAATCACGACCGACGTCGGTGCGGTGAACGCGGACGCGTCGATGTCCGGTTCCTTGCCGCCCATCGCGGTGATCAACGCCTGCTCTGCCATCGCGCGTTCCTCCGTGCTCCGGTGCGTGTGGGCCCCGGCCGTTCCGGCCGGGCTGTCCGGTCCCGCCGGCAAACGGTATGCGACGGGCACGCGGGTCCGGGTCCCGGTGGGGTGAAGATCACAGGCCGGCGCGGATACCGGCCCCGGGCGTGCCGACTACCGTGTGCGAGTGCCGAAGAACAGAGACACGGTCTCCTCCCTGACCGCCTGGCGGCGGCGCGCCCTGTCGAGGGCCGTCCACCGCTGCTGGCGCTGGGTGCGGGAGGCGGGTGCGGTCACGCCGGCGCACCCCGGCGGGCTGCGGTTCGGCCGGATCGGCGAGGGCACCCGGCTCGCCTTCCCGCAGGGCACGGTCTTCGGGGAGCGGTGGATCGAGCTCGGCAACCACTGCATCATCGGTGAACAGGTCACTCTCACGGCAGGCCTCATGCCCGATCTGGACCTGGGCACCGACCCGATACTGACCCTGGGCGACGGGGTGGTGCTCGGCCGCGGCAGCCACGTCGTCGCCGACACCACGGTGACGATCGGCTCGGACACGTACTGCGGGCCGTACGTCTACATCACCTCGACCAACCACAGCTATGACGATCCGCAGCAGCCGGTCGGCCGGCAGTGGCCGAGGATGGAGCCGGTCGCCATCGGCCCCGGCTGCTGGATCGGCACCGGAGCGGTGATCCTCCCGGGTGCCCGGCTCGGGCGCAACGTGGTGGTGGCGGCGGGGGCGGTGGTCCGCGGAGAGGTGCCCGACCACGCGGTGGTGGCCGGCGCCCCGGCCCGTGTCGTACGCAGCTGGGACCCGGAGAAGGGCTGGCAGCCGCCCCTGCGCACCCCGGCCCCGGTGCCGATCCCGGAGGGTGTGACTCCCGAACAGCTGCTGGCCGTCGCGGAACTCGACGAGAGCTGACCGCCGGAGCCGGGGCCGCCCGCTCCCGTCACCCGGTCGCGAGCAGCACCGTGCCCACCAGTGCGAGTCCGGCGCCCGCCGCCTGCACGCCGCGCAGCCGTTCCCCCAGGAAGCCGCGCGCGGCCAGGGCCGTGACCACCGGGTAGAGCGAGGCCGGTACGGCGGCGACGGTGACCGGCCCGTGCTGGGCGGCGATCGAGTACGTCCCGTTGGCCGCGACGTCCGCGAGACCCACGAACGCCAGGGCGGGCAGCGCGGCCCGCACCACGGCGACCCCGCCCTCCTCCGGAAGCGCACGGGCCCCGCGGCGCACCGAGACGTACAGTGCCGTGCCGCCCACCGCGATGTTGGTGACGCGCTGTACGAAGAGGGCCAGGAAGAGGCCGGTGACGGTGGTGGACGCGTGCGCGATCAGGGACATCACGGCCCCGAAGCCGAACGCCGCCACCAGGGTCAGCAGCACCGCCCGGCGCTGCACGGGGGCGCCCCGCAGCTGCGGCCCGCCCGCCAGCACGATGCCCACCACCGCGACGGAGACCCCGGCGAACTGCATCAGCCCCGGACGCTCGCCCGCGATCAGCCCGACGCTCACCGGTACGGCGACCCCCAGCGAACCGAGCGGGGACACCACACCCATCGGCCCGAGCGCCAGTGCCTTGTAGAAGCTCAGCATCGCGACCGGCCCCACCGCGCCGGCCGCGACGGCGAACCAGAGCTGCCCACTCGCCTCGCTCCAGGCGCCCGTGACGGTCACGATCACCGCGAGCACGGCCGCCGCGGCGGTCTGCGAGACGACCACGACAGTGAGGGCGGGCACGCGCCGGGTCAGCAGCCCGCCGCCGAAGTCGGCCAGCCCCCACAGCAGACTGGTGGCGAGGGCGAAGAGTACGGTCATGCGGGAGCCTCGCAGTACAGTGCGGTGGACGGTTGGGTACACCACACCGTAGTGCAGTATTTTTGACCCTGTCATCCAAAATATTGGACGGAATGTGACTGATCTCGACCAGCTGACCCAGTCCCTCGCGCGCAATCTCAAGCGCTGGCGCGGGGAGCGGGGCTTCACCCTGGACGCTCTCGCCACCCGTGCCGGGGTCAGTCGCGGCATGATCATCCAGATCGAGCAGGCACGCACCAACCCGAGTGTCGGCACCACGGTGAAGCTCGCCGACGCGCTGGGCGTCAGCATCACCACGCTGCTCGACTACGACCAGGGCTCCCCGGTCCGCCTGGTGCCCGCCAGTCAGGCGGTCCGCATGTGGTCCACGGAGGCGGGAAGCGCCACGACCCTGCTGGTCGGCACCGAGGCGCGGGGCCCGCTGGAACTCTGGTCCTGGCGGCTGGCGCCCGGCGACGGCAGCGCCTCCGATCCGCACCCCGAGGGGACCGTCGAACTGCTCCACGTCACCGCGGGCGATCTCACCCTGGTCGTCGACGGAACCTCGTACACCGTGCCCGCCGGCACCTCCGCCACCTTCGAGGCGCACCATCCCCACACCTACCGGAACGAGGGCTCCGAGCCCGTCGAACTCACCATGGCCGTGTCCATCCCGCCCGTCAGATGAGACGCCCAACCGGGCCGGAGCGCGGCGCTGTTAGCGTGGCGCGCATGCGCGCACCCATCGGCTCCTTCGAGGATGCCCGCCCCGCTGCCGAACGCCTCGAACTGCTCACCGCACCGGTGGCGGCGGCGGTCCGGGAGGGCTGGGGCGGTTTTCCCGCCGAGCAGATCATCCACGTCGACACGGACCCGGAGATCGCCGACACTGCGGCGTTCGTCGAGCACCACGGGGCCGAGCTGCTGAGCCGGTCGGCCAACTGCGTCGTCGTGGCGGGAAAGCGCGGGGGAGACGTCACCCTGGCGGCCTGCCTGGTGCTGTCCCACTCCCGCGTCGATGTGAACGGGGCCGTTCGCAAGCACCTCGGCGTCCGCAAGGTGCGGTTCGCCCCGATGGAGACGGCGGTCGGTGACACGGGCATGGAGTACGGCGGCATCACTCCCGTCGGACTACCGGACAGCTGGCCCCTGCTGATCGATCCCGCCGTCGTGGACCAGGAATGGGTCCTGATCGGAAGCGGCAGCCGCCGGGGCAAACTGATCATGCCGGGCAAGGCGTTTGCGGCGCTGCCAGGAGCGGTCGTGGTCGAAGGTCTCGGCATCACGGGCTGAAGCGGTCGCCCGCGCCGCCCTGACGGTGCGCGGGCAGCCACCGGGTGGCGAAGCCGACCGCCTCGGGGAAGCGGAACAGACGGCTCGGGGCCGAGCCGACCGGGCCGGCGGCGACGGCCGGGGGCCGGCCCGACCGCTCGAAGTCCGCACCCAGGGCCGCGAAATCACTGTCGTCCAGAGCCACGTCCGCGTACTCCCACCACCGCCGCCGCCCGCCGCCGTCGCGCACCACACAGCGGTAGGTGCGCAAGGGCGGGGACGGGACGCGGTACTCGGCGAGATGGAACGCGGTACAGGAGCCGAAGCCGGTCCCCAGCAGCAGGACCTGCGCCCGCAGCTCGTACAGCCGGGCCAGCGGGGAGTCCTCGCCGAGATGGCAGTCGGGGCGGTGGCCGGCCACCACATGACCGGCCAGCGGGCCCGCGGCCGCGAACGACGTCTGCGGATGGGCGCTGCGCACGGAGCCCGGGGACCGGCGCACCGTCTCGGCCAGCCGGCCCATCGACGGGGCGGCCGTGCTGGTGGGGTCGAACGCGGGCATGGCAGCCCGCACGGCGTCCCGGTCCCGGTCGCCGAGACCGCGGACCCGGGCGCGGTACTGCGGGGAGGTGTCGGAGTTCTCCGGAGTGAAGGCCGGGACGACCAGCGTGCCCTGCGCTCCCAGCACGTCCCGCAGGGCGTCGGTCACGGCGCGGACCCCGCCGTCCACCGCTCCCACCGCACGCAGCGAGGCATGCACCAGCAGGACGCCGCCCCGCTCCACGCCGAGCCGGACCAGCTGTCCGGCCAGCCGGGCACGGGTGTGGGAGGCGCTCAGCACACCGAGGGCAGGTGCAGTACTCACAGCGGGCCATTGTTCCAGCCGGAAGCGGAGTGTGACACCCCGCACACACGGCCGACCGGTGGACCGGAGCCGTCCCTCAGCGTCCCAGCGCGGGGATCTCGATGGCGGGGCACCGGTCCATGACCATGTCGAGCCCGGCCGCCCGGGTGCGTTCGTACGCCTGCTCGTCGATCACCCCGAGCTGGAACCAGACCGCGGAGGCGCCGATCGAGACCGCCTCGTCGGCCACCGGGCCGGCCAGTTCGCTGTTGACGAAGACGTCCACCACGTCGACCGGGAACGGGATGTCGGCCAGTGAGGCGTAGCCGTCCTCGCCGTGCACCCGCTCCGCCTTGGGATGCACCGGGACCACCCGCTTCCCGAAGCGCTGGAGGACCTCGGCCACGCCGTAGGCCGCGCGGGAGCGGTTGTCGGAGAGCCCCACCACCGCCCAGGTGTCGCCCGTCCCGGTCAGGATTCTGCGGATCGTCTCCGTGTCTGCGTACATGATCCGCACAACGGACGGCCGCCCCGGACCATTCCCGTACCTGCGCATAGGCTGGCCGGATGCAGGAGCAGTACCGGACAGTCGCCCGAGCGGGCGTGCACGAGACCGAGGTCAACCGATCGCGTTTCATCTGCGCGCTCGCCCCCGCCGCCACCGAACAGGAGGCGCAGGAGTTCGTCGCCCGCGTCCGCAGGGAACACCCGACCGCCTCCCACAACTGCTTCGCGTACGTGATCGGCGCCGACGCCTCCGTACAGAAGGCGAGTGACGACGGCGAGCCGGGAGGCACCGCCGGGGTACCCATGCTCCAGATGCTGACCCGTCGCGAGATGCGGTACGTCGTCGCGGTCGTCACCCGCTACTTCGGCGGGGTGAAACTCGGCGCGGGCGGGCTGATCCGGGCCTACGGCGGAGCGGTCGGCGAGGCCCTCGACGCGCTCGGCACGCTCACCCGGCAGCGCTTCCGGCTCGCGACCGTCACCGTGGACCACCAGCGGGCGGGCAGGCTGGAGAACGAACTGAGGGCCACCGGACGGACCGTGCGCGAGGTCCGCTACGCCGAGGCGGTGACCATCGAGATCGGGCTGCCGGACGCCGACGTCGCGGAGTTCCGCCGCTGGCTGGCCGGCGCGACGGCGGGCGAGGCGGAACTGGAGCTGGGCGGCGAGTCCTACGGGGACGCCTGAGTACTGTGGTGCGCGGGGGGCCAGGGGCAGGGCCGCGCGGGTGTGACGAGCACCGGCCGCCGGGTCCGGGCCCCTCCGGAGCACAAGGAGTGCGGCCCCACGGGTAGAGGAAGCGAAACATGCAGGTCGGAGCCTGGTCTTGAGGATTTTGCACACATCGGACTGGCACCTGGGGCGGTCGTTCCACCGGGTCTCGCTGCTCGATGCCCAGGCCGCCTACCTCGACCACCTGGTGGCGACGGTCCGTGACCACGAGGTCGATGCCGTACTGGTGGCGGGTGATGTGTACGACAGGGCGGTGCCGCCGCTCTCCGCCGTCCAGCTCTTCGACGACGCGCTGCACCGGCTCGCCGCGGCCGGTGTCCCCACCGTGATGATCTCCGGGAACCACGACTCGGCCCGCCGGCTCGGTGTCGGTGCCGGGCTCATCGGGCGGGCCGGCATCCACCTGCGTACCGATCCCGCGCACTGCGCCACCCCGGTCGTGCTCGCGGACGCGCACGGCGACGTGGCGTTCTACGGGCTCCCGTACCTGGAACCCGCCCTCGTCAAGGACATGTTCAAGTCCGAGCGGCCCGGGCACGAGGCCGTGCTGACCGCCGCCATGGACCGGGTCCGCGCCGATCTCGGAACGCGTGCGGACACCACCCGCTCCGTCGTCCTCGCCCACGCCTTCGTCGCGGGCGGCGAGCCGAGCGACAGCGAACGCGACATCACCGTCGGCGGGGTGGCATCGGTTCCCGCCGGGGTCTTCGACGGCGTCGACTACGTGGCGCTGGGACATCTGCACGGCTGCCAGACCGTCACCGAACGCGTCCGGTACTCAGGGTCCCCGCTCGCCTACTCCTTCTCCGAGGCCGCCCACCGCAAGACGATGTGGCTGATCGACCTGGACGGCGCGGGCGCGATCGACGCGCAACGGATCGAGTGCCCGGTGCCCCGCCCCCTCGCCAGGCTCCGCGGCCGTCTCGACACCCTCCTCGACGACCCCGCGCTGGACCGGCACGAACTCTCCTGGGTGGAGGCCACCCTCACCGACCCGGTCCGCCCGGCCGAGCCGATGGCCCGACTCGCCGAGCGGTTCCCGCACACGCTCAGCCTCGCCTTCGAACCGGAACGGGCCCCCGAGGACCCGCAGACCTCCTACGCCGAGCGGCTGCGCGGACGCGACGACCAGAGCATCGCGGAGGACTTCGTGGCCCATGTCCGCGGCGGGTACGGCACCGACGAGCCGGAGCGGACGGTGCTGCGCGGCGCCTTCGACCACGTACGGGTCGACGACAGCGTGCGCGAGGTGAACCGATGAGGCTCCACAGGCTCGGCATCACCGCCTTCGGACCGTTCGGCGCCACCGAGGAGATCGACTTCGACGCGCTCTCCGCGGCCGGGATCTTCCTGCTGCACGGACCGACCGGTGCCGGCAAGACCTCGGTCCTCGACGCCGTCTGCTACGGACTGTACGGCGCCGTGCCCGGAGCCCGGCAGAGCCCCGGAACCTCGCTGCGCAGCGACCACGCCCCGGTGGACCTGCTGACCGAGATCCGGCTCGAACTCACCATCGGCGGGCGCCGCCTGGAGATCACCCGGAGCCCCGCCCAGACCCGCCCCAAGAAGAAGGGCGACGGCTACACCACGGAGAAGGCGCAGAGCCGGCTGCGTGAGTACGTCCCCGACGAGGGGTGGCGGGCGCTGAGCCGCTCCAACCAGGAGATCGGCGAGGAGATCACCCAGCTCATCGGAATGAGCCGGGACCAGTTCTGCCAGGTGGTCCTCCTGCCGCAGGGCGACTTCGCCCGCTTCCTGCGCGCCGACGCCGAGGCGCGCGGCAAACTGCTCGGCCGGCTCTTCGACACCCGACGCTTCGCCGCGGTCGAGGAGCACCTCGCCGAGCTGCGCCGGGCCGCCGGGACACAGGTGAGGGCCGGGGACGAGAGGATCCTCGCCGTCGCCCAGCGGATCGCCCAGGCGGCAGGACCCGCCGCGAGCGAGTGCCCGCTGCCCGGCATCCAGCCGGGTGAACCGGGGCTCGCGGACGCCGTACTGGAATGGGCCGCGACGGCGCGCAGCAGCGCCCGGGAACGCCTCGACATCGCCGCGTCGGTGCTGAGGGCGGCGGAGGGCCGGCAGACGGCCGCCCGGCTGGCCCTGGACAGCGCACGCGAACTGGCCGGGCTCCAGCAGCGGTACGAGGAGACCCGGCGGCGCGCCACCGCGCTGGAGGCCGGCCGTGCCGAGCACGATCAGGCGCAGGAGCGGCTGAAGCGCGCCCGCAAGGCGGATCTCGTCGCGCCCGCGCTGGAGCTTCGCGAGGAGGCCGGGCGGGCGCACCGGCGGGCGGACGCGGCCCGCGACCGCTCCCGGGCCGGACTGCCCGGCGACCTGGCCGACGCGGGTGCCGAACAGCTGACGGCGCTGGAACGCAGACTCCGTGAGGAACTCGGCGGTCTGGACGCCGCACGTCGTGCCGAGCGGCGCGGCGCCGAGATCGACAGCGAACGGACCGCGCTGGAACGGCAGGCCCGCGCGGACGACGAACTGATCCGGGACGCCGACAGCTGGCTGGCCGGCTGGGAGTCCACCCGGAACGGTCTGCACACCCGCATCGAGGCGGCCCAGGAAGCGGCGACCCGCGCCGAACTCCTGGCAGGGCGGCTCGACCCGGCCCGCCGCCGTCTGGACGCGGCCCGGCGCAGGGACGCGCTGGCCGCACAGGTGTCGGACGCCGAGGAGCGCCTCGGTGCGGCCCGGGAGCGTGCCCTCGCCACCGGCGAGGCCTGGCTCGGCCTGCGCGAACGGAGGCTGCGCGACATCGCGGCGGAGCTCGCCCGAGAACTGGCCGACGGCGAGGCCTGTGCGGTATGCGGCTCGCCCGACCACCCGCGGCCCGCCCGTGCCGGCGACGGACACGTCGACCAGGCCACGGAGGACGCCGCGGAGGCCGCCCACCGGCGCGCGGAACAGGCGCGCACCGAGGCGGAGCACGCGCTCGCGGCCGTACGTGAGCGGCACGCGGCGGCTCGTGCGGAGGCCGCGGAGGCCGCGGAGACCGGGGACGGCCAGGCCGCCGACGCTCCGGGCGACCAGGACCGTGCGGCCGGGCCGACGGTCGCAGCGCTCACCGATCTCGTGGACACACTGACCCGGGAGCACACGGAGGCCTACCGGACCGCCACTGGGACGCACGCGGCGCGCGAGGCCCTCGCGGCCGCCGAACGCGAGCAGGAACAGCGGGCCGGGGCCCGGCAGCAGGCCGAACGCCGGGCCGCGGCCCGTACCTCCAGGCGCGAAGGCCTCGACGCCGAACAGGCAGCACTGGAAGAGGTGCTGGCACAGGCCCGCGGCGCGGCGGGCAGCGTCACCGAGCACGCCGCCCTCCTTCAGCACCGGGTCGCCCTGCTCGTCGAGGCCGCCGCGACGCTGCGCGAGGAGGAGAGCGCGGCGGCGCGGCTGAAGGAGGCCGACGACCGGCTCGCCGACGCGGCGTTCCGGGCCGGATTCGACACCCCGCAGGACGCCGCCGGGACGGTGCTCCCCGACTCCCGGCAGCGAGAGCTCCAGCACCGGATCGACGCCTGGCAGGCCGAGGCCGCGGCGGTCGCCGACCGGCTCGCCGAGACGGATGCCCGCGCCGCCGCCGGCCTGCCCCCGGCCGCCCCGGACGCCGCGCAGCCGGTGTTCGACACGGCCGAGCGGCTGCTGCGGGACGCGGCGGGCACCCACGCCGCGGCGCGGGAGCGCTGCACCGAACTCGGCAGGCTGTCCCGGCGCGCGGCGGACGAGGTACGTGGACTGGGCCCGGTACGCGAGGAGTACGAGCGGATCGCACGGCTCGCCGGGCTCACCGCCGGCACCTCGGCGGACAACGAACGCAAGATGCGGCTGGAGTCCTACGTCCTGGCGGCCCGCCTCGAACAGGTGGCGGCGGCCGCCACCGCCCGGCTGCGGCGGATGTCGTCCGGCCGGTACACCCTGGTCCACTCCGACGCCCGTACCGGTGGCCGCAGGGCAGGGCTCGGACTGCACGTCATCGACGCCTGGACCGGCCGTGAACGCGACACGGCCACGCTCTCCGGCGGTGAGACGTTCTTCGCCTCGCTCGCCCTGGCACTCGGCCTCGCCGACGTGGTCACCGACGAGGCGGGCGGCGTACGCCTGGACACCCTCTTCATCGACGAGGGTTTCGGCAGCCTGGACGACCAGACCCTCGACGAGGTGCTCGACGTGCTGGACTCGCTGCGGGAGCGGGACCGCAGCGTCGGCATCGTCAGCCATGTCGCGGACCTGCGCCGGCGCATCCCGGCCCAGCTCGAAGTGGTGAAGGAACGCCACGGATCCGCGGTGCGCCACCTGGCCGCGGACGGGGTCAGCGGCTGACCGCCCGCCGCGGCAGCGGCGAGGAGTAGACGACGCTCGTGGTGACGGACCCCAGCGCCCCGACCTTTCCGGACACCGCCTCCAGATGGCTCATGGAGCGGGCCGTCACCTTCAGTACGAAGCAGTCGTCGCCGGTGACATGGTGGGCCTCCAGGATCTCGGGCGTGGTGTCGAGGAGGTCGTGGAACGGCTTGTAGTTGCCGTTCGGGTAGCGCAGCCGGACGAAGGCGAGAATCGGCAGCCCGAGCCGCTCCGGGTCGACCACCGCCGCGTACCCGCTGATGATCCCGGCCTCCTCCAGCCTGCGCACCCGCTCCGTCACGGCGCTCGACGACATCGCCACCGCCCGTGCGAGCTCCGCGAACGTGGCGCGGCCCTCGCGCTGAAGGACATCGAGGATGCGCCAGTCGGTGTCATCCGGGGAATAGTCGGTCATGCATCGAGAGAACAGGGAAATCCCCGGCAGATCAAGCCCTCTGCCGGGGATCTCATCTTCCGGCACGGCGTCGTCGGCCATAGATTTTCGACCATGACATCGCAGCCCGCCACCACCGCAGGCCATTCCGTGCTCCGGGTGCCGCCCGCCGATCCGGCCGCGGCCGCCGCGTACTTCGCGGCCTCGCTAGCCCTCCACACCGATGCCTCCGACGTCGCCGCCGCGCTGGCGGCCGGCGGTGACCCCGGCTTCGTACTCCTCGACGCCCGCTCCACCGCCGCCTGGGACCGGGGACACATCCCCGGTGCGGTCCACCTGCCGACGGGGCTCATCACCGAGCGGGCACCCGAACTGCTCGACCCGGCCGTGCCCGTGGTCACCTACTGCTGGGGGCCCGGCTGCAACGGTGCCACCCGGGCCGCGCTCGCCCTCGCCGAACTCGGTTACCGGGTCAAGGAGATGCTCGGCGGCTTCGAGTACTGGGTGCGCGAGGGCCTCGGGTTCGAGACCCGGCAGGGGCCCGAACGGCGCGGCGCCGATCCGCTCACCGCGCCGGCCGGCTCCGAGGACTGCGGCTGCTGACAGCGGCGCGCCGGACCACAGGGGCGTCCCCGGGGCCCGGCCCGCCGGCCCGGTCAGAGCTTCGACAGCTCGTCGACCAGATCGTCCAGACCCAGCGGCCCCTGCGAAAGGGCGGCCATGTGCCAGGACTTGAGGTCGAAGGAGTCCCCGTGCGCCGCGCGGGCGTTCTCCCGGCCGAGCAGCCAGGCGCGTTCACCCAGCTTGTAGCCGATGGCCTGTCCCGGCATCGAGAGGTAGCGGGTCAGCTCGCTCTCCACGAAGTCGGCGGGCCGGCCGCTGTGGTTGCCGAAGAACTCCTGGGCCAGCTCGGGCGTCCACCGCTCACCGGGGTGGAACGGGGAGTCGGCCGGGATCTCCAGCTCCAGGTGCATGCCGATGTCCACGATCACCCGGCAGGCGCGCATCATCTGCGCGTCCAGGTATCCCAGGCGGCGCTCGGCGTCGGGAAGGAAGCCCAGCTCGTCCATCAGCCGCTCCGCGTACAGCGCCCAGCCCTCCGCGTTGGCGCTGACGATGCCGATGGACGCCTGGTAGCGCGAGAGGCTCTGGGCGACGTGGGCCCACTGGGCGAGCTGGAGGTGATGACCGGGGACACCCTCGTGGTACCAGGTGGAGACCAGGTCGTACACCGGGAACCGCGTCTCGCCCATGGTCGGCAGCCAGGTGCGGCCGGGGCGGGAGAAGTCCTCGGACGGACCCGTGTAGTACGGCGCCGCCGCGCCGCCGGGCGGGGCGATCCGGGACTCCACCTTGCGGACCCGCTCGGCGAGTTCGAAGTGCGTACCGTCCAGGGCCTCGATCGCCTCGTCCATCAGCCCCTGCAGCCAAGCCTGGACCTCGTCGACCCCCTCGATGTGCTTGCCGTGCACATCGAGATGGGCCAGCGCCTCCCAGGGGCCCGCGCCGGGCAGCACCTTCGCTGCCTCGGTCCGCATCTCGGCGAGCAGCCGGTGGTACTCGGACCAGCCGTACGCGTACGCCTCGTCGAGATCGAGGTCGGTGCCGTTGAAGTAGCGCGACCAGCGGGCGTACCTCTCACGGCCCACCACCTCGGGTGCGCCCTCGATGGCGGGGGCGTACACCTCGCGCATCCACTGCCGCAGCTCCTCCAGCGCCTGCGCGGCCTGCCGGGCGCCGTCGTCGAGACCGGTGCGCAGAGCGGCCGGGCCCGCGGCGGCGAAGTCCTGGAAGAACCCCGTCGTACCGTCGCCGACCCATTCGTCGAGCTGGTCGATGAAGGTGGCCGTGGCGCGCGGACTGCCGTGGAGCTTGCGCTCCAGACCGAGCGCGAGCGACTCCCGGTAGCCGGCGAGCGCGGCCGGAACCGCACGGAGCCGGTCGACGACCGCCGCCCAGTCCTCGTCCGTCTCGGTGGGCGTCACGGTGAACACCTCACGGACCGAGTGCGCCGGGGAGTGCAGGTTGGAGACGGCACGCAGCGACTCATCGGCCTCGTGGACGGCGAGTTCGGCCGTCAGCCGCTCGCGCAGGAGACGGCCGCAACGGCGCTCGGTGTCGTCGGCCGCACCGGGCAGCTGTTCCGCGGCGTCGAGCCGGGCGAGCGTGGCGCGAGCCAGTTCGGCCAGTGCTTCCTGGCCGGCGGGGGAGAAGTCGGGAAGGCGGCGCGAGCTTTCCGCGACACCGAGGAAGGTGCCGGAAATCGGGTCGAGTCGGATGAACGCGTTGACGTAGGCGTCGGCGACCTGGCGGGGCAGCGCGCTGCTGGGAGTGTCTGACATGTGGACATCCTCATACGGAGAGGGGCTCCCCGTCACCATCAAACGGGCTCTGAGGCCTGACATGTGCCCGGCCCGGCCGCTGGGGCCGAGGGCGGCAGCAGCGGTCCGCACTCCCACTGCTGGAAGATCAGTCTGGTCTCCACCCGGGCCACTTCTCGGCGCGAGGTGAACTCGTCCAGCACCAGCCGCTGCAGGTCGGCGGTATCGGAAACGGCCACATGGACCAGATAGTCGTCGGGACCGGTCAGGTGGAAGAGCGCCCGGGACTCGGGCAGTGTCCTGATCCGTTCGACGAACGGGCCGATGAGCTCTCTGCGGTGCGGCCGGACCTGGACGGACAGCAGGGCCTCCAGCCCGCGTCCCATTCTGGCCGGATCCAGTCGCAGCTGGTGCCCGAGGATGACGCCTGTGCGGCGCATCCGGGTGACCCGGTCCAGGCAGGTCGACGGGGCGACCCCGACCTCGGCTGCGAGATCGCGGTAGGTGGTCCGGGCATCGTTCTGCAGCAGGCGCAGAATGTGCAGATCCACCGTGTCCAGGGCGATGGAATCGGTCATCCACCGAACGTAGCACGGGGTTTGGCGCACATTCCCCGGCGTGTGTTCAGAGTGGTGACATGGACACCGAATCCTCGATGGCGCCCTCGACGACAACCCGGTCCAGGGCGCTGGCCACCGAAGCCGTGCACGCCGGACGCGACGACCTCGCGGCTCTCGGCCTGCACGCACCGCCGATCGACCTGTCCACCACCTACCCCTCGTACGACTCCAGGGGCGAGGCGGCGCGGATCGACTCCTTCGCCACCACCGGCGCCCGGCTCGACGGGCCGCCGGTCTACGCCCGGCTCGACAACCCGACCACCGCCCGGTTCGAGACGGCCCTGGCTCGGCTCGAAGGGGCCGCGAGCGCCGTGGCGTTCGCCAGCGGCATGGCGGCGCTCACCGCTGTCCTGCTGGCCCGCGCGAGCATCGGACTGCGCCATGTGGTGGCGGTCCGCCCGCTGTACGGCTGCAGCGACCATCTGCTCGGCGCCGGGCTGCTGGGCACCGAGGTGACCTGGACCGATCCGGCGGGCATCGCCGACGCGATCCGGCCCGACACGGGTCTGGTCATCGTCGAGACGCCCGCCAATCCGACGCTCAAAGAGGTGGACATCCGCTCGGTCGCGCACTCCTGCGGCTCCGTGCCGCTGCTCGTCGACAACACCTTCGCGACACCGGTGCTCCAGCGGCCCGTCGAGCACGGCGCGCGGATCGTGCTGCACAGCGCGACGAAGTACCTGGGGGGTCACGGGGACGTGATGGGCGGAGTCGTCGCCTGCGACGAGGAGTTCGCCGCCCGGCTGCGCCAGGTGCGTTTCGCGACCGGCGGCGTGCTGCATCCGATGGCCGGGTACCTGCTGCTACGCGGTCTGTCCACGCTGCCGGTACGGGTGCGGGCCGCGTCCGCGAGCGCCGCGGAACTCTCCCGCAGGCTGGCCGCCGACCCGCGGATCGCCCGCGTCCACTACCCGGAACTGGGCGGTGCGATGGTTTCCTTCGAGATCTTCGGGGACCCGCACCGGGTGATCGCCGGGGTACGGCTCATCACGCCCGCCGTCAGTCTCGGCAGCGTGGACAGCCTGATCCAGCACCCCGCCTCCATCAGCCACCGCATTGTGGACGAGGGAGACCGGCAGGCGTCGGGGGTCGGTGACCGGCTGCTGCGGATGTCGGTCGGCCTGGAGGATGTCGAGGACATCTGGGCCGATCTCTGTCAGGCGCTGAGCGGCGAGGAGCCCGTACGTCAGGGCTTCAGTGGTGTGCCTGCTCGTGCGGGGGCAGGGGCAGGGCCCGTACCGGAGTCGCGGTCAGCCGGGCGGTGATCACCAGCGTGCCATCCTCGATCTGGTAGTCGAGCGGCAGCGAGAGCGCGCGCATGGCGGCGACCATGCCGGTGTTGGACGCCTGGGTGACGGCGTAGACGCTCTCGCAGCCGGCCTCGACGGCGAGCGCCACCAGGCGGGCGAGCAGCTCGGAGCCGATGCCCCGGCGCTGCCAGTCGTCCTCGACGAGCAGGGCGACCTCGGTCTCGTCGCCGTCCCAGAGCAGATGGCCGAGGGCCACCAGCCGGCCGGACGCCGTCTGTACGGCGAGGGTGCGGCCGAAGCGCGGGCTCAGCAGGTGGTCGAGATAGCGGTCGGCGTCGCGGACCGGGCCGTGGTAGCGCAGCCGCAGCGTCTGCTCCGAGCAGCGGTCGTGCATGGCTCGGGCCGCTTCGAGATCGGCGCTGTCCGCGCGGCGCACGGTGATCTCGTTGCCCTCGGGCAGCGTGAGCACGTGCTCGCTGCGCGGAACACGGGGGCCCAGCCGGGCATCGAGCTCGACTAGGGCGCGCGCCCTGGCGAACTCCGTGGGCGTGAACGGGAGATAGGGCCGCTCGACGGTGATGACGCCGCCCGACGGGTCACGCAGCCGCATCACCCTCTCCTCCAGCACCCCTTCGACGGGCGCGGTCTCGCCGGTCGCGCGTCCGCTGATCGAGACGGCGGGCAGCGAGTGGATGGTGCACCGGCCGAGCAGCTGGCGCAGGGCGAGGGGCAGCTCGGCGGCGTCCAGCGCGGTGCGGGTGGCGAGGCCGAGCACCCGGGTCGGAGCGTCCACCAGATCATGGGCGTCGGCGCGCTCGATCCAGGTGGAGCTGCCGCCCGCGGCGGAGATCGCCCGGGTCAGCTGCGCTGCCGGGAGCGTGGCGGGGGAGCGCAGCAGGAACTCGTCGACCGTGCCCTGTGCCAGCGGATGCGTCTGCAGGGTGAGGATGTCGATCCGGTGCTCGGCCAGGACGATGCAGAGCGCCGCCAGGCTGCCGGGGGCGTCCCTGACCGTGGTGCGCATTCGCCACAGCGCCGTCTCCCCGGACCCGGTCACCGGCGCCGGGGAGACGCCCGCCGCAAGCGGCTGCGAGGCGGAGTCGTGCAGGCCGCGCGCCCCGTCGGTATCCGGCGGTGGCGCGTGGCTGTGCCGCCGCGCCCACCAGGTGTGGAACGCGGCGGTCGCGGTCAGCGCCAGGGCCGAGGCGATGAGCAGATACGGCCCGTCCGGCTGGTGCCCGATCAGGTTGGCGATCGCGTCGGCAACGGCGACCGCGGTGAACAGGGCGGCGAGTTCGATGAGATCCCGTCGCCAGTGGTGGGGGCGGCGGACACTCTTCGCGGATGTCACATCAGTCATGCCCTCACTGTGACGGAGCGGTGTTGCCTGATCACGAACGCCTTGTGACCGATGGGTTAAGTGTGCATCTAGTCGCCTATCATCTATTTTTGGCCGGTTGGCCAGAGTGTTCGAGCCATGCCCGGTGAGGCTTCACGCAGCCGCCCGGCCCCAGGCGGCCTCCAGCCGTGCCGCCTGCCGCACCACCTGCGTCGATCCGCCACGCGCGGCGACTGCGCCGAGGCCGGCTATCGGCCCGGTCTTCGGCGGGCCACCGTGCTCCGCGCACTCCGCGGCCACGGCGAGCAGGTCGCTCAGTCCACGGGGAGCCCGCTCGCGGGACAGCAGCGCGGGCAGCACCGGGACCAGAACGGAGAGCACGGTCCGGTACGCGCCGGTGGCCGCGGCGGCAGCCGCCGAGCTCGCCAGCCGTCCGGGTTTCACCAGCTCCCGGTCGATGAGCACGGTCAGCTCCTTGCCGAGCAGCGCCGCATCCAGGCGGCCCCGGGCGGCGAGGAGCAGCAGGGCGTCCACCGCCGACAGCCGGTCCTCCGGGTAGCGGGCCCCGAGACCGTAGGCCAGCGCGAGATGAATGGCGCCGGCAGCGGGTCCTCCGGTCTCGACGAGAGCCGGCAGGGGCCAGGCACCCCCGCGCTGTTCCTCGACGCACGTGGTGACGGAAGGCAGCAGCCACGCCGCCAGTGTCTCGCCGTCCTCCGGCAGTGCGGCCATCCACTGCGGGGCGCTGGTCCCCCAGTGGTAGCAGCGCTGCTGCACGGGGGAGTGCGGTCGCCCGAGCCAGTGGAAGGCGCGGGGGAACTCCTGCTGGATGACCAGGCGTTCCCTGGTGGCCAGGAGGATGCGCCGCGCTCCCGCCGCCGACTGCTGGAACCAGCCCCCGGGCGTGGGTACTTCCGCCTCCACGTGGCCGCGGAGCACCGGTGCCACCGGTTCGTCCGCCCGGATCCACGCGGCCAGCCGGTCGCCCTCCACGGTGCCGAGCCCTGCGGCCTGATCGGCGGCCTCGTGACCGTCGCTTCGCCGGACGCGCAGCAGGGCCTGAGAGAAGTCGGCGGGCCCCGGCTCGATCCCCAGCTCCTGATAGCGGCGCAGCCGGCCGACCAGCTCCACCGGGTCCAGGGACCCGGTGTGCCAGGTGGGCGTGGCCAGCAGGAAGGGCAGTTCCCCGGTCCGTACCGCGGCGGCTGCCTCCCACAGCCGTGCGTACATCACGCCGTCGAGGGCGGCGTGGAAGCAGGTGCCCGTTCCCGTCCACCGGGCCCGGCCCTGGGCTATCGCCCGTTCGGAGATCCGTCCGAGGAGCGACGCGGCGACGAGGTGCCGGCCGTCGTGGTTCCTGCTGAACCGCCGGTCGATCTCGTCCTGCTCACCGGCCCCCGCCCACCACTGCCCGGCGAGCGCCGGGCGCAGGGCTTCGGTCAGGGCCGTCCGGTCCGTGTGGGCGCACCGGATCAGTCCGTCCAGAGTCCGTTCGAAGTCGGTGACCTCCCAGGACCCGGACCGCGCCAGGGCCACCACGTCCTCGACGAGCTCGGCCGTGTCCTCCGGCGCCGGGGCGAGACGCCGTGGGACGGGGGCCGGAGGCAGGATCTCCTCGTAGGCGTCGTCGGCCGGCTCCGCGTCGAGCAGATCACCGAACACCGAGAGGGCCGCGGCGCGGTGCACCGGCCCCAACTGCGCAGCCATGTCCGCCAGTTCCTGGTGAACGGCGGGTGGGGCCGAGGGAAGGTGGCGGGCGGTGAGCTTGAGCGCGCGCTCCTCGATCCCGATGTCCGGGTGCCCGAACGCCTCGGCGACCACGGGCAGCAGCTGTCCGGCCACCGACTTGTCGCGGCGCAGCACCTTGCCCAGCAGCACCAGTTGGGAAGTCACCAGCTTCTTCTCCGTGCGGAAGAGCACCGCACCCGAGACATCGGCCAGCTGAGCCACGGACAGCCTGTCGTGACCGTCCAGCCGGGCGAGCACCTCCTGTGCGTGTCCGGCCACCGGCGACGGGCCGTCCGCGGCCATGGCGATCCAGTCCGCGACCCGCTCGGCCTCCTCCTGGACCGTGGGTTCGAGACCACGCATCAGCAACAGGCAGAAGCGCAGGTCGGCGGTCTTCCCGCCGCGCAGCAGTCGGGTGGTGCAGCGGTCGAGGAGAAGGGTCCGGTCCAGCAGGCCCTCTGCGGCGAGGGCCGTCAGCGCGGACGGCCAGTGGGCACCCTGGTCCGCATCGCTGCTCCAGGCCACCGGCACGGGCAGCTCAGGCATGTCCATGAGGTGCGGCGCCAGTACGTCGAGGTGCGGTTCGGTGCGCAGGATGTCGGTCAACGGCGGGTGCGGACGCTGCTGCCATCGCGACCTGCCGACGCGCTCCGCCCAGCCACGGACGATGCCGTCGGAGACGGGCAGCGGGCAGTCCGCCATCCGGACCAGTTCAAGCACGAGCCGGTACTCCGCCTCGGACTCGATTGAGCGGGCAGCCAGCCGTCGGGCGAGGTCGGCGAGCCAGGCCGGATCGCGGTCGGCCAGCACTTCCAGCACCCACGGGTAGGGGGAACGCGGCCACTCGCGCAGCTCCCGGGCCCCGATCCAGGTCGCGCAGCCCGCGGCCCCGGTGTGGCAGCCCGCACCGGCCACCAGCAGGGCCTTCTGAGCCCTGGTGCGCTCGCGCCACTCCCACTCCCGCGCCTCCTTGCGTATCACCTTCAACTCGGCCAGTGCCAGCCTGCGTTCGGGCCGGTCAAGCGGGGCGAGCAGGGCGGGAACGTCGCGATGGCGGCCTTCGCGCACGGCGATGAGCAGCTCTTTCATCGCGCACCTGCGGTGACCGTCGCGCCCCGGCGGGTCATCCGGACCGCCAGTGCGTGTTTGCAGGGGCCGCGCCGGCCCCGGTAGTCGGCCCACCACTGGCAGGTGCAGCTCAGCGCACCGGCTTTCTCGCGGACCTGGTAGCGGTTGTCGCCCGAGGCCACGGCCGCCAGGTCGCCGTCGAGGACGACCGAACCGGACTCGGCGAGCTGCCGGGCGGCCACCAGCCGCGGATTGTGCCGTTCGGCCCGGTCCGCGTCGTACGGCAGTTCGCGGTGGAAGTAGGCCGCGTCCGCGAGGTCGTACCCCACGCGGCCCGCCGTACCCAGCCGGACGAGCGCCGCCCGCACCCGTTCCACCGGCAGGCCCGACTGCTCGGCCAGGTCGGCCGGCTCGATCCGGGGCTCCCAGGCCAGGAGCACGGAGATGAGCTCGGCGTCGGCCGCGGCGTCATCGGTGGCGAGCGCCTCCAGCACTCCGCCCTCGCCCGAGAAGCCGCGGGAGGCCTCGGGCGACAGCGTCAGGGTGAGCCGCATCCCTGGGAGCACCACCTCCCAGGCACTCGCGGCGGCGGCGCCGTCGGCCACCGGGCCGTACACGCGCAGCGCCGTCGCGTGCCGAAGAACCCGCTGGAGCGAGACGAGCCGCTGCGGCCCCGGCAGACAGACGGCCCCCGCCACCGGCCTCGTCGTCGGCCGCAGGGTCTTCCCGGCGGGAATCACCCACTGGGCGCCTCGCGACGCGTGGCCAGAGGAGCGGGGCAGCGACCGCAGGAACCGGACGGCCTCCGCCGCCGGGAGCTCGGCCCGCAGATCGAAAGCGGCGGATGCCACCTGCGCCTCTGCGAAGCCCCGCAGCCACCGGTCAGGCAACGGAACCTTCTTCTCCACGACGGGGCCCTCCAGGGTGGTGACCGCCATCTCCTGCGGTCCCACCCGCAGATGCAGCGGATCGTCACCAGCTATCCGTGAAAGCGCCTCGCGCAGTGGATTGTTCACATCCACATTGGTCGTGCCGTGACCCGTCCGGGCCCCGTCCAGGCCCTCCCGCAGTACGTCCAGCCGCGCGTACACCCCGCAGCAGCCGGAGAACGATTCAAAGCGCAGCCGGTCGCCGTTTCCCGTCACCACCGGGTCGAGCGAGGACAGCAGCGTCCGCTGGTAGTAGCGCGCGGCCGCCACGTCCGCCACCGCGAGCAGCCCGCGGGCCGCGACCTGGGGAGAGGTGAGGAAGCCCTCGAAGAACCGGGGATGGGGCTCGGCGCCGCGCGGCGTGAGCCCGCCCGCTGTCTCCAGGCCGAGCAACTGCCCGGCCTGCGAGGACTTCAGGAGGGAGGGACGTGAGTAGGCCAGCGCCTGAACGGATCGGGTCATGAAGAAAACGTTAGAACCCACCACTGACAATCGGGCCTGGGCGCTTTCGGGAGGCCGGGGTGCGGAGCTCCCGCCCCACCCCGCCCCTGAGCCGGTCAGGCCTTCCCGCTCACTGCCCCACTCGCCCCGGCTGCAGCACCTTGCTGAACAGCACGGCGCCGCCCTGCGCCCGCAGCCGGACCGTCAGTTCGCCACTGTTCCCGTCGATATCGACCTCGCCGAAGAGGGGCGGGGTCTCCATCGGTGACAAATTCGCCCGATCGGGGGCCTGAACGAACACCTGATCGGGTCCGAATGTGCTGTCGAGCGGATTGGAAGGAAACTGCCCGGCGGCCAACGGGCCCGTCACGAACTCCCAGAAGGGCGCGAAGTCCTTGAACGCCGCCCGCTCGGGGGCGTAGTGCTGGGCCGAGGTGTAGTGCACGTCGGCCGTCAGCCAGACCGTGCCGGTGATCCGGTGGTGCTTGATGTACCGCAGCAGTTCGGCGATCTGCAGTTCGCGGCCGAGGGGCGCCCCGGGATCGCCCTGTGCCACCGCCTCGTAGTCCGTCGTGCCGTCCGCCACGACCAGGCCGAGCGGCATGTCCGCGGCGATCACCTTCCACACGGCCCGGGACCGGGAGAGTTCGCGCTCAAGCCAGGCCAACTGCGCGGAGCCGAGGATTCCGGTGGTGTCGTCGGGCTGCCGGCCGGGGGAGTTGGCGTTGCGGAAGGACCGCATGTCCAGGACGAACACATCGAGCAGCGGACCGTGCCGCACCACCCGGTGCACCCTGTCGGTACCCGACTGCTGGTGCAGCGTGGACACCGGGAAGTACTCGCGGAAGGCGCGCGTCGAGCGGGCCGCGAGCACGTCCACGTTCTTCTCGGTGTACCGGTCGTCGTCGAGGATCTGCCCGGGGTACCAGTTGTTGCGCACCTCGTGGTCGTCCCACTGGATGATCGAGGGCACCTGTGCGTTGAACGCCCTGAGGTTCTCGTCCAGGAGGTTGTAGCGGAAGTTGCCCCGGTACTCGGCCAGGGTCTCGGCGACCTTCGCCTTCTCGTCGGTGGTGATGTTGTGCCAGACACGGCCGTCGGGCAGCGGCACCCTGGGCTCGATCACCCCGTCCGCGTAGATGTTGTCGCCGCTGCAGAGGAAGAAGTCCGGGTCGAGGCGGCGCATTTCGTCGTACACCCGGTATCCGCCGATGTCCGGGTTGATGCCCCAGCCCTGTCCCGCGATGTCCCCGGACCACAGGAACCGCACTCCGTCCCGGCGTCGCGCCGGCGCGGTGCGGAAGGTCCCGTACACCGGTTCACCGGTGCGGCGGGGGTCGTCCGGGGCCGCGAGCGTCACCCGGTAGTGCACCTGCTCGCCCGGCGGCAGACCGTAGAGCGGTGTCGTCCCGGTGAAGTCCGTGCCGGGACCGAGCAGCGGACCGTGCCAGCGGCGCGGGCGCCGGAACGACTCGGTCGCCGAGGTCTCCACCACCATCCGGGCCGGACGGTCGGAACGCACCCACACGAGCGCGGAGGAGGCCGTGACATCGCCCACCTGCACACCCCAGGCCGCGTCCGGCCGGCCCGACCGTGCGAAGGCGGGGGCCGCCGCGCCCACCGCCGGAAGGGTGAACGCGGCCGAGGCGGCGAGTGAACCGCGCAGCACGGTACGGCGGTCGGGGGACGGAATTCGCGGACGGTACGGCATCGAAGCGCCTCCGGGGCAGTGGGTGGGGCGAGCGGTCCTGATCGACCGGGCCACCCTCGCGCCCGACGGAGACGGGCACACCAACGCCAGGTGAATACCCGGCCCCCGGCGTCATCGACGCCGATCAGTGAAGACCCTGACGGGCCTCGGACAGCAACCGCACACCACGCGCGATGTCCGCGGGCGCCAGGTGCGCGTACCCCATCACCAGGTTCACGGAGCGGTCCGCGGGACGCACGGTTCCGCAGTCGCTCATCAGCCGCAGCGCGATCCCGGCACCGGCGGCACGGGCGGCGAAACCGGCCTCGGGACCGTACCGTTCGGGCAGCCGGGCGATGATGTGGAGTCCCGCGGCGATACCGCTGACCTCGGTACCTGGGAAGTGCTCGGCCAGTGCGGCGGTCAGGACGTCGCGGCGCTCCCGGTAGGCGCGCTGGCAGCGTCGCAGCTGACGGTCGTAGCCGCCCCGGGTGATGAAGTCGGCGAGTACCGCCTGGTCGACGGCAGGGTTACCGAGATCCATCGTGCGTTTGCGGTCGACGATCTCGTCCGTCATCGACGCCGGTGCCAGCAGCCACCCCAGCCGCAGACCGGGTGCCAGCGACTTGCTCACCGACCCGGTGTACGCCACGTGCTCCGGATCCAGACCCTGCAGGGCGCCCACGGGCGCCCGGTCGTAGCGGAAGTCACCGTCGTAGTCGTCCTCCATGATCACCCCGTCTACGCTCCTGGCCCAGTCCAGGAGCAGACTGCGGCGGGCGGCGGAGTACGCGATTCCGGTGGGGAACTGATGGGCCGGGGTGGTCATCACGGCACGGACCCCGGAGCGCGCGAGCGGCTCGGTGGCCAGCCCTTCGTCATCGAGAGGCAGCCGGGAAGTGGCCAGCCCCGTCGAGGCGAAGAGCAAGGCGTGCTCGGGGCTCCCGGGATCCTCGACGCCGACCGTGCGCATCCCGCGTTCCCGCAGCACGAATCCGAGCAGGGTGGTCGCCTGCGCCACGCCCGAACAGACCAGCACCCGCTCCGGATCGGCCACCACCCCGCGACGCCTCGTCAGCAGGGACGCGAGCGCGATCCGCAGCTCGGGCAGCCCTCGCGGATCGGGATAGCCCAGGGCGCTGTGCGGCAGCCTGCCGAGCACCGAACGGTGCGTGGCGGCCCAGGCGGTGCGCGGAAAGAGCGAGAGGTCAGGGGTGCCGGGCCGGAAGTCGACGAGCGTGCCGGGGGCGCGCGGGGCGAGATCGTGGGCCCGGTCCGCCGCCGCCCGCACCGATCCGCTCACCCATGTTCCCGCCCCGCGCCCGCTGTGCAGATAGCTCTCGGCGGTCAGCTGCTCGTACGCCTCGGTGACCAGACCGCGGGAGAGTCCGAGGTCGGCGGCGAGTTCACGACTGGACGGAAGCCGTGTCCCCGGCGTCAGCCTGCCGGACCGGACCGCCTCGCGCAGTGCCGACTGGAGGGCGCGACCGCGCCCGCGGGCCGGGGCGGACGCTGCCGGAAGCAGCAGCTCCCATGCGGCGGAGACGGGTTCCCGGTCGCTGCCGCCGCTGTCCGGTGCTGGATTGGTCCCCGAAGACGTCATGGAAGTGGACCTTAAACCGGACCGCCCGGCTGCCTAGCGTCGGTGCCATGAACGTGACCTACCTGCGCGGGGCCCTTCTCGCCGCCATCGCCTGCACCCTCGTGGGTGCTTCCTTCACCGCCAACAGTGTCCTCGGCGACTACCCGTACGCGGGTGGCCAGGCGCTCCGCTACGGACTGGCCGGCCTGCTGCTCCTGCCTCTTCTGCGGCGGGGTGGAGCGCCTCCGCCCACTGCTGTGCTGCGCACGCTCAGCGGCCGGCAGTGGGCGCGGCTGGCACTGCTCGCGGCTGTCGGGATGGTCGGCTTCAACCTGGCCGTCCTGGCCGCCGAGCGGAGTGCGGAACCTGCCGTTCCGGGAGTCTTCGTCGGGTGCGCCCCGATCCTCGTCGCGGTGCTCGTTCCGCTGCTGGACGGGCGCCGTCCGGCCCGCACGGTGCTCTACGCCGCCGCGCTGGTCGCCGCGGGTGCCTTCACGGTCCAGGGCTGGGGCCGCACCGACACGGCGGGCATGGTCTGTTCCGTCGGTGCGCTCGCCGGTGAGGTGGGCTTCGCCGTCATCGCCGTTCCCGTACTGCGTCCGCTCGGCCCGAAACTGCTCTCCGCCACGGTCTGTGTGATCGCCGCCGCGGAGTCGGCAGCACTGGGGCTGATGCTGGACGGCGGCGGTTTCCTGCGAGTGCCCTCACCCGGCGAGACGGCGGCATTGCTCTGGCAGGCCGCCGTGGTCACGGTCGTCGGATTCGTCTGCTGGTACATGGGCATGCAGCGCATCGGCGCCGAGCGCGCCACGCTCTTCTCCGGTCTGATCCCGGTCTCCGCCGCGCTCACCGCCCCGCTGGTCGGCACCGGTTCGTACGGTGTCGCGCAGGCCGCGGGCAGTTGTCTGGTCGGGCTGGGAGTGGCGCTCGGGTCGGGCGTTCTGCACCGGCACCGGTCCGGGACGGATTCAGCGGCTGGTGTCGAGAATGACCCGTGCGACGAGAGCCGGGTCGTCGTTCATCGGGACATGGCCGCAGCCGGGCAGCCGGACCAGCCGGGCGCCGGGGACGGTGTGCTTGGCCCGGATGCCCTGGCGGCGCAGCAACAACCGGTCGCTGCTGCCCCAGGCGATGGTCACCGGTAGCTCCGGCACATCGTCGGTGAACAGGACTTCGCGTCCGGCGGCCAGCGTCTCGCGGAACCCGGTCGCCTCGCGCAGCGCGACCGTCTCCAGAACCGCGGCCTCCGGTGAACGGCGGCCGGGCCGGGCATAGATGGTGCTGGTCAGGACGGTGCGGCCGGCCGGGGTGTGGGAGAGCCGCTCTATGAGCGGCAGCGGCATCGAACCGGCGGCCAGCCGCATGGCACGCAAGGTGCCGAACGCGTAGCGCCGCTCGCGCGCGGTCCAGAATCCGGCGGGCGAGAGCGCCGTCACCGAGCGTACGAGCCTCTCGCGCCCGAGCTCCAGCGCCAGCAGACCACCGAGCGAGTTGCCCGCCACATGGGGGCGGTCCAGGCCCAGCGCCTCGCAGAAGTTTCCGAGCAGCGGTGCCATGGACGCAAGGTCGTACGAGACACCGTCGGGCAGCGCGGGGGAGGCACCGAAGCCGGGCAGGTCGACGGCTATCACGTCCCGCTCCACGGCGAGGACGGGGACCACCGGGTCCCAGGCCTGGCGGTGGTGGCCGATGCCGTGGAGCAGCAGCAACGGCTCCCCGGCACCCGTCCGCTCGTACGCGAGGGACACGGTCCGCGGCCCCCGGGGTGACTCGACGGTGAACGAGACCGTGGCTGCCATGGAGATGCTCCCGGTTGTTCCGGCACGGGACGGCCGTGCCTGCAGACGACTTAGACGATGCGTCAACAACAATTACCGCCAGGTAGCTTCGAGTTCAAGGGGTCCGGTCGATTCGAACTGGACACGGTGCGGCGGGTCGGCTGGGATGGGGCGGTGACAGCCGACACCGTGACCGACGTCTTCGAAGAGCACCGGCCCGTACTCACCGGTGTGGCCTACCGCATGCTCGGCCGGATCGCCGACGCGGAGGACGTGGTCCAGGAGGCGTGGCTGCGGTGGTCGTCCGCGGTGCGGGAGGACGTGCGCGAACCGCGCGCCTTCCTCGTGACGATCGTCACCCGCCTCGCCATCGACCGACTGCGCCAGCTCCGGACGCGGCGTGAGGCGTACGTCGGTCCCTGGCTGCCGGAACCCCTTCTCACCGACTTCGGCCCCGCCGCGCCCGGCACCGCGGAGCAGGCCGTGCTCGCCGACTCCGTCTCGGTCGCGGTGCTCGTCGTCCTCGAATCGCTGTCCCCGCTGGAGCGTGCCGTCTTCGTCCTGCGCGAGGCCTTTTGCTTTCCGTACGGCGATATCGCCAGGACGCTCGACCGGACCGAAGCCGCCGTCCGTCAGCTCGCCGGGCGCGCCCGGCGCCATGTGGAGGAGCGCAAGCCGCGCTACGACGTCGATCCCGTGCGCCGCCGTGACCTCACGGAACGCTTTCTCGCGGCGGCCGCGGGCGGTGACCTCGAGGAGCTGCTCGCGCTCCTCGCGCCCGACGTGCGGCTCGTCGGTGACAGTGGCGGGAAGTCGAAGGCGCCGCTGCGGATCCTGGAGAGTGCGGACAAGGTCGCCCGCTTCCTTCACGCGATCGCCCAGGGGCTGGTCCCGGATCTGGAGGCCCGCAGCCTGGAGCTGAACGGTGGTCCGGCGCTGCTGGTTCTCATCGGCGGAAAGCCGGATTCGGTCATGCAGGTCGATGTGCGGGGCGGACTGATCCAATGTGTGTACATCGTTCGCAATCCTGACAAACTCACCATTTTCGGTGACGCGTAGCCGACCGGTTCTGCCGGCCGCCTCAACCGGCACATCCCCTTCCGGCCGCCTCGGCCGACAACCGCCCGCATCGCTCCCTAAGCCCCACGAACCTGCCCGGACGTGGGGCTTTGTGCTGCGCGACGCGCACCGGTCCACGAACGTCCTGTGAACGCTCTGCGGCAGAGGCCCGTTTCACAGCGTTACCGGCTAAGGATTGGTCTTGACCAAGGGGGTGTGCCGTCCTATGGTCGCAACGTTAAGACAGGAACCTTTAATAAATAACGTCGCGGAAAAGCCGTTGGGCGATTGCGGAGGACAAGGGTGGGGACCACGCAGCTGGAATCGGTACCGGAGCCGAAGTACTGGCACCTCAAGACCGTGCTCAGTGAGGCACTCGACTCGGACTTTGCGGTGGGGGAGATCCTTCCCAACGAGCGGGAGCTCGCCGCCCGGTTCGGCGTCGCCCGTGCCACGCTCCGGCAGGCACTGGAGCAGCTCGAACTCGAAGGCAGACTGCAGCGCCGCCGGGGGGTCGGGACCACGGTCGCGCCGCCGCGCGTGGGCGTGGCCGTCTCCACCGCTCAGCACGACTGGACCGGAGGCGGCGCGGGCGAGGCGTGGCAGTCGGTGGACTGCCAGTCCGCGGCCGCACCTGCGGCGGTGGCCGGTGCGCTCGACGTGGGGAGCGACGAGCCCGTCCACATCGTGCGCCGGATCCGCGCCTCCCACGGGCAGGCCGTCGCGGCGGAGCTACTGTACGTGCCGTCGTCCTCGGTCCCCGAACTGTCCGCCATAGACAGTCCCTCCGGCACCGCCAGGGCCCGCAACGTCGTGCGTGAACTGCACCGGCTCGAGCTCGACGGCCAGGACCGTTCGGTGGAGCTCGGTTCTGCCCGCGCGGACGATGCCAAGGAGCTCGACCGGCTTCCCGGGGCTCCCGTCCTCGTCGTCACCACCCGGTACCTCGCCGCAGGCGGCACGGCTGCCGTTTCCATCGCGACCTACCGGGCCGACACCTGCCGGCTCACCTTCGGCGACTCGGGCGACGTGGAGATCAGCCACCACGAGCAGGAGCGCCAGGCGTCCTGACGAGCTGCCTCCCGGTCACCCGCCAGGATCCGCACTGTTCCGGCCCGTCGCACTCAGCGGCGGGCCGTCACCGTTCCCTCCACCGCGAAGAGCTGCTCCTCGACGTGGTCGAGTGCCAGCCGCAGCGCACCCGTGGCCACAGCGGCTTCGCCGAGCAGCGACAGCGCCACCCGCGGGGGCCGGAGGCAGTAGCGCGCCAGCTCACCGCGGAGCGGGTCCAGTACTCCGTCCAGTCCGGCTGCCCACCCCCCGACGACCACCAGCTCGGGATCGAGCGCCAGCACCAGCGCCGCCACATCGTGGACCAGCCGCTGAATGAACCGCTCGACCGCCGCCTGCGCCTGCTCGTCGCCGTGCCGCGCCTTCGCGAACACGGCGGCCACCGCATGCTCGTCAAGCGGGTCCAGCGGCGTGTCCGTCGTGGACAGCAGCCTCTCCGGCGTGACGTCACGGCCTAGGAGGTGCAGCGCACCGATCTCGCCCGCCGCACCGCCGAAACCGCGGTGCAGCCGTCCCCCGATCAGGGAACCCGCTCCCGGACTCAGCCCCGCCAGCACGAACACGATGTCGTCGGACTCCGTGGCCGCGCCCTTCCAGTGCTCCGCGACGGCTGCGGCGTTCGCATCGTTCTCCACGAGAACTGGGCAGCGGAAGGAGCGTCGCAGTCGTTCACCGAGCGCCAGGCCGGTCCAGTCCGGCAGTGCGGTGCCCAGCCGGACGGTGCCGTCGGCCTCCACGATGCCCGGACTGCCGACCCCGACCGCCCGCAGGCTGCTGCGGGCCACGCCCGTCCGCCGCAGGACTTCGGCGACCACGGTCCGCACCTTGTCGAGACGGTCGTCGGCGCAGGCGGTCTCCGACACCTCACGTGAACCGGCGCCGATGATCCGGCCGTCCAGACCTGACAGCAGCGCCGAGACCCGGTGCGGCCCGATCTCGATGCCCAGCAGGTGTCCTGCCTCGGCACGGAACCGGAACCGGCGGGCCGGACGGCCCTGCCGTCGTGCCTCAGCACCGTCGGGCGCCGACTCGACGACCAGGCCGGCTTCGAAGAGCCCCTCGACGACACCTTCGACCGTCGGCCGCGACAGACCGGTGATCCGGGTCAGGTCCGTGAGGGTCGGGGAGCCGGCGCCCCTGAGGGCGTGCAGCACTACCGCGGAATTGATCCGACGCAGCAACGACGGGTCCCCACCGGTCAGCCGGCCCACGGTGTGTCCTCCCAGCTCGTGCGCATGTCAGGCGGATCGTACTCGTTGCTCAGGGGCAGGGCGACCGCGGGACGCAACGCGGTCCGGGAAGAACCGGAATCAGCTGGGGTTCAACTGGGGGTGACGAATCCCGACTCGTACGCCGCGATGACCGCCTGGGTGCGGTCCCGGGCGCCCAACTTCGCCAGCACGCCGCTGACATGGGTCTTCACCGTCTCCACACCCACCACGAGCTTCGCGGCGATCTCGGCGTTGGACAGCCCCCGCGCCATCAGCCGCAGCACCGCGGCCTCGCGCTCGGTGAGCGAAGCCTGGTCCATGGCCTTCCGCGCCTTGCTCGTACCGTATTGGGCGGCGAGCTGCCGGACTGCCGCCGGGAACAACAGGGACTCGCCCTCCGCCACCAGCCGCACCGCATGAACGATCTCCGCGGGCCGGGCCCGCTTGAGGAGGAACCCGTCCGCCCCCGCGCGGAGCGCCTCGTACACGTACTCGTCGTTCTCGAACGTCGTCACCACCAGGATCTTCGGCGGATCGGGCACCGTGCGCAGCACCACCCGGGTCGCTTCGATCCCGTCCATCAGCGGCATGCGGACGTCCATCGCGACGACGTCGGGGCGCAGCCGACGCACCAGCGGCATCACCGCGGCTCCGTCCCCCGCCTCACCGACGACCTCGATATCGGGCTGGGCCTCCAGGACTGCTCGCAGACCTGCGCGGACCAGGGGTTCGTCGTCGACCAGAAGAACGGTAACCGGCATCCGGTCAGCGTATGCGGTCCAGCGGAAGGCTCGCGTGCACCATCCATTCCCCTCCGTACAGGCCGGTCTTGGCGTTTCCGCCCAGCAGGGCGGCTCTCTCACGGATGCCCCGCAGCCCGCTTCCACCTCCGGGTGTACTGGTCGAACCCGTGAACGGGTTGGTCACCTCCAACTCCAGCCTTCCCTCCGCGACGGTGATACGGACCCGGACGGGGACGGTCCCCGAGTGCCGCAGGGCATTGGTGAGGGATTCCTGAAGGATGCGGTACCCCTCACGGGACACCGACCCCGGTACTTGCTCCAGCGGACCGGACACCTCGGCATCGACCGTGGCCCCGGCCCCCCGGGCGGAGTCCAGCAACCGAGCCGCCTCGCTCAGCGACGGCCGTTGCCCTGGAGGCTTACCTGACTCGCGCAGCACCCTCAGTACCCGCTCCAGGTCTTCGAGCGCGTCACGGCCGGTCTCCTCGATCGCCACCAGAGCCCGTTCGGTGAACTCGGGGTCGCCCGCCGCCCTTGCGGCACCCGCCTGCACCACGGCCACTGTGAGGGCATGCCCGATCGAGTCGTGCAGCTCCCGCGCGATCCGATTGCGTTCGAGGAGCTGCTCGGTGCGCTCCTCCAGCACTGTCAGCCGCTGGGCCGGTGTCGGGCCGAGCAGCCAACGGGCGGCCGCGGTGATCAGCTCCCCGCAGCCCACGATCACGGCGAGCATGAAGAGCAGGGGAACAGGAGCGAGAATCGCAGCCCACCAGTGCGCTTCGAGTCCGCCGGCAAGCCATTCGTCGCTCGGTCTCGAACCCAGGGCCGAGGAGCGGACGAGGTCGAACGTCGTGGCCGGCAGCCACACCGTGGCAAGGCCGGCCAGGCCCGCGCACAGCAGCCGGACCTCCAGCCAGAGCGCGGTCCGCCAGCGCTCGGACCAGGAGGTGGACGGTGCCACCGAGATGGTCGCGTCGGGGTCGCCACGCTCCGCGGGCGTGAGCAGCAGTTGCGCCTGGAACCCTTCGGCGAGCCGCATGCCGGGTATCAGGCCGACGAGCGCCGCGAGGACGACGGGCACCCACGGGGTGTCCATCGAGATGAACAGCCACACGCTCACGACGGCTGACGGCATGAGCAGATGCAGCCAGCGGGTGTAGGTGACCTGCGCGGCCAACGGGTGGAGGAAGCGGAACATGCCGCCCATCGTGCCAGCGCGCTCGGGTGCGGCGGCTCCCCCGAGCGAGGGAGACGATCCACCCCGCCGGGGGAGGACCGTCGCCGGCGGGGCCGCCAGGCTGAGGACATGACCAGCATCGATGTCCACGAGCTCACGAAGGACTACGGCGCGACCCGCGCTGTGGACCACCTCACCTTCAGCGTGCGGCCCGGCCGGGTCACCGGATTCCTCGGGCCCAACGGGGCAGGCAAGTCCACCACCATGCGGCTGGTCCTCGGGCTGCACCGGCCCACAGGGGGTACCGCCACCATCGGCGGGCAGGTGTACGCGGCTCTGGACGAGCCGCTGCGCCGCATCGGGGTACTCCTCGATCCACAGGCCGCTCACGGATCGCGGACGGCTCGCAACCACCTGCTCACGCTCACGACGAGCAACGGCATCGGCCCCCGGAGGGTCGACGAGGTGCTGGAGGAGGCTGGCCTCGCCCAGGTCGGCGGACGTCGGATCAAGACGTTCTCTCTCGGCATGCGCCAGCGTCTCGGTATAGCGGCGGCGCTGCTCGGTGAACCGGAGGTGGTCATGCTGGACGAGCCGTCGAACGGGCTGGATCCGGAGGGCATCGTCTGGATCCGGGAACTGATGAAGCGGCTCGCCCAAGAAGGTCGCACGGTGCTCGTCTCCAGTCACCTGATGAACGAGACGTCGTCGTTCGCCGACCACTTGATCGTGCTCGGGCGGGGACGGCTCCTCATCGATCTGCCGATGCGGGACTTCCTCGACTCCCGCAGTCGGCCCAGGGTGCGGATACGCACGACCGAACCCTCCCGGCTCGGTGAGGTTCTGACGCGCACGGGCTACCGGACCACGCAGGGCGACGACGGGCGTTGGACCGTCGACGGCGCGAAGGCGGAGGAGATCGGAGCGATGGCGGCCAGAGAGGGCATCGCGGTCCTTGAGCTCATCGACGAGCAGGCCACGTTGGAACAGGCCTACCTCGACCTCACCGCCGGTGCCGCGGAATTCGCTTCCGCCGCTGTCCCGCCCACCACCCGTCAGGAGGCCTGACGATGTCGACAACAGCAGTCCTGCGCTCCGAGTGGATCAAGATCAGATCGGTGCGCTCCATCTTGGGATCCCTGATCGCCGTCTTCCTCGTCACCATGGTCGTCACGGTGCTCACCTTCGCCACGGTCGGCCAGGCCGAGGCGGACAATGCGGACGCTGAACTCGTCTTCGGCGCGTTCTACGCGCTGAACTTCGGCCAGATCGCAGCCATCAGCTTCGGCGCGACTGCGATTTCGTCCGAGTACCTCAATGGCGCGCTCAGTATGTCGCTCGCGGCCGTTCCGCGCCGCACCCACTTCTACATGATCAAGATGTCACTCGTCGGTGGAGCGGTGCTGACGGTAGGCCTCATCACCTCGTTCGGTTCGTTTCTGGTGGGGCAGCTGTTCATGGGGGAGTACGCCATCGGGCTGGGGGAACCAGGCGCTGTGCGAGCGGCGTTCGGGGGCGGAATATATCTGGCTCTGATGGCACTCTTCGCGGCGGGGGTAACGGTCTTGCTGCGCAGCGCGGTTGCCGTGCTCAGTCTGCTCATTCCTTCTATCCTGATCGTCTCGTTCGTGATCGGGGACATTGCAGGCAACGCGGCGGACTATCTGCCCGACAGGGCTGGACAGTTGGTGCTGCACCAGCACCCGGAAGGCAGCCTCGGACCCTGGGCAGGACTGGCCGTTACCGCGGCCTGGGCCGCGGCGGCGCTGTTGGCCGGGTGGTGGGCGCTGAGACGGCGCGACGCCTGAGCGGTGCTGTCCTGCCAGAACGGCAGGACGCTGCGGTGCCGGGGCGCGGAGATGTCGGGACACTGTGGCGCCGGGACGGGTGGTGTTGGGGTGCTGAGATGCCGGGACGAGGCGTCCTAAAACGGCTCAAAGCATGGGGCGGGGCTTCGGTTGTCAGTGGCGGGCGGTTTACTGACGGCATGACCACCGCACATCAGCTCCGCCTCATCGACGGGATGCGCGCCCGGGAGTTTCCCGTGGAGCGCGTCCGATCGGGCACGGGAGTCAGCGGGCCCGGCTATCACACCGCCTTCCTGCACGCGGACGACGATGCCTGGGACGAGGACGAGGCGGCGCGGCTGGAGCACCGGGCGCAGTGTCTCGCGGAGCACGACGCGTTGATCACCTTGCTCGGTGCGCGCTGGGGCGAGCCGCAGATGATCAGTCTGTGGAGCGCGCAGGAGCGCATGATGTCCGGCGAGGTGATACCCGATCCCTGGGCCGAGACAGCTGCGGGCTGCGAATACTTCCGGCTCTGGCGCATCGAGGAACGGTGGATCGCCCTGGGGCTCTGCCTGGAGGAGGACGGGCCCGGGTGCGAGCTGACCGTCGTAGTGACGGAGATAGACCCGCTGTGAGGCGTGTGGATCGCTTCAGGTGTGTGAGGGGAGGCCGGCGGTGCCTCTACTGAGCGCGTCGCCCCGGCTTGCCGCGCCCATCGAGCAAACGGTTCGGCGGCCGGGTCGGAGCGGCAGTCGGGTCCCGACTCCGGCAGCAGGGTCCTGGTAGGAGCAGCAGATTCCCTGTTTCGGCAGCCTGACTTCGGCGGTCAGGCGTCGGCAGTCGTCGGGCCCCGGCAGTCAGGCCCCGTCGGTGTCGGCGAGCGGGTCAGTGGCGACGGCCGTGCGGAGCCGCCCGTACTCCTCGGCCATCGTCTGAGTGGTCCAGTGGGCGTTGAGGCCGCTGGGGTTGGGCAGGGCCCAGACGTGCGATCCGCCGATCATCCGTTCCTGCGGTCCGATTTGGGCCCGGCGTTCACCGAATGCCGTCCGGTAGGCCGTGATGCCGACCACCGCCAGCCACTGCGGCCGCAGCCGTTCCACCTTCGCGGTGAGGATCTCTCCCCCCGCGCGGAACTCCTCGGCGGACAGCTCATCGGCTCGGGCCGTGGCTCTGGCGACCACGTTGGTGATGCCCAGCCGGTACTGGAGCAGCTCGGACTGTTCCGAGGGCCTCAACTGCCGCGATGTGAAACCCGAAAGATGGAGAACCGGCCAGAAGCGATTGCCGGGGAAAGCGAAGTGGTGGCCCGTGGCACCAGTCATCAGGCTCGGATTGATTCCGCAGAACAGCACGCGCAGACCGCCCGCGACCACATCGGGAACAGTGCGGTCACGGGCGGCCTGTAGCTCGTCGGGTGTCATCGTCCGGTGGCGAGGGCCGTCACAGGATGGAGCCCGGCGTGTATCCGGCGGCCTCCGGGTGCTGCTTGGTGATCTCCTCGATGCGGGACACGAGGGCTGTCACCTGGTCGCCCGCAGCGCCCGTGAACGAGAGCTTGTCGGCCATGAGTTCGTCCAGCTGGACACGGTCCAGCGGAATGCGCTCGTCGGCGGCCAGCTTGTCCAGCAGCTCGTTGCGTTCCGTGCCCTGCTCGCGCATGGCCAGAGCGGAAGCCACCGCGTTCTCCTTGATGGCCTCGTGGGCCACCTCACGCCCGACACCCGCGCGCACCGCGCCCATCAGCACCTTGGTGGTGGCGAGGAACGGCAGGTAGCGGTCCAGTTCACGGGCGACGACTGCCGGGAAGGCACCGAACTCGTCGAGCACCGTCAGGAAGGTCTCCACCAGACCGTCGAACGCGAAGAACGCGTCCGGCAGGGCCACCCGGCGGACCACGGAGCACGACACGTCGCCCTCGTTCCACTGGTCGCCCGCCAGCTCGCCGGTCATCGACGCGTAACCGCGCAGGATCACCATCAGCCCGTTGACGCGCTCGCAGGAGCGGGTGTTCATCTTGTGCGGCATCGCGGACGAGCCGACCTGGCCGGGCTTGAAGCCCTCGGTCACCAGTTCGTGCCCGGCCATCAGCCGGATGGTCTTCGCGACCGAGGACGGTGCGGCGGCCAGTTGCACCAGTGCGGTCACCACGTCGTAGTCGAGCGAGCGCGGGTAGACCTGGCCGACCGAGGTGAAGGCCTGCGCGAAGCCCAGGTGGCCGGCGATGCGCTGCTCAAGGTCGGCCAGCTTGCCGGCATCGCCGCCCAGGAGGTCGAGCATGTCCTGAGCGGTGCCGACGGGCCCCTTGATACCGCGGAGCGGATAGCGGCCCAGCAGGTCCTCAAGGCGGCCGTAGGCGACCAGAAGCTCGTCGGCCGCTGTCGCGAAGCGCTTGCCGAGCGTCGTGGCCTGCGCGGCGACATTGTGGGAGCGGCCGGCGATGACCAGCTCGCGGTACTCGCCCGCGAGCCTGCCGAGCCGGGCCAGCACGGCAACGGTGCGGTCGCGCATCAGTTCCAGGGAGAGCCGGATCTGAAGCTGTTCGACATTCTCGGTGAGGTCCCGGGACGTCATGCCCTTGTGGACCTGCTCATGGCCGGCGAGAGCGTTGAACTCCTCGATGCGGGCCTTGACGTCATGCCGGGTGACCTTCTCGCGCTCGGCGATCGAGGCCAGGTCGACCTGGTCGAGGACGCGCTCGTAATCGGCGAGAGCGGCGTCGGGCACCTCGATCCCGAGGTCCTTCTGGGCGCGCAGCACCGCCAGCCACAGCTGACGTTCCAGCTTCACCTTCTGCTCGGGGGACCAAAGGACGGCCAGCTCCGTGGAGGCGTAGCGGCCGGCCAGGACATTGGGGATGCGAGGCTTCGCAGACACAGCAGTCACGTGTCGTGATTCTACTGGCGGTTTGTGCAGGTCGGCGCCGCGGCCCGGTTTGTGGGTTGCTACGAGTGCCCAGTCACGAGTGCCGGCTGTCTCCGTCGGTCACGAGTGTCAGGTGTCTCTGCCGCCCCCGCCCAGCCCTCGCCCCCGCGCAGCCCTCGCCCCGCGCAGCCCTCGTGCCCGCCTCGCCCCCGCCCGTGGCCGAGGGGCGATGACAGATCGGTGACAGTTGGCGTGCCGGACGGCTGGAGCGCCGACCTGCCCGAGCGGTTGCTACCGCTTGGCGGCCACGAATCCCCACTGGTCGACCGGCTCGCCGGTCACGGGCCCGTCGGGGCGCCAGAGGCTGATCGAGCCGAAGCCTGGCTCCACGAGGTCGAGTCCGTCCGCGAAGGTCGCCATGATCTCCTTGGGGCGCGAGATGTACGGCATGGCGCCCCCGCTGGCGTACTCGTCGGACCCCGCCCGGGTCTCCGGCGTCTCAACGGTGTCGCAGAGCATGAGCCAGCTTCCCGCAGGCAGTGCGTCCAGGTAGCTGCGGAGCAGCGCCGCAGCCTCGTCCGGGTCCGCCACGTGCCCCAGTGTCGAGAGCACCATCACGGCCACCGGTCGCTCCAGGTCCAGCGTCCGGGCGGCCTCGCGCAACACCGTCTGCGCGTCCGTGAGGTCCGCGTGCACATAGTCCGTAGCCCCTTCGGGCCGGCTGGACAGCAGGGCACGGGCGTGGGCCAGGACGATCGGGTCGTTGTCGACATAGACGACGCGTGCTGCAGGGACGACGCTCTGGGCGACCTCATGTGTCGCATTCGCCGTCGGCAGGCCGGTGCCGAGGTCCAGGAACTGCCGTACTCCCGCCTCGCCGGCCAGGTAGCGCACCGCTCGCGCCTGGAATGCCCGGGAGGCGCGCGCTATTTCGGTGATCTGCGGGTACAGCTCTTCCACCGTCGCCCCGAGCCGACGGTCCGCCTCGAAGTTGTCCTTGCCGCCCAGCCAGTAGTTCCACACCCGTGCCGAATGCGGCGTGCCTGTGTCGATCCCGTCCACCGCTGTCCGGCTGTCCCGCTCGTCAGCCATCCGTCATCCACCCTCTTCACGTCGCTCAGCCTGTGCACGGACGCTCTCCGTACCGCGCACGGCCATGCTTCCCCACCGGCCCCGTCCACACCAGCCTGTCCGAGGAGCAACTCCCTTACCAGGAAGGGGGGTAGAGCCTGGCGCGCAGCGGTCCGGAAGAGCGCGAAGAGGGCGGGAGGCTAGTCGCCGGCGGCCACGCGGCGCCACGCGCCGACCGGGCCCGGAGCAGCGGCATCGTCGGGGGTCACCCAGAAGGCCTGGCCCTGCTCGGCGCTGAACTGCGCTCCCGTCCGTCCGTCCCCCGACGAGCGGCCGGTCAGACGCCGCCCTATCCAGGGGAACAGGTGCTCACGGGCGAAGCGCAGATCGTCGACGCGCCGGGTGGCCCAGTGCGGCGGGGCGGATGCGGGCAGCAACGACTGCCAGTCGTTCTCCTGGGGCAGGCCCAGCGACTGCCAGACGGCCTCGGCCACCCTGCGATGTCCTTCGGCGGTCAGATGCAGCCGGTCGACATCCCACATCCGGGGGTCGCCCAGCGTCGGTGAGCCGTACAGATCGACGACCTCCGCGTCGTGCCGGGCGGCCAGCTCATCGACCAGGGAGAACAACTCCTCCATTCGCGGCCGGAACCGTTCCATCACCGGTCCGTTGCGCCCGGGGCTGCGCATCAGCACCAGCTTCTTGCATGACGGCGCGAGGCGCTCCACGGCCTCTTCCAGCCGTCCGCGGACCATACCCATGTCGCACTTGGGACGCAGGGTGTCGTTGAGACCGCCGACCAGCGTCACGACATCCGCCCGCAGGTCCGCGGCGACGTCCACCTGCTCGTCGACGATCTGGCCGATGAGCTTCCCGCGCACAGCGAGGTTGGCGTATCGGAATCCCGGAGTCCGGGCTGCGAGCCGGGTGGCGAGGACATCGGCCCAGCCCCGGTACGAACCGTCGGGCAGTCGGTCCGACATGCCCTCGGTGAACGAGTCGCCGACCGCGACGAGACTGGTGTAGGTGGCATTCATTTCCATGGCGATGCGATCGTATCGCGGGGCCGCCCGGCCCCTCCCGGATGTCCGGAGAAGGCGGGCTGGGGCCCGGGGAGGGGACAGGAGCGGCGGGCCCGAGCCAGGGCCTCTACCCGTACTCAGACCACGTAGCCCAGCCCCCAGCCCCAGAAACCCAGCCCCCAGCCCCAGAAACCCAGCCCCAGCCCCAGATCCAGCCCAGCCCCGCTCCAGACCGCCCGGCCCGCGCCTCCGAGATCAGCGGGACTGCGCTCGTCCCACAAGTTCCCGGAGCACGTCCTCCATCGTCACCATTCCGGCCAGCCGGTCGTCCTCGTCGACGACCGCCGCAAGGTGCGTACGGCTGCGCCGCAGCGCGGTCAGCACGTCGTCGAGAGGCGTGGACGCCCGTACCCGGGCGATCGGCCGCATCGCCGTCACCGGGAACGGCACATCGCGAGGCGTGGCGTCGAGGGCGTCCTTGACATGGAGGTAGCCCAGGATCCGCTGTTCGCTGTCCATCACCGGGAACCGTGAGAACCCGGTCTCGGACGAGAGCCGCTCCAGCTCCTCGGGAGTCGTACCGACCCTCGTGTACATCACCCGGTCCACCGGCAGCACCACATCGCGTACCGGGCGGCGGCCCAGCTCCAGCGCGTGGTGCAGCCGCTCCGCCGCCCGGTCGTCGACCAGTCCCGCATCCCCGGCATCCTTGACCAGACGGGCCAGCTCGTCGTCCGAGAAGGTGGCCGAGACCTCGTCCTTCGTCTCCACCCGCAGAAGTTTCAGCAGAGCGTTGGCGAAGGCGTTGATCGCGAAGATCACCGGACGCAGTGTTCGGGCCAGTGCCACCAGCGGCGGACCCAGCAGCAGCGCGGTCCGCACGGGCTCGGCGAGCGCGATGTTCTTCGGCACCATCTCGCCCAGCAGCATGTGCAGATACGTCGCCACGGACAGTGCGATCACGAACGAGATCGGATGGACCAGCCCGTGCGGCATGCCCACGGCGTCGAAGACCGGCTCCAGCAGATGGGCGATGGCCGGTTCCGCGACGATACCGAGGATCAGCGTGCAGAGGGTGATGCCCAGCTGCGCCGCGGCGAGCAGCGCGGAGACGTGCTCCAGGCCCCAGATGACGCTGCGGGCGCGCCGGTTCCCGTCCTCCGCCTGCGGTTCGATCTGGCTGCGCCGCACGGAGATCAAAGCGAACTCCGCACCGACGAAGAAGGCGTTCACGACCAGCGTCATCAGGCCGATGAAGAGCTGTACGGCGGTCATCGCTCGTCCTCCGACGGCTCGTCGGAGCCAGGCAGCGGTGCGTGCAGCAGCGCCCGCGCGGCGCGGCGCCCGGAGGCGTCCACCACGTCGAGCCGCCAGCCGGCGAACTCGACCGAATCACCCACGGCGGGGATCCGGCCCACCTCCGAGGCGATCAGCCCGGCAAGGGTCTCGTACGGTCCGTCCGGCACTCTCAGTCCGATCCTCTCCAACTGGTCGGTCCTGGCAGCGCCGTCGGCCGACCACAGGGTGCGTCCGTCGGCGTCCTCACCGGCGGGTGCGAGGTCCGGCGTCTCGTGCGGGTCGTGCTCGTCCCGCACCTCGCCCACTACCTCCTCGACGATGTCCTCCAGCGTGACGACCCCGGCCGTGCCGCCGTACTCATCGATGACGACCGCCATGGCGAGCTTGCCGGACAGCCGGTCCAGCAACCGGTCCACGGTCAGCGTCTCCGGTACGAGCAGCGGCTCGCGCAGCATGTCGGCGATCCGCTTACGGGGTCGCTGCTCGGCGGGGATCGCCAGTACGTCCTTGATGTGGGCGACGCCGACCACGGTGTCGAGGCTGCCCCGGTACACGGGGAACCGGGACAGTCCGGTCGCCCGGGTGGCGTTGGCGACGTCCTCCGCCGTGGCCCGCACCTCCAGTGCGGTGACCTGGACCCGCGGGGTCATCACGTTCTCCGCAGTGAGCGCCGACAGGTTGAGGGTGCGGACGAAGAGTTCGGCGGTGTCCGCCTCCAGGGCGCCGGCTTTTGCGGAGTGCCGGGCCAGGGCCACCAGCTCCTGAGGGCTGCGGGCCGTTGCCAGCTCCTCGGCGGGTTCGAGCCCGAAACGGCGCACGATCCGGTTGGCCGTGTTGTTGAGGTGGCTGATGAAGGGCCGGAAGAGGGCGGTGAAGACGCGCTGCGGGGTGGCCACGGTCTTCGCGACCGCCAGCGGCGAGGAGATCGCCCAGTTCTTCGGGACGAGTTCCCCGACGACCATCAGGAACACGGTGGACAGGGCCGTACCGATGACGAGCGCCACGGACGACGACACGCTGGACGACAGCCCGACGGCCTCGATCGGCCCCCGGATCAGTTTCGCGATCGAGGATTCGGAGAGCATGCCGACCACCAGATTGGTGACGGTGATGCCCAGCTGGGCCCCGGAGAGCTGGAAGGTGAGGCTGCGTACCGCCTTCATGGCGCTCGACGCGCCACGTTCACCCTGCTCCACGGCCCGTTCGAGCTGGCCGCGCTCGACCGTGGTCAGGGAGAACTCCGCCGCGACGAAGGCGCCGCAGGCAAGGGAGAGCAGTACCGCCACGAGCAGAAGAAGCACTTCGATCATCGGTTCACCTCCGTCCCATGATCGGGCAGGGACAGAGGGATCGCTCGGTATCGGCGATATCGGCTACTGGGAGGCTCGCCCATGGACGGACGCTCACACCTTTCGTATGGATCGGCAGGGGAGCACCCATGGTAAAGGATCGGCAAAGTTGCTTGCGGGGGCAGGGGAGAAGTGAAGGACGTGCGGAGGCCGTCGCCGACGGCTTTCGCACGCGTCACTCAGATCTCCGCCCTCAGCCCCGCAGCGGCTTCACCCAGCGCCGCCAGTGGTCCTCGCGGCGGTAGCCGGCCGCGTCCCAGGTGTGGTGTGCGGGCTCGTTGGCCTCCAGGACCATGGCGTCGACGCGTCGGCCGCCGAGTGCGGCGAACCGCTGCTCCGCCGCCTCCATCAGAGCGCCGGCGATGCCTTGTCGGCGGCAGTCCGGGGCCACGGCCAGCCGGTAGGCGGAGCACCGCCACCCGTCGAAACCGGCGATGACGGTTCCGACCAGAACCCCGTCACGCTCCGCGAGGAGCAGGGCTTCGGGGTCGCGTGCGACGAGACGTCCCACCCCGTCGTGGTCGTCGCTGATGCTCGTACCTTCTGCCGCCGCACGCCAGAATCGCAGCACGGCGTCGATGTCCGTGGGGGCGGCGCGGCGGATGTGGAGATCACTCATCGGGTGAGCCAAGCAGAATGCCGCTCCGTACGGCGAACGAATTCCGACCCGATCACGCGCCCCAGTGGCCCGCACCGGCCTCAGCGCAGGTGCACGGGCAGAGACTCGATGCCGTAGACGATCGACAGCTTGCGGAACGCGAGATCCTCCGGAGGCACGGCGAGCCGCATACCGGGAAACCGCCGGGCCAGGGCCGGGTAGGCGGAGCGCAGTTCCATCCGTGCCAGTTCGGCGCCTATGCACCGGTGGATGCCGTGGCCGAAGGCGAGATGCCCCGCGGGGGTGGTGCGGTGCGGGTCGAAGCGGCCGTCGTCCGTGACGTACGACTCGTCCCGGTTGGCACCGCTCAGGGAGCAGAGCACCATGTCCCCGCGCGGAATGACAACCCCGGCTATCTCGATGTCCTGCCGGGCGAACCGGGGAAAGGCGATCTGTACGGCGGAGAGGTAGCGCAGCACCTCTTCGACGAACGGGACGGTCATGGTGTCGTCCGTACGGAGCCGAGCGAGGACATCCTCGTTCTGGAGCAGTACGAGGGAGCCGAGCGCGATCGTGCTGGCCGTCGTCTCGAACCCGCCGGTGAGTACGCCGTCGGCGAGGCCGGCGAGTTCCTCGTCGTCGACGCTGTCGCCGTGCTCCCGCACGATCATGCCGAGCAGGCCGTCGCCCGGCTTCTTCCGCTGGGCCCTGACGACCTCCCTGAAGTACTCCAGCGATGCGGACATGGCGCCGAAGGGCGCGGTCGTTCCAGTGAAGAGGTCGAAGCGGTCCATGGCCAGCTGCTGGAAGTCGTCGCGGTCCTTGTACGGCACGCCGAGCAGTTCGCAGATGGTGAGGGAGGGGATGGGCAGCGCGAACTCGTGGACCAGGTCGACCGGGCCCCGCACGGCCTCCAGCGCGTCGAGGCGCTCCTCGACGATGGCGTCGATCCTGGGAGCCAGGCGGCGGAGCCGGCGCATCGTGAACTCAGGGGTGAGGATGCGGCGCAGCCGCGTGTGCACGGGCGGATCGTTGAACCCGAGTCCGCCGGGACTCTGCGTGGCGGCTATCCCGGCATTCGTGGCCAGGTGGGCGAAGTCCGTGCTGAATCCTTCGGCGGATCCGAGTACGGCCTTCGATTCCTCGTAGCCGGTGACCACCCAGGCGTCCATACCGAACGGCAGCGAGACCTTGGACACCGGAGCGTCCGCCCGCGTGCAGGCCAGTTGCCGGACCGGATCCAAGCCGTCCCTGCGCAGCAGCATCAGCAGCTCCTCGGGCAGCAGCCTGATCGTGGAGGACCCGATTCCGTGCTTCTGAATCCTGGCCAGATAACTGCGACCGAACCTGGCGGTGAGACGAGAACGGAACGTCGTACTCAATGTGCACTCCATGAGTCGTCGCGGGATCTGGACGGTTGGCACGCATTAGACGCCGTTCTGGTCCGACCGCGCTGACGTCGCCTGCCTGACCTGGAATTATGACTACTTGTTCTGACGAGGGGGAGATCGGGTGGGGTATCCGTCGGTCACCTTTCGACCGTAGGCGCGCGAGGGCACCGACGCCTGTGCCCGGCGGGCCCACGGGGATGAGTCCGGCCCGGCCCGCGCGGACAGGTCCGGCGGCCTGCGGAGGTGCGCCGGGCGGGCCGGGACGCGCCCCCCTCGGCCTGACTCCGCCGAGTGCGATCCGGCTTCCGTCAGGGGGTCCGGGGGCGTCCGCGCCCGTTCCCCTTGCCGATGCTAGCGATCCCGCGCTAGCGTGATGGGGTGCCCAAGACTCAGCTGAACGTTCGAGTGGACGAGGCGACCGCCGAGGCCGCGCGGCAGCGCGCGCTCCAGAGGGGGATGAGCGTGAACCGCTACATAGAAGAGCTCGTCAAACAGGATGCCGGCGAGGTCGGACACACCTTCGTCGAAGCAGCCGCCGACTTCATGAAGCAGTACGAATCGGTGTTCGCCGAGGAGTTCGGCCCGGAGCGCAAAGGTACCCGTTGAATCTCCGGATCCATCTTTCCTGGCTGCTCATGGTCGCGGAGCACAAGACGCCCGGCGACCCGCAGGTCACCGACTGGGGCGCCCTCGTCGCCGCCGTCGCCCGGCACGAGGCGGAGATCTTCGGCAGCCCCGTCTACAGCGACCCGCACTCCCGGGCCGCTTCACTGTTGCAGTTGCTGTTGCACGTGCCCGCGCTGGAACGGTCCAACGCGATGTTCGCCTCCGCCGTGGCCTACGGCTACCTCGTCGCGTCGGGGCTGAAGGTCATCACCTCGCCCGAGCAGGTGCGCGACCTGGCGTTGCTGGTCAAGGAGGGCAAGGCGGACGTCCGTGCCATCGCCGACGAACTACGCCAGTGGAGCCTGTGAGCGGCTGACTCCCTCCCCGTGACCGAACGCTCTCAGTGGGCCGCGGCCGCCCCCTCAGTCCCCTCCGGCCGCGCGCCGGGCCGCCGGGCAATTCCCAGCACGCAGGCGGACGTGGGGAGCCGGACACCGCTCTCGGGAACGCGGACGGCCCGATGCGTGTCCACCACGAACCCGGCCGCCTCGATCGCGGCCAACGCGTCACGTGAGGTGTGACAGCCACCGGTGAGCAGCGGCCACAAGGTGGCGTCCAGCACGCGCTGCGTGGCGGCCATGGCCCTGTCGTCGGCCCGTACGTGTTCGAAGAAGCGCAGCTCACCGCCCGGTCGCAGGACCCGCCGGGCCTCCGCGAGCGACCGCCGCACATCCCGTACGGTGCACAGCACCAAGGAGAGGACGGCGGCGTCGAACGTCTCGTCCCCCACCGGCAGGTTCTCCGCCGTACCCGGCATGACATCCACCGGGATTCCGGCGCCGAGCGCGGATCGTACCGCCAACTGCCGCAGCGTGCGCTCCGGTTCGATCGCCACCACCTCGGAGACCGACGGCGGGTAGTGGGTGAAGTTGAGCCCGTTGCCCGCCCCGATCTCGATGACCCGCCCGGTGAGCCCGGACAGCAGTTCCTTCCGCACCCTGGCGAGGCCTGCGGTGGTCTCCGCGGCCACACTCATCCGGGCGTAGCAGCGGGCGAAGACGGGATGGTGCACCGCGTCCTCGGGACTCCTCGTGCTCCGCAACCGCATGACGGACCTCCTCCATGACAGATCTCTGACAGATCTTTCGCGTGACGCGGTATGACGCGCTCTCTGACCGGCCTCTCGGCCCAGAGTGTCAGCCCGGCCTCTCCGTCCAGCGGGTCAGTCCGGCGGACGGACCCCACCCAACTGTGCGGCCAGCCAGCTTCCGGCGCGCGCACGGAACTCCGTCGGCCGCAGCGATCCCGCACCCGCCGGGATCACGCCCAGCAGCGGTGCCCCCGCGGCCACCGGGAGGTCCGTCAGATTGCAGCGCTCCGCCAGATCCGGTTCGGCGGGCATGCTGCCGACCACCACCCCGAGGCAGTCGAGTCCGCGGGCGCGCAGGGCCTCCGCGGTCAGGGCCGTGGAGTTGAGCGTGCCGAGGCCGGCGGGCGCCACCACCAGGACCGGTGCGGAAAGCAGCCGGGCCGCGTCCGCCAGGGTCGCCCCGTCGTCGTCGAACCGTACGAGCAGCCCGCCCGCGCCCTCGATCAGGACGAGATCGTGTTCGGCCGCCAGCTTCTCGGCTGCCTCGGCCACCTCGTACGGGCGCACCGGCGCGAGGCCGGCTCGTCTGGCGGCCGTGGCGGGCGCCAACGGTTCGGGGAATCGAGCCAGTTCGACGGCCGTCACATGGCTGCCGGCCAGCCGCACGACCTCGGCGGCGTCGCCCGGCTCGCCGGGCGACAGACCTGTCTGGGCCGGTTTGAGCACGGCCACGCGGCGGCCCGCCGAGGCCGCCGCCACGGCCGCGGTCACGATCGTCTTGCCGATCTCCGTGCCCGTACCCGTCACTACCAGAACGCTCATCTCAGCCCTCCCGCGCCGCCGCGCACACCGCGCGGCAGATCCGCGCCACGTCGTCGTCGCCGGTCACGTAGGGCGGCATGGTGTAGACGAGATCGCGGAACGGCCGCAGCCACACGCCCTCGCGCACCGCCGCCCGGGTCGCGGCCGCCATGTCCACCTCGTGATCGAGTTGTACGACGCCGATGGCGCCGAGCACCCGCACGTCCCGAACCCCGGGCAGGTCGGACGCGGCGGACAGTCCGTCGCGCAGACCCGCTTCGATCCGCTTGACCTCCTGTTCCCAGTCCTGGCCGAGCAGCAGGTCGATGGAGGCGCAGGCGACCGCAGAGGCGAGCGGATTGCCCATGAACGTGGGGCCGTGGGCGAGCACCGGCACCTCGCCGCGCGAGATGCCCTCGGCCACCGCGGTCGTGCACAGTGTCGCGGCCATCGTCAGATAGCCGCCGGTGAGGGCCTTGCCCACGCACATCACATCGGGTGAGACCCCGGCGTGTTCCGCGGCGAAGAGCTTTCCCGTACGGCCGAATCCGGTGGCGATCTCGTCGAACACCAGCAGCACGCCGGACGCGTCGCACGCCTCGCGCAGCACGCGCAGCCAGCCCGGCGAGTGGAACCGCATCCCGCCGGCCCCCTGCACCACCGGCTCCACGATCACCGCGGCCAGCTCGTCGGCGTGGTGCGCGATCAGTTCCCGCAGATGCGTCGCGTACGCGGCGTCCGGCTCCGTGTCGAAACCGGCCGGGGGCTCGTCCGCGAAGACCTGTTGCGGCAGCGCTCCCGACCACAGCTCGTGCATCCCGCCCTCGGGGTCGCACACCGACATGGGCTGCCAGGTGTCCCCGTGGTACCCGCCGCGCCAGGTCAGCAGCCGCTGCTTGGCGGGCCGGCCGGCCGAACGCCAGTACTGCAGGCACATCTTCACGGCGACCTCGACCGAGACCGAGCCGGAGTCGGCGAGGAAGACGTGCTGCAGGGGTTCCGGCGTGATCTCGACCAGCCGGGCCGCCAGCCGCACGGCGGGCTCATGGGTGAGCCCGCCGAACATCACATGGCTCATCCGGTCCAGCTGGCTGCGGGCCGCCTCGTTGAGCACGGGATGGTTGTAGCCGTGCACGGCCGACCACCAGGACGACATGCCGTCGACCAGCTCGTGGTGCCCCTGGGCCGGTTCGGCGAGCCGGAGCCGTACCCCGGACGCGGACTCCACGACCAGCGGCTCCTGCCGGCCCGGCATCGGGCCGTACGGGTGCCAGACGTGGGCCCGGTCCAGGGCGCGCAGATCCGCGGGGGAGAGCGGCTCAGGCATTGGGTGCGAGATCCGTCCCCGCGCCGCGACGGCGGACCGTCACCAGATCCGTGCGTGCCGCCGAGGCCTCCAAGGGTTCCGCGGGAGCGGCCTGCGCCTGCGCTTCGTCGCCGCAGGGCGCACAGCCGCCGGAGTGCGAACCGCACTCGTCCGCCTGCGAACCGCAGCTGCCTCCCGCATCCGCGCGGTGCCGGGGGAGCGTGGTCGTACCCGCACCCTCGACCTCGAAACCGGCGTCCGCGATCATGTCGAGGTCGGTCTGCCCGGCCTGGCCCTCGCTCGTCAGATAGTCGCCCAGGAAGATCGAGTTGACCAGGTGCAGGGCGAGCGGCTGCATCGAGCGCAGATGCACCTCACGCCCGCCCGCGAGCCGTACCTCCACGTCCGGGCAGACGAACCGCACCATCGCCAGGATCCGCAGGCAGCGCTGCGGAGTCAGGTTCCACTCCTTGGCGAGCGGGGTCCCCTCGAACGGGATCAGGAAGTTGACCGGTACCGAGTCCGGGTCCAGCTCGCGCAGCGCGAACACGACGTCGACCAGGTCGGAGTCGCTCTCACCCATTCCCGCGATCAGCCCCGAGCAGGCGGAGAGACCCGCCGCCTGTGCCTGGTGGACCGTCTCCACCCGGTCCGCGTAGGTGTGGGTGGTGGTGATCTCCCCGTACGTCCCCTCGGACGTGTTGAGGTTGTGGTTGTACGCGTCGGCCCCGGCCGACCGCAGCCGGCCGGCCTGCCCGTCGGAGAGCAGACCGAGGCAGGCGCAGACCTCGACGCCCTCGTTCTGCTCCTTGATCGCCTCGATGGTCTGCGACACCCGGTCCACGTCCCGGTCGGTCGGACCCCGGCCGCTGGCCACCAGACAGACGCGCTTGGCGCCGCCCGCCACCCCGGCGGCCGCCGCCTTCGACGCCTCGTCGGGCTTCAGCCAGGTGTACTTGAGGATCTCGGCCTTGGAACCCAGCCGCTGCGAACAGTACGAGCAGTCCTCGGGGCAGAGCCCCGATTTCAGATTGACCAGATAGTTCAGCTTCACGCGCCGCCCGAACCACTGGCGGCGTACCTTTCCGGCCGCGGCCACCACGTCGAGCAGATCGTCGTCCGGGGTCGCCAGTACGGCGAGCGCTTCTTCACGGGTCGGCAGCTCGCGCCGCAGCCCCTTGTCCGCCAGCGTGTTCAGGAGGTCCATGGCGATGATCCTGACGCACGGCACGCCCCGGAGCCAAGGAAGAACCGGACAACAGAGAGGCGCGAGGGTGTGTGCATGGCCACACCCTGCACGGCTTCGCCCCCGGTTAAGGTCTGTGAGTTGCCTACAAAAGGGACCGCACATGCCCTTCGCCCCGTTCGACTGGATCGACGACGAGGCGCGCCGCCGTGCGGACTCCGGACTCGTCCGGACGCTCCGGCCCCGGCCCGCCGAGACGGAACTGCTGGATCTCGCGAGCAACGACTACCTCGGCCTGACCAGGCACCCGGAGGTGACCGCGGCAGCGGCCGACGCGGCGCACCGCTGGGGTGCGGGGGCCACCGGATCCCGGCTGGTCACCGGTTCCACCGCACTGCACGCCGAACTCGAACGGGAATTGGCTGATTTCTGCGGTTTCGAGGCGGCCCTCGTACTGTCCTCCGGTTACGCGGCCAACCTCGCGGCCCTCACCGCCCTCACCGGGCGGGGTTCCCTGATCGTGTCGGACGCGGGCAATCACGCCTCGATCGTCGACGGCTGCCGGCTCTCCCGGGCCGAGACCGCCGTCGTGCCGCACGCCGACCCCGACGCCGTGCGCAAGAGCCTGCACGCGCACGGCGGCAGGGCGCTGGCGGTCACCGACTCGGTCTTCTCCGTCGACGGCGACGCCGCGCCGCTGGGCGCACTGGCGGAGGCCTGCCGTGACGAGGGCGCCGCGCTGCTCGTCGATGACGCGCACGGTCTGGGGGTGCTCGGGGACGGCGGTCGCGGCGCGCTCGCGGCCGCAGGACTCGCGGGCGGCGACGGGGTCGTCGCCACGCTCACCCTCTCCAAGTCCCTGGGCAGCCAGGGCGGCGCGGTCCTCGGCCCCGCCCGTGTCATCGACCACCTGGTCAACACCGCGCGCACGTTCATCTTCGACACCGGACTCGCCCCCGCCGCCGCCGGCGCCGCACTCGGCAGCCTGCGGCTGCTGCGCCGCGAACCGGAACGGGCGGGCCGGGCCCGTGCGGTGGCCACCGCGCTGTACGGACAGCTGACCGCGGCCGGTCTGACCGCTGTGCGGCCCGACGCGGCCGTGGTCTCGGTACGCGCGCCGTCGGCCGACGCCGCGGTCCGCTGGGCGGCCGACTGCCGGACGGCCGGTATGGCGGTCGGGTGCTTCCGGCCGCCCTCGGTGCCCGACGGCATCTCCCGGCTGCGGCTGACGGCACGCGCCGACCTGACGGACGAGCAGATCGCGACCGCGGTCGCGACCGTACGGCGGACCGCTCCGGACGCCTGAGACGGCACCGCCGTCGTCCGGCGCCGTGACCGGTCCGCCGCCGCGTCACCGGACCGAGCCGAGGCTCAGACCGGAGACGAAGGAGGTCCAGGCCGCTGACGAGAACTGGAGCGGTGGCCTGGACACGTCCTTGGAGTCGCGCACGGCCAGCCGCCTGCTGCCGAACGGCGCGGCTTCCACGCAGTTGTTCATTCCCGTGCTGCGGCTGCTGCGCCGCCAACGTAACGCGTGCTGTGCGAGGCAATCCGACATGACGCCCCCCTCGGGCAGTCCGTAGTTACTGACCGGCGCGGTCGATCGCGGCGATCAGGTCCAACGAGTGCTCCGGCGACAGCGCGTGCGCCTGCAGAGTGCGGAAGGCCGAGCTGTACGCCTCGAGGTCTTCTTTCCGCTCCAGGTAGAGGCTACTCGTCAAATGGTCAAGAACGACCACATCCAGATCAGAAGTGCTCGGAAATGAGAAGATAACGAAAGGTCCGGTGAGGCCGACATAGCCGCCGACCGTGAAGGGCAGCAACTGAAGTTGCACATGGGGTAGTTGAGCCAGCCGCACGAGATGGCGCAATTGCTCCCTCATCACCCGCGGGCCGCCGACCGCGCGCCTCAGCACCGCCTCGTCGAGCACCGCGCTCAGCCTCAGCGGCGGATCGCTCCGGAGCACCCCCTGCCGGGCCAGCCGCACCTCCACCAGCGAGTCCAGCTGGCCGGACGGCAGCCCGTCCAGCGCGGCCCGGGTCACCGCCCGCGCGTAGTCGGCGGTCTGCAACAGGCCCGGCACCACCGAGGTCTCCAGCGTGCGCGCGGTGCGCGCCTGTGACTCCAGGCTGATGAAGTCGCGGTACTGGGGCGGGATGAGGCCGCGGTAGGCATGCCACCAGCCCGCGCCACCCCCGCCCGCCGAACCGGCGAGCGCCTTCAGGACATCCCGCAACTGCGGGTCGTCCACTGCGTACGCGTCCAGCAGCCGGGTGACGTCCGCCGGCCGCACCCCACTGACACCCGTCTCGATCCGGCTCACCTTCGACTGGTGCCACCCGAGCAGTTGCGCGGCGTCCCGGCTGGTGAGCCCGGATGTATGGCGCAGACTCCGCAGCTCCTCCCCGAGCTTGCGGCGTCGCACCGCAGGACCGTGCTGCATGTGGTGCCTCCCTCCCACTCCCTGCCGAGCGGACAGTGTGCCGCTCCCGTACCGCGTCCAGCGAAGAGTTCACCGCTTTGAGCGACAGATATATGCATATCTTGGTGGATCGTCGTTACAGAGGGCAGCATCAGTGGCAATCTGGCGCGAAGCACAACACGGACCGATCGCGGGTCGGTTCCGGGTGGGAAAGGGGCGGCCGGCCATGGCGGACCATCAAGAGGCAAGCGTCACTCTGCCGAGCGAGCCGGTCTCGGTCTCCGCGGCCCGGAGGTATGTGGCCAGGGTGCTGGCCGAATGGGGACTGCCCGACGGGAACGAGGCCGCGGACACCATCCGGCTGATCGTCTCGGAGCTCGCGACCAACGCGGTCCAGCACACGTTCGGCCAGTCGCCCACCTTCACCGTGGACCTACGGCTGGAGCGCGAGGAACAGCTGTACCTCGGGGTGACGGACAGTCACCCCCGCTGGCCCCAGCGACTGCCCGCCGCCGTCCAGCAGGACAACGGGCGCGGCATGGTGATCATCCGCTCCCTGGCCAAGGAGTACGGTGGCCGGCTGACCGTCACACCCACCGCCGACGGCGGCAAGACCGTCTGGATCACCCTCCCCTGGAACGTCCCCGTCCAGGGCTGACCGGACCGGTGCCCCGCCGTCAGGGTCACTGCGGCGCGGCGGCCCGGCCGAATCCGCTGCGCAGCAGGGCCCGCAGGGTCGCCGCCGCGGCGCTCGACCGGTCACCGCGGTGCACCACCGAGATCGTCCGGCGGAACGCGGCGGGCTCCAGCCTCCGCACGGACAGCGGCGTCGGCGACATCGCCGCGACCATCTCGGGAACCACCGCGATGCCGATGCCCGCGCTGACCAGGGCGCACACCAGCGCGTAGCCGGGCGACTCGCAGACGACCGCCGGCAGGGCGCCCGCCGCGGCCAGCGCGTTCTCCACTCCGCGCCGCGGCGGATGCGTGGGCGCGCTGCTGATCAGTGGCCGGCCCGCCAGGTCCGTCACCGGAAGCCGCCCGCTGCCGTCGGCCAGGACCTGCCCGACAGCGGTGATCAGCACCAGTTCCTCGACCAGCAGGGGCTCGGCGCTGACGCCCGAGGGGAGCGGCGTCGCGGCGGCCGGTTCGTACGCGTGCGTCAGCGCGAGATCGACCTCGCCCGCCGCCACCGCCGCGACCCCGCCCGGCGGCTCGTACTCCGTGACGACCAGCTCCACGTCCGGATGTGCCCGGCGGAAGGCGCTCAGCACGGGAGGCAGCAGATGGATACCTGCCGTGGTGAAGGTGCCGACCCGCAGCCGTCCGCCGGAGAGCCCGGCCAGGCGGGCCAGCTCGTGGCGGGCCTGGTCCATCTCGTCCAGGACCCGTCGGGCCCGGCCGGCGAGCAGCTCGCCCGCGGCCGTGAGACGGGCGCCCCGGTGGTGCCGGACCAGCAGCGCGGCACCGGCCTCCCGCTCCAGCTTGGCGAGCTGCTGGGAGAGCGCGGGAGCGGTGTAGCCCAGGCGGGCGGCGGCCCGGGTGATCGAACCGGCCTCGGCGACCGCCACCAGTGCCGCGAGCCGTGTCGGGTCGTACATTAAGCATTCCTTTTGGCAGACCCACAAGATTGCAAGTACATGCTAAAGGCCGTTCGGGTCCAGGGTGGAGCCATGGACGCCCAACTGACTGCCTTCCTCGGAGTCGCCGCCGCCATGGTCGCGCTGCCCGGAGCTGATTTCACCGTCGTCGTGCGCAACGCCCTCGCCTCGCGGTCGGCGGGGGTGGCGACCGCGCTCGGTGTCGCCGGGGGCCTGCTCGTCCACACCGCGCTCGCCGTCGCCGGACTGGCCGCCGTACTGGTGGCGGTCCCGGTGCTGTTCCGTACGGTTCAGCTCCTCGGCGGGGCGTACGTGCTCTACCTGGGCATCAGCGCGCTGCGCACCGCCCTGCGCCGCGACGGGCGGGCGCACGCCGCCGAAGCCGCGGGGGAGCGGCCGGACGGCGGGCAGGCCGTCATCGGGACCCGACGCGCACTGCGCCAGGGCTTCCTGACCAACGCACTGAACCCCAAGGCGCCGGTGCTCTTCCTCAGCCTCCTTCCGCAGTTCGTCCCCACCGGGGCCGACCCGCTGCCCAGGACGCTGCTGCTGGCCGCGATCGTCGTGCTGCTCGCACTGGTCTGGTTCCCGGCCGTGGCGCTCCTGGTGGACCGCCTGGGCCGGTGGCTGCGCCGGCCGCGCACCGCCCGCGCGATCGAGGGCGGCAGCGGCGCGGCACTCACCGCACTCGGGGCTGTGCTGGTGACCGGTACCCTGCTGCGCTGACCTCAGGTGCGGATCCGATGGCGGGGCGGAGGCGTCAACGGACCCGCCCGTAGTAGACGCTCTTCGTCCAGATCCTCTCCAGCCGGACCACGGCGCCAGTCTTCGGCGAGTGCCAGATCTTGCCGCTGCCCGCGTAGATGCCCACGTGGAAGACGCTGCGGCCGGAGTGGAAGAAGACCAGGTCGCCGCGTTGCCGCTTCGAGGCCGAGATGTGGCGGGTCTTGTTGTACTGCTGCTGGGCCGTGCGCGGGAGACTTTTGCCCGCCTTCTTGAACGAGTACAGCGTCAGCCCTGAACAGTCGAAGCGGCTGGGGCCGCTCGCGCCCCACCGGTATGGCGATCCCTTTTTCGACGCGGCGATGTTGAGCGCCTTCATCGAATGGGTCGCGGCCTGGGCGTCGGTCACGGCGCCGGGGACGAACAGCGTGCCACCGACAGCGGCGAGAGTCATGACCGAGGCCGTCGCGGCCCGGCCGAGCAGAGACGGGACATGAACCTGCGCACTCATGCGCAACCCTTCGTCAGCCGCCTGTGAAGGATGACCTGTCGGGTTCGGGCTGGCGAAGTTGCCCGGCCGCACAAGGCGGCTTCACCCCGAGGGACAACCGGAGATCCGGTCGGCCCGTTGTGCTCGGGTCCTCCACTCCTGCCGATCCACTCCTGTCGACCAGGCATCCGGACAGCGGCAGGACTCGGCGTCCGCCCGGACCGCCCCGCCGCGGTGGCGGGGGCTTGTCGTCCCAGGGATCTTGACTCACCGAACGCCGGATTTCCGAGGTGAAACAGTGATATGTGAGGCTCGTCACGGCTGGGCTGTTCGGGTGGACAGGGGGCCTTTCGGGGCGTTGCCGGAGGCCCCCTGCCGGTGCCGTACCAGCGGCGGAACGGGAGATTTCACCCATAGCCCATCTCGAAAGCGCAAGTTGAGCTGTCCCTCGTGCGAGGTATCGCCTACGCCGAACGAGCGAGATAATTCGGTCCACCCGTCGGGCGTGTCGGCGCAGGTGAGTTGATCAACTCGTCCGGGCCGGCGGCACGGTGACCCGCCCGGCGCGACGCTCGCCGTCCAGTACCCGCAGCGCCCGCGTCAACGTGGCGGAGTGGATCCGGGCTTCACCCCGCTCATGCATCAACGCGAGCGCGTCCCGCAGCGCCGCGGCGTGCGAGGCGAGCGCCTGCGCGGCGCGCAGGGCCCGGTAGGTGTCGTCGGCGTGGGCCGGATTGATCCGGCCCACCTGGTCGACGACTTGCAGATAGCGGTCGATGAACTCGCCCTCCGCGCGGGTCAGGGCGGGCAGCGGCGGGAACTCCGGTGGCTGCATCGGGGGTTCACCGCGCGACGGGCGGCGGCGGCACGGGCCCCCGGCTCTGCACGATGTGGTCGATCAGCCCATAGGCCTTGGCGCCCTCGGCGTCGAGGATGAGATCGCGCTCGGTGTCGGCGGTGACCTGTTCGGCGGAGCGGCCGGTGTGACGGACCAGCATGCCCGTCAGCGTCTCGCGCATCCTGGCCAGTTCCCGGGCCTCGATCTCCAGATCGGATGGCTGTCCCTGTACCGGTTCGGCGAGTTCCGGCTGCTGCAGCACGACCCGTGCGCCGGGCAGCGCGTGCCGTCGGCCGGGGGCTCCCGCGGCCAGCAGTACGGCCGCTGCGGCGCCCGCCTGGCCGAGGCAGAAGGTCTCCACCTCGCAGGTGAGGAACGCCATCGTGTCGTAGACGGCGGTCATGGCTCCGAACGAGCCGCCGGGGGAGTTGATGTAGAGCTGGATGGGCCGGTCGGGTTCGTTGTGTTCCAGGTACATGAACTGGGCGACCAGGTCGTTGGCCGCGACGTCGTCGACCGGAGTGCCCAGGAAGACGACCCGTTCGGCCAGCAGCTTGGAGTACGGGTCGAGCGTGCGGGTCCCCTGGGACGTGCGCTCGGTGAACTCGGGCAGTACGTAGCGGGCGGCGGGGCGGTACATGGCGAAGACCTCTCCTCCGGGGCGCGCAGGGGTCCGTGAGGCCGCCTGCGCGCGCGTCTGTAGAAAATGTACAGGACGTACAGAAGGCTATGAGGTGGTGGTCAACTGGCTGACCGCGCCCACGCACTTGTGGCGGGTGGATCGCTGGGCCGGGGAGTGGACGGTGGAGGAAGACTTCGCGATCGAGCCGGAGTTGCTCAACGACGACCATCTGGGCCGGGCCCCGGATGCCGTTGCCTCGCACCTGACGGAGATCACCGACAGCGTCGGGCCCGGGCGATCAGCGAGTTCGGCATTGATGTCTCCACGTTCCACTGGGACATGACATCGATGTCGCTGTATGGCGCCTACCCGGCCGAGGAATATCCCCGCATCAAGCACGGCCGTCCCAAGGGCCGCCGCCGCGACCTCAAGCAGACCCAGACCGGACTGGCGGTGACCGGCGCGGCGGCATCCCGCTGCTGTCCCGCGTCATCGAGGGCGGAGCCGCGGAGATCTCGCAGATCACCGGCACCATGAAGAGTCTGCGCGCGATGGCCAGGCCGAAGAAGTTCTTGCTGATCGCCGATTGCAAGCTCATCTCGTACGGCAACGTCACTGCCCTGATCAAGGCCGGGACCGATTTCATCGCCCCGGCCCCCGCTTCCAAGGTCGAGGACGCGGCCTACGCCGCCCTCGGCCCTGAACCGGCCTCCGTCATGGACGACACCCCGGCCCGCGGCGAGGACACCCCCCGGAGCGCACGAGACCTACCGGATCCCGGAGGACACCCATCTGCTGGCCGGGCCCGCGAGAGCGATCCTCCGCTTGAGATACGCCGGATCCTGGTGCACTCCGCCGACAACGCCAAAGGCCAGCAGCGGGCCGTGACAAACGCCTGGCCAAGGCCCGCGAGGACCTCGACAAGCTTCAGCACTCAGCCGGCGGCCGCTCCTACAACCCCGCCGGGAAGATCAGCGCACGCGTCGGCGTGATCACCAAGACCCGCCGGGTCTCCGGCTGCCTGCACACCGAGATCACCACCGGCGAAACCGGCCGGCCCACCCTGTCCTGGCACTTCGACCAAGACGTACTCCAGCCCGCGGCAGCCGTCGACGGCTGGTATGCGCTGCTGACCACTCGCACTCCCGAACAGGCCGATCCCAGCGCGATCACCGCAATTCAGCGCGGCGACGCGCTTGTTGTCCTGCACGAAGAGGGGGGTGACGGCCAGCAGGCCTTTGAAGTCGCCGTATCTGCGCGCGACCGTCATCACCCCGGGTATCCAGCTCGACCTCCTCGGCCTCGAACCCACAGCCCCGCTGGCCAGAGACCTGAACGGCCTTAGCAGGGAGAAGAGTTTCGCCCTCAGCCACCGGTGAGCAATGGAATGGCTGGGACGATGCCTCGGTGAACTACATGTCGCATTTCAGTATCGGTCCTGGTCACGAGTGGCAGCATCTCCCGGAACCCAGGCGAGTCGAGCCCGGCCAGTGGCCGAAGTTGGAGGCCGCGCTCGCCGTGGTCAACCGCGACCTGATGGCAACCCTGCCAGGCCAGGACGCGCTGATACTGATGCTTGCCCCGTCTTGCGAGCCGCTGCCCCGGGGATCCAACGATAGAGATCAGATCTACGTGGCGATGCCGGACGGCCGTTGGCACGGCAACTCGGTCAATTCGTGCGACTTGGAGGAGGACGACCCGCCAGAGCCGGACGATGCGGCGACGGTCCTGTCCGTGATCGCGGATGCGGCGCAAGAAACCCTCGCGGAGCTGCTCTGGCAGGTCTGGCCGATCTGCTCGGCACACAACATCGGAATGCACCCTCGGCCCGCAGGAACCACCGATGGCTGGTGCCAGAGCGAAGCAGACTCGGCAGGCCCACCGGTGTGGTGGTGCCGGGGCGGCCGGGATGGCACGTGCCACGACGTCTCCCTGGTGGGCGAGTTGGCCGCCACCCTGCCGGGCAAGCGGCATCGGGCCCTCCGGCGCAGCGAGCGCGCACAGGATGGTCGCCGATAACCGCAGGGCATACGACTGCGCATGCCCGCTGGAACCCATCATCCATTGCCACCCGCGAAGTACGGAGTTGGTATCCCGCCGTCGAAGCTGACGTCCTCCCAGCGCAGTCCGGCGACCTCGGCGGGGCGGAGGCCCATGAGGCAGAGTATGAGTGAAGCGAGCAGACGTTCGCCCTGGATGCTGAGAAGGAAGTCCCTGACCTCGACGACGTTCCACGGGGCGAGAGGGACTGCTGGACGGATAGGTGACACCTGACCTGGCTTGCTGAGAGGCGGCCTGGAAGGATGTTGCGGTGCCCAAGCCGGATCCGAAGGGGTTCCGCGAGGACGTCGTGCGGGTCGCGCGCAACCGTGAGCCCGGCGTCCTGCTGGGACAGATCGCCGCCGGCTTCGGCGTCCACTCGATCACGCTGTCGAAGTGGCTGCGCCGTGCAGGCACCGATGAGGGATCCAGGCCCACAAACGCATCCGGCTGCTGGAGCAGGAGAACGAGGTCCTGCGGAGGGCTGCGGCGTATCTGTCGCAGGCGAACCTGCCGCCAAAATGATGTACCCGTTCGTCCGCGAGCCGGTCACCGCCGCTGCCCCTCACCGGGTGCTGGTGCTGGTGCCGGTGGCGGTGACGTGCCGGGTACTCGGGCCGGCCCGCCAGGCCTACTCCCGGTGGCCGGCCTCGCCGGTCACAGGTTCCGAGCTCGCCGAGGCGTACCGGGGCAACGTCCTGTTCGACGCGCATCGCGATGATCCCGAGTTCGGTCACCGCTTCCTTCTCGACGAGGCCCGGGCCGCCGGTGAGCCGATGGCTGAGCGGACCGCCTGGCGGATCTGCAGGGACAAAGGCTGGTGGAGTGCCTTCGGTAAGCGCAGCGGCCGTGGGAAGAAGGCCACGGCCGGGCCAGCTGTCCATATGCTCCAGCGCGTACGGAGTTGCGTGCACCACTGATTGGTCTCAGCGCCTGCAGAGCTGATCCGGGCGTCGGTGCTGGGTAGGCGGCGCCGCGCCGGGCAGACGGCTGACGAAGTCCCACCACCACGTCAGCCTTCCGAGGTGTCCATGGTCTCGAAGGTCTCGCGCATCAACTGGTCGATGGTTCCCGGCTTATCGACCATGGAGTCGAAGAGGTCCGCGAGCAGCCAGAGTACGAAGCCGTGGACCATGGCCTCCTTCGGCGGGATCGTCCCGAACCGGTCGCGCCAGGCCACGGTATCCATGCCCATGGCGGCTGCCATGAGGACTCCGGTCACCATCGGCACCTGCTCCGGGTCGGCCATCTCGAAGGAGGGCAGCCGGCGGATCACGGCAGGAATGAGGTCATTGAGTGGATCGAGCTGCTCCCCGCCCCCGGGCGGCTCAGCGATCAGGTACCCGGTCAGCACCCCCACCAGGAACACCGTGCCCCGCGAGATCTCCTCACGCCCGACGGAGTCCGTCACGGTCTTCACCCGCTGCTGCGCCTGCCGGCGCTCCTTGGCGGGCGTCCGCCTCTCCAGGACCCGGTAGGTGTCCCACGCCGCACGGACCGCCTCATCCACCACTACTCCGTCGCTGTTCATGAAGACGACCGTAGGCGAGAGGACGTGCTCCGCGAAGACATTGTCCGCTGACATCGGTCCTGGACCGTTTGTCACCGAAGCCGGACCACGCGGAGACCCAGAGACCGGCGACGGGTCGTACTGGGCTGTCCTCGAAGGGCCCGGATCGATCTGCTGGCCCCCGAGCCTCTTTGCTGTGGCCACGACCCGGACCATGCGGCTAACTTACGGGGATGGTCACCAGCAGCGGGGCCCAACCCTCCCAGGTCTCGACCCTCAACGGCGTCGGTGCGGTGCTCATGAAAGGTGTAGCGGCCCTGGTCGTCTCCTGCGGACCGGCCGTACTCGCTGTCACGCCGCTGCTTCCCGATCGTCACTGGATCGTTCTGCTCGCCGGAACGCTCACCACAGCTGTAAGCGTTCCTGGGGGTATCGCGTTGTGGCTTCTGGCCGGCCGCAACCGCGCGGGAACCCGACGCCTTGAAGCCGTTGGTGTCCGAGCGACCGCGGAAGTTCTCACCGCTACCCTCACAGCGTCGGATGAAGGGCACACCTACGAGGTGGCCATGCGGGTCAGCGGGCTCGGATTCGAACCCTTCGAAGTGACTCAAAGCCGCACCGGTGGCGCCGGTCTGTCTGCAGGCACACGTCTGCAAGCACTGGTTGACCCCTTTGACCGTTCCTACACGATCCTCAACTGAACGCTCGTCACACGATCGGTCAGCGGTCCAGCTTCACATACTTCGTTGCTGAGGACCGTCTCCCGGAGGCTCTCGCCCGCCGCTGAGCGGATCAGCAGGGCGGCGCCGGCGGAGCGGGCAGGGGCTCCAGAACACCCTGTCAGATCACCTTTCGGCCAAGCCGCAGTGGCCTTCGGGCGTGTCTACGCGGGAACGTGATCCAGATGCGGAGTGAAGCCGCTGGTTTCAACAAACGTCCCCCACAACGATGTTGGGGAGCCCTCCTGCTGCACCGATGCTCTGGCGAGCGTGGTGCTGCGGGAGAACTCCCCAGGTGGTCGTGGTGGGACGTGTCCTAGTCGAACACTGAGATTGATGGCGCATGAATGACCAAAATGACCAATGAGGACGGTACAGCGGCAGCACCGCAGAGCAGGCTCTCCCGGGTGATTCAGGCCGCTGGATCGCTCACGGCTCTGCTAGCCGCTGCCAGCGCCGTGGTCCTCGCAGTCACCGGCCGGAGCGAACACATCCCTGCCGCAGCCGGACTGGGAGGCATCGGGCTGATCGGGGGAGCCGCACCCGCCACCATCAACGTCATCAAGAACGCCAGGCTGCACTGATGCAACGGCTCCCCCTGATCACGGGACCATCCCATCGTCGCTGCCACCGGCCGGCGGCAGCGACCCGCTGCCCGTCATCCGATGTTCGGCCCGTTGTCGTTGGACAGGTCCAGACCGAACCGGGCTCCCGGCACGAGGGCGCCCAGGTCGACCGGGTTGAACGCGAAGGCGCCCGTCGTGGTCAGGCCGGCGGCGGCACCGCGCAGCGACCACACCGCACCGCCGTCCGCGACCGCGTCGAGGTCCTCGTCGGGGGCGCCGGCCGCCAGATCCGCCTTGCCGTCGCCGGTGATGTCGAGCAGCCGGACCGAGCCGCCGAAGTGGTCACCGCTCTCTGCCACCCCCGGCATGCCGGTCGTGTCCTGGTGGAACGACTTGGCGCCGGTGCCGCTCAGACCGCCCGCGCCGCCCTTCAGCAGCACCACCGCGCCCGCTCCCTTGACCGACTCGATGGCCTCGAAGGGCACCCCCACGGCCAGGTCGGCGTACCCGTCGCCGTTCACGTCACCCGCCCCGAGCCGGGCGCCGAACTGGTCGCCCTTCTCGCTCGCCCCGGGCACGCCCGTGGTGTCCTGGGTGATCGTCCTGGTCCGGGTCGTGCTCGGCCCGGACGCGGAACCGTAGTAGATCTTGACGGTGCCGGGGTCCGTGGGCAGGTCCTCCGTGATGCCGTTCGGGATCACCCGGGTGGCGAGGTCGTCCTTGCCGTCCTTGTCGAAGTCACCGACCGCTGTGGCCGCGGCGCCGGGGAGCGGGGTGGACTTCGTGGAGAGGCCCTTCGGGGTGCCCAGCCACAGCTTGCCGCCCTCGGCGTGGTTCTCGTACACGTAGAACGTGCACAGGTCGTCGATGCCGTCGCCGTTGAAGTCCCCGGCCGCGGTGTTCGACATGGAGTTGTCCGTGCTGAACATGTTGATCCGCTGCTCGCGGGCGGGTGCCCCGGCCCGGGTGAACGGCCCGTAGAGCACGCTGCGGAAATCCCCGTCGTCGCCGTGAAGCATCATCAGGTCCCTCGTCCCGTCGCCGTCGAAGTCACCGGCGGTGAGGTTGTCGCCCACCTGGGTGTCGCTCGAAGCCGGTATACGGGCCGCGCCCTGCCCGGTGATGCCGCCGGTGCGGCCCCACAGCACGATGACGGAGCCGTTGATGGCGGAGCCTTCGAACAAGAACGATTCATGGGTGACCAGGGCGAGGTCGGTCAGCCCGTCGTGGTCGAGGTCCTCGGCGAACATCCGGTAGCCGAAGCCGTGATCGTCACCGGGCACCCCCGGCACGCCCGGGGTGTTCTGATCGATGACCGTGGTGTTCGCTGTCGTCAGGCCCTTGGCCGAGCCGTAGCTGACGGTGATGTAACCGGCCCAGGAATGGCCGGCCACCGTGGCGGCGGGGGCGGCGACGGCGAGGTCCTGATAGCCGTCCCCGTTGAAGTCCTCGCGCACGGTGGTAGCTGCTGTACGTCCGGCCGTACCCGCGGACGTGCCGCCGGGAGCTGCGACGGCCGTGCCGCCCGACAAAGCCGTGGCAGCACAGACGGCTACGGCCAGCATGGCGCGAATGCCCACGAAATTCTCCTTGGTCGCGTACGCGGAGCCAGTGGCGTACGAGGTGTGAGAGCTCGCATAGGAGACACCCGCGACGCGCAGAAGGTTGTCCCGTGAACGGAAGGTGAATTCGACGGGCGGGCACGGGAGTCGGGGTCGGGCGACACATCGGACCCGGCGTCGGTGGGGGGCCACCTATCGGGACGAGTGCAGGTGCTTCGACCAGGCCAGGCTGCATTCGCGGGCGCGCGTCGCCTTCCACGCCGAGTCTCAGGACACTTCGGCCCCTGGGTGGCAGCGACTGCTGGAGCTGGTTGATGAGGCTGCGACCGACGGACGGGAGGAGGTCCGTCCCTTGGTTGAGCTCAGCCCAGTGGAACGGCGGCAGATCGTGACCTTGCCACCGAGCATTGCCAAGCTGACTGCGGTCAAGCGTTTCGTGCTCCACGGCAGCGACCTGGTCCGGATCCCGTCCGGGATAGGGGCGATGACCAGCATCGAGGAGTTCACCCCTTACACCTCATGCCGGCTGTACTGGTTCCCCTACGAGATCACCAGGTGCGCACATTCGCCGTCGCTCTCCACCACAGCGGACAAGATGGACGTTGCATAAGCTAGGGAGCATGGCCTACGAGATTCCGGTGACGCAAGCCCGAGCTGAGCTCGCCGAACTGATCAACCGTGTCGTCTACGGCGGTGAGCGGGTGGTCGTGACGCGGCACGGCAAGCCGCTCGTGGCGTTCGTATCGGCCGCTGACCTGGAGCGGCTTGAGGGCGAGGAGGCGGCGGAGCAGGAGCAGGTGATCAGCTCGGTCTCCTCGATCGGCTCTTTGCAATCCACTCCCGGCGAACGGCACCGCTTCGGAATCGCCGCGGAGCACCGGCGGCAGCACGATCCGGGGAACTGACACGGAAACGCCGCGCACCCCCGCCCGTGGAGGGCAGGGGTGCACAGCGTGTCCTGGAGGTGTCAGCCGGCCAGTGCGGGGTGGCGCTCGGGTTCGGCGGCGGAGTGCGTGGTCGCGGTCGTGCGGCGGCCGCCGATGAGCACCGCGGTCAGCCCCAGGGCGGCCCACAGGGTGAGGGCCAGGAGTGCCCGGCCCGCCGCGTTGCCGTCGAAGAACGCGACGGACCGCAGCAGTGATCCGCCCGCGCCCGGCGGAAGCCACTGGCCTACCATGCCGACCGGCCGGGGGAGCAGTTCGGGTGCGCTGGTGACGCCAGAGAAGGGGTTGCCCACCAGCACCATCAGCAGCGACCCCAGCCCGACGCCCGCGGTGCCGATCAGTGCGGCGAGCCCGGCCACCGTCGCGCCGATCGCGAGCACCGTGAGTCCGAACGCGCCCGCCTCGCTCCACCAGTCGCCGGCCATCACCCCGAGCCAGCTGTCCGTGAGTGCGGCGGACACCATGCCCACGAGGACGGCGACCCCGAGCAGGGCCGTGACCGCCCGGCCGCCGCGCAGGCCCAGCAGGGTCACCGCGGCGCCGGCGGCCACGCCCGCGATCGCCAGGGGCAGGATGCTCGCTCCCAGGACGCTGCCGCGCGGATCCGCGGCCGGTGCCGCCACCACGTCCGTCACCGGGACCGCGACGCCGTCCGGGGCCTGGGCGGTGACCGCGTCGTGCAGCAGCTGGGCGACCACCGGGCTCGCCGCGGTCGCGGTCAGCAGCTGGGGGCCGTTCGCGGTCACTGCCACCGCTCCGTATACGGAGCGGTGCTCGATCGCGGTACGGGCGGCGGCCCCGGAGCCGTAGCGGTGGATCTCGAAAGCGCCGTCGTGCTCTTCGAGCCGTTCCTGGAGCTGGTCGGCGGCCGGTCCGGAGCCGACGACGCCGACGGGCAGTTCGCGCGGGGCCATCCGGGCGGCGGGCCAGGCGAAGGCCCAGAGGGCGAGGGCCACCACGGCGGGCACCAGGAGGACGACCGCCACCAGGCGACGGTTGGGGGCAGTGGGCATGACGGGCGCCTCGATTCAAAGAGAATGATCGTTCGTTTTACGTGAGGTCCACTGTCCCGCCGGCGCCGGAGGCTTGTCAAGAAGGAATGTTCGTTTTACATTGGGGTATGGCCCGTGTATCCCAGGAACACCTCGACGCCCGCCGCCGGCAGATCCTCGACGGCGCCGCGCGCTGCTTCGCCCGCGACGGGTTCCACGGCACCTCGATGCAGGACGTGCTGAAGGAGGTCGGGCTGTCGGCCGGCGCGGTCTACCGCTACTTCAGTGGCAAGGAGGATCTGATCGCGGCCATCGCCGGGGAGGCGGTCGGTGGTGTCCGGCAGGCGTTCGAGCGGGCGGCCCAGGTCAGCCCGCCGCCCACGCCCGATGTGCTGATCGGCCGCGTGGTGCGCACCCTCTTCGCCGAAGGCGTGGACGGCGGGCGCGGGCTGGACCGGCGGGCGTACGCCGGGCTCATCGTGCAGGTGTGGTCCGAGACCCTGCGCAGTGAACGGCTGGCGGCCACCCTGACCGAGGCGTACGACGGGCTGCGGGCGTCCTGGTCCGAGCTGGTCGGGCTGTACCGGGAGCAGGGCGTGCTCACCGCCGACGTGCCGGACGAGCAGGTCGTCCGCACGTTGATCGCCACCGCCCAGGGATTCATCGTCCAGACGGCCATGTTCGGTGACCTCGGCCCCGAGACCCTGGAGGACGGGCTGTGGGGGCTCATGTCCATGGATGTGCAAAAGACCAGTTAACGCGTCGGAAAAACTTCGGCTCTAACGTGCAATACCTCGCCGCGTGACACCGGTTCGGCATTCAACAGTCTGTTGAGGGCGACTAGTGTCGCGCTGCGCCCAGGGCCGGTACTGGGCGGACGACTGTGAGGTGGACACGTGCAACTGACCCCGCACGAGCAGGAACGTCTGCTCATTCACGTAGCCGCGGATGTGGCGGAGAAGCGCCGTGCCCGCGGGCTGCGGCTCAACCACCCGGAAGCGGTGGCCCTCATCACCTCCCATCTGATGGAGGGTGCCCGCGACGGCCGCACGGTCACGGAACTGATGGCGTCCGGGCGCAAGGTGCTCAGCCGCGACGACGTCATGGACGGCATAGCCGAGATGATCCATGACGTGCAGGTCGAGGCGACCTTCCCGGACGGCACCAAGCTCGTCACCGTCCACGACCCGATCGTCTGACGGGCCGCCGATGACCCCGGGCGAGATCCTGTACGCGGACGGGCCGGTGCCGCTCAACGCGGGGCGGCCCGTCACGCGACTCACCGTGCTCAACGCAGCCGACCGGCCGGTCCAGGTCGGCTCGCACTACCACTTCGCCGAGGCCAACCCCGGCCTGGAGTTCGACCGGACGGCAGCCCGCGGTCTGCGGCTGAACATCGCCGCCGGAACCGCCGTCCGCTTCGAGCCCGGCATACCCGTCGACATCGAACTCGTCCCCCTGGCCGGACGGCGGATCGTCCCGGGTCTGCGCGGCGAGACCGGAGGTGCTCTCGATGGCTGAACTCCATCGCGCCGTGTACGCGGACCTGTTCGGTCCCACCACCGGCGACCGGATCCGTCTCGCCGACACCGATCTGCTCGTGGAGATCGAGGAGGACCGCAGCGGCGGACCCGGACTCGCGGGCGACGAGGCGGTGTTCGGCGGCGGCAAGGTGATCCGTGAGTCCATGGGCCAGGCGCGCACCACCCGCGCGGAGGGCGCCCCCGACACGGTCGTCACCGGCGCCGTCATCATCGACCACTGGGGCATCGTCAAGGCGGACATCGGCATCCGCGACGGCCGGATCACCGGCATCGGCAAGGCCGGCAACCCGGACACCATGGACGGTGTCCATCCGGAGCTGGTCATCGGCCCGGAGACCGAGATCATCGCGGGCAACGGGAAGTTCATCACCGCGGGCGCCATCGACGCGCATGTGCACTTCATCTCGCCGACCCTCATGGACCAGGCACTTTCCTCCGGCATCACCACCCTCGTCGGCGGCGGCACCGGCCCGGCCGAGGGCACCAAGGCCACCACCATCACCCCGGGCCCCTGGCACCTCGCCCGGATGTTCGCGGCGCTGGAGGCTTACCCCCTCAACATCGGTCTGCTCGGCAAGGGCAACACCATGTCCCGTGACGCCATGCACTCCCAACTGCGGGCAGGTGCACTCGGCTTCAAGATCCACGAGGACTGGGGGGCGACGCCGGCCGTCATCGGCGCCTGCCTCGGCGTCTGCGAGGAGACCGGCGCGCAGCTGGCCATCCACACCGACACGCTCAACGAGGCAGGGTTCGTCGCCGACACCCTGGCCGCCATCGCCGGGCGCTCCATCCACGCGTACCACACCGAAGGGGCGGGCGGTGGGCACGCGCCCGACATCATCAGCGTCGTCTCGGAGCCGTACGTCCTGCCCAGCTCCACCAACCCGACCAGGCCGCACACCGTCAACACCATCGAGGAACACCTCGACATGCTGATGGTCTGCCATCACCTCAACCCGGCCGTACCGGAGGACCTGGCCTTCGCCGAATCACGGATCCGGCCCTCCACCATCGCGGCGGAGGACATCCTCCACGACCTCGGCGCCATCTCGATCATCTCGTCCGACTCCCAGGCCATGGGCCGCATCGGCGAGGTCGTCCTGCGCACCTGGCAGACCGCGCACGTGATGAAGAGGCGCCGCGGCGCGCTGCCGGGCGACGGGCGCGCGGACAACCACCGCGTCCGTCGCTATGTCGCCAAATACACCATCAACCCCGCGGTGGCCCAGGGCCTCGACCAGGAGGTCGGCTCCGTCGAGACCGGCAAGCTCGCCGATCTGGTGCTGTGGGAACCGGCGTTCTTCGGGGTGAAGCCGCAGACCGTCATCAAGGGCGGCCAGATCGCGTACGCGCAGATGGGCGACGCCAACGCCTCCATACCCACGCCGCAGCCCGTCCTGCCCCGGCCCATGTTCGGCGCCGTCGGCCGGGCGCCGGCCGCCAACTCGTTCAACTTCGTGGCAGCGGCGGCCATCGAGGACGGCCTGCCGGAGCGGCTCGCACTCGGGAAGCGGTTCGTCCCGATCACCAGCACCCGCGGGGTCGGAAAGGCCGACATGCGCGAGAACGACGCGCTGCCGCGGGTCGACGTCGACCCCGACAGCTTCGCCGTGACCATCGACGGCGAACGGGTCGAACCGGACCCCGCCACCGAACTCCCCATGGCCCAGCGCTACTTCCTCTTCTGAGAACGGTCACCTGATGAGCCGTGCAGCCCTGCTCGTCCTGGCCGACGGCCGGTTCCCCGCCGGCGGCCACGCCCACTCCGGTGGCGCCGAACCGGCCGTCGGGGCAGGACGCATCCGCAACGCAGAGGACCTCGCCGACTTCTGCCGGGGCCGCCTCCACACCACCGGGCTCACCGCCGCGGCGCTCGCCGCGGCGGCCGCCCACGGGCACGACCCGCTCGCCCTCGACGAGGCCGCCGACGCCCGCACCCCCTCACCGGCGCTGCGCGCGGTCGCGCGCAGGCTCGGCCGCCAGCTGATGCGGGCAGCCCGCGCGACCTGGCCCAGCGGCGAACTCGACGCGCTCGCGCGGGACCGCCCGCGCGGCGCCCATCAGCCCGTCGTGCTGGGCCTCACCGCCCGCGCGGCAGGGCTCGGGCCCGAGGACGCCGCGCACTGCGTCGCGTACGAAGCGGTCAGCGGACCGGCCACGGCGGTCGTCCGGCTGCTCTCCCTCAACCCGTTCGACGCCACCGCGGTCCTCGCCCGGCTCGCCCCCGACCTCGACCACGTCGCCGGACTGGCGGCCGCCGCCGCCCGCGGCAGCATCGACGACCTGCCCGCCGCCTCGGCCCCGCTGCTCGACATCACCGCCGAGGCCCACGCCGCCTGGCCGGTCCGGCTGTTCGCCTCCTGACCCTGCCCGTAACCGCCCCGCCCCGCCCCGCAGACCCGCTCGTTGCCCCGACACAGCCCAGGAGCCGCACCATGCACCTCGACCACTCCCACCCCGGCCCGGCCGCGGTCGGTGCCGACGCCGCACGCCCCGACGGCACCCGGCGGGCCCTGCGCATCGGGCTCGGCGGACCGGTCGGCTCCGGCAAGACCGCCACCGTGGCCGCACTCTGCCGCACCCTGCGCGACGAGCTGTCCCTCGCGGTCGTCACCAACGACATCTACACCCGCGAGGACGCCGCGTTCCTCCTGCGCAACGCGGTACTGCCGCCCGAGCGGATCCAGGCCGTGGAGACCGGCGCCTGCCCGCACACCGCCATCCGCGACGACATATCCGCCAACCTCGAAGCCGTCGAGGACCTGGAGGACGCGGTGGGGCCGCTCGACCTCATCCTCGTCGAATCCGGCGGCGACAACCTCACGGCCACCTTCTCCAAGGGGCTCGTCGACGCCCAGATCTTCATCATCGACGTGGCCGGCGGTGACGACATCCCGCGCAAGGGCGGGCCCGGCGTCACCACCTCCGACCTGCTCGTGATCAACAAGACCGATCTGGCCCCCTACGTCGGCTCCGACCTCGGCCGGATGGCGCGCGACGCCGCACAACAGCGGGGCGAACTGCCCGTCCTGCTCACCTCGCTCACCTCCGGCGAAGGCGTCGGACCCGTCGCCGCCTGGGTACGGGGGCAGCTCGCCTCCTGGAACGCATGAGCGTCCGGGCCACCGCCCGCATCACCGCCGTACGCGACAACCGGGGCGGCACGTCGCTGCCCGTTCTGGAGAGCGAGGGGCCGCTCGCCCTGCGGCGGACCAGGTCCGGGTCACCCGGATCGGCCCGCGTCACCGTCGTCGGCGCGATGAGCGGACCGCTCGGCGGCGACCGGCTCGCCATCGAGGCGCGGGCCGAGCCCGGAGCCCGGCTCACCGTCGGCTCGGCGGCGGCCACCGTCGCCCTGCCCGGCCCCGGGCCGGAGTCCGGACCCGCCCACTACGAGGTACGGCTCACGGCGGGGGAGGGGGCGGCACTCAACTGGCTTCCGGAACAGCTCATCTCCGCGCACGGCAGCGAACTCATCATGCGCACCACCGCCGAACTCGCGCCCACCGCGCGGCTGGTGCTGCGCGAGGAGCAGATCCTCGGCCGCCACGGGGAGAGCCCCGGCACCCTTCTCAGCAGGCTCACCGTCCGCCGTGCCGGGCGCCCGCTCCTGGACCAGCAGGTGGCGTACGGGCCCGGCGCCCCCGGCGGCTGGGACGGCCCGGCCGTGCTCGGCGGCCATCGGGCCGTCGGTCAACTGCTCTTCGTGGAACCCTCGTTCGATGACAAGGCTCCGGAGAGCGGACTGCTGGGGCCGACCACCGTGCTCACCCGCCTCGCCGGACCCGCCGTGCTGGTGACGGCGGTGGCCGCCGACGCGAGGGAGCTGCGGGCCGTGCTGGACCGTGCGCACGACGAGCTGACGGCCGCGGCCGGCTGAACGCCGTGTCACCCCGTCCGGTCGTACCGCTCCAGCCAGGCGTCCTCCGCCGCGTAGTCGAAGAGCCCTGTGCCGTACGCCCGCGCCATGGCGGGGTAGGCGTCCGTCCAGTCACGCCCCGCCAGGTGCGCGGTGATCCACTCGACGGATTCCGGGAGCGACTCGGTATAGCCCGTCACCGGCCGGTAGCCGAGCTCGCGTTCGGCGGCCGTCATGTCGTACACGATGGGATGCGGGGCGCCCCAGGGCGACAGACCGACGCCGCCGGGCGCGGCGGCGCCCGGCATCAGCACGGTCTCCGTCTCCCGCCCCAGTACCGCGTCGACCGCCTCGCCGATCTCCGCGACCGTCGGCGCCTGGGGGTCGGCGGCGTTGAGCACCCGGGAGCCGGGCCGCAGGGCGGCCAGCCGGATCAGTTCGGCGGCGTTGGCGGCGTGCAGCGGATGGAAGCGCGACTTTCCCCCGTACGCCAGCACGCGCCGGGCGCGGCCGTCCAGAGCGCGTTTCACGAAGTAGAGCTCGCGCGGTGAGCGGCAGTACGGACCGTGAACGGCGCCCGCCCGCAACAGCGTGACGGGCAGTGTGTCCCCCGCCGCGAGGAGATCCCGTTCCAGCTGGATCTTCCGCGTCCCGTACGTGTCCTCGCCCGGTGGGACGGTGGGCTGCGACTCCGGGATCGGTACGGGATAGCACGGCGACCCGTCGGGCTCGCCCTGCGTATCGAAACTGCGGCGGCGGTCGTCCTCGTACACCGCACCGCTGGAGACGACCACGGCCGACCCGATCCGGTCCGCGAGGTCCGTCAGCTGCCGGGCGTGCTGCCCTCCGTACGCCACCATGTCGACCAGTACGTCGCAGCCGTCACCGAGCGCCGCAGCGAGCGCGCCCTCCTCGTCGCGGTCCAGAGCCGCCGTGCGTACTCCCTCGTCCCAGCGGTCGTCACGGCCGCCGCCGCGCGAGGCCGCGGTCACCGTCCAGCCGTCCTCGACGAGTGAGCGCACCGCGGCCCGCCCGATCTGGCCCGTCGCTCCCAGCACCCATGCGTGTACTTTGCTCATGCACCGCACGCTAGGGCCGGTACGGAGCCCCGACCAGCGGGGTTCACGGACCGCGAATCCGCCCTCAGCGTCGGAGTCTGGGGAACTTTCCCGGACGTTCCGCCTGTTCGGCGGTCTTCACCTTGACCGCGTACTCGTCGACGTACTCCTGGCCGGAGAGGCCGAGGATCGCGTACATGATCTCGTCGGTGACCGCCCGGATCGCTGCCTTCTCGTTCTCCAGACCGGCGTAGCGGGAGAAGTCCAGCGGCGGGCCGAAGCGGATGGTGACCTGTTTGATGCGCGGTACGACCTTGCCGGGCGGCTGGATCTCGAACGTGCCGACCATGGCGCACGGCACCACCGGCACCTGCGCCCTGATCGCCATGACCGCGACCCCGACCTTGCCCTTGTAGAGCCGTCCGTCGTGCGAACGGGTGCCCTCCGGATAGATGCCCAGCAGCTCACCCCTGCTCAGCACGCCGAGCCCCTCGCGGATCGCCGCCTGCCCCGCCTCCTTGCCGGACCGGTCCACCGGGATCTGGCCGATGCTCCGGAAGAACGCGGCGGTCAGCAGGCCCTTCACCCCGGGACCGGTGAAGTACTCGGCCTTCGCGAGGAAGGTGATACGGCGTTTGATGATCGCGGGCATCAGGAAGTGGTCGGAGAACGACAGATGATTACCGGCGACGATCGCCGCGCCGTCCGCCGGAATGTGCTCCGTGCCCTCGATGACGGGGCGGAAGAACAACCGCAGCAGCGGCCCCAGGACGACGTACTTGAGCAGGTAATAGAACACGGGGCGGCTCCCAGTTCGGCCGGATCGGCTCCACAGCTGCGTTTTGCCAGGTCAGTGGAGACCTCAGCAGATGACACCTTATGTGCAGCCGTCGTCCCGTCTACCCGCCATCGGGCGGGTCGATGCAGCCGGGATGCGTCCGGGCGATGAGCTCTTCGGCGTGGGGGCGGCCGGCCGACCACATCCTGCGGGCCCCGGGGCCGGGGCCGCATCGGAGGTCAGGCGGCGCGGCGCTGTTCGTGGACGGCCTTCATGAGGTCCTCGATGGCGGACCGGGCCTCCACGTCGCGTTCCTCGTCGATCGCTTCGAGCGCGGCGGCCGCGGCCTCGCGGATGTGGTGCGGGAGGTTGTCGGCCGCGGTGAGCCGGTACGCGGCCTCGCGGCGCGCCGTGCGCTCGGCGGGGTGCACCGCGTCGGGGCCGGAGAGCGGGAAGACGGAGACCCCGTAGGCGGATATCCCCAGCACCACCATCTCGCCGATCCCGTCGGCGTACCCGAGCGCGACGGCCTTGCCCCGGTCCTCCTGGATGGTCGTGATCATCCGACGGCGCGACAGGGCCGTACCCAGGGCCGCGCCGCCTCCCAGCGAGAGGCCGCAGGTGACGGCGAGGAACGGTCCGTCCCAGACGAGGCCGGTGACTGCTCCGAGTGCCGCGAGGGCGAGGGTCCATGCGACCGCTGCCCGATGGCTTGTCGTCTCCGGTGCGGTGTTCATGGGGGGAGTGTGCCATCCGGTGGTGGCGGAACCGCGTCCGGGCCCGCGGCCCGGCACGGCACCGCCCCCGGCCGGATGTCCGGCAGGGGGCGGGCCGTGGGGTGGCCGGTCAGCCCGGTCGGTTCCCCGGGCGGGACGGTCAGGGCGCGGTGCCCCAGGCGAGCGCGCCGGTCACGTAGACGCCGATCTTCGGCGCGTCGGCGTAGCTCGTGGTCGTCGAACGGCTGTAGTCGTCCGCCTCGTTGAAGTTGGACCAGTCGCTCTTGTTGAGCCTCAGCTGTATCTCACCCGTGGAGGCGCCCGCGGCGAGCGTGCCGCTGCCGAAGCCGACCTCCAGGTAGTGGCTGGCACCGGCCGCGGAGCTGCCGGAGGACTGCACACCGTGGGTCAGGTTTCCGCAGCCGATCACCGCGTAGTCGCACGCGGTGCCGAAGGTGGACGCCCCGGCCTCTGGGGTGAACCAGTACCGCACCTTCACCGTGGACAGGTTCACCGAGGTGCTGCCGGTGTTGACCAGTTGCAGACCCATCCGGATCTGGTTGTCGGTGGCGGAGGAGTCGGTGTTCTTGTACTGGACCTTGAGGGCGCCCGTTCCGGTCCCGCCGCCCGCCGACGTGGTGGCGGAGAGCGCGCCGGAGGCCGCCGACACGTTGCCGGCCGCGTCCTTGGCCTTGATGGTGTAGCTGTAGGCGGTCGAGGCCGTCAGACCGGTGTCCGTGTACGAGGTCGTGGTGGTGGAGCCCACCTTCACCCCGCCGCGGAACACGTCGTAGCCGGTCACGCCGGTGTTGTCGGTCGACGCGGTCCAGGACAGCGAGACGCTGCCGCTGGTCTTCGCCGTGACGGTCACTCCGGTGGGCGCGGTCGGCGCCTGGGTGTCATTGCCGCCACCGCCGGGGGTGCCGTCGAGCGCCGGGTAGGCGTTGCGGACGAGCTCCTGGAACTGCGCGGAGAACCAGTGACCCGCGAGCGGGGAGTTCGGCAGGGCGCCGGTCAGGTTGTTGCCGTTGCGGCCGTTACCGGTGTACGTGGGGTCGCACATCCGGTCGAAGCCCTTGCCCTCGTCGTTGTCGACGGGGGCGCTGTTGCCGTCCGACTCGCCCGGGGGCTTGGCCCAGACGTACGCGTCGATGCCGGGCTCGGGGGCGCTGGTGGGACGCTCGCCGATGCCGGCGCCGCTCTGGTTGCACCAGTTGCCCGCGTGGATGCGCCGGTCGACCCGGCCGCCGTCGACATAGGCGTCCACACTGGTCTGCGGCCCGGGGCCGGCGGGCCGGCCGCTGCCGCCCCAGCCGTTGCGGGCCGTGTCGATCAGCATGCCGATGTTCGAGGCGAAGCCCTGGCTCACCAGCTCGGTGCGCAGCGCCTGGGCGAACGACAGCTCATCGACGTAGTAGTTCCAGTCGATCCACTTGGACTGGCGGACCTGGGTGCCGTTCACCGTGTCGGTGACCTTGAAGTTCGGCTCCTTGAGAGCCGAGTAGTTGGCCGTGTTCACGATGAAGCCCGTGACGTCGGCGACCGTGGCGCCCTCCGACGTGGCGGCCTTCTTGAACTCCTGTGCCGCCGGGACGAAGTTGGAGTCCCAGCCCAGCCAGCCGTGGTGGGCGGCGTCGACGTAGTTGTAGACGTTGGGAATGGCGCCGAGGGTGTGCAGGGCGTAGCCGACACCCTTCTCGTAGTTGCCGTTCGCCTTCATGGTCGCGCAGGCCTCTGTGGAGCCCGCGGAACCACCCGCGTTGGTGACCAGGTTGGGCAGCGAGTCCGGCTCGATGATCGTGACGATGCGCAGGTTCGCGTACGCCGGGTCGGCGAGGATCTCGGAGATCGGGTCGATGTAGTCGTCCTTGTACCGGTCCAGCTCGGTGGGTCCGAGCTCACCGTTGGACGCCAGCGCGGCGCAGTCCCGTCCCGGCAGGTCGTAGATGACGACCTGGAACAGGTTGGCGCCCTGGTCCAGTGCGGTGTCGAGGTGCTCGCGCAGGCTCATCGCCTGAGCCGAGCCCTCGATGGCCGCGATGCGGTCCATCCAGACGAATCCCGGTTCGTCGGCGATGGAGCTGCCGCCCGGTTCGGCCGCGGCCTTGGCGGACCAGTCGGGGTTCACGTATGCCGTGGCGCCCACATAGGGGTTGTCCACCCGTGCCGCCGCCGAGGCGGGGGTGGGGATGGCGACCGCCAGTGCCGCGCCCATGGCAAGGGCGGAGAGTGCGGCCAGCCTTCGGCGTAGCCCGTGCGTGATGGTGCCTCTGGTTCTCATTGCGGCTCCGTGCTCCTCTCGTACGTCTGCGGAAGCTCCCCGCAGACGGGTTCGTGGGGGTGGTGCTGTCGGCCGCCGTCGGCGGAGACGGGCGGTCCGCGGTGGGTCGGTGAGGTCGTCGGTGGTACCCCGATGGCGGGTGCAGCGGGGCGGATGGGCGTCCCGCCATCGGGAGTGCGGTGGGGTGGCCGGCCGGGTTCAGCGGCCTCTCACGGGGCGGTGCCCGAGACCAGGGCGCCGTCGATGTACACAGTGACCTTCGAGGTGTCGGCGAAGACCGTGCCGGTGGCCCTGCTGTAGTCGTCGGACTCGTCGAAGGCCGACCAGTCGGCCTTGTTGAGCCGCAGCTGGATCTCACCGGTGGCGGCGCCCGCGGCCAGGCTGCCGCTCGTGAAGCCGGCCTCCAGGTAGTGGTCCGCGCCCGGTGCGGGGGAATGGGCCGGCCGCACCCGGTGGGTGACGGTGCCGCAGCCGATCACCGCGTAGTCGCACGCGGTGCCGTAAGAGGCCGCGCCGGACTCACCGCTGAACCAGTAGCGCAGGGAGACCTTGCTCAGATCGACGGGCGTGGTGCCGGTGTTCACCAGTTGGAGGCCGGGCCTGATCTGGTTGTCGCCGGGCGACGCGTCGTTGTTCTTGTACTGGGCCTTGAGCGCGCCGGTCGTCCCGCCGCTCTCCGGCTCCGTGCTCGCGGCGAAGGAGAACTCGTCCATCCCCAGGCCCTGGCCGCCCTGCCAGATCTCGAACCCGGCCTCCGCGTCGATCAGGTAGTGCGCGGGGCTGATCGAGCCGCGGCCGACACCGTCGTCGATCAGGCCCTTCACATCGAAGTCGGTGAGTTCGGTGGCGCCGTTCTGCAGCACGTACGAGATCACCTTCCAGCCCGAGGCGCCCGGCCCGGTCCACACGTCCCAGGTCCGGCCGTCGAGCTGGACGGTCGCGGTGCGGGACCCGATGGGCTGGACACCGCCGCGGTGGTTCATCCAGATCATCAGCTCGGTGCCGTCCGGCTGGTCGTCGGTGACCGGCGCCGAGTTGAACCAGAGGTCCATCGACACGTTGTACGCGCCGGAGCCGACCTGGGTGGTCGACCAGTCGGTACGTACGCTGCCCAGCTCGTCCACCCGTAACGGCAGCCCGCTGTCCGCCGTGCACAGACCCCAGTGGCAGCCCTTGTAACTGGAGGGGTACGTGGCCGGGGCGCCGTTCGTCGGCAGCGAGAACGAGGACGTGGTGACGCTCCAGGACCCCGTGTCCGGGTCCACGTCGACGCACTGCTCGGACTCGGAGTTCCACTCGTTCTGCTGGTACAGGTACTCCCCGCCCCGGAGCTCGGTGGTCCCCCACGGGGTGCAGTCGGTGACCGGGGCCGCCGAGGCCGGGGAGGCGCCGGTGAGCATCGCCGCCGCGGCGAGGAGGAAGGCTGCCAACGCCCCGGTCAGAGCCGGGAACCGGGGGCCGGTACGTCCGGCCGCCGTGCTTCTGACGCGGTAGTCGCTCATGGCTCGATCCCCCAGGCGAGTGCCCCGCCCACGTACGCCGCGACCTTCGACGCGTCGCCGTACACGGTGCCGGTGGCGCGGCTGTAGTCGTCACTTTCGTTGAAGTTCGACCAGTCGCTCTTGTTGAGGCGCAGCTGGAGCTCGCCCGTCGAGGCGCCGTCGGCCAGGGTGCCCGCGCCACCGGTGAAGCCGACCTCCAGATACCGGTCGGCGCCGGTCTTCGCGCCGGTCGCGGCGACCACCTTGTGGGTGATGTTCGCCGAGCCGAGCGCGGCGTAGTCGCAGTACGTGCCGAAGGTGCTCGCGCCGCCGTCGGAGGAGAACCAGTACCGGACCGTCACCGTGGACAGGTCGACCGGGGCGCTGCCCGTGTTCAGGACCTGGAGGCCCATCCGGATCTGGTTGTCGGTGGCGGAGGAGTCGGTGTTCTTGTACTGGACCTTCACCGCACCGGTGCCGGAGGAGCCGCCGGACTTCGTGGTGGCGGTGACCGCGGCCGACAGCGGCGAGGTGTTGCCGCCCGCGTCCCGGGCCGCGACGGTGTAGCTGTACTCGGTGGCCGCGGCGAGATCCGCGTCGGTGAACGTCCGGGTGCTCGCGTTGCCCGCCAGCACCCCGTTGCGGTACACGTCGTAGCCGGTCACCGCGACGTTGTCGGTGGCGGCCGACCAGGACAGCGACACGCTGCTGCTGGTCGTCGCGGTCACGGTGAGCCCGGCCGGTGCCGTCGGCGCCTCGGTGTCGCCGCCGGTTCCGCCGCCCTCCACCAGCAGCTCCGCGTAGATCGCGAAGGCCAGGGCGAGTGCCGCCTGCGCCCAGAAGCGGTGGTAGGTGAACGAGGGCGCGGCGCCGCCGTCCAGATAGGCCTGTACCTTCGGCCAGTCCGGGTCGTCCTTGTACCAGCTGCGGAGGTCGATGAAGGTCGCGCCCGGTTCGACGGTGTCGCCGTTCGGCATCGTGCCCGACCATCCGGCCGGGATGTACACCTCGTCGTTGAACCGGTTGTAGTCCTTCCTGGTCTCCGGCACCGAGATGCCCTTGTCGGTGGTGTTCAGCGCCATCGCGTCCAGCAGCGCCTTGGCCAGCGCCGCGGCGTCCTCGTCACCCGACTTGGCGGCGTAGTAGGTGAGCGTCTTCACGTACGCGGCGCCCACGCCGACGTCGTTGGCGTAGTCCACGACCGAGACGTGCAGGCCCGCGTTGTCCCCGGGGGACGCCGCGTCCCAGGTGTCGGGCTGTCCCGTCCAGCTCAGGGTGGAGGGGAAACGGAACGTGCCGTCGGCGCCCACCGTCGTCTCACCGGAGGCCCAGGCGACCCACTTGGCGAGCACCGCCCGCGCGGACGCGTTGCCGGTGACGTAGTAGTACGCGGCGACGCGCTCCATGCCCCATGCCTGGAAGCCGAACCAGTTGTTGCTCGGCGGGTCGTGGTAGACGGGCTGCCAGTCGTAGGCCATGCCGTAGAACGTGGGCGTCCCGGCCGGCGGCTCGCCGTACGCGCCGTCCCAGCTGTTGGTGCAGCCGCCGGCGAAGGCGCCCTCGCTGGACTGCAGCCAGGTCAGGAACTCCAGCTGCCGGGTCAGGCTCTTGGACCAGTCGCCCCTGGCCGTCGCCGACTTGGGGGTCAGCGCCGGTACGTTGGACAGCGCCCAGGCGGAGAGCGGGTTCTGGTAGCCCTGGTGGGAGGCGCCGTCACCGATGCGCCACGCCCAGCCGCCGCCGCTGCCCGCGGCGGCGCCGCCCCAGGCGTAGTACCAGGACAGCAGGTAGTGCTGGGAGTCCCGGCCCGACGCGGCGGGGCAGGATCCAGGGTCGGTGCAGTCACCGATCCGCTTGAAGTACTTGTCGAACATGGCGTAGCGCAGGTAGTCGCCCATCTTGGCGGCCTTCGCCACCGAGGCGGCGACCTCGCTCCCCTTGCCCTGGTCCGAGGCCCAGCGGAACGCCCAGTAGGCGGCCTGCACCGCGCGGGCGTCGGCGTCCGGCGCGTTGGTGTACTTCCACTGCTCGGCGTAGCTCGCGTCACCGACGAAGAGATCCAGGTACCCGTTGGGACCGCCGTAGTTGAAGAGGTCGGTGGTGGGCTGCGGGACCGTCTCCCACACCGACTCCTGCGCACCGCGCTGGTAGGTGTTGATGTACGAGGCCCCGGCGCCCGGACCGGACTCGCCGCCGGTGCCCGGCTTGTTGCCGTACCCGTAGACGTTGTCCAGGTCCATCAGCCAGTGCATGCCGTAGATGTCCATCGTCCCGTAGGACGAGGCGAGTTCGGTGGCGAGCGGGTCCGTGCCGACCGGGACCGAGCCGTCGAGGGCGGAGGGGTAGTCGTCCGGGAGCGGGTGCTCGGGGGCGTAGGTCGCGGGGGCTCCGGGGTTGTACGCGTCGCTGGTCGGCTGGTCGGCGTGCCGCGGGATGATCGTCTTCTCCGCCACCGTCCAGGCGGCGTTGAACGGGGCCCAGTCACCGGTCACCCGCCCGTACGCCGCCTCCAGCCACATCCAGAAGCTGACGGCCTCCGACGTGGTCTCGTGGCCGTGGTCCGGCGCCTCGACCATCAGGGTCTCGACCGAGTGGTACGGGAGACCCTCCGGGCTGAAGTAGCCGTTCGCCGCCGCCTTGATCTTCCCGTACTGGGTCAGGAAGGCCTGGGTGTACGGGTCGTCGGCCGCCGTGGCGCGGGCACTGCCGCCGGCGGCACCCGGGGTGGCGGGCCCGGCGACGGCGGTGCCCTGTGCCAGGCCCATGGCGAGCAGGCTGCCGCCCAGGGCGCTGCCGAATGTTCTACGTGATATCGACACAAATCCTCCAGTGGCGGGTGTCGTTGGGGAGGGGGACGGAGGGGAGGGATGTGAAGCGGCGACGGGGGAGGAGCGGGGAGGCGGACGCGGGGTGCGCCGGCGGTCAGGGCTCGATGCCCCAGGCGAGCTCGCCCCCGACATAGGCGGTGATCTTGGCGGCGTCGGCGTATGACGTGCCGCTGTCGTGGCTGTAGTCGTCGGACTCGTCGAAGTTCGACCAGTCCGCCTTGTTCAGGCGCAGCTGGATCTCGCCCGTGGAGGCGCCCGGCGCCAGAGTGCCGGTGGTGAAGCCCACTTCGAGGTAGTGGTCGGCGCCGGCCACCGGAGTGGCCACGGCGACGACCCGGTGGGTCACGGTGGAGCAGTCGATCGGGGACCAGTCGCACCAACTGTTGTACGCGGAAGCCCCGTTGTCGCCCGTGAACCAGTACCGGACCGTCACCGACGAGAGGCTGACCGCCGTACCGCCGGTGTTCACGAGTTGGAGGCCCGGCTTGATCTGGTTGTCGGTACCCGAGCCGTCGCTGTTGCGGTACCGCACCTTCAGCGCGCCGGGGTCACCGTCCTCCCCGCCACCGTCGTCCCCGCCGCCCAGCGCGGTCCGTACCGCGTCGTGGGCCGGCTTCGGCGCGAGGTTCTCGTCGTAGAGATTGGCCGCGCCCTCACCGGGGAACGTGCCCGGGACCCAGGAGTACTTGTCCGTGTAGTCCCACACGGTGATGCCCACACAGCGCTCGACCGCGAGGCAGGCCTCGACGACCTGCTGGTAGTAGGAGGACTGGGTGGTCACCTTGGCCGCGTCGGCGGGCAGTCGCATCCGCACGTCGAGCTCGGTGACGGCGACGTCGAGGCCGAGATCGGCGAACCTCCGCATGTTCTCCCGCATCTGGTACGGGAAGCCGTACTGAACGGCCAGATGCGCCTGCATCCCGATGCCGTCCAGCGGTACGCCCTCGGCGATCAGTTCGCTCGCCAGGGCGTACATCGCGTCGCTCTTCGCGCCGAGCCCCTCGATGTTGTAGTCGTTGAGGTAGAGCCGGGCGTCCGGGTCCGCGGCGTGCGCGGTGCGCAGGGCGGTGGCGATGTAGTCGCTGCCCATGGCGGTGTGGAAGGGGCTCGTGCGGAAGGTCCCGTCCTCGTTGAACGGTTCGTTCACCACGTCCCAGGCGGCGACCGCACCCCGGTAGTGCGTGACCTCCTCGGTGATGTGGTTCGTCATCGCCGCCTCCACCTGCGCCGACGGCAGCGCGCCGACCCAGCCGGGCAGCTGGCTGTGCCAGACGAGGGTGTGGCCGCGCACGGTCTGGCCGTGCTGCTGTGCGAAGTCGGCGACCACGTCGCCCTTGGCGAAGTCGAACCGGCCCTGGGCAGGCTCTGTGGTGTCCCACTTCATGGAGTTGCCCGGGGTGATCTGCCCGAACTCGGAGCCCAGGATGGCCGCGTACGCGGCGTCGGGCAGTTCGGGATTGTCGGTGGCGGAGCCGAAGTACCTGCCCTGGGCGGCGGCGAGTTCATGCAATGTGCCCTGTTGGGCCGCGGTCGCCGGCCCGCCCACCAGGGTGGTGGCGAGGGCGAGGGCGCCGACCAGGAGGGCCGGGACCACCCCGGCGCGGCTGTGCCTGCAGCGCTTCACCAAGCTCATGACAAACGCCTTCCTCTGCCGGGCGGCGCGGAACGGGACGGGGAGCGCGGCTGCGCCCCGAACCGCCCGTCTCGTCACCCGGCATTGGGGGAGAAGGGAGGGAGTGGAGTGTGCAGGTCTTGATTGTGGGAGCGCTCCCAAAGTGGCGTGGTGATAGGCACCTGTCAAGACTTAAATCACAACTGCCTTAAGAGTGCGTTAACTCGGCCACACGTCGAACGGGCCCTGCGTGAAGCTTGGTTGACGGCCTCCGGGCGTGGCGACCGCACCCGGTGGCGGGCGTTCGCAATCGCGTCCGGGCGGCTGCGTGGAGCCCCGATGGAGCGTGAGTGGTGACGCTCTGGATGGATGCGTTCGGTGACCGAGGAGGTGCCTCTCGGCGAGGTGCGTCGGTGTCGGACCGCCCCGGACGCCGCCGTCGTACGCCTGCGAGCAGGGGAAGGGGCGTGCCGTGTGGTGAGCGGCCAACGGGGGAGAAGTCCCTGCCAGGAGACACAGCAACGGAGGGCGAGGTGGGTGTTTGCGTGCGGGTGGACGGCAAACCTCACACGCATCGGGCCGCGTGTGCACACCCGCAACGGAGAGTGACAGGCAGCTGCTTCGGTGTACGAGGGACGAGAGGGCCGCGAGGTACCCCGGGCGTGCCGTTCCCCGTACGCGAAGGTGTACGCGAAGGCCTGCGCGACGTGTACGGGCCCTTGTGTGCGGCGGGCAGAGCCCGGTCCCTCCGTACTCCGGCCGGACCCGCCCCGCCACCGGGAGGCGGTGCGGGCGGCGCGGCGGCTTGTCACGGCGGCGGCGCCGGGATGGTCTGGCCAAGTCCGCAAGCCGCGGTCACTCCCGCACGCTCACCCCAGGAGCCCCGCATGCGTGTGCGCGCCGTCCTCGCCGCCGTCCTGCTGCCCCTCGGCGCGGCCGTGCCCGCTGTGGCCGCCCCGGCCCCGGACCGGGGAATCCTCCTGACCGTCTCCGGCAGCGAGAACACCTGGATCCGTGGGCTCGTCCTGCACTGCCCGCCCGGTTCCGAGGACCGGCACCCCGACGCGGCCGGCGCCTGCGCGGCCCTCGACGAGGCGGAAGGCGACTTCGACGCCCTCGCCGGTGGTCCGCATCCGTGCACCCACGAGCACGACCCCGTGACCGTCACCGCCCGGGGTGAGGCCGTCGACTGGAAGCACACGTTCCCCAGCGCGTGCGCGATGGACGCGGCCACCGGCCCGGTGTTCCGCTTCTGAGTCCGCCGGGTGAGGCCTGGACCCGGCCGGGCCAGGCCTCACCCGGCTCAGGTCTCGCGGGTGGCCACCATTCCGATCGTTATCAGCCCCAGCACCACCCAGCCGAACCAGAGCCAGCCGTTGCTTCCCAGCGCCACCGTGTAGCCGGTCACCGTCACCAGCGCCCCTACGGTGAGCACTCCCATGGTCTTCGTGGATCCGGACATGCGCGCACGCTCCTCGTCGGCCGCGCGGCCGTGACTGCCATCGTCACCCCGAACGCGTGTCCACCGCTACTGTCCGCGCGCCTGCAACGAGGCGAGATACGCGTTGTACGCGTGAAGCTCCTGGTCTCCGTCGCGGTCCGCGGCCCGGTCCGAGCGCTTCGCGGTCCGCTGATCCGAGCGGTACCACTGGAAAACCAGGGCGAGCAGCACCAGCACCGACGGGATCTCGCTGAACGCCCAGGCGATCCCGCCCGCCGCGTTCTGGTCGGACAGGGCGTCGATGCCGAGGGACGCCGACGGGTTCTTGTACACCTCGACCATGGGCTGGGAGGCCATCATGAGCGCGATGCCGAAGAACGCGTGGAACGGCATCCCGGCGAACAGCTCCAGCATCCGCATCAGATAACCCGGGCGGTGCGGCCCCGGATCGATGCCCATGATCGGCCAGAAGAAGACCAGGCCGACCCCGAGGAAGTGCAGCATCATCACGAGGTGCCCGGCCGTCGAGCCCATCAGGTAGTCGAAGAGCGGGGTGAAGTACAGGCCGTACAGGCTGGCGATGAAGAGCGGGATCGTGAACACCGGATGCGTGATGATCTTCATGTACCGGCTGTGCAGCAGCATCAGCAGCAGCTCGCGCGGCCCCTTCCGGCCACGCGCCGCGACCGGCAGCGCACGCAGCGCGAGCGTCACGGGTGCGCCCAGCAACAGCAGGATCGGTGACAGCATGCTGATCACCATGTGCTGCACCATGTGCACGCTGAACATGACCATGCCGTAGTCGTTGAGCTTGGTGCACATCACCAGGGCGATGCTCAGCACACCGATGACGAAGAAGACGATCCGGTTGACCGGCCACGCGTCCCCACGCCTGCGCAGCCGCAGCACCGCGTATCCGTACAGGATCACGGCGAGCACGCAGCCGATCAGGAAGATCGGGTCCGCGGAGAACTGGAGCCCGCGTCCCAGCGTGAACGGCGGCAGATCCATGTTCATGCCGTGCCCGCTGTGATCCATCTGTTCACTCCTGATGGGGTCGCCGGGACGTCCCCGTTTCGTGCCGGTTGTCCCGACCAGAGTAGAACTGCCCCCGGCCGCGGTTGCGGCCGGGGGCAGTCCTCAGGTGGTGGTGTCGTTCAGAGCACGCACTCGGCCTCGGCGTACCGCTCGGCCGGGACCGTCTTCAGGGTCTCCACCGCGTCCGCGAGCGGGACCATGGTGATGTCGGTGCCGCGCAGCGCCGTCATCATGCCGAACTCGCCGCGGTGCGCCGCCTCCACCGCGTGCCAGCCGAAGCGGGTCGCCAGGACCCGGTCGTACGCGGTCGGCGTCCCGCCGCGCTGCACATGGCCGAGGATCACCGGGCGGGCCTCCTTGCCGAGGCGCTGCTCCAGCTCGATGGAGAGCTGGGTGGCCACGCCCGCGAAGCGCTCGTGGCCGTAGACGTCCTTGACGCCCGACTCGAACTCCATGGAGCCCGCGCGCGGCTTCGCGCCCTCGGCGACCACGACGATCGCGAACTTCTTGCCGGCCGAGAAGCGCCGGCCGACCAGCTCGGTCAGCTCGTCGATGTCGAAGGGCCGCTCGGGGACGACGATGGCGTGCGCGCCGGCCGCCATGCCCGAGTGCAGGGCGATCCAGCCGGTGTGGCGGCCCATGACCTCGACGATCATGACCCGCTGGTGGGACTCGGCGGTGGTCTTCAGCCGGTCGAGGGCCTCGGTGGCCACGCCCACGGCGGTGTCGAAGCCGAACGTCACGTCGGTGGAGGCGATGTCGTTGTCGATGGTCTTCGGTACGCCGACGATCGGCAGCCCCGCCTCGGACAGCAGGCTGGCCGCCTTGAGGGTGCCCTCGCCGCCGATCGGGATGATCGCGTCGAGGCCGAGGTCGGCCACGTGCCCCTTGGCCTGTTCCACGCCACCGCGCAGGTGTGCGGGCTGGACCCGGGAGGAGCCGAGGATCGTGCCGCCACGGGCGAGGATGCCACCGACCGCGTCGATGTCGAGCTTGCGGTAGTCGCACTCCAGGAGGCCCCGCCACCCGTCGTGGAAGCCGATGACCTCGTCACCGTGGTCGACCACCGCACGGTGGACGACGGAACGGATGACCGCATTGAGGCCGGGGCAGTCGCCACCGGAGGTGAGCACACCAATTCGCATTGCCCGGGAAACCTTTGCAACGTGGGCCGACGACCGGACCACGTCGTCCGGCTGGAATCCCGCCACCCTACCGGCGCAGGGTGGCGGGACCGAACCGGGCGTCCGCCTGCTGGACTCCGCTCAGCTGAGCGAATTTCGCCTCATCAGGCGGGCTGTGTCGCCGACGCGATCCGCTCGGCGCGCAGCGCCTCGTACCAGCGGTCGTCGGTCGGCGGCAGCGCGTTCACATCGAGCGCCAGCTTCAGCAGCAGGTCGGCGATCAGCGGGTTCCGCGCCATCACGGGCCCGTGCATGTACGTACCGAAGACGGTGTCGTTGTACGCGCCCTCCGTGCCGTCGCCGGTGCCGTTGCCCCGGCCGAACTGCACCCGGGCGAACGGGCGTGCCGTCGGCCCGAGATGGGTGACGCCCTGGTGGTTCTCGAAACCGGTCAGCGGCGGCAGCCCGAGGTGCGGGTCGATGTCCCCGAGCACGTCGCCGACGCAGCGGTCGCCCTCGCCGCGGGTGGAGACCACGTCGAGCAGTCCGAGGCCCTGCTCGCGCTCGCCCAGGTCGTTGACGAACTCGTGGCCGAGGATCTGGTAGCCGGCGCAGACCGAGAAGATGATCGCGCCGTTGGACGCCGCCCTGCTCAGACCGCCGTCGCGGCGCAGCCGCTCCGCGGCGAGCCGCTGCGGACGGTCCTCACCGCCGCCGATCAGATAGATGTCGCCCGACGTGGGAACCGGCTGGTCGCTGCGGACGTCGACGCGCGACACGTCGAGACCGCGCTGGCGGGCCCGGCGCTCCACCACCAGGGCGTTGCCCTGGTCGCCGTAGGTGCTCAGCAGGTCCGGGTAGACCCACACCAGCCGCAGGCTGTTGTTGCTCATGCTTCGTCCTCTCCGGAGGGGCCCGGGGCCGGGGTCAGTTGCCGACACGACGGCGCAGATCCTGGAAGGCGGTGTAGTTGGCGATGACCTCGATACGGCCGGGAGGTGCCTGCTGCACGGCCTCGTCGAGGTTCTCGCAGACCCGGAAGTCGAGACCGGCCACTTCGAGCCGGACCGCGAGGTCCAGCTTGCGGTCGCCGAGCACGAAGATCGGGTGACCCGCGAGCTGGGTGTAGTCGACGTCCCACAGCCAGGAGGTGTCCGTGCCGTCGGCGCCGCGGGCGTTGACGGAGAGGATCACCGGGGTGGGCGGCGGGTCGATCAGCGAGAAGGTCTCCAGCCAGCCCGCCGGGTTCTTCGCCAGCAGGAGCCGCAGCTCACGGTTGAGGAAGGTGACCACGTCGTAGCGGCCGGCGACGGCCTGCACGTGGTACATCCGCTCCAGGGCGACCTGGGGCGGTACTCCGAAGACGGCCGCCACGGCGGCCGAACTGGTGGCGTTGGCCTTGTTGGCACGGCCGGGCAGCTGGAGGTGGATCGGCCAGGCCGAACCGTGCGGGTCCAGCACGTAGTCACCGTGCAGCACCCAGCTGGGGGGCGGGCGGCGGAAACCGCACTCGCCGCAGAACCAGTCGTCGCCGGGGCGCTGCATCACACCGCCGCAGGACGGGCAGGACCAGGCGTCGTCCTTCCACGCCTGGCCGGCCGCGACCCACACCACGTTGGGGGAGGAGGACGCGGCCCAGACGATCAGCGGGTCGTCGGCGTTGGCGATGATCACGGCCTTCGAGCCGGACAGCCCCTCGCGCCACTTCTCGGCGAGCATCCGGGTCTCCGCGGCCCGGTCCAGCTGGTCGCGGGAGAGGTTGAGCAGCGCGATCACCTTGGGCGTCGTGTCGCGGGCGACCCCGGCGAGGTACTTCTCGTCCACCTCGATCACGCCGTACTGCGCGTCCGAGCCGCCGGCCAGGGCCGAGGTGATGCCCGCGGGCATGTTGGCGCCGAGCGCGTTCGACACGACCGGGCCGGCGGCCCGCAGTGCCTCGGCGATCAGCCGGGTCGTGGTCGTCTTGCCGTTCGTCGCCGACACCAGGATCACGTCCAGGTGCTGTGCCAGCCTGCCGAGCAGGTCGGGGTCGAGCTTGAGCGCCACCCGGCCGCCGATCACCGATCCGCTGCCCCGCCCGGCTGCCCGCGACACCGCCGCAGCGGCCTTGCCCGCCGTCACGGCCAGCTTGGCCCGCGGCGACAACGGCTCCGTGTTGCCTGCCATCGTCCTAGATCCTCCTTGCATCGGTCCGCGCCCAGCCTATCGATGTCCGGCGCGCCGGAGGCACGGCGGCACCGCTCGGGACGTGGAGTTCCGGTGGAATGTGGGGCGGGTGAAGTAACACCATGCCGAAAATCCCTCGGTCAAGGAGCTCAGGAGGGGCGTGGTTCCTCGCGGACGGGACCTCGGCCATGTCGCGGTGCCGGGGTCATGCCGGAGGGGCCGAGAGGCCTGACTGCCCGTCATGTCTCACTCCACACACCCGTTCCCTGCGGCGCGGGGTCCGCTCCGGGGCGCCGGTGGGGCTCGTCCGCCGCCCGCGGGGCGGGGAAATGTGCGGGGCGGCGACTCCGTGAGGCGGTCGGCGTGACCGAGGTCACCCCGGCTGCGGCGGCGGGCGACGGCGGTCCCGCTTGGGCGCAGCCGTCCCACGGGCGGTTGTCTGTTCGACGCTCCAGCGGACCGTACGATGTCCGCCATGCGAAACCGCCCGATCCCCGGCAGTTCCGGACGTGTCCGGGCCATGAGTCTGCTCGGCGACCCCGTGCTGCACGGCACCTGCGAACCGGTCACGGACTTCGGGCCCTCGCTCGCCCGGCTGGTCGAGGACATGTACGCCACGATGTACGCGGCGCAGGGCGTCGGGCTGGCGGCCAATCAGGTCGGCGTACCGCTGCGGGTGTTCGTCTACGACTGCCCCGACGACGAGGACGTCCGGCACCTGGGACACCTCGTCAACCCCACGCTCGTCGAGGCCGACGGCATCACCGTGCGGGGCCCGGAGGGCTGTCTCTCGCTGCCGGGCATCGAGGCCGGAACGCCCCGCTTCGACCACGCGGTCGTCGAGGGGGTCACGGTCGAGGGGGAGCCGGTCCGGGTCAGCGGCACCGGGTTCTTCGCCCGCTGCCTCCAGCACGAGTGCGACCACCTCGACGGCACCGTCTACACCGACCGGCTGACCGGGCTGCGTCGGACGCGCGCCCTGCGCGCGGCCCGCCGGGCGCCCTGGGGGCGTACCGGCTGACCGGGTGGCGGCGTCGGGGGCTCAGAACCCGGGGCCGCCGGGGCGGTCGCCCGCCGCGGACAGCCGGCCCCACAGCAGATCGGCCAGGCTGCTCACCAACTGGGCCCGTGTGCAGGGGCGTTCACCCAGCCACCAGTCGCCCGCGGCGTGCATCATGCCGACGATGCCGTGGCCCCATATCCGGGCCATGACCTGACTGTCCGGCCCGAGGTCCACCCGCTCGGCGATGACCGCGGCGAGCTCCTCCCCGAGTCGGCGCAGCAGCGGGGCCGAGTGGCGTCCCACGTCGAAGCCCTGCTCGGGCGAGGGCGCCGCGTCGTCGGACGGATGCATCAGGAACCGGTAGACCTGGGGGCGGGCCTCGATCGCGGCGAGGTAGGTGTCGAGTGTCGCCTCAACCCGGGCGCGGCGGTCGGCGGGGGCGTCGAGCGCCGCCCGCAGTGCGCTGAGCAGTGCGTCGGTGTGCCGCTTGGCCAGGGCGCGGTAGAGGCCGCCCTTGTCGCCGAAGTGCCGGTAGAGGATGGGCTTGGTGATCCCGGCCTCCGCCGCGATGGCGTTCATCGAGGCCCCCGGGCCGTCCCTGAGCACCACGCGGTCGGCGGCCTCGAGCAGCTCGCGGCGGCGGCGCCCGGCCGCGGTCCGCTGGCGCTCGGCCTGTCGTGTGGTCTCCATGCTGTTTCTCCCACCCCTGGCCGTGCTTGTCCGTCCTGCCTGCGCAACGTAACACCCTGCCCAGCGGTGCGCGGATCTGTGGCTGACCGGTTGACAGAGGCTACTTGCCGGTAACAGACTGTTGTTACCGCAAGTAACGAACAGTTTTTCACGGCAGTACGTGGAGGGGAATATGGCCGAGTTCACGCTCGAGCTCAACGACGACCAGAAGCAGGTCCGTGACTGGCTTCACGGCTTCGCCGCGGATGTGATCCGTCCGGCCGCTTCGGAGTGGGACGAGCGTGAGGAAACGCCCTGGCCCGTCATCCAGGAGGCGGCCAAGGTCGGCATCTACTCCCTGGACTTCTACGCCCAGCAGTTCTTCGACCCGACCGGCCTCGGCATCCCGGTGGCGATGGAGGAGCTGTTCTGGGGTGACGCGGGCATCGCCCTGTCGATCGTCGGCACGGGCCTGGCGGCCGTCGGTGTCCTCGCCAACGGCACCGAGGAGCAGATCGGCACCTGGATCCCGCAGATGTACGGCGACGCCAACGATGTGAAGGTCGCCGCCTTCTGCTCCTCCGAGCCCGACGCCGGCTCCGACGTCGCCTCGATGCGCACCCGCGCGGTGTACGACCAGGCCAAGGACGAGTGGGTGCTCAACGGCACCAAGACCTGGGCGACCAACGGCGGCATCGCCAACGTCCACGTCGTGGTCGCGGTCGTTGACGCGGAGCTCGGTTCGAAGGGGCATGCCTCCTTCATCGTGCCGCCGGACACGCCCGGGCTCTCCCAGGGCCAGAAGTTCAAGAAGCACGGCATCCGGGCCTCGCACACCGCGGAGGTCGTCCTGGAGGACGCACGCGTCCCGGGCCACTGCCTGCTCGGCGGCAAGGAGAAGCTCGACCAGCGCCTCGCACGGGCCCACGAGCGTGCCGCCTCCGGCGGTGGCGAGCGCGTGAAGAACGCCGCGATGGCCACGTTCGAGGCGTCCCGCCCGGCCGTCGGCGCGATGGCGGTCGGCACCGCCCGTGCCGCGTACGAGGTCGCACTCGACTACGCGAAGACCCGGACCCAGTTCGGCCGCCCGATCATCGACAACCAGGGCATCGCCTTCCAGCTCGCCGACATGCGCACCCGGATCGACGCGGCCCGGCTGCTGGTCTGGCGCGCGTCCTGGATGGCGGCCGCCGGCAAGCCGTTCGAGTCCGCGGAGGGCTCCATGTCCAAGCTGTACGCGAGCGAGACCGCCAAGGAGGTCACCGCGCAGGCCGTCCAGATCCTCGGTGGCAACGGCTTCACCCGTGAGTACCCGGTGGAGCGGATGCACCGGGACGCCGCGATCTACACGATCTTCGAGGGGACGAGCGAGATCCAGCGCCTGGTGATCGCCCGCACGCTGTCCGGGATGCCCATCCGCTGACACCCGGTCCCGGCCCGCACGCCCCGGCCCCCGCTCCTGCCGCACCGGCAGGAGCGGGGGCCGGGGCGCTGTCGTGGCAGATGCTGTGCACCTGCCATCCCCTGTAGATTCCCGGTGAAGATCGTGCCCGGTTGATGGAGGGGACCCACCCATGCTGAAGTTCACCGCGGGACGTGTCGTGGCCGCTGCCGTCGCCGCGTTCGGGCTCGTCGTCGCGGCACAGGGCACGGCGTCCGCCGCGCCGAAGACGATCGAGGCGACCTTCGGCGGATACGGCGGATGGAACCCCGACCCCTACAGCGGCATCCCCGGCGACGCGATCCGCGCCTGCGACACGACCGCGGACGGCTGGGGCATAGAGGTCAAGCTCGACATCGGCCGCGACGGGACCTGGGACCGGACCGTGAGCACGCGCGGTCACAACTCCCCCTACTGCAGCCCGTGGAAGAGCGGCAACATCAAGGAAGGCACGCCCGTGAGCATTCAGGTGGCCAACGTGGACGGCGGGGTCACCTACCCCAAGGGCTCGCTCCTGCTCAGCCACGCCTGAGCGCCGTCGGGCGACCGGCGACGGTCCGGTCGCGGGTCACCCGACAGCTTCCGCTCAGCCGGGGAGCTGGGCCTCGATCGCGGCCACGAGCTCCGGGGACTCCGGCTCGGTGGCGGGACGGAGCCGGGCGACGGGCTCGCCCGCCGGGGAGACCAGGAACTTCTCGAAGTTCCACTTGACGTCACCGGCTTCGCCGTCCGCGTCCGCGAGCTGGGTCAGTTCCGCGTAGAGCGGGTGCCGGCCCGCACCGTTGACGTCCGTCTTCTCCAGCAGCGGGAAACTCACCCCGTACGTCGCCGAGCAGAACGCCTGGATCTCCTCCGAACTCCCGGGCTCCTGGCCGGCGAACTGGTTGCACGGCACGCCGAGCACGGTGAACCCCCGGTCGCCGTAAGTCTTCTGGAGCCGCTCCAGGCCGGCGTACTGCGGGGTCAGTCCGCACTTGGAGGCAACGTTCACCAGCAGGACGGCCTGGCCCCGGTAGGCGCCCAGGGTGGTCGGCTCGCCGGTCAGGGTGTGGAGCGGGATGTCGTACAGCGTCATGAGGGTCTCCTCGTAAGTGGCTTGCACAACCATTCTTACGCCCACAGGTCCCTACTTATGCCCACAGGTTCATCGGGACGAAGCCGATCGCACGGCCGTCCGGATCCAGTAGCCTGCCCATCAGCTTGACCGCGCGCAGCGCGACCGCCCGGTCGGCGATCCGCAGATGGGGGAGGGCCGCGGCCAGACGCACCTCCAGATCCTGGGCATCCACCAGCGACGACACCCAGACCGTCGCGATCAGATTCTGTGGACCGGCCAGGCCGAGGCACTGCCGGATCTCCGGAAGCTTCGCCAACTCCCTTGCCGTGGAGTCCAGGTGCTCCGGCGAGACAGTACCGAAGAAGGTCACGGCGACCGGTGAGCCGGACAGCGAACGCGCCAGGTCGCAGCGCAGCACCAGCCGGCCCGATTCGAGCAGCCGGTTCAGCCGGCGGCTCGCGGTGTTCACCGAGACGTCCAGGGTCTCCGCGAGTTCGCTCAGTGACATCCGCCCGTTCTCGCCGATCGCCGTGACCAGTTCCGCGTATTCGGGCGACTGCTGGGAGCTGCCCAGTGCCGATCGCCGGGACGCGGCCAGCGTCTCCTGCTGGGAGCGGTTCAGGCTCGTCAGCCGCCAGACGCTTCCCTCCGTGTAACTGCGGGTGACCAGATGGGCCCGGGTCGCCGTGATGCCGGGGATCGTGCCGAGCCGGTCCACGATGTAGCGCGAGAGCGCGCCGAAGCCGGTGGCCATGGCCGTGATCAGCAGGTCGCGGCCGCCCGCCGCGTGCTCCACGGTCACCGCGTGCGGGTCCGCCGACAGCAGCTCGGCCACCGCGCCCGCCTGTCCCGGCGCGCAGTCGATCTCGATCAGCGCACCGGCCCCCGAGCCACCGAACGGATAGGCGGTCACCCAGGCGTGGCCCGCCGTCCGCAGCCGCTCCCAGCGCCGGGCGACGGTCGCGGCGTCGATGTCGAGGGCCTTCGCCAGCTCGGTCCAGGGTGCGCGGGGACTGATCTGCAGCGCGTTGACCAGGGCCAGATCGAGCTCACTGAGCGAGGGCAGGTTTTCGGTCATCTGAGATCCGCATCGGGAAGCATTATGGGAAAAAAATGCATTGGATCGTGATTTATGACAGGGATAAGCAATTCAGGGTCACCTGATGATCGGAGATTAGCATCGCCCTACCTCATCAGATCCAGCCAGTTTCCCGCCCCGGAGGCGCCCCGTGGAGCAGCCTTTCGCCACCCTCACCAGGGCGCCGACTGCGTCAAGATCGCCGCGACCGGAGGTGTGTGGAGCCCCACCGACCAGCCCGACGACGACGGATTCCTGGAGGACGAGATCCGCACGATCACGGAGATCGCCGCCGGGCACCGGGGCAAGAAGGTCGCCGCCCACGCCCAGGGCAGGGGCGGCATCCTCAACGCCGTACGGGGCGGGGTCGCCAGCATCGAGCACGGCTACGAGATCGACGACGAGGCCATCGACCTGATGCTGGAGCGCGGCACGTTCCTCGTACCGACGCTCACCACCGCCCACACCGACCCGGACCCGGAGAGGGCGGCGCCCTGGGCGTACGCGAAGAAGAAGCACTGGCAGGAGGTCGCCCGCAAGCACATCCCGCACGCCATCGAGCGCGGGGTGCGGGTCGCCATGGGCACCGACTGCGGCATCGCCGAGCACGGCACCAACCTGCGCGAGCTGGGCCACCTCGTCGACTGCGGCATGACCCCGATGGGCGCGCTGCGCGCCGGAACGGCGGAGGCCGCCGAGCTCCTCGGTATCGCCCACGAGACCGGCACCCTGGAGCCCGGCAAGCGCGCCGATGTCGTCATAGCCCGCGGCAACCCGCTCGACGGCATCCGCGCCCTCGGTGATCCCGCGAACGTCCTCGTGGTGATGAAGGACGGCGTCGTCCGCAAGGACCTCGACGGACTCGCCGCCTGAGTCCGCGCCGGCTCAGGCGGAGCCGACCGCCTTGTAGTACAACGTGGTCGGCTTGAGGACCCCCGCAGGATCGCCGGCGTACTCCGGAATGGAGCCGCACTCGGTCCAGCCCGCGGAGCGGTACAGCCGCTCCGCGGGGCTGCCGCTCTCGGTGTCCAGGACGAGCAGCGTGACGCCGTCCTCGGCCGCCGAGCGCTCGACCGCGTCCAGCAGCGACCGGCCCAGGCCCCGGCCCTGCGCCGACGGACGGACCATCAGCTTGGCGACCTCCGCGCGATGGCGGGCGTTCGGCAGCGGCGCCCGGACCAGAGCGATGGTCCCGGCGATCCGCTCACCGTCCCGGGCGATCCAGATCTGATGGTGGCCGGCCGCCACGGACGCGGCGCGCTCCCGCCACCAGCAGGCGGCCGCGCCCCGGTCCATCGGCGCGAGGAACCCCACGGAGGCTCCCGCGTCCACGGTCTCCACCAGGAGTGCGGCCAGCTCATCGGCGTACGTGACCAGTTCGGGTCCGGACACCGGGACGATCTCGGTCATGCGACAGGTCCTTTCACGGCAGAACGATCATCAGTGCGTAACGGACCCTCGCCGGGCCCGGACAGTGGAAACGCGAAGGGCCGCGGAGCCGGAACCGCAGGCAGTCGCCGGTGCTGACGGTGTGCACGATGTCGTCCACGGTGATCTCGACCGTTCCCTCCAGGACCCAGATGTGCTGCTCCAGACCGGGGACGGGCGGATTCTCGTACGCGATCGAGGCGCCAGCGTCGAGCACCCCCTCGACGACCTCCGCGCGCAGTCCGGCATGAGGCGGCGAGACCGAACGGCGCACGAAGCCGGACTCCTCGTCCCGCCACACCGGCTGGCGCCCGGCGGGGACCAGCCGCGGTGGCTCCGCCTCCACCTCCAGCAGCAGCCGCGACATGGTCCGCCCGTGCACGGTGCACAGCCGGCCGAGCAGGGCGGCGGTCGGGCTCAGCTCGCCGCGCTCCAGCCGCGAGAGCGTCGAGCGGCTCACCCCCGTACGGTGCGCCAGCTCCTCCAGCGACCAGCCGCGCTCCGCGCGGAGTTCGCCCAGCCGTTCCGCGAGCCTGGCATCGACGCTGCCCGGTTCGGCGTTCCCCATCTCTCTCACAGAAGAGATGATATCTCTGTTCCGAGATAATCCGGTGCGCAGTCCTGTCCGCCGACCTGCCGTGCTGCCGTTCCGGTGCTGTCGTGCGAGGCTGGGTCCCGGGGGAGGTCCGGCCGGGCCAGTGGGGCCCCGCCGGGTGGTTCTGCTACCCGAGGAGGCCGATATGGCCGGCACCGGAAGCCAACCGCGAGCGGCACACAGCACCGCCGCGGAACCACGACACCCCTTTCTGGCGGGCTGGACCGTCTTCGCCGCGGTTCTGATGATCTTCGGCGGGATCATGGCGATCTTCCAGGGGATCTCCGGCATCGCCAAGGACGACGTCTTCGTCGCCACCCGCAACTACGTGTTCGAGTTCAACCTGGCCAGCTGGGGCTGGATCCACCTCGTCCTGGGCATCGTCATCGTCCTCGCCGGCCTCGCGCTGTTCACCGGCGCCGTATGGGCGCGCGCCGTCGGCGTCGTCCTGGCCGGGCTCGGGGCGCTCGCCAACTTCATGTGGCTGCCCCACTATCCGCTGTGGTCCATCGTGCTCATCGCCATCGACGTCTTCATCATCTGGGCGCTCTGCGCGGGACCCCGGAGGGCGGAGGACTTCTGACAGTGCGGCAGGGCGCCCTCGGGGCGCTGCGAGCCGACCGCGAGTCGCCGCACGAGCGCCGGGATCCTGAGAGGATCGGGGGGTGGAGTCCTTCGAAGCGCTGACCGCGACCGACGCCGAACCGCTGCCCGGTACCACCGCGGCCACCGGCCGCCGCCAGGTGCGCTGCCGGCTGTGCGGGCGCCCGCTGACCGGTACGGCCTCGCGCCGCACCGGTCTCGGCCCCGCCTGCGACGCCAAACTGCACCCGGCGCCGCCCGACATCCGCACCCGCCGGCGCGTGGCCGAGCAGGACCCGCTGCCCGGGACCTGAGCCGTCAGGCGCGCTCCGGCGCCCGAGCCGTCAGGAAGGCTGCTCGCCCAGCCGCCGGAACAGCCCCTCCTGCACCACGGACACCAGCAGATTCCCGGCACGGTCGTAGATCCGGCCGCGCGCCAGACCGCGCCCGCCCGTCGCCACCGGCGACTCCTGGTCGTACAGGAACCACTCGTCGGCCCGGAACGGACGGTGAAACCACATCGCGTGGTCCAGCGATGCCATATCGAAGCCCCGCGGCCCCCACAGCGGCTCCACCGGGATCCGTACCGCGTCCAGCAGCGTCATGTCGCTCGCGTACGTCAGCGCACAGGTGTGGATGAGCGGGTCGTCGCCCAGCGGGCCGACCGCTCGCATCCAGACCGCGCTGCGCGGGTCCGCGTCCCTGATCTCCTCCTGCGTCCAGCGCAGCCGGTCGACGTAGCGGATGTCGAACGGCTGGCGCCGCGCCATCCGCTCCAGCGCCTCGGGAAGCGCGCCGAGATGGTCGCGGACCTCCTCCGCGACCGTCGGCAGCTCCTCCGGGTCCGGGACCACGCGCGCCGGCGGCAGCTGGTGCTCGATGCCCGCCGGCTCGGGCCGGTGGAAGGACGCCGTCAGGTTGAAGATGGTGCGCCCCTGCTGCACGGCCGTCACCCGGCGGGTGGTGAAGGACCTGCCGTCCCTGATCCGCTCGACGTCGTAGACGATCGGCACCCCGGGACGGCCCGGACGCAGGAAGTAGGCGTGCAGCGAATGGACCGGCCGGTCCCCGTCGGTGGTGCGGCCGGCCGCCACCAGTGCCTGCCCGGCCACCTGCCCGCCGAAGACCCGCTGCAGGGACTCCTGCGGGCTGCGGCCGCGGAAGATGTTGACCTCGATCCGCTCCAGGTCGAGCAGGTCGACCAGGCGCTCGGCGGGGTTCGTCATGCTGTTCGTCTCCACTCTCGCGGCGGCGCCGTCGGTACGGACGCCCTCACAACTGGCCCACGGAGGTGACGCGGACCACCGCGCGGCCCTCCTCGTCGGACGCGGCGAGATCGACCTCGGCACTGATGCCCCAGTCGTGGTCGCCGTTCGGGTCGGCGAACGTCTGCCGGACCCGCCACAGACCGTGCTCGGCGTCCTCGTCGATCTTCAGCAGCTTCGGCCCGCGGGCGTCCGGACCGGTGCCCAGCTCCTCGTACTCGTCCCAGTACGCGTCCATCGCCTCGCCCCACGCGTCCTCGTCCCAGCCCGAGCCGCCATCCAGCTCACCGAGGTCGCGGACCCGGTCCAGCGCGGCCAGCTCGACCCGGCGGAACATCGCGTTGCGGACGAGCACCCGGAAGGCGCGGGCGTTGGCCGTGACCGGCTTGACCTCGTCGGCCCGCTCCTGCGCCTGCTCGGCCGTCTCCACCTCGGGATTGGCGAGCTGCTCCCACTCGTCGAGCAGACTGGAGTCGACCTGGCGGACCATCTCGCCGAGCCAGGCGATGAGGTCCTCCAGGTCCTCGGACTTGATGTCGTCCGGGATGGTGTGCTCCAGCGCCTTGTAGGCGCCCGCGAGGTACCGCAGCACGATGCCCTCGGTCCGGGCCAGCTCGTAGTTCGAGGTGAACTCGGTGAAGGTCATGGCGCGTTCGTACATGTCGCGGACCACCGTCTTGGGCGACACCGGGTGGTCACCCACCCACGGGTGGCTCTGGCGGTAGACGTCGTACGCGTGCCACAGCAGCTCGCTCAGCGGCTTCGGGTACGTGACGTCCTGCAGGAGCTCCATCCGCTCCTCGTACTCGATGCCGTCGGCCTTCATCTGCCCGACCGCCTCACCGCGCGCCTTGTTCTGCTGGGCGGCGAGGATCTGACGCGGGTCGTCGAGCGTCGACTCCACCACCGAGACCATGTCCAGCGCGTACGAGGGCGAGTCGGCGTCCAGCAGCTCGAACGCGGCGAGCGCGAACGTGGACAGCGGCTGGTTCAGCGCGAAGTTCTGCTGGAGGTCGACGGTGAGCCGCACGATGCGGCCCTCCGCGTCCGGGGTGTCGAGCCGCTCCACCACGCCGCCGTCCAGCAGCGAGCGGTAGATGGCGATGGCCTGGCGGATGTGGCGCAGCTGCGCCCGGCGCGGCTCGTGGTTGTCCTCCAGCAGGTGCCGCATCGCCTCGAAGGCGTTGCCGGGACGTGCGATGACGGACAGCAGCATGGTGTGCGTGACCCGGAAACGGGAGGTCAGCGGCTCCGGATCGGACTGGATCAGCTTGTCGAACGTGCTCTCCGACCAGGACACGAAGCCCTCGGGCGCCTTCTTGCGGACGACCTTGCGCTTCTTCTTCGGGTCGTCGCCTGCCTTCTTGACCGCCTTCTCGTTCTCGACGACGTGCTCGGGGGCCTGGGCGACGACGAAGCCCGCCGTGTCGAAGCCCGCCCGCCCGGCCCGGCCCGCGATCTGGTGGAACTCACGGGCGCGCAGCGTACGCACCCGGGTGCCGTCGTACTTGGTGAGCGCGGTGAACAGCACCGTGCGGATGGGGACGTTGACGCCGACGCCGAGCGTGTCCGTACCGCAGATCACCTTCAGCAGACCCGCCTGCGCGAGCTTCTCCACGAGCCGGCGGTACTTCGGCAGCATGCCCGCGTGGTGCACCCCGATGCCGTGCCGCACATAACGGGAGAGGTTCTGGCCGAACTTGGTGGTGAAGCGGAAGTTGCCGATGAGATCGGCGATCTTCTCCTTCTCCTCCTTGGTGCACATGTTGATGCTCATCAGCGACTGCGCCCGCTCGACGGCCGACGCCTGCGTGAAGTGCACGATGTAGACGGGCGACTGCCGGGTGTCCAGGAGCTCGGTGATGGTCTCGGTGATCGGCGTCAGCCGGTACTCGTAGCTGAGCGGGACCGGACGCGTCGCCGAGCGCACCACGGAGGTGGGCCGGCCGGTGCGGCGGGTCAGGTCCTCCTCGAACATCCTGACGTCGCCGAGGGTGGCCGACATCAGGATGAACTGGGCCTGCGGCAGCTCCAGGATCGGGATCTGCCAGGCCCAGCCGCGGTCCTGCTCCGCGTAGAAGTGGAACTCGTCCATCACGACCTGGCCGATGTCCGCGTACTTCCCGTCACGCAGCGCGATGGAGGCCAGCACCTCGGCGGTGCAGCAGATCACCGGGGCGTCGGCGTTGACCGAGGCGTCGCCGGTGAGCATGCCGACGTTCTCCGTGCCGAACATCTTGCACAGGTCGAAGAACTTCTCCGAGACCAGCGCCTTGATCGGCGCGGTGTAGAAGGTGACCTTGTCCTGGGCCAGAGCCGTGAAGTGCGCACCGGCCGCGACCAGGCTCTTTCCGGAGCCGGTGGGGGTGGAAAGGATCACGTTGGCCCCGGAGACCACCTCGATCAGCGCCTCTTCCTGAGCGGGATAGAGGGTGATGCCCTGCGTCTCGGTCCATGACGAGAATGCCTCGAAGAGGGCGTCGGGGTCGTCGGTCGGGGGCAGCTGATCGATTAGGGTCACGCCCCCATCTTGCCTGCCTTCCGCCCGGATGAGGGAACCGGAGGATCGCACGAAGATCACGGACGATACGCTGCCCTCTCAACTCGGCCGCACCGCAACGGCGGTGGCCCGAGCCCGGACGCGGCAACACCTGTCAACTTTTTGTCAATAACTGGTCAATACCTACGGGGGCGGAAACAGTCATGATGGGACCGGCACACTCTCTGTCAGGGGCGGCGGCCTGGCTGGGGGTGGGCGCGGCTGCGGCAGCCGCGGGCCACGCCATGCCGTGGCCCGTCCTGGTCGTCGGCGCGCTGATCACCGCGGGCGCCGCGCTGGCACCGGATCTCGACCACAAGTCGGCGACGATCTCGCGCGCCTTCGGGCCGATCTCCCGAGGCCTCTGCGAGATAGTCGACACGCTCTCGCACGCCGTCTACAAGGCCACCAAGATGCGGGGCGACTCGAACCGCAGCGGCGGCCACCGGACCCTGACCCACACCTGGCTGTGGGCGGTCCTGATCGGTGCCGGGGCCTCCGCCGCGGCGATCACCGGCGGCCGGTGGGCGGTGCTGGGCATCCTCTTCGTCCACCTGGTGCTGGCCGTCGAGGGGCTGCTGTGGCGGGCCGCCCGGGTGTCCAGTGACGTCCTGGTGTGGCTGCTCGGCGCGACCAGCGCGTGGATCCTCGCGGGCGTCCTGGACAAGCCGGGCAACGGTTCGGACTGGCTCTTCGACGCCCCCGGTCAGGAGTACCTCTGGCTCGGGCTGCCGATCGTGCTGGGCGCTCTCGTCCACGACATCGGCGACGCGCTGACCGTCTCCGGCTGCCCGATCCTCTGGCCGATCCCGGTGGGCCGCAAGCGCTGGTACCCCATCGGCCCGCCGAAGGCGATGCGCTTCCGGGCCGGCAGCTGGGTGGAGATCAAGGTGCTGATGCCGGTGTTCATGGTGCTCGGGGGAGTGGGCGGCGCGGCCGCGATGAACCTCATCTGACGCGCCCGGCACCCGCTCCTACCCGGGTGCCGGATGCACCAGGCGGCCGTGGGAGATCAGCGAGGCGGCCTGCTTGAGGCGGCGGACCCGGATGCTGACCCCGTAGGAGTCGACGCCGGGCACAGCCGCGAGGCGGGTGGTCAGGTAGCGGTAGAAGTCCTCGCCGTCGCGGCAGGTGACGATGGCCATCACGTTGTGGTCGCCGCTGGTGGCGCCGGCGAACGCGACCTCCTCGTGCCGGGCGATCTCGTGCCCGGCACGTTCCAGGTGGGCGGGGGCGACGCGCAGCCGGAGCGTCGCGTTGAGGTGGTAGCCGAGGCGTTCGGGCAGCAGGTCGATGTCGTACGAGAGCGTGCCGGACGACTCCAGGGCCTCCAGGCGGCGGGCGACGCGGCCCTTGGACCAGCCGGTGAGCCCGGCGAGCTGCGTGTGCGAGGTACGGCCGTCCTCGGCGAGGGCGTCCAGGAGCGGGACATCCTCGGCGGTCGGCGGGACGAGCGGCCCGGCCGGGGCGGGGGACGGGCCGCCGGTCAGCCGCTGTTCCTGTTCCGGGGTGAGATGTCCGCCGTAGCCGGTCCACCCCGGCGCGCCGGGGGTGTCGAAGGGGTGAATGAGCAGATCGATGCTCATGTCGAGCACGGCGGCGGACCTGGGCAGCTGCTGGAGCAGCATGTCCTCCCGCTGGGCGGCGAGCGGTGAACGGATGACGCAGATGATCTCCGAGCCGCCGGAGGCGATGCTCGCGTAGGCGATGTCGGGGCGCCGGGTGAGTGCGTCGGCGAGCGGGCCGACCCGGTCGGGACGGCAGCGGATGCGCGCGACCCACTGCGCCTCCCCGTGCACAGCGGGATCGACCAGGCCCACCACGCGCATCACACCGCTGCGGCGCAGCGCGTGATAGCGGCGGGCCGCGGTCTGCTCCGACACCCCGTTCACTTCGCCGATGAGCCGGAACGGGGCGCGCGGCGCGCACTGGAGCGTGCGGAGGATGTGCATGTCCAGGGCGTCGATCACGGTGGAAGTGTGCCATGGGGTGCGAGTCCGCAGAGGTTTCCGATCAATTGAAGCAGCCGCTTCGTTGATTCCGCCCGGTGTCACGGATGCTGGCGTGCGGGTCCGTCCGACGAAGGCCCGACATTCCCCGGCCCCGTCTCCCACCTGCGGATCGGCGCTCGGGGCCGTACGGGACACCGACGCGGCCGGGAACCGGCGCTCGGAGCGGACGGAACCCCCGCTGGACATCAATCGCGGCGCGCTGCGCCGCAAAGGAGTGCATCCGTGAACGTCACATCCTCGGCGAGCGGGCCGACCGACCGGCGGGCCGCCACGCTCGCCATGGCCTGCCTGGGCGTATTCGTCGCCTACTTGCCGGTGACCACCGTCTCCGTGAGCCTGCCGGCCATCCAGGCGGCTCTGGGCGCGTCGACGGCCCAGCTGTCCTGGGTCCAGGACGCGTTCGTCCTGCCCATGGCCGCGTTCATCCTGACCGCCGGTGTGTTCGGCGAGGTCCACGGGCGCAAGAGGGTGTTCCAGGCGGGCCTGCTGTTCTCCGCCGTCGGCGCCGCCGTCGCACTGACCGCCCAGTCGATCCAGATGCTGTGGGCCGGCCAGGCCATCGCCGGACTCGGTGCGGCCGCGCTGCTGCCCACCACGCTGGCCCTGATCAGCCACGCCGTCCCCGATCACCGGGAGCGCGGCAAGTTCATCGGCCTCTGGGCCACCTCGCTCCTGCTGGCGCTGGCCGTCGGTCCGCTGATCGCCGGGGTCATCCTGGAACACGCCGCCTGGCGGTGGATCTATCTCCTGGTCATTCCCGTCTCGCTGCTCGCGGCGGGGGTCGCCGCCCGGCTGCTGACCGACTCGCGGGCCCCGCACGGGCGGCGGCTGGACTGGCCGGGCCAGATCACCGCCGCGTCGGCGATCACCGCGCTGGTGTACGGCGTGATCGAGGGCGGCGCCGGTTCGTTCACCGACACCCCGGTACTGGTGGCGCTGTTCATCGCCGCGGCCGGCGCCGTCGCCTTCGTCGTGGCCGAGCGGCGCAGCGACAGCCCGATGCTGGACCTGACGCTGTTCCGCAGCCCGGCGTTCACCGCCACCACGCTCGTCGCGATGATCACCTTCCTGGCGCTGATCGGCTTCTTCTTCCTCCTGAGCCTCTACTTCGGCCTGGTGCAGCAGCTCGACACCCTCCAGGCGGGCTGGCGTCTCCTCATGGTCACCGGCGCCGCCATCGTCGCCGGCGCCCCGGTCGGGCGGCTGATGCACCGCGTGTCCGCCCGCGTCCTGATCACCGCCGGACTGCTCGTCGTCTCCGGCTCGCTGCTTTCGCTGACCACCGTCGACGCGGACACGTCGTTCGCCTCCATCGCCTGGCGGCTGGCGCTGCTGGGCCTGGGGATGGGCGGAGTCCTGACCCCCATGACGGCGACCGCGGTCGCCGCCGTGCCTCCCCACCTGGCCGGTATGGCCGCGGCCGGCAACAACACCTTCCGGCAGGTCGGCGGGGCACTCGGCCCGGCCGTCCTGGGGGCCCTCCTCACCGCCCGCGCCCTGGACACCTTCCCCGCGCATCTCGCCGACGCCGGGATCACGGGAGCGGCCGGGCAGAGCATCACCGAGACCGCCCGAGCGGGTGGTCTCGGCGCGGTCGCCCAGATGAACCTGGGCGCCGGCACCGGTCAGGCCCTCGGCGCGGTGGGCGACGCCTTCCTCGACGGCCTCCGTCTCTGCCTGGTCGTCGCCGCCGCCCTCACGCTGCTCGCCGCCCTGGTCTCCGCGACACTCCTGCGCCGCCCGCGCGGGACGTCCACCGTCGCGGCCTCCTCCAGCGACGCGCCGGCCGCCGGGCGGGCCCAGGTGGGCTGACGGACGGCTGCGGTCCCCCGGCAGCGCACCCGCGCACCGCCGGGGGACCCCCGCGCCCCGGCCCCGCCCCCCTACCGGCAAACTGTGGTCAAGGGAGAACCACACGGACAAGGAGCACCATGGACGCGCTCTCCACGCCCTCTGCCCCGGCCATCGCCGCGCTGCTGGAGGACTTCTCCCTGGAGATGACGGGCAAGGACGTCCCCCGGCTCGAAGAGGCCCGCGACCGCATCCCGGCCGGCACCCGGATCAACATCACCTTCCTCGGCAACGAGGACCTGGACATGCGGCTGGCCGCGGCCCGCGCCGTCCGGCGGCTCGGATACACCCCGGTCCCGCACATCTCTGCCCGCCGGCTGCGCTCCCGCTCCGAACTGGAGGAACTCCTCGCCGCGCTCCGCTCCGACGGCACGGCCGACAACGTCCTCGTCATCGGCGGAGACCCCGCCACACCCCACGGCCCCTACGACGACGCCCTCGCGCTCATCCGGTCCGGGCTGCTCCAGTCGTACGGGGTCCGGCACGTCGGTATCGGCGGCTACCCCGAGGGGCACCCCGCCATCGCCGGCCCGGCGCTCTGGTCGGCGATCGAGGACAAGACCGCCGCCCTCGCCCGGCGTGGACTGTCCGGCGATGTCATCACCCAGTTCGGCTTCGACGCGGACCCGGTCCTCGCCTGGGTCGAGGCGGTACGGAAACGGGGCATCGACGCACCGGTGCGCGTCGGGGTCCCCGGCCCCGCCGGGATCAAGCGACTGATGACGTACGCCGCGCGTTTCGGCGTCGGCACGAGCACGTCCATCGCGAAGAAGTACGGATTCTCGCTCACCAACCTGATGGGCACGGCCGGCCCCGACCGCTTCATCCGTGCCCTGGCCGACGGCTACGACACCCGCCGCCACGGTGTCCTCAAGCTGCACTTCTACACCTTCGGCGGCATCGGGGCCACGTCGAGGTGGCTCACCGACTTCCGTACCGGGGCGGGGAACTGACGCGTCGTCCGCCCCGGCTGCGCCGGTTCAGGGGGAAGGCGGCCGCTCGCCGTGCCACGAGCGCCAGAGCGTGGCGTACGCGCCGCCGGCCGCCACGAGATCGTCGTGGGAGCCGAGTTCGGTGATCCGGCCGTCCTCCATCACGGCCACCCGGTCGGCATCGTGCGCCGCGTGCAAGCGGTGCGCGATGGCGACGACGGTCCGGCCTTCGAGGACGGCGGCCAGCGCGCGCTCCGTGTGCCGGGCGGTCCTCGGGTCCAGGAGCGCGGTGGCCTCGTCGAGTATCAGGGTGTGCGGGTCGGCCAGCACCACGCGTGCCAGGGCGAGTTGCTGCGCCCTGGCGCCGTCCGGCCGGTGCTCGCCCTGGCCCAGGTCGGTGTCCAGGCCGTCCGGCAGTTCATCGGCCCACTCGGCGCCGACGGCGGCGAGTGCCGCGTGCAGTTCGGCGTCGGTGGCACCGGCCGAGGCGATCCGCAGGTTCTCCCTCACCGTGCCGAGGAACACGTGGTGCTCCTGGGTGACGAGGACGACGTGCCGGCGCAGCACGTCGGGGTCCAGTCCGGCGACCGGGACCCGGCCCACCGTCACCGAGCCGGCCCGCGGCGTGTCCATGCCCGCCAGAAGTCTGCCCAGCGTGGTCTTTCCGGCACCGGAGGGGCCGACGATCACCAGCCGCTCGCCGGGCCTGACCGTCAGGTCGACACCGTGCAGGACGTCGGCCCCGTCGTCGTAGGCGTAGTGGACACCGGCCACGTCGATCCGGTCGCCGTCCGGCGTGACGGAGGCGGGCGCAGGGGCCTGCGCCGCCGGGCCGAGGCCCTCCACCCTCGCGAAGGAGGCCCTGCTGCTCTGGAGTTCCTCCATCCGCTGGAGGACGGTGTCCAGGGGCTGGGACAGCTGCCGCAGGTACAGGGCCGAGGCGACGACCGCGCCGAGGCTCATCGCGCCGTGCTCGTGCAGCGCGAAGCCGATCAGCAGGACGCCGGCCACCGGGATGACGTAGGAGATGTCCACGGCGGGGAAGAGCACACTGCGCAGGAAGAGCGTCCGGTTCCGGGTGCTCCGGCATCGCTCGATCGCCTCCTGGGACGCGGCGATGCGGCGCTGCCCCAGCCCCAGGGCCTCGACGGTACGGGCGCCGGCGGCGGTGGCCGCGAGCTGTTCGGCGAGGGCCGAGTTGGCGGCTCCCTCGTCGAGGTACGCGGTGAGGGCCCGGCGCAGATACCAGCGGGCGGCGAACCAGATGCCGAGCAGACCCAGCACGCCGCACGCGCCGAGCAGCGGATCGAGCACGAAGACCGCTCCGAGGATGAACAGCGCCTGGACCCCGGCAATGAGCACGTCGGGCCCGGCATCCCGGAGCGTGGCGCCGACCGCGGCGACATCGGTGGTGCCCCTGGCCATCAGGTCGCCCGTGCCGGCCCGCTCGACGACCGCGGCGGGCAGTGCGAGTGCCCGCTCCGCGAACTGTTCCCGGATACGCGCCAGAGTCCGCTCGCCGAAGCGGTGCGCGACGTAGCCGGCGTACCGGGCCAGCAGCAGCTGGGCCAGTGCGAAGGCGAGGATGGTGAGTGCGAGGCGGTCCACCGCGGCCACCCCTCCGCCGGCCCTGACCTCGTCGATGATGCGGCCGAGCAGCCACGGGCCGACGAGTCCGGCGCCGGCGGCGAGCGCGTTGAGCGCGATCATGGCGGCGAAGGCACGGCCGTCCAGCCGGATCAGCCGCAGCGCCGCCCGGCGTACCCGTGCCGGGTCGGCGACGGGCAGGGCCCGGTCCGACGCCTGTGGGCCGGCGGTCATCGCACGGCCTTCCGGGCCGGCGGGACGGTGCCTTCGGCCGGGCGGCCGGGGTCGTCGCCGTCCGTCCCGCGTGACACCAGCAGGCGGTACCCGGGCGGCCCGTCCAGGAGTTCACGGTGGCTGCCGACGGCCGCGACGGAGCCGTCGACCAGGTAGTACACGGTGTCCGCCCGGTCCAGCAGGAGCGGTGAGGTACTGGTGACGACCGTGGTGCGGCCGGACCGCGCGGCGTGCAGCCGGGCCGCGACGGCCGCCTCGGTGTGCGCGTCGACCGCAGAGGTGGGCTCGACGGCCAGGAGCACCTCGGGATCGGCCAGCAGGGCCCGGACCAGCCGGACGCGCTGCCGCTGCCCGCCGGAGAGGTTGCGGCCCTGCGCGTCGATCCGCGAGTCGAGTCCGTCCGGCAGACCGCGGACGACGTCCTGCGCCACGGCCGTGTGGACGCCGCGCCCGATGGTCTCCTCGTCCCGGTCCAGCGCCCCGGAGATCACCTCGCGCAAAGGTCCGGCGAACAGGTCGGCCTCGTTGTCCGCGACCAGGATCCGCCGCCGAATCCGCGTCAGGTCGATCTCGTCGAGGCGTATCCCGTCCCAGGTCGCGGCCGACTCCACGAACCGGCCGAGACGGTCGACCACCGCCGCGGAGTCCGACGGCCGGGCGCTGACGAGTGCGGTCATCCCGCCGGGCACCACCTCGACGCCGGACTCCGGATCACGGAGCGTGGACGGCGCGCCGGGCGCGTCCGAAGTCGGCTCCCCGCCCGCGGAGTCGGGCTCCAGGACCAGGAACCGGATGACCCTGCGGGCGGCGACCAGGCCGCGGCTGAGGTCGTAGCCGCCCTCGATGAAGAACGTGACCGGTACCACCAGCACCGCCGCGTACCCGTAGACCGCGACCAGTTCGCCGACGGTGATGGTCCCCTGAGCCGCCATCCGGGCCGCCAGCCAGGTCACGGCACCGAGGAACAGGGTGGGCAGGCCGACCCCGAGGGCCTGGATCCAGCTGGTCACCGCACCGACGCGGTACCCCTCCGCCCGCAGGGCACGCGAACCGAGCCGGTAGCGCTCGGCGTACACCTCCTTGCCGCCGATGCCGTTGAGGACACGCAGGCCCTTGGCCATGTCCTCGAAACGGGCGGCGAGCCCGCCCTGCTGTTCCCGGTACGCCGCCTCGACGCCCTGCAACCGCCACAGCAGGGGGCCGACCAGCACCACGAGCAGCGGCACCCCCAGCAGCACCACCACGGCGAGCAGCGGTGAGACGGTCAGCAGCAGCACGGCCACGACGACATACGCGAGAACCGCGCCGACCCCGGGACCGGTGATGGTCAATGTGGCGGCGATCATGGCGACATCGCGGAACCCGATCGTGACGACCTCCCCGGCCGTGACCCGGCGCGGCAACGCCCCGCCCAGCCGGGTCGCCTGCCTGACCACGACCGCCACGGAACGGAAGACGGCGTCCAGCCGCACCCTGGTCATCGTGCGGTGCCGCATGATGGCCAGCCACGCGTTCAGCACCCCCACACCCAGCAGCGCCGCGACCCAGCCGGCCAGCGCCGGCCACCGCCCCGGCTCCAGCCCGTCGTCGATGGCGCGCGACAGCAGGTACGGCGGCAGCGTCAGGCAGACCATCCAGGCACTGCCGAGCAGCGCACCGGCGGCGATCCGGCGGCCCTGGCTGGTGACCAGCCACCACAGGTACCGCAGCGCGCTGCGACAGTCAGGGGTCCCCGGATCCACATAGGAATCTGCCATGTACCCGACCCTAACGATCCCCGGAGAGCCGGTGGATCCGGGGACCGTCCCGCCCCGGTCAGCCGTGCCAGGACCGCCAGAGCGCCGCGTACGCGCCGTCCGCCGCCACGAGTTCGTCATGGCTGCCCAGCTCGCTGATCCGGCCCTCCTCGACGACCGCGATCACATCCGCGTCGTGCGCCGTGTGCAGCCGGTGCGCGATGGCCACGACCGTACGGCCGTCCAGCACCCGGGCCAGCGAGCGTTCCAGATGGCGGGCCGCGCGCGGGTCCAGCAGAGACGTCGCCTCGTCCAGCACCAGCGTGTGCGGATCGGCCAGCACCAGCCGGGCCAGCGCGATCTGCTGCGCCTGCGCGGGAGTGAGCACCACACCGCCCGAGCCGACCTCGCAGTCCAGCCCCTCGTCCAGTGCGGTGGCCCAGCCGTCCGCGTCGACCGCGGCCAGCGACGCCCACAGCTCCGCGTCCCCGGCACCGGCACGGGCCAGCAACAGGTTGTCCCGCAGCGAACCCACGAACACATGGTGCTCCTGGTTGACCAGCGCCACATGCGTACGGACCCGCTCCGCGGTCATCTCCGACAACCGCGCACCGCCCAGCGACACTTCACCGGTACGCGGGGCGTAGATCCCGGCCAGCAGCCGGCCCAGGGTGGACTTGCCCGCACCGGACGGGCCGACCAGCGCCAGCCTGGTGCCCGGAGCGACGTCGAGAGACACCTTGTGCAGCACGTCGAGACCGGCCCGGTAGCCGAAGTGCACCTCGTCGGCGCGCACATCACGCCCGTCCGGCGCCACCGCCGCGTCACCCGCGTCCGGCTCGATCTCGCGGACCCCCACGAGACGCGCCAACGACACCTGGGCGACCTGCAACTCGTCGTACCAGCGCAGGATCAGACCGATCGGATCGACCATCATCTGTGCGAGCAGCGCGCCCGTCGTCAGCTGCCCGACGGTGAGCCAGCCCTCGATCACGAACCAGCCCCCGAGCATCAGGACCGCGCCCAGGATCGTCACGTACGTGGCGTTGATGATGGGGAACAGCACGGACCGCAGGAAGAGCGTGTACCGCTCCCAGGCCGTCCACTCCTTGACCCGTTGGTCCGAGAGCGCGACCCGGCGCGCACCCAGCCGGTGCGCCTCCACGGTCCGCCCGGCGTCCACCGTCTCCGCGAGCATGGCCGCGACCGCCGCGTACCCGGCGGCCTCCGAGCGGTACGCGGACGGCGCCCGGCGGAAGTACCAGCGGCAGCCGACGATCAGCACCGGCAGCGCGATGAGCACCGAGAGCGCCAGCGGGGGAGCGGTGACGGTGAGCGCGGCCAGGAGCAGCCCCGCCCACACCACACCGATGGCCAGCTGCGGCACGGCCTCGCGCATCGCGTTGGCGAGGCGGTCGATGTCCGTGGTGATCCGGGAGAGCAGATCTCCCGTCCCGGCCCGCTCCAGTACGCCCGGCGGCAGCCGGACCGACCGCACGAGGAAGTCCTCGCGCAGATCGGCCAGCATCTCCTCACCGAGCATCGCGCTGCGCAGCCGCATCATCCGGGTGACCACGGTCTGCACGATCAGCGCGACGGCGAACACCGCGGCGGTGCGCTCCAGATGGAGGTCGGTGACCCCGTTGGACAGGTCCTCGACGAGCCCTCCCAGCAGGTACGGTCCGGCGATCGAGGAGACCACCGCGACCGTGTTGAGCAGGGTGACCACGGTGAAGGGCCGCCGGTGGCGCCGGATCAGTTCCCTGGCGTACGTCCGTACGGTCGTGGGGGTGCCGACCGGCAGGGTGGTGGCCGACTCGGGCGCGGCCGGGTCGTAGGCCGGTGGTGCGACGCCGGTCATGCGCGCTCCTCGATTTCCTCGATGGTGTCGATCGCGTGGATCGCTTCGTCCTTGCGCGGCCGGTCCGGGATCTCGTCGTCGGTCTCGCGGGTGACGACGGCCCGGTATCGCGGTTCGCCGCGCAGCAGTTCACGGTGGGTGCCGACGGCCACCACAGTGCCCCGGTGGACCAGCGCCACCCGGTCCGCCAGGTCGAGCAGCAGCGGGGACGAGGCGAAGGCCACCGTCGTACGGTCCTTGCGCAGCGCCTTGATCCCAGCGGCGACGCGCGCCTCGGTGTGCGAGTCGACGGCGGACGTCGGCTCGTCGAGGACCAGTGCCTCCGGGTCGGTCACCAGTGACCGGGCCAGGGCCAGGCGTTGGCGCTGGCCGCCGGAGAGCGACCGGCCGCGTTCGGTGATCCGGGTGTTCATCGGGTCGCCGTCCGCGTCCACGGACGCCTGTGCCAGCGCGTTCAGGACGTCGTCGCACTGCGCGGCGGACAGCGCGTCCCCGGCGGTCACCCGGCCGGACGACGGCACGTCCAGCAGGTCGCGCAGGGTGCCGGAGAGCAGCACCGGGTCCTTGTCCTGGACCAGAACGGCGGTCCTGGCCGCGTCCAGGTCCAGTTCGTCCAGGGGGACACCGCCGAGCAGCACGGACGGCACCTCGTGTGCCGCCGTCCCGTCCTCGGCGGCACCGTCCTTCGTCACCTCCGGCTGGGCGTGGCCGCCGAGCCGGTCCGCGAGCCGCCCGGCCTCGTCCGGATCGCCGCAGACCACCGCGGTGAACAGGCCCTCGGGCGCCATCAGTCCGCTGACCGGGTCGTACAGATCCCCGGTGGGCGAGGCGTCGACCGTCGACGGCCGGGCGACCCGGCTGAGCGAGAGCACCCGGACCGCGCGCTGCGCGGACGGCCGCGAGAAGGAGTACGCCATGGCGATCTCCTCGAAGTGGCGCAGCGGGAACAGCAGCAGCGTCGCCGCGCTGTACACGGTCACCAGCTGGCCGACGTCGATCTTCCCGTCGCGGGCCAGTGCGGCCCCGTACGTGACCAGGGAGATCAGCAGGATGCCCGGCAGCAGGACCTGGATCGCGGAGATCAACGACCACATCCGCGCACTGCGCACGGCTGCCTTGCGGACCTCCTGCGAGGCACGCCGGTAGCGGCCGAGGAACAGTTCCTCGCCGCCGATGCCGCGCAGGACGCGCAGCCCGGCCACGGTGTCCGACGCCAGTTCGGTGGCCTTGCCCGCCTTCTCGCGCTGGAAGTCGGCGCGGCGGGTGGCGCGGGGGAGCAGCGGCAGGACGCCCAGGGCGAGCAGCGGCATGGCGAGCGCCACGAGCACGCCCAGCGAGGGCAGATAGAGGACGAGCCCGACACAGACGATGACGAGGGCGGCAGCGGCGGCGGCGAAACGGGAGAGCGCCTCGACGAACCAGCCGATCTTCTCCACATCACCTGTCGACACCGCGACGACCTCGCCCGCGGCGACCCGGCGCGTCAGCGCCGAGCCGAGCTCCGCGGTCTTGCGGGCCAGCAGTTGCTGGATCCGGGCGGCGGCGGTGATCCAGTTGGTGACGGCGGTCCGGTGCAGCATGGTGTCGCCCACGGCGATCAGTACGCCGAGAACCGCGATCAGTCCGCCGGCCAGCGCGAGCCGCCCGCCGGACCGGTCCACGACCGCCTGGACGGCGAACCCGACGCCGAGCGGCAGCCCGGCGATGGAGCACTGGTGCAGCAGGCCCCATGACATGGCCTTGAGCTGTCCGCGGATCTGGTTGCGGCCGAGCCAGATCAGGAAGCGAGGGCCCGACCGGACGTCGGGATCGCCGGGATCCGAGTACGGAAGATCGCGAATTTGCATGACGTCCCAAGAGGTCGGAAGGAGCTGAGGTCCGCGAGGGACCTCCAGAAGCACGTGGGGAGAAGCGTGTGGGGGGACCAAACCGTCCAATCCTCGCGTCCCGCCGGGGGCGCGGCAAACCCTTTTACCTGCCGGGAGAGCGGCCGGGGCACGGACCCGGGCCGGCCGAGCGGCAGGCGCCGGCGGGTGCGGGAGTAAAGATTCGGCACGCATTCGCCGCGGCCCGCACGGGCTGGCGGGGCCGAACGCGATGGAGTGCGACCATGGGCGAATGCATATAGCCGGTGCGGTACGAGTGGTGGTCTCGGCGGCCGCCTGCGGTGTCCTGCTCACGACCCTGACGTCGTGCGGCGGAGGTTCCGACGCGGACAAGGGCGACGCGCGGTCGGCCGACGCCGGGAAGCCGAAGGACAAGGACAAGGCGCGGACGACCGACCTGAAGCGCATTCCGGATGTCGGCGACCGGTTGCAGTCGCAGATCCCGGACAACACCCGTCAGGTCGTCGCCGTCTACGGCGAGGGCAGGAACTCCGCGGACTCCACGGTCGTGCTCTACACCAGAACCGGATCCACCTGGGACAAGGCCGCCGGTTGGAAGGCCCACAACGGCAAGAAGGGCTGGGCCGCCGACCACCACGAGGACGACAAGCGCAGCCCGGTCGGTGTCTTCAGCCTCACCGACGCGGGCGGTGTGCTGCCCGACCCGGGCGCCCTGCTCCCGTACACGGAGACGGCGTCCATCCAGGCCCCGCACTACTGGGCCAAGTCCCACTGGCACGACTTCGACTACGTCATCGCCATCGACTACAACCGCGTCAAGGGCACCGCTCCCAACGACCCCACGCGACCCGAGGGACAGTCCAAGGGCGGCAGCATCTGGCTGCACATGGACCACGGCAGCGGCACATCGGCCTGTGTGAGCCTGCCGAAGGCCGCCATGGAGAAGCTGCTGCGCACCCTCGACCCGAAGCAGCACCCGGTCGTCGTCATGGGCGACCGCGCCGGCCTTCAGACCTGACCGGGACCGGGCCGGGTCGCCCGCTCCAGTTCCATCAGCACCGAGTAGTACGAACGGCCCGTCGCCCGGTCCATGCCGATCTCGCACATCCGGTTGGCCGAGAGATACCTGTCGTACTCCCGGGTGTTCACCTCTGCGGCCTCCTTCGCGGTCGCCGAGGCCGTCAGCTCCTCGTGCAGCATCCCGCGGTCGCCCGCGAACCCGCAGCACGCGGCGTCGTCCGGGATCACGACCTCCCTCGCGCAGGCCTCGGCGACCGCGCGCAGGTGTTCCACATCGCCCAGGTGCTCCATCGAGCAGGTCGGGTGCAGGACCGCGGAACCGGCGCGGCGCAGCACCGTCAGCTCCGGCAGGAGTTCGTCGGCGGCCCAGACCAGGGAGTCGACGACGGTCAGCTCGCGGTGCAACGCCCGGTTGTCCTCGGTCAGATACGGCACCACCTCATGGGCGATGCCCAGCGTGCACGAGGAGGCGTCCACGACCAGCGGCAGCTTTCCGCCCGCTGTCCAGCCCCAGGCCGCCGCCACGATCCGGTTGGCCATCACGGCGTTCGCCGTGTCGTAGCCCTTCGAGTGCCAGATCGTCGCGCAGCAGGTCCCGGCGGTGTCCGGCGGGATCCAGACCGGCTTTCCGGCGCGCGCAGAGACGGCGACCACGGCCTGCGGCAGGGACGGTGCGTGCTGCCCCTCGGGGCCGGCGAAGATGCGGTTGACGCAGGCCGGGTAGTAGACGGCGCTCGCTCCCGCCCTGGAGGTGCGCGGCAGCTTGCGGGCGGCGGCCCCGGGGATCTCCGGCAGCCAGGCGGGCATCAGATCGGGGCGCACGGCCCGGCGGGCGAGACCGGTGACGCCTTCCAGCAGCCGGTCGTCGATCCGGCTCGCCGCGGCGACCGCGAGCCGGGCCGCCGCCTCCACGGCGCGGAAGTTCTTCGCCGTGAGCGCGGCGATCCGTTCCTCGCGCGGGGAGTGCCGCTGATGGCGGAAGTCCTTCATCATGGCGCCGGTGTCGATCCCTACCGGACAGGCGAGTTTGCAGGTGGAGTCGCCCGCGCAGGTGTCGACGGCGTCGTAGCCGTACGCGTCGAGCAGTCCGGTCTCCACCGGCGATCCGCCCGGCTGCCGCATCATCTCCCGTCGCAGCACGATGCGTTGGCGCGGTGACGTGGTCAGGTCGTGGCTGGGGCAGGTCGGTTCGCAGAACCCGCACTCGATGCACGGGTCGGCCACCGGTTCGACCCGGGGGATGGTTTTGAGGCCGCGCAGATGGGCCCTGGGGTCGCGGTCCAGGACGATGCGGGGCGCCAGTACCCCGTCGGGGTCGATGAGCTGCTTGGTCCGCCACATCAGTTCGGTCGCCCGGGGTCCCCACTCCAGCTCCAGGAAGGGGGCGATATTGCGGCCGGTGGCGTGTTCCGCCTTGAGGGAGCCGTCGAACCGTTCCACCGTCAGCTTGCAGAAGTCCGCCATGAACGCGGCGTACCGGTCGACGTCGGAGGGCTTCGCCGCGTCGAAGGCGAGCAGGAAGTGCAGGTTGCCGTGGGCCGCGTGGCCCGCGACAGCTGCGTCGAACCCGTGCTCGGCCTGGAGCGCCAGCAGCGCCTCGCACGCGTCGGACAGCCGCGAGGGCGGGACGGCGAAATCCTCCGTGATCAGGGTCGTACCGGAGGGCCGGGAGCCGCCGACCGCGGTGACGAAGGCCTTGCGGGCCTTCCAGTAGCCGGAGATCGTCCCGGCGTCCCGGGTGAACTCATTGGTGACCGAGGTGACGGGCCGGACCAGCTCCAGCCGGCGTACGACACCGGCCGCCGCCCGCTCGTACGCTTCCCGGCCGGCCTCGTCCGGTGCCCGGAACTCCACCAGCAGCGCCGCGGTCGTCTTCGGGAGCCCGGCCCAGTCGGCGGGCACCCCCTGGACGCTGACGGAGGCGCGCAGGGTGTTGCCGTCCATCAGCTCGACGGCGATGGCGCCCGCTTCGTTGAACAGCGGGACGGCCGCCGCGGCCGCGGTCAGGGAGGGGAAGAAGAGCAGTGCGGTGGAGAGGTGGCGGTCCAGCGGCAGGGTGTCGAAGACGACCTCGGAGATGAAGCCGAAGGTGCCCTCGGAGCCGACCATGAGCCCGCGCATAATCTCCACCGGGGTGGCGCCGTCCAGGAAGGCGTCCAGCCGGTAGCCGTTGGTGTTCTTGATCTCGTACTTGGCCCTGATCCGGGCGGTGAGCGCGGCATCGGCCTCGATCTCCGCCTTCAGCGCGAGCAGCCCCGCGCAGAGCTGCGGCTCCGCGTGCGCCAGGTCCTCGTCCGCCGAGGGGTCGCCGGTGTCCACCACGGTGCCGCCGGGCAGCACGAAGGTGAGCGACGACACGGTCCGGTACGAATTGCGGCTGATGCCCGCGGTCATCCCGGAGGCGTTGTTGGCGACGACCCCGCCGATCGTGCAGGCGATGGCGCTGGCCGGGTCGGGGCCGAGCAGCCGGCCGTGCCGGGCGAGGGTGGCGTTGGCCCGCATGATCGTGGTCCCCGGCCGGATGCGGGCCCGCGCGCCGCCGTCCAGGACCTCGATGCCCGCCCAGTGGTGCCGTACGTCGACGAGGATGTCCTCGCCCTGCGCCTGGCCGTTGAGGCTGGTGCCCGCGGCCCGGAAGACGACGTTGCGGCCCTTGCCGTGCGCGTACGACAGGATCGCCGAGACGTCGTCGATGTCCTCGGGGACGACGACGACCTGGGGCACGAACCGGTAGGGGCTCGCATCGGAGGCGTACCGCACCAGGTCGGAGATCTTCCACAGCACCTTCCCCTGCCCCAGCAGCGCGGTCAGCTCGCTCCGCAGCGGCTCGGGTGTGCCCGGCGCCCTCTCGTCGGTCACCCGGTCGTGGGTGGGGCTGCGCATCGCGCCGGGGCTCAGGGCTTCCGGCTTCGGCTCCAGCAGCGGCATTCGAGATCCCCTCGGCGGCTCGGCGCGGTGCTTCGCGCCCGGTCAGCAGCGGCGCTCCGGCATTCCGTCGACCAGAGCGGTCAGCAGCCCGCCGAGCACCTCGCGCTGATCGGCGGTCAATGGAGCCAGGATCTCCTCTGCGGCCGCGCGGCGCCCGTTGCGCAGCGACCGGAGGGTGGCGATGCCCTCGTCGGTGATCTCGATCCTGACCACCCGGCGGCTGTCCGGATCGGGGGCCCGGCGCACCCGGCCGCTGGCCTCCAGGCCGTCCACCAGCGTGGTCACGGCGCGCGGGACCACGTCGAGGCGCTGTGCGAGATCCGCCATCCGCGGTGGACCGTCGTAGTGGGCGACGGTGCGCAGCAGCCGGAACTGCGCGGGAGTGATGCCGGCCGGCTCCAGCTGACGGCTCTGAATGCGCTGGAGCCTGCGGGTCAGCCGCAGCAGCTGTTCGGCGAGCAGGCCGTCGGGGTCGGGGGAATCCATACGGGGAACAATATCAGGATGTGGTTCACTGTGAGTACAGGTAACAATGAGCTATGCTCCTATCTGCTCGACTGTCACGGACCGAAATCCCGACGGGCCGTCGATCCGGACCGTCGCGGACCGCTGACGCGCATACCGTCGCAGGCGGTCGCAGCCTTCCCTCCCTGTTGCCGCACGCCCGACGAAGGAGCCCATGAAACCCGACGAACCCACGTGGACGCCCCCGCCCAAGGATGCCGAGCAGCCGCCCGCCGAGCTGCGCCGCATCTTCCGCCTCTTCCATCCGTACCGCGGCCGCCTCGCGGTGGTCGGACTGCTCGTCGGCGCCTCGTCGCTGGTGTCGGTCGCCTCGCCGTTCCTGCTGCGCGAAATCCTCGATACCGCCATCCCGCAGGGGCGGACCGGGCTGCTCTCGCTGCTCGCCCTCGGCATGATCCTCACCGCCGTGATGAACAGCGTCTTCGGCGTGCTGCAGACCCTCATCTCCACCACCGTCGGCCAGCGCGTGATGCATGACCTGCGCACCGCGGTCTACACCCAGCTCCAGCGGATGCCGCTGGCCTTCTTCACCAGAACCCGCACGGGCGAGGTCCAGTCCCGGATCGCCAACGACATCGGAGGCATGCAGGCCACCGTCACCTCGACGGCGACCTCGCTGGTCTCCAACCTCACAGGGGTCATCGCCACCGTCGTCGCCATGCTCGCGCTCGACTGGCGGCTCACCGTCGTCTCGCTGCTCCTGCTGCCGGTCTTCGTCTGGATCAGCCGCCGGGTCGGCCGGGAGCGCAAGAGGATCACCACCCAGCGGCAGAAGCAGATGGCCGCCATGGCGGCCACCGTCACCGAATCGCTCTCCGTCAGTGGCATCCTGCTCGGCCGCACCATGGGCCGGTCGGACTCGCTCACCAAGGGATTCACCGAGGAGTCCGAACGGCTGGTCGACCTCGAAGTGCGCTCCAGCATGGCCGGACGCTGGCGGATGTCGACGATCGGCATCGTCATGGCCGCCATGCCGGCCGTCATCTACTGGGCCGCGGGCATCACCCTGCAGTCCAGCGGACCCGCCGTCTCCATCGGTACGCTCGTCGCGTTCGTCTCGCTCCAGCAGGGCCTGCTCCGACCCGCCGTGAGCCTGCTCTCCACCGGGGTGCAGATGCAGACGTCCCTCGCGCTCTTCCAGCGGATCTTCGAATACCTCGACCTCACGGTGGACATCACCGAGCCGGAGAACCCGGTCCGGCTGGAGAAGGTCCGCGGCGAGATCCGCTTCGAGAACGTCGACTTCAGCTACGACGAGAAGAGCGGCCCCATCCTCAGTGGCGTCGACGTGGCCGTGCCCGCCGGCGGCAGCCTGGCGGTCGTGGGTCCCACCGGCTCCGGAAAGTCCACCCTCAGCTACCTGGTGCCGCGCCTGTACGACGTCTCCGGCGGCCGGGTCACGCTGGACGGCGTCGACGTGCGCGATCTGGACTTCGACACCCTCGCCAGGGCCATCGGGGTGGTCTCCCAGGAGACGTACCTCTTCCACGCCTCCGTCGCCGAGAACCTGCGCTTCGCCAAGCCGGAGGCCGCCGACGAGGAGATCGAGGCGGCGGCCCGCGCGGCACAGATCCACGATCACATCGCCTCGCTGCCCGACGGCTACGACACCCTGGTCGGTGAGCGCGGCCACCGCTTCTCGGGCGGTGAGAAGCAGCGCCTGGCCATCGCTCGCACGATCCTGCGCGACCCGCCGGTGCTGATCCTGGACGAGGCGACGAGCGCCCTCGACACCCGTACCGAATTCGCCGTGCAGGAGGCCATCGACGCGCTCTCCGCCGGACGCACCACGCTCACCATCGCCCACCGGCTCTCCACCGTGCGCGACGCGGACCAGATCGTCGTCCTGGACGGCGGGCGGACCGCGGAGCGCGGCAGCCACGAGGAACTGCTCGACCAGGACGGGCGCTATGCCGCTCTGGTCCGCAGGGACACCCAGCTGGCCCCCGCGACAGGCTGAGCGGCCGGACCGTAGGTACCCCATCGCGGGAACGAACTTGTTCGCTACGAACGTGTTCGTTATGGTGGGTGTGTGCCCCTCGCCCTTCTGTTGCCGTCGAGGGGGGCCGGCTCGCAGTGCACCAGACGTCGCGGCCGGTATTCCCGCACGAGCTGGAGGTACCACCATGAGCACCACGCACCACTACCCCGTCGCGATCATCGGCGCCGGTCTCGGCGGCCTCACGCTCGCCCGTGTCCTGCACGTCAACGGGATCGAGGCGGCCGTCTTCGACCTGGAGGCCGACCGGAACGCCCGCACCCAGGGCGGCATGCTCGACATCCACGAGGACACCGGCCAGGCCGCCCTGCGCGCCGCCGAGTTGCACGAGCGCTTCCGGGAGAAGGTCCACCCCGGCGGCGAGGCCATGCGGGTTCTGGACAAGCGGGCCCGGGTGCTGCTGGATCAAGCCGACGACGGTGCGGGCGACCGGCCCGAGATCGACCGTGGAGACCTGCGCGACCTGCTGCTCGACTCACTGCCCGAAGGCACCGTGCGCTGGGGCAGCAAGATCACCGGTGCCGGGCCGGCCGACGCCGGGCAGCACCGGGTCACGCTCGCCGACGGCGCCGCCTTCACGGCGGGGCTGCTCGTCGGGGCGGATGGCGCCTGGTCCCGCATCCGTCCGCTGCTCTCCGACGCCGTCCCCTCCTACACCGGCATCTCCTTCGTGGAACTGGACCTCTTCGAGGCCGACACCCGGCACCCCGAATGCGCCGAACTCATCGGCGGGGGAATGTTCTTCGCGCTCGGCGACAACCGGGGATTCCTCGCGCACCGCGAATCCGACGGCAGCCTCCACGTCTACGCCGCGCTGCGTGCGGCCGAGGACTGGCTGTCGACGATCGACTTCACCGACGCGGAGGCCTCCAGGGCCGCACTGACCGAGCACTTCGCGGACTGGGCGCCCGGCCTCCGCCGGCTGATCACCGACTGCGACGGCCTGCCGGTGCCGCGCCTCATCCACGCACTGCCCGTCGGGCACGAGTGGAAGCGCACCCCGGGCGTCACTCTGCTCGGCGATGCCGCCCACCTGATGTCCCCCTTCGCGGGTGAAGGCGCCAACCTCGCCATGATCGACGGCGCGGACCTGGGCCGGGCACTGGCCGCTCACCCGGGTGACATCGAAGCCGCCCTGGCCGCCTACGAGGCACCCCTTTTCGAGCGGAGCCGGAAGAGCGCCGAGGAGTCCGCCGAGGGGCTGGAGGCGATCTTCAACGACCGGGCGCCGCAGCCGCTCGTCGAAATGTTCTCCGCCTTCGCGGCGCAGTGAACCCCCGGAGGCGGTGAACCGCGCACGGGCGCGGGCGGCTCACGCGACGGCGCCGCCGCTTCCGTGGGACGGGGAGCGACGGCGCCTGATCGAACAACGGTCGGATGAGCCAACCCACGAAGTGGACGACGCCGGCGAGCAGGTTGGTGAGGACGTTCATCTGGTGTTTCGCCTTGTGCATGGTGCATCTCTGGGGCAGCGCAGTCGCGGTCTGCAGCCCTTCGCTTGCACCCTGTAATCGTCATGTGCCGCACAGCAGTAGAGCAACGAATACCGATGCGACCACACGTTTCAGCGAACATCCGATCCCCTGTTCGCGTGTTCGGCCTTGGGGGCGCGGTGCGTGGGGTGCTGCCTGCGGGGTGCGTGTCGCCGGAGGCGGGGTGCCGGACGGAAGGATCGGTGCGGGATAGCGTGCCCGCATGGTGAACGAGTCCCCGGACACCCCGCCCCGTCGCAAGCTCCGCCCGACCCGGCGCGGCCGGCTGGCGCTGCTCGTCGGTGCCGTCCTCGTCCTCGTGGTGGCCGCCGCCGTACTCGTACCGCTGCTGACGAGGGAGCAGACGACCGAGCGGACCCGGTCCCTCGTGATCCCCGAGGGGTGGCGGGCCTCCCAGGTGTACGAGGCCGTGGACAAGGTTCTCGACAAGCCCTCCGGCACCGCGGAGAAGGCCGTCGCCACGGCGGACCTGCCTCTGCCGGCCGCCGCGAAGGGCAACCCCGAGGGGTACCTTTTCCCGGCGACGTACCCCGTCACCTCCGGTACGACCCCGGAGAGCCTGCTGCGCTACATGGTGGACACGGCGGTCAAACGGTTCGGCGCGGACCACATCACGGCCGGGTCGCGGCGCAACGGCGTCACGGTCTACCAGACGGTGACGATCGCTGCCATCGTGCAGGCCGAGGCGGACACCGTGCCGGACATGGGCAAGGTGTCCCGGGTCGTCCACAACCGGCTCGCGCGCGACATGCCGCTCCAGATGGACTCCACGCTCAACTACGCGATGAACCGCAGCACCCTGGACACCACCACGGGCGACACGAAGATCGACAGCCCGTACAACAGCTATGAGCGCAAGGGGCTGCCGCCCACACCCATCGGCAATCCGGGGGAGCAGGCGATGGTGGCCGCGATCAGCCCCACCCCGGGCCCCTGGCTCTACTTCGTCACCGTCGCGCCGGGCGACACCCGTTTCACCGCCGACTACGCGGAGCAGCAGCGCAACGTCGCGGAGTTCAACCGCAACCGCCGCAGCGCAGGCAACGGCTGAGCACCGGGCCGGCGCCCGCCTTCGGCGTGCCACGGCCGCCCCGTTCAAGACTCCGGCAGCCGCCCGCCCCCGCCTGCTCAGGCCGCGGCGGCCGTACGTTCCGCAGCCGGTTCGGCCCGGTCCAGCAGCCGTCCGATCGCCCGTGCGGCGGCCCGCCCCGCCCGGTTGGCGCCGATCGTGCTGGCGGACGGTCCGTAGCCGACGAGTTGGACGCGCTCGTCGCGTACCGCCTGTGTCCCCTCCACCCGGATGCCGCCACCGGCTTCGCGCAGCCTCAGCGGGGCGAGGTGGTCGACGGCGGGCCGGAAGCCGGTCGCCCAGAGGATGACATCGGCCTCGACGGTGCGGCCGTCGTCCCAGGCGACTCCGGCCGGTGTGATCCGGTCGAACATCGGCAGACGGTCGAGCACCCCCGACGCGCGGGCGCGCCGGACGGCGTCGGTGACCGGCAGCCCGGTCACGCTCACCACGCTCTGCGGCGGCAGCCCGCGCCGCACCCGGTCCGCGACCATGGCGACGGCCGCGCGTCCCTCGTCCGCGCCGAACGGGCCCTCCCGGAAGACCGGCGGCCGGCGCGTCACCCAGTGGGTGTCCGCGGCCACCTCGGCGATCTCCATCAGATGCTGGGTACCGGAGGCCCCGCCGCCCACCACGACCACCCGCTGTCCGGCGAACCCGGCGGGCCCCGGATAGTCCGCCGTGTGCAGTTGGCGGCCCCGGAAGGTGTCCTGGCCCGGGTAGCGTGGCCAGAACGGCCGGTCCCAGGTCCCCGTCGCGTTGATCAGGGCCCGCGTCGCGTACGTACCCTCGGAGGTCTCCACGAGCAGCCGCCCGCCGTCGCCCTCGCGCACCGCGCTCACCTCGACCGGCCGGTGCACCCGCAGGCCGAAGGCGCGCTCGTACGCGTCGAAGTACTCGCCTATCACCTCGGAGGAGGGCCTGCTGTCATCGGCACCGGTCAGCTCCATGCCGGGCAGCGCGTGCATACCGTGCACCTTGCCGTACGTCAGCGACGGCCAGCGGAACTGCCAGGCGCCACCGGGGCGCGGGGCGTGGTCGAGCACCACGAAGTCGCGGTCCGGCTCCAGGCCCGTACGGCGCAGGTGGTAGGCGCCGGACAGACCTGCCTGTCCGGCGCCTACCACCACGACATCCACTGACTGCACCCCGGTGTTGTTCACGCTTCTACCAACTGTGGCGGGGTCGCGGATCTTCCCGCTGTCCCGTGGAGAGCTCAGCGTCCTCCGGCGAACAGCAGCGGCGCCCCGCCCGGCGCGGAGGCCGGACGGCCGTTCGCCGCGGGCACCGCCGACAGCGGGGACGCCGGGACCGTCGACAGCAGCCCCCGGGCCGCGAGCTCCGGAGCGACGCCCTCACCGAACCAGTACGCCTCCTCCAGATGCGGGTACCCGGAGAACACGAAGTGCTCCACGCCCAGGGAGTGGTACTCCTCGATCCGGTCCGCGACCTCCGCGTGGCTGCCCACCAGCGCGGTGCCCGCACCACCCCGGACCAGGCCGACGCCCGCCCACAGGTTCGGCGCGATCTCCAGCTTGTCGCGGGAACCGCCGTGCAGCGCCAGCATCCGCTGCTGCCCCACCGACTCACTCCGTCCCAGCGCCTGCTGGGCCGCGGCGATCGTGTCGGCGTCGAGGTCGCCGAGCAGCCGGTCGGCGGTCGCCCACGCCTCGCGGGACGAGTCGCGCGAGATGGTGTGCAGCCGGATGCCGAAGCGGACGGTACGCCCCTGCTCCTCGGCGAGCCCCCGGATCCAGTCGATCTTCTTCTTCACATCGGCCGGCGGCTCGCCCCAGGTCAGGTAGACATCGGCGTGCTTCGCCGCGACCGGCCCGGCCGCCGCCGACGAGCCGCCGAAGAACACCTCCGGCAGCGGGTCCGGCGGCAGCGCCGTCAGCCCGCCTTCCACCTGGTAGTGCTCACCGTCGAAGTCGAACGGCTGACCGCTCCACGCACCCCGCACCACCGACAGGAACTCCGCGGTCCTGGCATAGCGCCGGTCGTGGTCCAGATGGTCGCCGAACCTCCGCTGCTCCGTGGAGTCACCGCCCGTCACGACGTTGAGCAGCAGCCGCCCCCGGGTGATCCGCTGGTACGTCGCGGCCATCTGCGCGGCGAGCACCGGCGAGATCACGCCCGGCCGGAACGCCACCAGGAACTTCAGCCGCTCGGTGTGCTGGGCCAGCGCCACCGTCGTCAGCCAGGCGTCCTCGCACCAGGTCCCGGTCGGCGTCAGCACAGCCTCGAACCCCAGCTGCTCGGCGGCCTTGGCGATCTGCGCCAGGTACTCGATGTCGGGCGCGCGCACCCCGCTGACCGGAGTGATCCGGTCCCGCTTGATCCCGCCGTCGGTGTACGCGTGCCGGTCGACGAGCGTGCGCCCGTCGCCGCCCGTGGGCAGGAACCAGTGCAGGTGGACATTCATGAGGAGGCCTTTCCGTACGAGCGGGGAGCCGTCGAGGACGCGGGGAGATCGCGGTTGAAGCGGGTGTCGACGTAGTCCTTGAAGACGAAGCGGTGCGGGATGAGCTTCAGATCGGCGAAGGTGTCCGCGATCTCCTGCTCGGAGGCGATCGCGGCCGGATCGATGGCGACGGGGACCCGGGTGCCGTACGACAGCTTCACCGCGTCCAGCGCCACCTCGTAGGGCAGCCCGGTCTCCTTCGCCCAGACCTTCGCCCACGCCTCGGGGTGCTTGAACACCCAGTTCTGCGCCCGGTTGAGCCGGACCAGCAGATCGCCGATGGCCTTGGACTTCCCGGACTGCTTGAGCGCGGCGGGCGAGGCGACCTGGAACCCGAGACCGTTGACGACCCCTTCACCCGTGGTCAGCACCCGTGCCTTGCCGCCGCGCAGGACCTGCGAGGTGTACGGGTCCCAGATCGCCCAGGCATCGACCTTGCCGCGGCTGAACGCGGCCAGCGCGTCAGCCGGCTGAAGGTATTTCAGCTTCACGTCGGAGAGGCTGAGCCCCGCCTTCTTCAGCGAGCTGATCAGCTGGAAATGGGCGGAGCTGCCCTGGGCGACAGCGATCGACGCGCCCTTGAGCCGGGCCGGGTCCCGCAGCGGCGAGTCCTTGGGGACCACGATCGCCTCACCTGCCGACGAACCGTGGGTGGCGCCCACCACCACGACCTTGGAACCGGCGCCGGCGGCGAACACCGGCGGGGTGTTGCCGACCCCGCCGATGTCCACGGCCCCGGCGTTGACCGCTTCGAGAAGAGGTGGGCCGGAGGTGAAGGTGGACCATTTGATGCGGTAGTCGAGGTCGTCCAGCTCACCGGAGGCGCGCAGGATGGCTTCGTAACCGCCCTTCTGGTCACCGATGTTGAGCGTGACGCTGCCCTTGCCGTCGGTGCTGCCCGCCGTGGAGGCGGAGGTCGCGCCGCCGCAGGCGGTGAGCAGCAGGGCGAAGGGCAGCAGCAGCGCGGGCAGGGTACGGCGATTCATATCGTCTCTCTCCGGTCCGGACAGGGGATGTGCGGGAGCTTCAGGACGTCGAGGCGGTATCGGCGGGCGCGGGAGTCGTGTCCACGCCGAGTTTGGTGAGCAGCCGGGTGCGCAGCGCGGCGAACTCCGGGGTGCCGGGGTTACGGGGGCGGTCCAGAGTCACCGGGGTCTCGTACGCGATGGCGCCGTCCCGCATCACCAGCGCACGGTCGGCGAGGAGCAGCGCCTCGTCCACGTCGTGCGTGACGAGCAGCACGGCGCAGCCGCGGCGCTGCCAGAGCTCGGCCACCAGCTGCTGGGCCTTGATCCTGGTGAGCGCGTCGAGTGCGCCGAACGGCTCGTCGAGCAGCAGCAGATCGGGCTCGCGGACCAGCGCTCGGGCCAGCGAGGCACGCTGCGCCTCACCGCCCGAGAGCGTCCTGGGCCAGGCCCCGGACCGTTCGGCGAGCCCCACTTCCGCCAACGCCTTCTCGGCCACGGCGCGTTCGGGCTTCCCGGGCAGTCCGAGCAGTACGTTGCGCCAGACCCGCTTCCACGGCATCAGCCGCGGCGCCTGGAACGCGACCGCCCGGCGCCGGGGAACCAGTACCGTCCCCCGGATCTCCCGGTCGAGGCCGGCGAGCACCCGCAGCAGGGTCGACTTCCCGCATCCGCTGCGCCCGAGCAGCACGGTGAACTCCCCGGCACGCAGGGTCAGATCGAGGCCGTCGACGACGGCCCGGCCGTCGAAGGAGCGGGTCAGCCCCTCGACACGTACGGCGGCCTCCGGCAGTGCGTCGGCCGGGGCGGGGGAGCGGGTGATCACTGGCCCGTGAACGTCGGTCGCCATTGCAGCAGCAGCCTTTCGAGAATGCGGACGATGACATCGGCGGCGAGGCCGAGGAAGGCGTAGACCACCAGGCAGACGACGATCACGTCGGTACGGAAGAACTCCCGGGCCTGGTTCATCAGGAAGCCGATACCGGCATCGGCATTGACCGATTCGCCGAACACCAGCGCCAGCCAGGCGGTCGCCAGCGAGTAGCGCAGCCCCGTCATGGCCCCGGGCAGCGCCCCCGGCAGCACCACATGCCGTACGAGGCCCCAGCGTCCGAGCCCCAACGACTGCCCTGCCTCGATGAGTTGGGGATCGACGCCGCGAATGCCCGCGTAGACGTTGAGGTACAGATGGAAGGCCACCCCGAGCGCGATCAGCGCCACCTTCGGGGCCTCGCCGATTCCCAGCCAGATGATGAACAGGGGGATCAGCCCGACCCAGGGAACGGTGCGCAGCATCTGGACGCTCGCGTCGACCAGATCCTCGCCCAGCCGGGAGAGCCCCGAGACCAGTGCGAGCGCGGTCCCGACGGCGCCCCCGAGCACCAGCCCCACGGCCACCCGCTGGAGCGAGATGGCCATCGCCGAGGTCAGGGTCCCGTCGGCGATCAGGTCCGATCCCGCGCGGGCGATGGTGCCGGGCGAGGCCAGTACGTCCGGATGCAGCACACCGGTGGCGCTGAACACCTGCCACAGGGCGAGCAGCAGCAGCGGCCCGACGGTGCGCCGGAGCCACCGCGGCACGTTCCGCAGCCGCGCTCCGGGGGCGGCGGCCGGAGTCACGGGCTCCAGGTCGAGCGGGCGGCGGCCGGCCGAACCCTCCGGCGGGCCGGATTTCGGTTTTTGAGGAGATATGCCGGGTGGGGCGAGAGCATGGTCGAGAGTCATGAGGGCTCCACGAGCGGTTCATGGGGAGGGGCGTGCCCCGGCACCCGGGCACGCGACAGCCGCGCCGCACCGGCGGAGGTCGCGGAGGACCCGGCGCGGGCGTCGGACGGGGCCGAGCATGACGGGAGAGGCGGGGCAGGACGCGTACGTCGTCAGGAGCGTGCGGGCGTCCCGCGCCCGGTCACTGACGGGAAAAGCGCTGAGGGAACGTCAGCAGCCGCGACAACACGCGGCGGAGGCCACCCGCAGCAGGTCGATGTGACCGCGCGAAGTGAGCAGAGCTGATCGGAACATGGCGCTGAAGGTAGCGATCCCTCAAGGAAACGGTCAATGGTGTCTCGGCACGTGGACGCGCGATCTTGCCGTACGGGCAGGAGAATGAAGCCATGCCCACCGCCTTCACCACCAGCGTCCTGCACATCACCACGGGAACCACGGAGACCGTCACCGATCTGACGTCCGACTGCGAACAGTTCCTCACCCGGGCCGCCGCGGGCCGGGACGGCCTGCTCAACATCTTCGTACCGCACGCCACAGCCGGGATCGCGGTCCTGGAGACCGGTGCGGGCAGCGACGACGACCTCCTCTCCGCCCTGCACGCACTGCTCCCCGCCGACGACCGCTGGCAGCACCGCCACGGCAGCCCCGGCCACGGCCGCGACCACGTACTCCCGGCCTTCGTACCGCCGCACGCGACGCTGCCGGTGATCGCGGGGCGGCTGGAGCTGGGGACGTGGCAGTCGGTGTGCCTGGTCGACACGAACGTCGACAACGCGGACCGGCAGGTGCGGCTGAGCTTCCTGGGTTGACCAAGATCGCTCCCAGAGGTGCGTGCCGCCGAAATTCCGCACGCCGGCGGGTTCTCCAGTCGGTGGACCAAGCTTTCTCGTCACGGCCGCCGTGTGGTGGGCGGGCCGTCGGTCCTCCTTCGCCTCCGAGACGGCTCAGTCGAGAAACCGGCGGACCGGGACGGCGATCCTCCGCGTTCCGGTCCACGCCGTCGCGTCGTCCTGGCCGTTGTCGTCGCCGGCTGCTCAGTCATTCAGGTCTACCGGATCGGCGACGCGGGCGCTGTCTCCGTCCGGCGCGGCAACTTGTCCGACAAGCCCCACGGCTGAGCGAGCCGGGCGCCGGGGGCGCCGGACGGGCACTGCCACCGTGCTTCGGAATCGCAGTCGGCCGGACCATGGTCACGGCACCATCCGGCGGACAGGTTCCCCACCACGGCCTCACATACCGGCGGAGCGGCCCACTGGCCCGATCCATCGGTGCGCCGGCGGGCGCCGGAAGGTGTCAGTTCGGCACTTTCAGGCGGAAGCCGGTATGTCCAGGGCTGCTGGTGACGGTGGCGGTTCCGCCGTGGGCGCTGATGACGGCACGAACGATGGAGAGGACCGGAGCCGCATCGGCCCACCTGGCACCGGGCGCCGTACGGGCCGAGGGCCCCTACGGCGCCTTCACCGCGAACCTCCGCACCACACCCAAGGTCCTGCTCCTGGCCGGCGGCGTCGGCATCACACCCCTGCGTGCGCTCTTCGAGACACTGCCCGGACAGGGAACGCTCGTCTACCGGGCCCGCCGCGCCGACGGCCTCGCCCTGCGCGGTGAAATCGACGCGATAGCCGCACGCCGGCAGGCCACCGTGTACTACCTCGTCGACGAGCCCGCAGGACACTCATCCCCGCTCACCGGCACCCTCGCCGGCGCGTTCGCCTCACTCACACTGGTCGGGACGAGGCTGACCATGACCGACGCGTACGCCACAGCGGTCTCCGCCAGAGGTCCGGGGGCACAGGGCCCGCTGGAGACACTGGACGGCTACGAGGCGCTCGCGATCGTGCCCGACGGTCGGGTGTGGCAGACGTCGGGGTTCAGCCACTACGGGTCATGAGGCGGAACACGTATCCGTTCCTGCCCGCCAGAAGCTGTCCCGGCACTCGGAGCTCCACCGGAGTGCGGGGCTGTCCGCCGGAGGCCGCCGGGGGAGGGCCCTCGGGGATGTCCCCCGAGCTCAGTCGGCGTCTCCCGGCGCACCGCTAACGATGATCTTGCGCCCGGTGACGCGGCGGGGCGCGAGAACCACAACGTGTTCGCGCCCGTCCCCCGCCCACGGTGTCGAGTACGCCGCCTCCCGGAGCCGTCGAGCGACTTCCTCGTCCGTCACGGCGCGAAGGGGGCCGACGAGCAGCACACTCCAGCCCTTGCTGAAGGCTTCGTCGATGTGATCGGCCTCGAAGGCGATCTCCGTACCGGCTGCCGCGGCGAGCGGGGAGTGCTCCCCCGTGCTGAACACGACCTCACCGTCCAGCACCTGGTAGTTGAGCGGCAGCACGACCGGACCGTCCCCACCGGTCAGTGCCACCCTCCCCACACCGTGATCGCCGAGCAACGCCCAGGACTCGGTTTCGTCGAGCTGCACCATCCGGGCCTGCCGGGCCGCTTTCTCCAGCCCGGTCGGCAGATCCGCGGTAGTGCCGGTCAACTCCTCGACTGTCGTTTCGAGGGCGTTGGCCAGCCGCAGCAGAAAGCCCACCCCGGGGGCCGCCGACTGCTCCTCCACGTACTTGATATATCCGGGTGCGGCACCTGCACGCAGGGCCACGTCCTGCGTGGACAGGCCAAGCTGCTTGCGGCGCGTGGCAACACGTCTGCCGATGTCGCCTCGCGCCGGGTGCGGTGGTGAGGGCATCGTCGGGCTCCCTGTTCGTCGAGGCACGCCGTACGTACCAACGCTAGCGAGAATCTGTACCGGGCGCAGTACGGACCTGGCAGGGACACGCTCCTTGCCCCGGGGTTCGAACCGCAGCCGCGAGCTGAGTCCGCGTCCATACCGCCGCACTGCACGCCCCGCACGTCGGGCGCCTGGCCGATGCAGAGTTCCGAGCCGTGAACGTCGGTGCGACTGAGGGCCTGCTCGACGATGCCGCCGGCCTCGGCGTTCTGCGGGTTCTCTACATCAGCAGTACGAGTGTGTACGGACACGCCCTGGTGCCCACCGACCGTGCCGTCTGGGTGGACGAGCAACTCACTCCGCTTCCCAGGGACATCTACGACGAGACCAAACTTGCTGCGGAGGAACTGGTCGCCGCCTGCGCCGTTCCTTCGGTCACGCTGCGCATAGCGCGGTGCTTCCCGGAACCACTGCCTGTGCGGGCCCGCCACCTGCTGCACCGGGCTGTCGACGTTGCCGACGTGGCAGCTACGGGGGTCCTGGCCGTGGCGCACTCCACCGTGACCGGCAGGTTCAATATCTCCGGGCCGCACCCATTTCACCGAGAGGACCGCCTCGCCCTCTTCCGCGATGCGAGCGCGGCGCCGGCCGAACGAGTTCCCGACGTCTTCCAGGCGTTCCGAGACCAGGGGTGGCCAGTGCCCGATCGCCTGCACCGGGTGCACGACTCAACTGCCGCCACAAATGCCTTCGGTTAACGCCCTGTTCGCGGAGTCCGGGAACTACTGCGCGATATGGCGGGCGGGTTGAGCCATGTGTGACCGAACGGCTCGGCTCGCTCTCGATGACTTTCGTGGAACCAGAGCCAGTTGTGGCGGCTGCATTGCCTCGTGCGTCGGTGCTGAGGAGCCTGGAGGGTCTGCCGCATCGCGCCCTACCTCGGCGTGCACGTCTACGAGGCCGGACTGCGCAAGCCCGGCCCGCGGCTGATCCTGCTGGCCGCACAGGCCCTGAGTACGGAACCGGCGGCTGCTGGTACGTGGGCGACCACTACGACCGCGACGTGGTGCGCGGGATCCGGGCGGGCGTCGGACGCACGGTGCTGATGCGCCCCGAGGACCGCCTCGACCACGCCGCACACCCCGCGACCCGACACCGTCGTCCACGACGGCACCGGACTGCTGGACTTGCTCCGTCGAGCAGTCACCGGGAGCGACCACACGGCCGACCGAGGGGGCCAGGCATGAACGAGACCGAGGCACTCTCCTCCCATCTGCGCACGGTGGCGGTGGAGGCCGCGCTCGCGGTGGCGCCCGATCTGCGGGCCGCCTTCCGCAGCCGGATGGACGTGCAGTTCAAGCGCGACGCGCACGACCCCGTGACCGAGCACAACCGGCGGGCCGAGGAACGCATCCGGCACGCCCTGCTGGGCAAGGTGCCGGACAGCACGGTCGTCGGCGAGGAGGGCGGCCGGCTGGAGGGCAGCGGCCGGATCTCCTGGTGCGTCGATCCGATCGACAGCACCGCCAACTTCGCCCACGGGCTGGCGTTTTTCTGTACCGCGATCGGCGCCGTGCTCGACGGCCGTCCGGTGGCCGCCGCCGTGGTCGACCCGATCGCGCGCCACATCTTCTCGGCCGACCTCTCCGGTGCCCGCCTGGGTGACCGGCCGCTGGTATCGGCCGGAACGGCGCAGGAGAGCCGCGCACTGCTGATCACCGGATTCCCCAGCAGCAGGGAGCTCGCATCCGGCGACCCCGAGTCGGCGGCGCGGTTCGCCGGCCTCGTCTCCCGTTACGGCACCGTCCGCCGCACGGGCAGCGCCGCACTCACCCTCGCGCATGTGGCCGCGGGATGGAGCGACGCGGCTCTGGGCACGACCGTCAACGCGTGGGACATCTGCGCCGCCCAGCTGCTCGTCGGCCAGGCGCGCCCGGAACCTACGTGCCGTTCGGCGGCGACCCCGGCTGGGACCAGCCGTGCTACCTGGCGCACACCCGTGACCTGCTGCCCACCGCCCTTCGGGAGTTCACCGACTGGTACACCAGCCGGGCCGCCGGGACGGGCCGGTGACCGCCCTGCCGGAGGCCGGGCTGAGCCATGCCTGGATCGTCACCGACCTGGACGGCACCCTGGTCGACCGGAAACTTCGGCATGGTCCCGCGCAGCGTCGAGGCCCTGCGCCGCTACCGGGAGTGCGGCGGCACCGTCGTCATCGCCACCGGCCGGAACGAGTAGTCCGCCACTCCATACCACCGGGAACTCGGGCTGGACACCCCGATGATCCTCTGCAACGGGGCCCGCATCACTGATCCCCGGACCAGTGACCGACTGGTGGACCTGGACCTGGGCCCCGTCTGGCAGCGCTCCGGGACCTGGTCCTGCCCGCCCTTCCCGAGGGCGTGGGCGCGGCCGGTTTCAGCGGTCGCGATGCCCATGTGCTCCGCGCTGCCCCCGCACTGGCGGACTACGCCCGCCGGGACCGCATCGTGCTGCTGGGCGATCCGCCGGACAGACCACCCACCAAGGTGATGCTCATCTCCGGCGGCGGGCGCCCCGCCCCGCTCGCCGAGCTGATCGCCCTGCACTGTCCGAGCGCCCTGGTGGGGCGGATCCTCGACGGACCGCTCCCTTGATCCCTGCTCGCTGTCGGTGCGTACGGCCAGCCACCCGCAGGGCACGCCGGTCCGGTGGCTGTCCGGGAACACCGGACCGGCGGCAGACCTCACGCGGCGGTTCGCCCGTCCGTGACATGTGCGGCGGGGTCGCGGCAGGCCATCAGAGCCACACCGTCCTCTTCCCGATCTGCTTGTCGGACGCCTGCCGCGCGGTGAGCGCGACGACGCGCTGGACGAACCCGCCGGGCAGGTGGATCTGGTCCGGGCTCAACGTGCCTGGCTCCACGAGGTCTTCGACCTCGGCGATGGTCACCTGACCGGCCATGGCGGCCAGGGGGTTGAAGTCGCGGGCGGACTTGTCGAAGGCGAGGTTGCCGTGGCGGTCCGACGCGTCGACGATCGCGATCCTGTGGTTCGCCGGGGCATCCGCACCGGCCGGGCTCCTCGATCTCCGGTACGGGCACTCGTCCGGCACCGGGTTGAACAGGTCGCTGTGAAGCACTGCCGTCAATCACGCGTCAAGGGTCCGGCGTTCGGGATCAAGGGCCTGCTAACGGACACCTCGTGCCCCGCAGGAGTGGGCATAGCGTCACTGGTACGACCCGGCCGGCCAGGAGTCCTGGGCGAGCCACCCGTCTCCACGAGGAGTGCCATGTACGACAACCAGTGCACCGAGGACCCCGACCCCCTTCATTCGGACCGGGCCGGAGCCTTGTTCGTTCCGGTCCGGCAGGGGGCCATGGGCTCCAGCGCGCGGCTCTTCCGTACGCCCCTCGGCGGCCGGACCGCAGTCGCCTTCACCAGTGAGCGGCGCCTGACCCGCACCCTCGGGGAGCAGCAGGCGTGGATCCGGCTCTCCGAGCCGGCGGTGCGCGCGCTCGTCGCGCCCCTGGGCGTCGTCGGCCTCACCGTCGACCCGCTGATGACCGCCCCCGGGACGGGCGGCCGTGCGGCCGGCGAACCTCGGCGGGAGCGCCGTCCGGCGCGGGATCTGCGACCGGTCGACGCGCTGAGCGCGAGCGGCACACCGTCGCTGATTCCTGCATCGACCTCTTGACCGGCTGGGGGAACAACATGAACACGACACTGCCTGCCCTGTCGGCTCCGACATCCGTACCGACGATGCCGCACGCGGTCCCGGTGCCGGTCCCGGTGCCGCCGGGCAACGCCGCAGCCCTGTCCGTCTGGCCCGCTTCCGCGCGGCTCACCTCCCGCGGCGATGTCGCGGTCGCAGGGGTGTCGCTCGTCGAGGCGGCCGAGCGGTTCGGGACCCCGGTCTACCTTCTCGACGAGGGCGAGGTGCGGGAACGCTGCCGCACCTACGTGCGGGCCTTCCCGGACACCGACGTCGTCTACGCGGCGAAGGCATTCCTCTGCCGCGCCCTCCTGCACTGGGTACGGGAGGAGGGCCTCGGCCTGGACGTCTGCTCGGCAGGTGAGCTGGAGTTCGCCGTCACCAACGGCTTTCCTCCCGACCGCATCGTGCTGCACGGCAACGCCAAGAGCCCGGACGACCTGAGCGCCGCACTGCGTCTCGGGGTCGGAAGGATCGTCATCGACAGCGCGTGGGAGATCGCCCGGCTGGCCGTGCTCGTCCCGGACGGCGTCCGGCAGAAGGTGCTGGTCCGGGTAATCCCCGGCGTCAGCGCGGGCGGCCACGCGGCGATCCGCACCGGCACGGACGACCAGAAGTTCGGGCTCTCCCTCAACGACGGCAGCGCCCAGCACGCCATCACCCGAATCCTCGACCAGCCGCACCTCGAACTGGCCGGACTGCACTGCCACATCGGCTCGCAGATCACCACGGCCAAGCCCTACCTGACCGCGCTCCGACGCATGGTCGGACTGCTGGCCCAGGTCCACCGACAGCACGGAGTCGTGCTGCCCGAGCTGGACATGGGAGGCGGGCACGCAGTCGCCTACCGGCCTGGCGAGGACTCGCTCGACATTCCGTCCCTCGGCGACCGCGTCCGCCGCGAACTGGCCATGAGCTGCGCCGCCGCCGGCATCCCCGTACCCCGTCTCACCGTCGAGCCCGGCCGCGCCCTGGTCGGGCCCGCAGGCGTGGCGCTCTACCGGGTACTGGCCGTCAAACGGACCGGCGACCGCGTCTTCGTGGCCGTGGACGGCGGGATGAGCGACAACCCGCGGCCCGCGCTGTACGGCGCCCGCTACGCGCCCCGCCTCATCGGCCGCCGCTCGACGGCCGAGCCCTGCACGGCGACCGTCGTCGGCCGGCACTGCGAGGCGGGTGACGTACTCGCCGCCGACGCGCCACTGCCGGGCGACGTCCACCCGGGAGACCTGGTGGCCATCCCGGTCGCGGGCGCCTACCACCTCTCCATGGCGTCCAGTTACAACGCGGTCGGCCGCCCGCCCGTGGCCGCCGTCCACGAAGGCCGCGCCCGGCTGCTCATACGCCGTGAGTCGCTCGCCGACATCAACGGCCGCGACATCGGACTGTGAACCATCCGGGACCGGTCGAGCCCCGACTTGCGGACTGTCTTGACCTGCTGCACCGATCAGGCCTGCGAGACGACCGAGCGGCCAACGCCCTTGACACGGACGGACAGCCAGGACCCGATACCCTTCTTCACCTGGACGTTGCTTCTCTCCTCGCCACGCACAGGACCCCCAGCACGTCCTATCGTTGCAGGTCGGGACCGCTTTCTGCTCCCGGCCACCTACCGGACACCACTCGTGACGAAAGCCCGGGGCCAGAGCGCGATGCCCCTGGCCCGAGCCGGGGTGCGTGCGACCGGATCTACGTACCCCTCACGCCGTGGGTCCGCTCCCGCTGGGACTACCTGGCGTCGCGCCGCCGGCGCGCGCGCTCGAACTCAGTGGCATCCGGCATCCAAGAGCCGTGGTGTTCGAGTGCGGCGCAGCCGCCGCGGACGAACGCGCTCACCAGGTTCCGGTACCCGCCGATCCCGTCGACCAGGCTGTACTCGACCCGGTACTCCGGATCCGACCCGCCGCCTGCACTCTCGCGCACGGTCGTGATCCGGGCGATGGAGTCCGCGTAGAAGTGGAGCTGGATTCCTTCGCCCATCTCCTCGTCCTCGATGGTGAACACTTCGTTGTCCGCGGCAGAGCGGTCGCCGACGAACTCCCAGAACTCGGCGGTGGCAGTGCGGGAGCTGTCCGGGAGCCACTTCTTCTCGACGCCCTTGTCGTCGGTGAACGACAAGGGCGTCTTCCTCGTACCCCCGCCGAAGTGGGCGCGGTCACCGGCCGTCTCCGCGTCATCATCCATGGGCGTGCTCCTGGAACGGTCCGCGGCCTCCGAGCACATCAGGAAGCTCACGGTGCGCACCGCCTCGTCGACGAGCCCAGGGTGTGCGCGATGCACGGCCGCGTCGACCGTCGTAGCCATCCGGTCCCAGTCGCGTTTGTCCGTGGCGCGTTTCCCCCGCCGCGGATCGCGGCCGATCCGCATCCCGGCGCATGCCTGCTCCGCGGTGGCGATCACACGCATGACCTCGGGCAGCAGCGCGGAGTCGACGGCGTCGGGCATCCGCCTCGGAACCGTCGCGCCGTGCAGGTACTGGCCCGTGTATTTCAGAAGCGCGGCGTCGAGGGGGCCGAGCACCGAACCGCGCTCGGTGCGACGGCGGTTCGCGTGGTACTCCTGAGCTCGTTTCCCGTTGGGCGTCTCCGTCGCCGCGCGCATCGCCGCGCAGACCTGACCGCGCTCGAGCAGATCGATGGCAGCCCCATGGGCTATGAGCCGACCCCTGTCCCAACGGATGCGCTGGAAGAGCGCGTCGACGTCCGCGGGCGTGGAGAGGAGGACCGGGTCCAGGAGCGCGATGGCGGCGTTCTCGTCGAGCCGGCCCCGGGTTCCGGCGGCGTCGCACAACGGAAGGACCGCACTCCAGAGCAGCAGGTGTCTGGCCAGGTCCTCCCGGATCACCGCGAGATGGGCTTCCCCGATCGGGAACGTGAACGTGCGAGGCGCATGGTTGGCGTCGGCCCCGGCACCGAGCGTCAGCTTCAGCTCACCGTCCTCACGGATCACGTTGGGGATCCAGCCGCTCGCGCGCGTGAAAACGATGTCTCTCATGAGCTCAGTCTTCCCCATCGGACGAGGCCGGGAGCAGCCCAGGGGCCACAAAGGGGTTGGGTCGGTGTGTGGCATCGGGTGGAGATCACCCGAAGCCCCGACACGGTTCGTTCGACGCCCCAGCGGTGGCGGCCGCGCCGGGCGGAGGATGCGGCGCCTCTGTGAGCGATGTGTGTGGGCGTGTGCCGCGTCTGCGGAGCCATCGACGCAGGCGGTCGTAGGTACAGCTGTTGTTCGCCGAGTGGCCGAGACACCAGTGGGAACGGTGCTCGTGGGGAGGACACATGTGGCTGGTGGTGGTGTGACCAGTTGGGCAGTACGAAGAACAGCCGCGGTCTCAGGCGCTTGGGTTCCCGCAGCGTGCGGGGCCGGTCGGGCTCAGCATCGGCATCCAGGCCCGACTCGCGGACCGCCTCCACCAGCAGCACGGCCCCGGCCTGCGAGACCATTCCGCGACCGCTGCCCTCAACGCGGACGCACGGGTACGGCCCGATACGCTTCCTCACCCGGGAAAGTGCTTTCTCTTGTAACGAAACAGGACCTTCGATGGCCCTGTCGTCCCGGCTCGCCCGCAGAGCCGCCGGGCACCGACCCAATCCGATCCACCCCTCACACAGGAACCGCGAACCTCGAACATGCTCAGCTACTGGCTCGCGACCGTGCGTCGCAGCGCCGTGTACACCGTCCTGACTGCCGTCGTCGTCAGCGGTGCCATGGTCGGTGGGCTCATATCGGAGGACTCGAGCGCCTGGGCGGACTCGCTGCTCCAGGGCACGCTCTTCGGTCTTGTGGCGGGAGCCGTCCTCGCCGTCGCGATCGCCACGTCGAACACGTGGCACGCCCGACGCACGACCGCATGGCACGGGCTGCCGCTGACGGCCGAGGCCGCGTTTGTGCCGTGCACCGCCGAGATCCGTGTCCCGGTGCCCACCGGCACGACTCCCTATCAGCTCACCGACAGCGTGCTGTACGCCCTCAAGAAGGTTCCGGCTCCCCGGATCGACGAGGTCGAGGAGTTCACGCACGGCAAGCTCACCGTTGTCTGCGGGAGGTCCTCCGGCAGCCCGGTGCGGCTGCACATCTCGATCGTGACCGACCGGAACATCGCGACGGTGACGATGGACTCCCGCCCCGTGACCGCCTGGAAGCGACTGGACGGCGGCGCGAGCTGGAGCGTCCTCACGGCCTTCGAACCGCATGTCAGCAAGGCCGTCCACTACGACACGGACGGCACGAACGCCAACTGAGCGTGCCCCGAGGAACCTGCCTGCGGACCGTCTCCATCAGCCGGGCCCCAGCCCGGTCTTGACGCTCGTCGTGTGGAACGTCCCTGCCGACGTCACCAGGGCTCCTGACCGGCCGCTCGCCTGGACCGGGCTCTGTCCCCGTGGCTGTCGGCTCAGCGCACCAGGGGCAGGAAGAGCGTGTCGATGATCTCTTCGAGGACGTGGTCGGGCGCGGGGGCGAAGGTCGTGAGGAACTCGTGGCGCAGCAGGTCGAAGGGGAGGGATTTGACGCGCTCGGTGAGGTGTTCGGGCTTGATCTCCCCGCGGTCGGCCGCGCGGTCGAAGAGTGCGTCGACGGCTTCCTTGCGTCCTGTGGCGGAAGGGTCGATCAGGTCGCTGGGGGTGATTCCGGTCTGCTGCTGGTAGTCGGCCAGGAACGTGCTGATGACGGTGACCAGCGGTAGGCGGGTGGCGTTGATCTCCCGCATGAGGGTCAGGACGTCCTCGCGCAGGCTTCCGGTGTCGGGGACGTCCAGGACGTGCTTGCGCAGGGCGTGCGTGATGGTGGCCCGGACGAGTTTGTCGCGGTCCGGCCAGCGGCGGTACAGGACCGGGGGACTGGTGCCCGCGCGCTTGACGACGCCGTCCATGGTGAACCTGGCATATCCGTGGCCGGTGAGTTCGTCCCAGGCCGCGTCGAGCAGCGCCGCCTCCAGTGCCGCTCCGCGCCGTCGCTCGGCCATGCGTACTCCCCTGAACGAGTAGATAGATTTGCCTATCTAATTCTAGCGGCTTAACCTGACGCTCGTAAGATAGGCACTTATATCTTAGGAGGCGTTGATGAACGCCAACGGCGTGAAGCCACCATCCGTCGCCGCGGATCCCGACCGCATCGACCCGGCCCTGCGACGCCTGACCTACACCCTGATCATCGGTGCGCTGGCCGTCATCTTCGACACCACGATCATGAGCGTCGCCATCGACAGCCTCTCCGGGCAGTTGCACGCCCCGATCTCCACCGTCCAGTGGGTGAGCACCGCCTACCTGCTGGCCCTGGCCACCGTGATGCCGGTGGTCGGATGGCTCCAGGCGGCCCTGGGCGGCAAGCGTCTGTGGATCGCGGCACTGGGCCTGTTCTTCATCGGTTCACTGCTGTGCGCCTCAGCCCGGAACGTCGCCGGCCTGATCGCCTTCCGGGTGGTCCAGGGCTTCGGCGGCGGCATCATGATGGTGCTGATCACCACCCTGATCATGCAGGCCGCCAAGGGCCGCAACATCGGCAAGGTCATGTCCTTGATCACCGTGCCCACCGCGCTCGGCCCGGTCATCGGCCCGGTCCTCGGTGGCATCATCCTGCACCTGGGCGACTGGCGCTGGATCTTCCTGTTCAACGTGCCCTTCTGCGCCGTCGGCGCCTGGCTCGCCGCCCGCAACCTGCCCAAGGATCAGCCTGTTCCCCGCCCGCGCCTGGACGTCGTCGGCATGCTCCTGCTCTCGCCCGGCGTCGCCGCCGCCATCTACGGCCTGACCCAGCTCGGCGGATCCGACGGCTTCACCAGCCCTCAGGCGTGGCTGCCCCTGATCGCCGGGCTCACCCTGCTGCTCGGCTACCTCGCCTGGGCACTGCGTCGCGGACGGGACGCCCTGATCGACATCAGGCTGTTCCGCCACCGCGCCCTGGCCTCCTCGTCGGTACTGGTCTTCCTGTCCGGCGCCGCTCTCTACGGAACCATGCTGCTGCTGCCCCTGTACTGGCAGCAGGTCCGCGGCGAATCCGCCCTGGGCGCCGCCCTGCTGCTCATCCCGCAGGGCGTGGGCACCCTGATCTCCCGCTCGCTCGCAGGCCGGTACATGGACCGTTTCGGTGCCCGCCCGGTCGCCGTCATCGCCCTCGTCATCACCTGCACTGCCACCGTGCCGTTCGGCTTCGTCACCGCCTCGACCAGCAACACCATGCTGATGGCCGTGCTGTTCGTACGTGGCATCGGCCTGGGCGCCGCCATGATCGCGATCATGGGTGCCGCCTTTGTCGGACTCGAGCCCGAGGAAATCCCCCAGGGCTCCGGGATCGGCCGCATGGCCCAGCAGATCGGCGGCTCCGCCGGCACCGCGCTCCTCGCCGTGATCGTGCAGCGCACCTCCGCCGGTGCCCACACCTCCACCGACCTGGCAGCGGGGTTCGGCGACGCCTTCTGGTGGGCCGCTGCCTTCACCGCCGCAGCCGTCCCGCTGTGCCTCCTGCTGCCGGGCAGGCCGAGCCCGGAACCGCCGGTCCCGGAAGTCCCGTCAGTCGAGCGACCCACCGAAGCCTGAGCCACTGCGGCTGGACCCGGAAGGCACCGCGTACCGAGTGCGTACTCGGTGAACAGCGACTCCAGCGCGGCGGCGCCCGGGGGCGCGGGGAGGAACGCCGTCCAGGAGCGCCGCTTCCCGAACAGCCCTACCCCGCGCTGCTGTTGGGGACCGGGCGGGTACGGTGTTCCGCCGTTGTCACCGGAGGATTCTGCGTCGGCAGTGTGGCCGGGCGAGCAGGTGCGGCGTCAGAAATACTGCCGCACATGAAATGATTCCCGACCCATCGGCAAGTCCGGCAAGCTCGGTCTGTCGCGACGGCTGGTCCCCATGACCGGCCGTGATCCGGAAGAGCACGGACGGACCGCCTCGCCGCTGGAGCTTTTGTCCGACCTGACCTTCGTGGTCGCCGTCGGCACGGCTGCGTTCCAGTTCGCCGAGATGGTCGCCGAGGGACATGCGGGCCAGGCGGTCATCGCGTTCGTCCTGGCGATGTTCGCGATCAGCATCGCCTGGATCAGCTTCGGCTGGTTCGCCTCTGCCTTCGCCACCGACGACTGGCTCTACCGGGCCGTGACGATGCTGCAGATGATCGGCGTCGTCGTGTTCTCGCTCGGCCTGCCCGCGATGTTCCACTCCGTCAGGGAGGGCGGCCACCTCGAACTGCGTGCCATGGTCATCGGCTACGTCGTGATGCGGATCGCGATGGTGCTCCAGTGGTGGCGCGCCGCCCGGCAGTCCCCGCCGGTCCACGCCGTCGGCATGGCCAACATCCGCTGGACGCTGATCGTCCAGGCCGGCTGGATCGTCGTGGTCATGCTCGCGCCATTCGTCACCGTGATCGGCTACGAGACGACCGGTCATCGTCACCCACAGCAAATGCTCAAGGAGCTCGGTACGCAGTAGGACATCGAACGACCCGGCCGCCCCGGACCCACACTCTCCTCGCCTGCGCCGTCTCCGCCCGCGGATTCACCGACGGCCTCACCCACCAGCCGCCGGCCGAGGAACCGGCCCCGGACTCCCGCTCCGCCATTCCCCTCACCCACGCCGATCACCTGCTCCAGCTCAACATCCGGGGGACAGGCCCAGTCCTCGTCCACTGGCCGGGGCAGGCGGGGTCCGGGACCGTATCCCGGGCCCGCTCGCACTCCCCAAGCGGGTCGAAGAACAAGTGATCGCCCCGGCCCCTCAGGAGCGCCGGGTTCAGGCCGAGCCGGTCAAGCCTGGCCTCGCCCCGGCGGGCCCGCCCGCGACCGTGAGCAGATCCACGACGAAGATCAGCGTCGAGCCCGCCGGGATCAACGCAGAGGGCGACTGCTTGCCGTAACCGAGACGCGGCGGAACGATGATCTCGCGTCGGCCGCCCACCCTCATTCCCCTCACTCCCCGGTCCCAGCCCTTGATGACCCTGCCACCGCCGACGGCGAACTTGAACGGCCGGTCCCGCTCCCAGGAGGAGTCGAACTCCCTTCCGGACGCGAACGTGACCCCTACGTAGTGAACCTGGACGACCCTGCCCGGCTGCGCCTCGGGTCCGTCCCCAACCACGAGGTCCCGGATCGTCAGCTCGGTGGGCGCGTCACCCTCCAGAACCTCAATTCTGGGCTTCGTCAGTTCGCTCATCACGGTCCCATCGCTCGCCACCGGAATCCGCCGCACGGGCCGACCGGACACATGGACATTCCATGCGGCAGACGATCACGCTACCGGCAGTGCCCACGCCCCGAGGCCCTGTGCCACGGAACACGGCTCTCGCATCCGATGACACATCGAGTGGAGGGCACGACCAGGTAGCGGGGCAGTTGTCTCGACGGAGTTCGGTGGACGCGGACCTCGACAATGCTCGCGCGGGACGCGCAACTGACCCGTGCCCCCCGAGCGCGTCGCGATGCTGAACGCGTCGGGATCCTGACCTCCGGCCGGGCCGCGCCCGCACGTGTCAGGCGGCGTTTCCCGCCGAGGCCCCGGCGGCATCAGGGACAGGGACGGTGCCCGTGTCCTCGGCGACCGCGGGCTTCGGCTGTACCCCGATTCCGAGCTTCTCGAGGATCTTCTTCTCGATCTCGTTGGTGAGGTCGGGGTTGTCCTTGAGGAAGGTGCGGGCGTTCTCCTTGCCCTGGCCGAGCTGGTCGCCCTCGTACGTGTACCAGGCGCCGGCCTTGCGCACGAAGCCGTTGTCCACGCCCATGTCGATCAGCCCGCCCTCACGGCTGATCCCCTGGCCGTAGAGGATGTCGAACTCCGCCTGCTTGAAGGGCGGTGCGACCTTGTTCTTGACGACCTTGACGCGGGTGCGGTTGCCGATCGCGTCGGTGCCGTCCTTGAGCGTCTCGATCCGTCGGATGTCGAGGCGCACCGAGGCGTAGAACTTCAGCGCCCGGCCACCGGTCGTGGTTTCCGGCGAGCCGAACATCACCCCGATCTTCTCGCGCAGCTGGTTGATGAAGATCGCCGTTGTCCTCGTCTGGCTGAGCGCACTGGTGATCTTACGGAGCGCCTGGCTCATCAGACGGGCCTGCAGACCCATGTGGGAGTCACCCATGGCGCCCTCGATCTCGGCACGTGGGACCAGGGCCGCGACGGAGTCGATCACGATCAAGTCGATCGCGCCGGAGCGGATCAGGATGTCGACGATCTCCAGCGCCTGTTCACCGTTGTCCGGCTGGGACAGGATGAGGTTGTCGGTGTCGACGCCGAGCTTTTTGGCGTACTCCGGGTCCAGAGCGTGCTCGGCGTCGACGAAGGCCACCGTGCCGCCGGCCTTCTGTGCGTTCGCTACTGCGTGCAACGTCAGCGTCGTCTTACCGGAGGACTCCGGTCCGTACACCTCCACCACGCGGCCGCGCGGCAGACCGCCCACACCGAGTGCCACGTCCAGCGCGGTAGACCCGGTCGGGATCACCTCGATGGGCTCGTTGGTCCGCTCGCCGAGGCGCATGACCGCGCCCTTGCCGAACTTCCGCTCGATCTGTGCGAGCGCGGTGTCCAGCGCCTTCTCGTGGTCGGTTCCTGCCATGAGCTTCACCCGGTCCGATTGAGTGGCCCGCCGCACGTCGGAGAACGTGGGCGTCTGCTGCCGACAACGGACTGTCGGAGATCCAAAAACGAACATCCGATCGATTTACGTGTCCAGTGAAAGGTACCAAACGGAGGGAAGCGGGACGGGGCGCGCGCGCTGGACCGATCCGGACACAGGTTGCCCCCGCCCGCTTCCCATCAGCTGATCAGGGTGGGGCAAATGTCGTCACTGCTTCCAAGCTCGCGGTTCGGCCCCGTCCGTGGCTGTGGTGATGTATGGATGGCCGGCGAGTCCTGCGGGACAGCTGGCGTAGAACCGGCTGCGGAAAGCGGATTATGCGCACAGTGATGCGGCGCCTGAGGTCGCAACGAGTGCGGCGTAGGCGGATGAAACGGAGCGCGATCAGCAGGGTTCTCCACCCCGCCACATCATGACGACTCCAAACAGACCAAGTAGTTGATGGGATTTAGCAGGCCATAATTTCGCGTCGCGTCGCGTCGTGTCGCCCGCTCGCCTCCTCGGCCGACGAACGAGATACTTCATGACCGGCGGCGGCGAATAGAGCAACCACTCCCCGTTGTGGCACCCGGGGCCCCGGCGTCTTCCCGCTCAGCGAGGACCGCGCTTCGCGTGTTCGGCTTCGACCAGCTCCTCCATGAGTTTCTCCGGGTCCACCCTGTACTCGGTGTCATCGAGGGCGTCGTAGTCCTGGGTGCTCAGCGGCAGGCCGAGCGCGGCGAGTTCGGCGGCGAGTTGTGTGAACGCGATTCGCTCGTCGGGCTCATCCTGGTAGCTCGCCTGTTCGGCAGCGGCCCCCTCGGTCAGCGTGAGGCCGACCAGGCTCCAGAAGGTGAACTCGGTGTCCAGCTCTATGAGGTGCCAGGCACGGTCCGTGGGCTCGTCGGGGTGCAGCCAGTAGCCGATCCACCCCTTTCCGCCCTTCGCCACGAGCTTGACGTACGTGGCCATCTCCGCGGCTGCGGCGTTGACGGCCTGCAACTCCGGGTCCGCGAGTTCCTTCTCGCTCAGATAGCTGGTGTCCAGGAGCGGGTGGTCCTCTCCCGCTTCGAAGAATTCGAGGTGGAGAAGGCGGGCGAAGTCGGTGCGGCCTTCCCACTGCGCCACCAGCAGCACGCGCAGATCGTCGGGTATCGGACGGCCGTCCAGTCGCGCGCGGGAGAACTCAGCGAGCCGTTCGTCGTACATGCGCCCTCTCCAGGGTCGAGGCAAGATCCTCACCTCAACGTAACAGCGGTGTCTGACAAGAGGCTGAGTACGCCGGAGACTGCCGACCACCCTCGTGATTCGGGCGCGGAACAAGTCCTGGGACGTGAACGAGCTTGTTGCGCCGGATGCTCCCGCTCGGACCGGAGGGGAGCGCCCTGAGTCCAGCCACTTCTTCGCATGGCCACACGCGCACCCTATGATTGGCCTTATGAGTCGCTGGACGGATATGGCCGGGAAAGCGTCCGGGGAAGACTACGCCGCACGATTCGAGACCCTGGCCCGTAGTGGCAAGAACGTGCACGGTGAGGCGCGGTTCTGCGCAGCGCTCGTGCCTGTCGGAGCGCGGGTGCTGGATGCCGGGTGCGGTACCGGACGCGTCATGATCCGACTCGCGGAACTCGGGTACGACTGCGTCGGGGTGGACCTTGACGCGTCGATGCTGGCGGTGGCGCGCAAGCAGTCGCCCGGACTGCCCTGGTTCCAGGTCGATCTGGCCGAGTTCGAGCCGGCCCTGCTCGGCATTGCGGGAGGCTTCGACCTCGTCGTCGCTGCGGGCAATATCTTCCCGTTGCTCGCCCCCGGTACCGAGACGACGGTGGTGAAGCACCTGTCCGCGGCCCTGCGCCCCGGTGGCCTGCTCGTCGCCGGCTTCGGCCTGGACGAAGCCCACCTGCCGGTGCCGCCCAACCTCACACTGGCGGACTACGACGACTCCTGCTCTGCGGCCGGCCTGACCCTCGTCGACCGCTTCGCCACCTGGGATGCCGACCCTTACGACGGCGGCGGCTATGCCGTCAGCGTCCACCGCCGGTGAGCGCGTACCGGAGGTCTTGATCACCTCGTCCACCAGACAGGCTGGCGACGACCTCGCCTGCCCGTTTTGGGCACGACCAGCGCGACAGCGGGGCGCAGGTCTCGGCGGGCAGTTGGCAGGCCAGGGCCTTGACCTTTCAGCCCAGTAGGCGACAGCTTTCTCCACGTCGGCCAGTTCCTCGGGCAGCGCCTGCCCGGGGTGCGGCAGCCGCTTGACGAAGACGGGGGTTCCGCCGACCTCCAGCAACGCTGTGGTCCCGCCGATGCCGGAACCCATCGGCGCAGCCGTATCCACAAGGTCGCGCAGTTCGCGATCACTGCACAGCGCCAGCGATGTGGAGACGGCGCTGTAGGCCGCCAGACGCGCACCACGCGACGCACAGCCCTGCCCTGCGGTTCACTCCCCGGTACGGGCGAAGGGCATCCAGGACCCGTTTGTGCACACGGATCCGAACACCCTTTGGCCGCACTGCACGTGCAGATCGACAACAAGGTCGGGCGAACACGACGCCCCGGCAGACCACCACTGCTGAGCGGCTCGGATCCGGTCTGCTCGGGCGGGCGGCAGCCTCGGAGGCGCTCGGTCCTCTTCCGGTAAGTCAGTCCGGGTCAGCGGCCCTTGCGTACGCGGGCCGCCGCGCGTGCTTCCGCCGTCTTGCGGGCGTCGGCCGTTCTGCGGGACTCCTTGGGGCGGCCCGGACGAGTGCCCATGCCACGGAAGGCGACGTTGCCGCTGCCCTTCCCTTCGATGGGCGGACGCTTCGCCCCGGTGATGGCGGTCAGCTTCTCCTCGCCGGAGCGCACCTGGGTGACAGTCGGCCGGATCCGGGCGTCGGTCATGATCCGGTTCACGTCTCGCCGCTGGTTCGGGGTGACCAGCGTGACCACGTTCCCGGACTCCCCGGCACGAGCCGTACGCCCCCCACGGTGCAGGTAGTCCTTCGCGTCGGCCGGCGGATCGACGTTGACGACGAGGTCGAGCGCCTCGATGTGAATGCCGCGCGCCGCGACATTGGTGGCTACCAGCACGGTGATCTCGCCGTTCTTGAACTGCGCGAGCGTGTGCGTGCGCTGCGGCTGCGACTTCCCGCTGTGCAGGGCGCCGGCCCGTACGCCGCTGGCCCGCAGGTGCCGGGTGAACTGGTCCACACCGGCCTTGGTGTCCAGGAACATCAGGACCCGGCCGTCCCGCGCGGCGATCTCGGTCGCGGTCGCGTACTTGTCGGCGGGGTGGATGTTCAGCACGTGGTGTTCCATCGTGGCGACCGAGCCCGCCACCCGGTCGAGCGAGGCGACTACCGGCTCGTGCAGGTAGTCGCGCACCAACTGGTCGACATTGCGGTCGAGCGTGGCCGAGAACAGCAGCCGTTGTCCGTCGGGGCGGACCTGGTCCAGGATTTCCGAGACCTGCGGCAGGAACCCCAGGTCGCACATCTGGTCCGCCTCGTCCAGCACGGTGATCCGCACCTGCTGCAGATCGCAGAACCGGCGCGACACCAGGTCGGCGAGGCGTCCCGGCGTCGCGATGACCACTTCGGCGCCGGTCCGCAGCAGCGCCGCCTGCCGGTTGATCGCCAGCCCTCCGACCACCGTCGCCAGCCGTACGTTCAGCGCCTGCGCGTACGGGGCCAGCGCGTCGCTCACCTGCTGCGCGAGCTCACGGGTCGGCACCAGGACCAGGGCGAGCGGCCGCTTCGACTCCGCCTGCCTGCCTGCCGTCCGAGCCAGCAGCGCGAGTCCGAAGGCAAGCGTCTTGCCGGAGCCGGTTCGCGCGCGGCCGAGGACATCACGGCCGGCCAACGCGTTGGGCAGGGTCGCCGCCTGGATCGGGAAGGGCTCCGTCACGCCGAGGCCGGTCATCGTCACCGTAAGTTGCGGCGGGAGTCCGAGCGCGTCGAAGGAATCGACCGGCGGCAGGCCAGGGGCAGCCGACTGCGGCGTTGTGAGTTCGCCCTTCGGGGCCGGCGGCTTCGCGTTCATCGGGCACCTTCCTCGGTCTGGCGCCCGGAACGCGCCGGGGCCCGTACCCCACGGCACGGGCCCCAACATTCTCGAAGCGTGACTTCAGTTTACCAGCGAGGGCACCGGCACACTCCGGTCGCGTCCGCACGCCCGCTGCCGTCGCCGACCTCGGCCAGGGACAGCGCTCGCACCGGACCCGACCTGCGAGGAATCGACATCGAGCACCGTGCCGTCGTCACACCCGGCAAGACCATGCGGGTGTGCCCCGCTATGTGGGTATGGGTGCTCTTCCGCCTCCGTGCGCAGTGAGGGGAAGGCCGGCTTCGCCTTCGTTCACCGCGCGCGGTGCGGTCCGACCTCCACGGAGAGGTCGTTGTCGAACGTGTAGTACGGACGCGCCGATACCCCGCCGAGCACGGTGGCCGGGTAGACGAAGACCGCCTTGCGGTCCGCGATGTCATCCAGCAGCCGGGCCACCCGGATCCGCGGCGCGCCGGTGGCCGGCTGGACGTACACGTCCCAGACCACCGGCGCCTTCCCTGCTCCCGGCCCTCCGCCGTCCGCCACGAGCTCCCCGTAGTCAACGGTGAACGAGAAGTCCTGGTCGCCCTCGGCCCGGAGTGCGACCTGCCGTACGGCGGTGCCCTGCCCCCGTCTGTGCAGCGACACCGCCGCGCCCTCGCCCAGCCGGGCGCCGAACAGCCGCGCCGTCACGGTCATCGAGTCACCCGCGAGGACGATCCGGCCGGCCTCCGCGTGCATGGCCCGCCACCAGGCCCGTACGGCGAGCCGGCCGTCCTTGGTGGCGTACGGGATCCGGACCGCCACCGGCGCTGTCCGGCCGTCGCCCCCGCCGGACACCAGCGCGCGCAGATCACGCAGACCGGGCAGCAGAGGTGTGCGCTCCTCGCCCGGTACGCCCACGACGTAGGCATCCCAGCGGCCTTCCTCAAGAGCCGGGGCCGCCTCCAGTACGCCCTGCCACTGGTCCTTCCCCGCGGGCTCCAGCTCGACGTGGCGGCCGGTCTCCTCCGGCTCCCCCTTCTTCGGGCGCAGCTGAAGCAGCAGCCGGGGACGGGCCGGGGCGGGCAGCGGCAGCCGTACGCGCACGACCAACCGCCCTTCCTCCTCCACCGTCATCTCCCCGCGGGGCTTCGCTACCTGTCCACTCATTCCGACGCAGTCGTTGCCACTCATCGCCGCGCCTTCCGTGCGACCCTCACGACATTGCCTGCCGCGACGAGCATGGTGTCCCTGGCCGCGTAACCGCCGCTCACCAAGGCATGGTCCGTCCCGCGCGCCGGCCGGCCGTCACTCCGGGCCGCCAGGAGTTCCTCGAACAACCGCTCGGCCTGGGCCACGACGGGGGCGGGTGCGTAACGCCGGGAGTTCTCCAGCGCGGTGCGCCCCATGCGCCGGCGCAGTTCGCCGTCGCCCACGAGGTCCAGCAGGGCGCCGGCCAGCGCGTCCCGGTCTCCGACGGGAACCAGCCGGCCGTCCTCGCCAGGGGTGATGATCTCGCCGGGGCCGTACGCACAGTCGGTGCTCACGACCGGCAGCCCGCAGCGCATCGCCTCGACGATGGTCATGCCGAAGGGCTCGAAATCGGATGTCGCCGCCCCGACCGAGCCCTTGACCCACTCGGCTTCCATCGGGGTCACGGGGCCCATCAGGAAGACATTGTTGTACAGCCCCAGCTGGTCGATGAGCCCACGCAGCCGCTCCTGCTCCTCGCCCTTGCCGTAGATGCGCAACTGCCATGCGGGATACTCCGCGGCGACCGCGGCGAAGGCCTCGATCAGCAGGTCGAACCGCTTCACCGGCACCAGCCGTCCGGCGGCGACCACGACGCGCTCGCGGCCGTCCGCCGGCGGGAGGGTCGGGGCCGGGACACTGTTGGGCAGCGCCTGCACCCGCACGCCCGGCAGCCGCATCTTGCGCCGGTAGACGGCGGCGTCGGCCTCCGTGACGGGGGTGATCGCGTCCAGGCGCGGATAGACCCGGCGCAGCGCGTTGCGCAGCCGCGGCGGGTGGTTGTCGAGCGTGAGGTGCTCCTGTCCGACCCGCACAGTCCGCGCGGGGGCCTGGAGAGCCAGGTGGACGTTGAGGCCGGGGCGGGTACCCACGACGACATCGGCGTCGAGCGATGCCAGTGCCTCGCCGATGCGCTCGTCGGTGAGCGCGCTGTACTCGCGGTAGCGGTACTCGGACGAGGGAAAGATCTTCGCCGGTGTCAGATGCCGCGGGTCGTTCTGTTCGTGCCGCAGATCCACCAGGGGCCGCAGCCGCACGCGCGGATCGGGTGTGAGGCGGGGCTGTTCCCGGTTCCGGAGAGCCGAGATGATCTCCACGTCGTGCCGATCGGCCAGCGCTCGGGCCAAGTTGAACGTAGTAGCGATCGTCCCTCCTATCCCATATGCGTTGTGTAAAAGGAAAGAGATCTTCATGCCGTACCTGACAGTCGGCAGCTACGGATGGTTGCCTGCGCCCCGGGTCCGCAGGGACGAGCCTGCGGACCCGGGGTGAGGCGGGGTACTACTCGGTGCCGGGCCACTCGTACACGGTCGACTCCACCGACAGGTCCCGCACGCCCTTGAGACGGACATCCGTGGGGGGTTCGACCTCGAAGCGGTGCACGGGGTCGTTCACCAGGCGGAGGGTCGGCTTGCCGGCGCCCTTCTCCAGGTGTGAGGCGATCACGAGCGTGTAGTTCTCGCCCTCGGACCAGGCCCGGACGAACTCCGTACGCGTCAGGGTCAACTCGCCCGGGACAGCACGTCCGTGGGCCTTGATCTCGTAATAGCGCCCGGTCGAGTCATATGCGTCGGCGCCCATCCCCGACGCACCCCGCTGGTCGTCCAGCTCGACACCCTGGTCCTGGAGGATCCGGCGGAGCGCCTGGATGACGAGCTCCTCCTTGTGGTGGTCGGCGTAGCCGAGCGGTGAGGCCTGGTTGCGCGGCGGGGCTCCTCCGGTCCTGGGCCGGGGGAGTGGGATTCCGGGCGGGCGGGGAGAAGACCCCGGCGTCCCCGGCGTACGGGCAGGGGCGCCGCCCGGTGTGGACGGGGTTCCCGTGCGGGTGACCTTGCCGGGCAGTACGTCGAAGTGGACCGCGTCCACCAGGGGGCGGGCGACCGGCGTGTGCTGCGGGCCGGGCCGGGTGCCGGAGCCGGGGCCGGACCCGGTCACCGTCCCGGGGCTTCCGGGCGCGGGAGCTGAACCGTTGCGGGGGGCCGGGATGGTGCCGGTCGGGCCGACGGGCGCAGCCGGACCCGTGCCCGTGCCTCGCTGAGGGGCCGGCTTCCCGGTCGGCATCGGCGCGGCGGGAGCCCGTTGTGCCCGCCGGTGCAGTTCTTCGGCGAGCCGCTGTCGTTCCTCGCGGTCCCGCTGGCCCGCCGATGTGAGCGCGGTTCCTGCCCCCGCCTCCACCAGGCGTTCCTCCCAGACGTCCCGCCAGCCGTGGCCCACCCGCGACCGCTCTTGCGCGAAGTGGGCGGCGATGGCCGCGCCCGCGCCCGTCTTGGTGGTCAGTGCCGTGTGCGAGCGCAGGAACAGTGTGTTGCGGCCGCGATCGATCTGCGCGTCGACGGGGAGCTCGATGAGCTCGTACGTCTCTCCTGGATCGAGGCGGATCCGCAGGCCAGGGAGCAGCCGGACCTCCAGGCCCGCCAGCCAGTTCCAGCCGGTGAAGGCCTCGGCCGTCCCGGGCTCGTCGCGCACCAGAAGGTCCTGGAGCGCGGCGACTCCCCGCCGGAAGTCCTCCGTGAGGCTCGCGTCGACCGGCTGGTCCAGGGCGGCTCCCGCAGCCCCGTCCACGCAGCCGCCTCCGGTCTCGTACGCGACCTGGGCGCCCGCGACGTCCAGGGGTGTGACGCGCAGCCGCCCGAACAGCGCCGCGAACTGCTGCACGTTCCCTCCCGGCCTCCACAGCGGCAGCCGGTCCGTCAGCACCCGATCAACCCCGGAGTCGGCCACGGCGAACACCGATCGGCCCTTGCCCTTGACCCAGCCGGCCGTGGTCCACAGCGGCAGACTCCTCAGCCTGCTCTGGAGCCCCGGCGACATCGGCTTGTCGTCGCAGGAGATCACGTCCCGCAGGCTGCGCAGAGCCTCCAGCATGACCCTTTCGCGCTCGGCGTCGGGGGCCGTACCCGTCCCGGAGATCTCCTTCAGCACCTCGATGAGGTCATCGAGCCCGGGTTCGGGGATGCCCAGTACCCGCCACAGCGGGTCGACGTCCGCCCCGGTCAGAGTGAAGGGACGGAAGCCCCTCAGGATCGCAGGTCCCCGGAAACACTCGCCGGTCCCCAGCCAGCCCTGGTCGGTCAGGACGAGTCCCTGGTACCGGAACTCCTGACGGATCTGCTTCTCCACCGCCGTCTGGGTCGCCTCTCCCGAACGGTGAGTCAGACTCCGCGCCAGGGACTGATAGACCAGCAGCGCCTCCGCCCTCAGGCTGTCCGGCACGCCCGTACCGGTGTGAACATCGGTATCGGCGGTGTCGTCGGCCTCACGGTCCCGGAGTTCACGCAGCCGTTCCATCAGGCGCGGGACGTCGGGATCGCCGCAGACACCGAGAGTGGTGAGGGCCTCCGTGCGGGTGGCCAGGGCTTTGTGGATCGCCGGGTGCAGATATCCGGGATCTTCCGGCCCGTACAAGGCCTCCGTATCCGGTGTGCGCAGGGTGAGTTCGGTCGGCGGGCGGAGCCGGCCCCGGCTGTCCTCCAGCCAGGCGGTCTCCCGGAGCCGCCACACCCAGATGGCCGCCGTCTCACCCATGACGTTCCACTTGTAGTGGCCCTTGGCCATCGGGACGACGGACTGCTCCGAACTGGCCAGCGGCGTGGTGAGGGTGCGCAGCAGGGCGGCTGTGCGGCGTCGTCGCTCGGTCACGTCCTTCTCGGCCGCGATGTTCTTGACCACGGCGACGAGGTCGTTGCTGGTCAGGTCGTCCAGGGTGTGGTCGGCTCCCTTGGACATCATCTCCATCCGCCGGTCCGTGACGGACCACGTGCAGTTCCGTGCGAGGCCGTGACGGAGATCGCCCGGGTACGTCTTGGTGTAGCCCGGGTAAAGGGCCTCGTGCGCCGGAGTGAGCCGGGGAGCGTCCGCCACGCCCAGCAGCCGCAGGAACGCCGTCTGGCTCAGACCGCCTGCCTGGGCGGCGGAGAGCAGTGATCGCGCGTAGGAGCGGCGCACCCAGATGAGACCGGGAGTCCGACGTGCCGCGACCTCGAACCGGTCTCCGTCAGCGGTCTCCAACGCCTGGGGAACATAAGCGGCGTTGGGCCTCACGCGGTGGGACTGCTCGGTCCCGTCCTTGTCGTAGGCGAAGCCGTTGAGGAGGACGGCCCGTCCGATGCCCGGACCGAGCGGGTCGCGCAGCTTCTTGGGCAGCTCGCCGAGCGCCTGCTGCAGGGCGACAAGCCGGGCGGCCTCCGCCGCCTCGTCGCCGTCGGGAAGTCGCCCGCCGGCTCTTCCGCGCCGTGCGACGATCTTCAGTACGGCTGCCGTGTCTTCGCGGCGCACCAGGCAGTTCCGCCGCTGCAGCCATGCGGTGACGGTCTTCGCCCAGGCGTTGTCCTCCGCGTAGGCGGGATCCAGGTCCATGACCGCGCCCAGTACGTCCAAGGGGCCCGTGGCCTCGCCGGACGCGTCGGCGAACACGTTCTCCGAGGGCTGCGGCCGAAGCCGGCGGCCGTCGGCGGTGACCAGGCAACGCCGGCCTGCGAGCACGGACTCGTGGCCCGCGTCGAGTGCGACCGCGGCGAGCCGTACGAGCCGCGGGACCTCCTGCCACCCGTCGTCGGAGAACAGGCTGAGCGCGTCCGTGACCCGCACCTCGGCGCACAGATCCGCGGCACCCGCCGCACGCCAGTCCGCGAGGACCTGCCGCCAGCGGCCCCCGCTGTCGCGGACGGCGGCAGGCAGTGCGTACGGGGCTTTGCCCAGCCGGGCGATGTCGGTGTCATCGAGGACCCCCGACAGCGGCGCCTCCTCGACCGCGAAATCGGCCAGCGGGGCCTGGGTGCCACCCTCCGCGACCGGGAAGGCCAGCTCGGCGGCGAGCAACTGTCTCGCGCGGGTGACCAGTTCGGTGCGGATCCGGTCCTGGAGCAGGTTGGCCGGCGCGGAGCCCGACGGGCGGGGAAGCGGAATGAGGTGCCACGCTGTGTGATCCACCCTCTCCAGGACGTCGCGCACGCAGGCTGCCCACAGGTCGGCGATCACGGGGACGAGCTGCGCGTTGAGGCGGCTGCCGGCGAAACCCTCGCGGCTGGCGACGGGGTCGAACTGAGTGTGGACGCGGGCCGCCACGTCCAACGGGGCGACGGGCAGGCCGGCATGGACGCTGCCGCTCGCCCCGCGCTCCAGGGGGAGCGCGATGCCCACGGGCACGACGGAACCCAGCGCCTTGTGGCTCCGTTCCCAGTCGGGGTGCGGTGCCACCTGCGCCGTGTACACACGCCACAGCGCTCCGTCGGTCGCCCGGGCGTGCTGCACACTCACCTCGTGCTCGACGCCCTCGATCAGAAGCCGACGCTGTGTCACGTCCTCCCAGGACAGGGTCAGTACGGTGCTGTGTTCGCCCGCCGTCACATCGAGGCCGCGGAGGTGACGCAGGAAGAGCAGGGAAGCGTCGTTCCAGTCCGCGAACCATTCAAGGAGCTGGGCCGCGGTCAGCGTGCCGGGGGCCAGCGGGATGCGGAAGACGGTCCACTCGGGTCCGGAGATCCCGTGGGGGAGTTCCGGCGGCGCCGCGGGTTCGAGATCGGTACCGGAGAAGCGCACGTGGAAGGGGTGGCAGTGCACCTCCCACTCCGTGGTGAGGGCCCTGAGCGTGGACAGTCCGATGCCGAACCTGCCGGTGGCTTCGGCGTCGGCCGTCTTGCCGGTGAGCCAGGGCATGCCGAGCGGGAGGAGATCGGTCAGGCGCAGCCCGGCTCCGTCGTGGGCGACCAGAATGTCGTCGGACCGCAGCAGGATGCGGAGCTGTCGGGCTCCCGCGTCGTCGGAGTTCTGGACGAACTCGGAGAGGACCTGGAGCCGGTCGGTCGAGAGTGTCTTGGCGCCGTGCAGCGCGCCCTCGGCCATCTTGCGGTGGACCCCGCGGCCGCTGCGCAGCCCTTGGTCGAGGAGCCCGACGGCGCGTGCCGCTTCTTCCGGAGTCGTCACCTCTACTTCCGTGGCCGCGTCCGGATCTTCCAGAAGTGTGTGTACCGCCGCCGCGAGAGCGTCCACGCCCGTACCCCTCCCCTTGGTGCCTTGTGATGTCGACCAGCCTGGGGTCCGGGACGGTTCCCGATGATCGGGCGGGCGTGATCCAGCCATGTGTGTGGGGTGCCATGGGGTGCGGTGCGGTTCGGCTGGACGGCGCCGGTACCGCAGGTGCACGCGGCGGGGCAGATGGCGTCGCGCTCCGGCAGGGTGCTGAATGCGGCGGAAACTGATTCCGATCGCCCTTCGGTTGTCAGACCGGCCTGGTAGAGCGCCTCGGCGGACCGGAGGGCCCAGAGCGCTTCGGGTCGGCGATGCTGCCGCCGAGGGCAGTGGTGAACTGATTCGCGTCACCAGGGCAGTGACGAAGCGATTCGCGTCACCAGGGCAGTGCACCGAACTGCCCGACCTCGACCACCCCGTCCACGCCGTGATCACGGCGGAGTCCACGCTCCTCCTCGCCCGGCTGAACCGGCTCGCGGGGACTGTCGCCACCGACGATCCCGCCACCCTGGCGGATGACGTACTGCTCGTGTACGACGGAGCCATGGCCGGCCTGCAGCGAGGACGGACCCCGGATCCCCTCGGCCGCGGCCGGACGCTGGCAAGTCGCCTGATCCAGAATGCTGTCGGGACCGAATGAGGCCGTGTGCGCCGGGCCGGTTCGTGTAGCTGTTCGTGCCGGCAGGGCGCGGTGAGGCCGAGGAAGGCAAGGTAATTCGCCGGGGCCGCGTTCCTCGCGGAAGAGGGTGTGGACGGGGGCCGTCGGGTTCGAGGTCGCCCGCATGGAGTTCCACGCTCGGCTGCACTCCTGTCCGGGTGCGGCGAGACGTACGTCGAGGAACGAGCTATGCGCCGTCGTCGCTGTCGCGCAGGGAATGAATCATGCTCTGCAGGATCCGGAACGCGCCTGACTGCTCGGACTCGGTCATACCGGCCAGCATTCTGACCTCGATGGACCGGACCGCTACGGTCGCCTTCTCCAGGCTCCGTCGGCCGCGAGGCGTGAGCCGCGCGGGAAGAGCCTTCCCGACGGGCGCCTCCGCAGGCCTGGTCACGTGGCCCTCTCGTTCCAGGTGCTGGAGCAGCACGTTCATCGACTGTCGTGTCACGAACGCGCCACGCGCAAGCTCGGAGTTCGACAAGCCGGGCCGTTGAGCCAGCAGCTCGAGGCAGGAGTAGTGCGTCACGCTCATTCCGAGTGGCCGCAGCACCTCCTCCATGGCTGAGCGCAAGGCGCTCGAAGCCTCTTTCAGCAGGTAGCCCAGTGATTTGTCCAGGTCGACGCCGGCGCCTTTTTGACTCATGTCAGTATTCTGACATACGTTGGCCTGTGTCAGGAATCTGACACGAAGAGAAGGAGCATCATCATGCCCGCCACCGGCCCCGACTTCATTTCGCTCCAGGCGCGCGACCTCGACGCCTCGCAGGCGTTCTACGAGCAGTACCTCGGCCTCGTCCGCTCGCAGGCCGGACCTCCGCACGCCGTCGTCTTCGAGACGAAGCCGATCGCGTTCGCACTCCGCGAGGTCGTTCCCGGCACCGATCTCGCATCCGTTGCTCAGCCCGGCGTCGGTGCCGCGATCTGGCTCCACGCCACAGACGTCCAGGCCATCCACGATGCTCTCGTCGCCGACGGTCACACCATCGTCTCCGCACCGGTTGACGGCCCCTTCGGCCGGACATTCGCCTTCGCCGACCCCGACGGCTACCAGGTCACCCTCCACGACCGCGCCTGATACGCCCAACGCCATCGGACGATCGCCGGTCCCCGAAGACCGCGGTTGCGCCCGAGGCCCGAGAATTCGGGCGACATTGACTGGCTCCTGGCACCACCGCTGGCCGTGGCGTATCGCCAGTGGGGACGCGAACACCGCCACCTGTACGCGGTGTTGTTCGGGGGCGCACAGTCCTTCGTGCCGTCGACCCGGGTCGGCGACCGAGACCCGGTGCGACCGCTTGTCGCGGCGATCGACCGTGCCGTGGCGGACCAGATCCTCGCGGGCGACACCACGCTGATCGCCGTCTCGTTGTGGGTCGCCCTGCACGGGCTCGTGACCCTCGAACTCGCCGGCGGTCTCGACGGCACCGCGGCCGAGACCGCGTTCCGGTCAACGATTGATGCCGTACTGCGCGGCTGGGCAACCCCCGCCGCCTTCCCCGGCCTTCGGCGCCTGGACCCGGCGCCGTGAAAGCGGTTTAACCGTAGCCGCACGAACACGGCCGGCAGAGGGCCGGCCCTGGAGGCTTCGGGCCGAAGCTGCCCGGCCACGCGCCGGCGGGGCAGTGGGCGCTCCGGGCGCGGTACGGGGCCCGCTCGCCGACGACGGAGCGCGCCAGGTCGACATCGAGGTCGAGTGCGGCCCCCATCGAGTACATCGGTCAGCCCTTGTGGTGGTCGTTCCCTGTCAAGCTCTGCGTGTTGAAGGCTGTTGCCCCGTACCACTGGCCCGCGGTTCAATCCCTTTCCCGCCCGTGGATGACGTGCAGGGCTATGTGAGGAAGGCGCGGTCGCAGCCAGGCGCATTGAAGTGAGTGACTGCTCGGGGCGCCACGGTGGGCGAGGTGTTGTGATCTGGGTCCGCCCGCGCTATGCGACTCGAGGTGTTCAAGTTCATCTTCGGCGTACTGCGCGGACGGTGGGGTTATCTGGGGGAGTCCGTGCTGGCCTGGGCGGCGAGCAGGACCGATGCGGCGTCGCGTGCCTGGGCCGCGGGCGAGGAGGAACCCGTGATGCCGGCGGTGACCATGGCACCCTCTGCCAACAGGAAGATCTGCTGGCCCGTGGAAGCAGGCCGCCCGGTGCGACCGACGAGATCGATCAGCCAATCCGCGAACGCTTGTTTGTGCTCTTGGACCAATTGCGTGACGGCCGGCGAGGCGGCGCCCAGTTCCCCGTATGAGTTGATCCAGCCGCAACCCCGGAATCCGGGCTCCTCGAACCACTGCCGCAGCCAGTCGAAGACGGCCAGGACCTGCTCCTTGGAGTCCTCGTGGCGGCTTGTGTACTCGGCGATGCTCCGACGCCATCGGACATCGCGGCGGGCCAAGTAGCCCTCGACGAGATCCTGTTTGGCAGGAAAGAGCTGGTAGAGCCGTTTGAGGGAGAGCCCGGAGGCGTCCCTGATCTGCGCCATTCCGACGGCTTGGACCCCTCGCGCGTAGAAGAGGTTCTCGGCGGCATCCAGTGCCTGGTCACGGGCCTCGTCCAGTTTCACGGTCCGCCCCTGCTCGTTGCTGCGGTCTTGGTCGCATTGACGGGAGAATTTCTGTTCTCTACCGTATCAAGGAGAGGGAGAACGGCCGTTCTCCCTCTGAGTCGGTCATAGGAGACGCCATGACGGATCGCCCCCCGCTGCCCCCGTTCACCCACGAGACAGCACTGCAGAAGGTCCAGGCTGCGGAAGACGCCTGGAACACCCAAGATCCGGAAAAGGTCTCGCTGGCCTACTCGGAGGACTCGGTCTGGCGAAACCGCGGTACATCCGTCGCGGGGCGCGCCGACATCGTCGAACTGCTCACCGCCAAGTGGCAGCGGGAGCTCGACTACGCGCTTCGCAAGGAGCTGTGGGCGTTCAGCGATCAGCGCATCGCAGTCCGCTTCCAGTACGAGTGCCGCGACGAAAACGGGCAGTGGTGGTGCTCCTACGGCAACGAGCTATGGGAATTCGACGAGCAGGGACTCATGACCCGCCGCGAGGCGAGCATCAACGACGTGCAGATCGCCCCCGAGGAACGGCGCATTTTCGGGCCCCGTCCCGACAGCGACTGCGGCAAGCCACTCCCGGTACGGTAAAGAACGCATCTGTCGGTGATGGCCGGGGCGCGCCGTGGGGTCACTTGGCGATCAGGCTCCTCCCGATTCGCCATGCACGGCAGTAGGCCGGCATCCCTCCTGCCGCAGATCATTTGCATCGGCGGCCGGTGTGTGCGAGTGCGGACGGGCTGGAGCCCCCACGTCGATGCGGCAGTCCGGTGCCAGCGGAATCGGATCGCCGGGTCTGATCCCGGTCGGCTGTTCGCGCTCCGCCAGCTCTGCCTGTCCCACCAGCTCGGGTGCGTGAGGAGACATGATCGGCGTTGCCTTGGGGACCCAGAACACGCGCCACTTGCTCACCGCGCCACCCCGTCAGGTCGGCTTCAACACGCCGATTCAATAGGGAACACGTCACCACCTCCCGGTGCTCCTGGGTGACGAGTTCGGCGACGCGGGCGGTGATCCGCAGCGGGATGATCGCTGCTGCTGTGGCTTCCGCGTCGCTGACCTGAATCTCATGCGAGAGGTCCCGGTCACGGCTGGGCGGTGTGGTCCCGAAGTGCCGTGGCGCCGCCTGCACGACCTCTCGCCACCGCCTCGACCCGAACGCGGCCGTGACCGCCTCGACCTCCACATCGTCGATCCCGGCGCATACCGGCGAGTCCCAGAACGGTGCATCGGTCTGCATGACCGGCATCGTCACCGTCGGCAACCGATTGCAGCAGGGACCGGCAGGGACCGGCAGGGACCTGATAGTGCGTCACTTCCAGCTGTCGGCAGGCCGAGGCGTGCGCCGTCTTGCACGAGCCAGTCCCTCCTGATCGAACAACGATGTCACGCTCCGCGACAGCTTCCCAAGATCTGTGCCAGAACCCATCTTTGACGGCGCTGGCGATTGTCGTGGCCGCCCGGCTTCGGAAGACCAAGGGGTGAAGCGTGGGAGACTCGATCATGCCTGTGACCAACGAGTGGCTGGCCGGCCCGTCCCCGAAGAAGCACCTTGACCGAGAGCGTCTGGAAGAGCGCATACTCAACCTGCTGTCGTCGCAGAACATGTGCGTGATCGCGACGGCAGGCCCGGAGGGGCCGCTCGCGACGCCAGTGCGGTACTTCCACCTCGACTTCGCCGTGATGTTCAGCACGGATCCTGCATCGCCGAAAATGAGGAACCTCGCTGCTGACCCGCGGGTGTCGGCGGGTGTCTTCGCTCCGCTGGTCGGACAGGCCAGCAGTCGAGGGGCTCAGGTCTTCGGGCGGGCTCGCGTTCTGTCGGAGGAAGACCCCGATTTCGAGCACTACTGGCCTGCGTTTCGCTGGCAGTCCGACCACGTCGAGCGGTCGCGCGCTCTCGATGAACCTCCGTCCGGACCTCTCGTCGTGGTCGAGGCGGAGCGGATTGTCTATACCGAACACTGGTTGCGGCGCGAAGGGTTCGCACCGCGTCAGTTCTGGACCAGGTCAGGCCAGTAGTCCGGGATCCGGTTGGCCAGCCGGGGGTGACGTCAACCGGCCTTGGAGTGTTCTTCTACTTGGGCTGGGGCACGGGTGCTGGCGGGGCGGTATGAGTCGGTGCAGGCTTCGATGAGGGTGCCGTTGAACGTGAGGCGTTCGGCTGTCCCGCACTCAGGTAGCCGGCCCGCCGTACTCGAGGGCGGCGGACCGGCCTCCGTTGACGATCACGGACGTATGGTCTGGCCTTGCACAGTGCCTTCCACCGATGTCACGTACGCCTGGGCTACCTCTGAAACGGGAGTTCCCTCGTTTCCGTCTGCGCCCATGCTTTCCAGGGTTTCCTTGATCCATCCAGGGCTGATCAGATTGATGCGGATCCTTCGCGGCAGCTCACTGGCCGCGTTGCGGACGAAGCCTTCAAGGCCGGTGTTGACGAGAGCTCCCAGCGAGCCGCCGGCCAGCGGGGTGGCGAAGGTGCCCCCGGTCAGGGTGATGGAGCCGCCGTCGCGCAGACGGCGCGCAGCTCGTCGGGCCAGCGCGACCTGCCCCAGTAGCTTGCCCTGTACTCCAGCCGCGATCTCTTCATCCGTCACTGACTCCAGATCCACAAGCGGGCCGCTGGCGGCGCAGCACACCACTGCATCGAGATCCGGCAACTGGTCGAAGAGGGCGTCCAAGGAAGACGGGTCCTCCACATCCACCTTCACCGGCCCCCTGCGGGATCCCTTGACCACCTGATGAGAAGCCTCTAGCGCACTGGTGACAGCACTGCCGATCGTTCCTGTCGCTCCGATCACAAGTACCTTCATGTCACCGATCATGTCAGGGCCGGTAACACGCGGGCGATGTCTTTCGCCGCTCTGCCGCAGACCGGGAGAGCGGTCGTGGAGGGCTATTGAAGCCGCATCATGTTGCGGAGTAGTTCAAATCAGGCTCGTCCGTAGGGCTGCCTTTTGATCTTCTTGATTCGGTTCACGGCGCCTTCAACACTGCCGGAACTCCACTCCAGGGTGAGTCCGGCTGTCGCGGCGTCGAGGTCTCGGAGCAGGTGGATCGCGAAGCCGGTGAGGCCCGGCAGTTGGCCGGCATCAAGGCGCCGATCCCGGTGAGGAGCGTGGCGCCGAGGCGTTGGGTGAGTATCTTGCCGAACCCACTGATGTGACCGGCGGCGGTGTCCCGATCCTCGCGATCGGATTGGGCGTCAGGCAGCACTCATTCGTGTGTCACCGATCGGAAGCCCGGCGTTCGGTTTCCATCCATGCCGACGCCCTGCACGGCCGGGCCGACCCCGAGCTCCAGGGTTCCGGCGGCGGGTCCAGCGGCCACTGGTAGGGGTGCCCGGCAAAGACCGTTTGTGGACGACCGCCGGTTTGCTCCCGTCCGGGCCGCCTGAATCGGTAACTCCCTGCCCAGTGGCGTCCTACAAGGCGGTGTTGTGCGACGTCCCCGTGTGGGAGTTGATCAGGTCCTTGGCGATGGCGCGGGCTTCGTCCGCGGCGTTGCTGACGGTGCCCAGTGCCTGGGTCGTGGTGGCGCCCTCGAAAAGAAGGAGCAGCTGATTGACCAGCCGGTCGGGTGCGGGATGTCCGGTGGCTCGGGCGAGTGCGGTGATGCGGACGCGGAGCGCCTGCTTGTGGGCGGTGACGACAGCGCGAGCCGGATGGTCGGGCGCGGTGAGTTCTGCGGCGGCGTTGGCGAAGGAGCAGCCGCGGAAGCGCGGGTCCGCGTGCCATAGACGCAGGGCATCAAAGACGGCGAGAAGCCGGGCGTCGGGATCGTCACCGGCGGCGCTGACGCACTCTTCCATAGTGGCCCGCCAGCGCGCATCGCGCGCTTGGAGGTATGCCGCTACGAGGGCGTCCTTCCCGCCGAAGTGCCGATAGAAGGTCATGCGGGCCACCTGGGCCGCTTCGATGACGGCATCCACGCCTGTGGCGTTGATGCCGTGGGCGTAGAAGAGCTGGTCGGCGGCGTCCAGAAGGCGACTGCGGGCCGAGCGCGCATCGATTTTCACGTTGTCCACGTCGACTATGATACCAATCGTTCTACATAGAAGAGTGACCGTTCTACCTCATGGAGGTGAGGGTATGGCGACGCCATCGTCGACGGTGGTACGCCCGTGGGGGCTGACCGCCTCGGGGCTGGCCTTGATCGCGGTCTGCTACGGGCTCGCGCGCTTCGCTTACGGGCTGTTCCTGCCCGCGTTCAAGGACGCCTTCCACTTCGGCGGCACTCTGTCCGGTGTGATTGCCGGCGGCAGCTTCGCTGCGTACTGCGTCACCGTCGTTGCCGCGGCCGCGGCCGTCGCGCGCTTCGGGCCGCGCCCAGTGGCTGCTGCCGCCGGAGTGACCGCAGCGGTGGGTATGGCGCTGGTCGCCGCTGCGACAGACGCAGGCATGCTGGCCATGGGCGTACTGATAGCAGGAGCCAGCACCGGAGTGGCATCCCCGCCACTGGCCGAGGCGATAGGGCGCTGGGGCCCCCAGCGCCATCATGACCGCGCCCAGGCCATCGTCAACGCCGGTCCCGCCGCCGGCATCGTGGCCTCCGGCTTCGTGGCGCTCTCGGCCCTCGGTCACTGGCGCATCGCATGGGCGGCCTTCGCCGTAGTGGCTGTCGCGGTGACCTGTTGGGTCACCCTGTTGTTGCCGGGCCGAAGTGCCTCCGGTGCGGACACCCACGCTGTGCGTCCGCTCGGCGCACTGACAGCTGTGGCGCGTGACCGCAGGTCCTGGACGGCGCTGGGCGCGGCAGCACTGTTCGGAGCGGCCAGCTCGGCCACCTGGAACTTCGGCCGTGAGCACGTCATGAACGCCGGAGGGATGAGTGCCACTGTCTCCGTGCTGCTATGGGTGGTCCTGGGCGCGGCTGAACTCGTCGGCCTGTCCGCCGGCGACCTGATCGCACGCCACGGACTCCGTCGCGTCTGGACCATCGCCCTCGCCCTGCTGGGCACGGCGAGCGCCGTGATTGGACTACTGCCCGGCCACCTCATTGCCGCTTTCGCCGGGATCGCGGTCTTCGGGGCCGCCTACGTCACGCTCACCACCGTGATCTTCTTCTGGATCACCCGCATGCACCCCGAGACCACGGCTGCCGCGGTCGCACTGGGCTTCCTCATGATCTCTGCGGGACAGGCCGTGGCTTCCCCCGTCGTCGGCGCACTCGCCGACCACATGGGCACCGCGTTCTCGTTTCTTGCGTGCGCGGCGCTCGGCGTCGTCGGTGCGAGAGCGGTCCGGCCACGAACAGGCCCCTGAGATGCGGCCCTCTGGGTCTCAGAGGGCGGCATGCCAGAGCAGGGGCATTCCTTCCGTCGCCTGAACGTGTAGCTGTGCGGCATCCCGGCCGGTACGAGATGCGGGACATCATCAACGCGCTGCTCTGCCAGGGGCGGACCGGTTCTCAGCGGGACTTGCTTCCGCATGAAGTTCAGCCGCCCAGCGCGGTGAAGTACTACTTCTGCACCTGGCGCGACGACGGCACCGACCAGACCATTCACGACCTGCTGCGCTGACGGGTGCGGGAGAAGGCGAACATCGAGGTGGAGGTCGTGGAGCGCAACCCCACCGCAGACCGGACTCGTTACCCAGGCCGAGCAGTGGGTCGTGGAGCGCGCCCAGGGGATCTTGATGCTGCATCGCAGGCAGGTACGCGCCTACGAACATCGTTTCTGCGGATCGGAGTTACGGGTGTACCGGGCGATGCCCGCGGTGTTGCTGCGGCGGTTGACCGGGCGACCACGCCCGCGCAGAGCCGCCGGACGAACACCCCTGTGTGACCATCGGCTTCGTGGAGGATTCAACCTCCAGCCTGTTGCCGCAGCTACGTTCCAGCCGAGAGCCACCCCGTCGCCGTCGCCGACCGCTGTGAGTCAGCTGTTCTTGCTGCTGCTGCTGCGGGTGCGAGGTGCCTGGTACTGGGCGTCGGTGACGTGCTCCAGCCAGGTCGTCTCGGCGCGGTCGTCGTCCGGTGCGGTCGCGTCCCACAGGGCGAGGTGCTGCATGAAGCGGTCCTCGGTGGCGCCGTGCCAGTGCTCCTCGCCGGGCGGGCAGGTGACGGTCTCACCCGGATGCGCCTCGTACACGGTGCCGTCGCGCGTGCCGATCAGGGCGATGCCCGCGACGACGTGGAGGGTCTGGCCGACGGCGTGACGGTGCCAGGCGGTGCGGGCGCAGGGGGCGAAGCGCACCATGTTGGCGCGGATACGGGAAGGCTCCCGGCCTGCGTGGATGACGTCGAACCAGACGTCTCCGTTGAACCAGGCCTCGGGGCCCTTGCCGGTGGGCTGCGGGTTGACGAATTCCATGACGTGCTCCTTGGCGCGGATCCGGTGTCTGGGGAAAACGGACGTCAGATGGCGGTGTTGTTGATCAGTACGTCGATGCGCCCGAACCGCGTGACGGCGGCCTCGACGGCTGTCTGGGCCGCGTCCGTGCTGGTGATGTCCAGCGCGGTGACCAGCAGGTTGTCCTGCTCGCCGCCGAGCGCCCGGAGGACCGTCTCGGGCCGGTGGCCGGTGGCGACGACCTGGTGGCCAGGGCCTGGCGGGCGATGTCGGTGCCCAGGCCGCGGCCGGCACCGGTAACCAAGATGACCTTGCTCATGAGAAGTGGAGCTCCTGCGTGGAAGGAAGAAGAGGGCTCAGTGGTTCCGGGGGAGGCGTCGTCGATGACCTTCCGCGGTGCGGGTTCCATTTCCGGCACGATGCACACGACGCTCTTTCCTCCCGTTTCCTGCCCGGCGTCATTCCAGGTTTGCACCTGTGCGCGCGGCCGTGCAGAGGAGGATTTGTTCCTGGGAAGAAACATCCTGGGAAGGATCCTTCCCCCTCACCGCCGGCGCTCCCGCTGCCACACTGGGGGTATGAGTCCGACACCGCACCTGAACGAGCTGGGTGAGTTCCTCAAGGCCCGCCGAGCCGAGCTGAGCCCCCGTGCCGTGGGGCTGCCCAGCAGCGCGAGCCCGCGCCGGGTCGCCGGGCTGCGCCGGGAAGAGGTCGCTCACCTCGCGTCGATCTCCACGGACTACTACACCCGCCTGGAACAGGGGCGGCTGCCACCCTCCGCGCCGGTGCTGGAGTCCGTGGCCCAGGCCCTGCAGCTGGACGTTGACCAGCGACGCTACCTGTTCGGCCTGGCCGGGAAAGAGACCGCGAAGCCGCGCCGCAGGGCCCGGCAGAAGGTCCAGCCGCAGCTGCGCAGGGTCCTGGACGACCTCACCTCCACGCCCGCCGTCGTGATGGGACGCCGGATGGACGTCATCGCCTGGAACCCTCTCGCAGCGGCCCTCGTCACCGACTTCGCCGCCGTCCCGGAAAAGCACCGCAACTACGTGCGCATTCTTTTCACCGACCCGGCGATGCGCACCCTGTACGCCGATTGGAAAAGCGTTGCCCGTACCGCGGTCGCGCAATTGCGTATGGAGGCGGCGAAGTATCCCGACGACCCCCGTCTGACCGCTCTGGTCGGCGAGTTGTGCGTTCAGGACGAGGACTTCCGTCAGTGGTGGGCCGCGCACCACGTCGCCGTTCTCAGCGTGGGGACGAAGGTCCTCAGCCACCCGGTCGCCGGCGAGCTCACCCTTGACTGGGACACCCTGACCGCCAGCACCGACCCCGACCAGCAGCTCGTCGTATGGACCGCCGAAGTCGGCTCCCCAACCCACGACGGCCTGCGCATCCTCGCCTCCTGGGCCGCCGACCAGCACCGGACCAGCGCCTGACCCGCCGGATGAGTGCCACGCGCGGCCATGTGACCAGTCCTGCGGCGGCCCACGACCCGGCGGGTCGTAGTGTCGAAACCTGCTCCCGAGGAGGAATTCCGATGCGCAGCGTGACTTACTCGATGGGCGTCTCCCTCGACGGCTACATCGTCGGGCCGGACGGCGACTTCGCATGGACGGCGCCCGACGAGGAGATCTTCCGCTTCGTCACCGACGAGATCCGGGAGGTCGGCGTCCACCTGTTGGGACGACGGCTGTACGAGACGATGCTGTACTGGGAGACCGCGGACCAGGACCCGACGCTCGACGACTCGATGCGTGAGTGGGCCGCGATCTGGAACCCGCTCCCCAAGGTGGTGTTCTCCACCACGCTGTCGACGGTGCAGGGCAATGCCCGCCTGGCCGCCGGCGGCCTGGCGGAGGAGATCGAGCGGTTGCGAGCCGAGCCGGACGCGGGCGACATCGCGATCGGCGGCGCTGCTCTCGCCGCCGAGGCGGCCGCGCTGGGCCTGATCGACGAGTACCGGGCCAGGGTCTACCCGGTGCTGGTGGGCGGCGGTATTCCGTTCTTTCCCCACCACGAGAGCCGGGTGGACCTCGAACTCGTCGAGACCCGCACCATCGGCTCAGGAGTCGTCTACCTCCGCTACCGCGTGGCGCGCCCAGCCCCGCTTCAGCAGTAGCCGACGGGCCCCACCGAGCCGGGGCCTCACGGCCTGGTGCAGCCCCGCCGAGGTCCTTGGCGGGGCTGCACCACGTACTGCACCGGAGCGGCCCTGGGCTCCCTGCTCGTCACCCGCTTTGCTCTCCCGTACCGCCCTGCGGCTAGTGCCGCATCAGACAATGTTTGCCTCGTCTGCCAGACTGCTCGGATGATCGTCAGACTCGCACGAGAGCAAGACTTCGCTGGCTTTCTTGGCCTGGCAGCTCAGGTCGAGCACTGGTTCGGTCCGATGGTCGGAGATCCCGGATTCCATAGCGCTGTCGACAAGCACATTGGCCGGTCTGCAGCGCTCGTCGCCGTCTCTTCGTGCTCGGATCTCCTCGGCGGCCTGTTGTTCGGTGCCAAGGAGCCGACCTACCACGTCCACTGGCTCGTCGTCTCGGAGAAGGAACGCGGGAAGGGCGTCGGTCGTGCGCTGATGGTGGACGCAACACGAAGGTTCGTGCGCGGCCCGGGCAGCATTGAGGTGGTCACCTTCGGGGCCGACCACCCGGGCGCCGTTGTCAGCGGCGCACGCGTCTTTTACGAGTGTCTCGGTTTCGCCCCTGCCGAGGCCGCAGATCCGGGGCCGGAAGGCGGTTCACGGCAGGTCTATCGCCGGGTCGTCACTTGATTCAAGCGACGTTGGCCCTGGCGACAACCTTGCGCAGGCTTTCATCGGCGGTGTGCTTGTTCCGCCAGATGATGTAACGGCGGATCATGCTGCCCTGCTCTTTGTGGCTGGCGTGGTCGGTGCCGTCGAGGGTGAAGTAGCGCAGGGCGGTGAACTGGGCCTCGATGCGGTTGAGCCAGGAGGAGTTCGTCGGGGTGTAGGCGATCTCGACGTTGTTGGCCTCGGCCCAGTCGGCCACCCGGCGGCATCGCTTGGTGGTCAGGTGCGGCGAGTAGTTGTCACACACGATCGCCAGGCGGACCGTCGGCGGGTAGTGGGTGCGCAGGTAGCGGCAGAACTCCAGGAACTTCAACCGGTTCTTGGTCTTCTTGATGTGGCCGTAGAGTTTGTCTTTGCCCAGGTCATAGGCGGCGAACAGGTGCCGGACCCCGTGCGGGCGGGTGTAGGTCGCCCGCCGCCGGGGCCTGGGTTCGCGGTCGGGGTCCTTGTGCCTGCCGCCGCGTTCGGCCCACTGCCGGCCCGGGTGCGGCTGGAGGTTGAGCGGCCCGAACTCGTCCATGCAGAACACCACCTCCGGTTCGCCCTCCTCAGGTATGACCTCGCCGTCGGCGATCGCGTACAGGTGCTCCACGCGCGCCTTCTTGGCCGCGTAGTCCGGGTCACGGGACGCCTTCCAGGTCTTTACCCGTTGAAAGGAGACGCCTTCCTCGCGGAGCAGGATGCGCAGGCCCTCGTGGCTGATGTCGTCGACCACCCCCTCGGCGACCAGGAAGTCCGCCAGCTTGGTCAGGCTCCAGGTCGAAAACGGCAGGCTGTGCTCGGCTGGCTTGGACTTGCCGATCTTCTTGATCTCGCGCCGCTCGGGCAGCGTGAAGGTCTTGGGCCGGCCGCCTTGGTATTTCGGGTAAAGGGATTCGAATCCGTCGGTGTTGAAGTTATGGATCACGTCTCGGACCCGGTCCGCGCTGCTGAAAGTGACCTCGGCGATCTTCGCCACCGCCATGCCCTGCGCGGACAGCAGCACCATCTGGGCCCGCCGCCAAGTCACCACCGAGCCGGTGCCGCGGCGGATGATCCGCAGCAGCCGTCTGCCCTCATCGTCATCGATCTCACGGACGCGTACTCGTTCTGCCACCCGCACAGCCTGACGGCCACGCGCTGTCTAGGACAGGACCCGGGTAGCGCGTCACATCACAAGAGGGCAAACGTTGCCTGATGCGGCACTAGTTTGTGCGCAGGACAGGTACGCAGGCCCGTGGCGGCAGAGGCGCACGGGGGACGGGAGGTCGGGAAGAGTGTCGCTGCGCGGAGGTGACCCGGTCGAGATCGGCGGATATCCGCTTGAGGCTCGGCTCGGCTCGGGTGGCATGGGCACGGTCTTTCTGGCCCGTACGAGCTCGGGGCGGCCTGTCGCGATTAAGCTGATCCACCAGCAGTACGCGGGGGACGACGAGTTCCGCATCCGCTTCCGGCAGGAGGTGGCGGCCGCGAGGCGGGTGAGCGGTGCGTTCACCGCCGCCGTGGTCGACGCCGCCCCCGAGGCCGAGCAGCCGTGGATGGCGACGACCTATATCGAGGGGCACACGCTCGCCCAGCGCATCGCCATGAAGGGCCCGCTGAACGGGGCGGAGCTGAGGCGGCTCGCCATCGGGCTGGCCGAGGCGCTGCGTGACATCCACCGGGTGGGGGTCGTCCACCGTGACCTGAAGCCCTCGAACGTCGTGCTCTCGCCCGAGGGCCCACGCGTCATCGACTTCGGTATTTCGCGCGCCGTGGACCAGCAGACGCTGACGATGACGGGGCGGGTCATCGGCACGCCGCCCTTCATGTCGCCGGAGCAGTTGCAGGCGCCGCGTGGTGTGGGGCCGCGGTCCGATGTCTTCTCGCTGGGGACGCTGCTGGTGTACTCGGCGACGGGCCACGGCCCCTTCGACGCGGACAGCCCGTACATGACGGCGTACCAGGTGGTGCACGAGGAACCGTCGCTGGGCGCCGTGCCGGAGGCTCTGCGGGCTGTCGTCGAACCGTGCCTGGACAAGGAGCCCGAGGGGCGCCCCTCGGCGGACGAACTCCTCGTCCTGCTGCGGGACCTGCCGGCCGACCTCGGTGGGACCGAAGCGGAAGGGGCCGGCACGGGCCGCACCCGCGACATGATCACCCAGTATCACCTCTCGACGCGCGCCACCCCGGCGCCGAATGCCCCGACCACCTCCCCGGACGGTCCCGGTACGGGGAGCACCGGCACCCCCATCGGCCACCGTCTGCGTCGCCGATGGCGTCCCGTGCTCGCGGCCGCCGTCGCGGTGGCAGCGATCGGCGGCGGCGTCGCCACGCTGCAGGCCGGCGGCTTCGGCGGGAACGGCACCGGGACCATCAGCGCCGACAAGGGCAGCAACGTCGCGGCGCCGGGCGCCGCACTTCCGGACGGCTTCCGGCCGTGGCGCAAGACCGTGCCGGGCGGCCGTGCGGACATCCCCGACGAGCTGCGCTGCGTCGCGCGCGGCGACGCGCTGTTCTGCGGGGGCGGCGGTGTTGTCGCGACCCGCATCAGGGCCATGGACGGTTCGCGGGTGTGGACGGCGAAGAGTCCGGGCGTCCCCGTCCAGGGCTCGCACCTGGTGGGCGCCACCGACGACACGGTGCTCGGTTACCGCTTCGCCGCCCAGGACGCCCCGCAGGGCCCTCCCAGCGAGGTGGTGGCCGTCGACGCGGACGACGGGCGTGAGCTGTGGTCCGTGCCGTCCGGCGCCCAGTCGACAGCCGTCACGGGACGGAGTCAGGACGCCGTCGTGGTCGGCTCCACCGTCGTGACGGTCGACGCCTCCAACTCCCGCTTCGAGGCCCGGGACGCGCACAGCGGCGACGTCACCTGGACGACGTCGTTCCCCGCGGGCACGCTGTGCGCCCCCGTCCCGGTGGGCCCACAGCTCCTCGCGATGTGCGCGACGCACGCGGAGGTGGACGCCTCAGAGGTGCGCCACCCCACCCTGTACACGGTCGATCGCCCCTCGGGGAAGCTGGGCAGGCCCATCGCGGTCGACGGCCCCGCCGTGCCGACGGGCGTCGCCGACGGCAGGCTCGTCCTCCTCCAGGAGCACATCGAGGGCACCGCCTTGACCGGCTACGACGGGGTGGCACGGGTCGACCCGGCCGCGCGGAAGGTCACGTACTCCCGACTGGCCAAGACGTACGCGGGGACGCCCGGCATGGCGGACGGCACCGTCTACGTGAGCAGCCAGACCGGTCTCGTCACGGCGCTCGACCCCGCGACCGGCCGGAAGAAGTGGTCGCGGCAGATGGGCGTGGAGGGCGCGTCGGGTCCCGTCGCGGGAGCCGGTGCGCTGTATTTCAGCTCGGCCACCGGCCGGGTGGTCGCGCTGTCGCCGCGTGACGGCAAAACCCTGTGGACGACGGACCCGCAGGCCGATGGTCTGACGGGCGAGCAGGGGGCCGGCCCGCGCGTGACCGTCGCTGGGCGTGCGGTGATCGTGGCCGCGGACAAGAACACCCTCTTCGCCTTCGACACGCAGAAACCGCCGAAGTCGGGCTGACCACGACGGCACCCGCCCACCGCCCGCCTCCGCGCACCCCCGACCGACACCTGGCGCACGGCCTGCGGTGGCGGGGTGGGACGTACGCCCTGGCCGGTGTCCGGCACGGGAACATGATCCGTACGGTCGAACGATGTGATCACTCGATCGTGAGTTTTTCCGCTTTCGGGCCGGGTATGGCGCGATCCTCGGATGGACGGCGTGCGACCGGCGCCGTCTGGATGGGCACCGGGCGGGGGACACGGGATGACGCGGGAAGCGGAACAACGGAAGGGCCTGGACGGCCAGGCGGTACTGCTGATGGCAGGGCTGACCGATCTGGCCGTGAGCACGCTGGGCTCGGCCCTGGGGACGGTGCGGGGGCTGCTGCGCCGCTCGGACGCCGCGGAGCTGGTCGCGGAGGCCGAGCGCGATCTGACGGCGCGCGGGCGTCTGGTGCTGGACCGGTACGCGGCCGCCCCGCCGGCCCACCTGGAGATCCTGGCCCGGCGCGCCCTGGACCGGCAGGCAGGCCGGTGACGTCCGACCGGTGGGAGCCGGCCGCGTTCAAGACCCGCGTCGACGGGATACTGCACCGCTTCGTCGCCCAGGAGGCGGACCGGTTCGCGGAGATCGACCCGCTCCTGGCCCCGGTGGCCGAGCAGCTCGAGGCGGTGGTCGCGGACGGCAAACGGCTGCGGGCGGCGTTCTGCTACTGGGGCTGGCGCGCGGTGGGACAGCCGGACAACGACGCGCTGGTGCGGGCGGCGGCCTCCCTGGAACTGGTGCATGCCGCAGCGGTCGTGCACGACGACCTCATCGACGACAGCCCGTTGCGGCACGGGCGGCCCACCGCGCACATCGCCCTGCGCGCTGCCGTACGCCGTCGCCCGCGCGCCGACGCTGCCGCCAGGTCGCTGGCGATGCTGGTGGGAGACCTGCTGATGGCGCTGGCCGGGCAGCTCTTCACCGAGAGCGGGCTGCCCGCCGCGTATCTGGCCCGAGCCCGCCCGTTGTGGTCGGTGATGGCCCGCGAGCTGATCGCGGGCGAGTGCCTGGAGATCCTGCGCACCGGAGCCGGTCCGGACACCGCGGCGTCGCTGAAGGTCATCCGCTACAAGACAGCCAAGTACACCGTCGAGCAGCCCCTGCTCATCGGCGGGGCCCTGGCAGGGGCCGGGACGCGGCTGAGCGAGGGCTACCGCGCGTACGGGCTGCCGCTGGGCGAGGCCTTCCAGCTGAGGGACGACCTGCTCGGCCTGTTCGGCGACCCGGAACAGACCGGAAAGGCCAACGCCGACGATGTGCGCGGACACCGGCCCACGGCCCTGCTGGCAGAGACCTGGCGCCTCGCCGACGACGAAGAGCGGGAACGGCTGCGTACCCTCGTCGGCCGGCGCAACCCGGGCGCGCAGGAGGTGGAGGCGGTCCGCGAGATGATGCGCAGGCTCGGGGCCCCCGCCCGCATCGAGGGCATGATCAACGCACGGGTCGAGGAAGCGCTCGGCGCCCTCGACGAGTTGGACGTGCCGTCGCACGCCGCCGCTGCCCTCACCGCGCTGACACAGTCGGCGGCGCTCCGCCTGTCCTGACGCTCGCACCGGGGTGGCGCAAACCCGTGCCTCCCTCCGCCGCCGGCGCTCCCGCCGGCCGTGGACGATTCCGTGGAAAGCAAGGAACCCCGCCATGACCTACACCGAGGCATCGATGGACGCCCTGCGTCAGGGCGGTGACGAACTCGCCGACGCCACCGTCGCCGCACTCTTCGAACGCGGGGAGGTGGGCACGTTCAACACCCTGATGCGCTACGTCTCCACCGCCGGTGCCCCGCTGCCGGACGGGCTGCCCGACGTCGCACGCGAGTACCTCGATGCCACCCGTGTCCCACCGGCCTGGGTGGACTGGGAGGAGATGGAGAAGGCCCGGCTGTTCTTCATCGACAACAATCTGCACATCTCCACCGCACTGTCCTTCGCCTCCATGCCCGCCTGCTACGTCGTACCGCATGTGGCGAAGCTGCTGTCGGCCAGCCACGGGCTCAAGTACCCCTCCAAACGGATGGCGGAGACCGGGCAGTTCACCGTCTACCTGATGCAGCCCGACGCCTTCGAGGCCGGCAGCCGCTTCATCCCGGCAGCCCAGAAGGTCCGCCTCCTGCACGCCTCCATCCGCCACCACCTCACACGCGAGGACCGGTGGGACACCGAGGCGCTCGGAACGCCGATCTGTCAGGAGGACATGATCGGCGGGCAGATGTTCTTCTCGCTGCTCGTGCTGGACAGCCTGCACCGCCTGGGCATCCACATGTCGGTGGAGGGCGCGGAAGCGTACTACTACGCCTGGCGCGTCGTCGGTGCCATGCTCGGCATCGACCAGGACGCCGTCCCCGAGACCCTCGACGAGGCCCGCCAGTTCCTCGACCTGTACATGGTCCGGCACATGGGGCCTTCCGAGGAGGGCGCGGTCCTGACCGGGCAGCTCATCGACCTCTACGAGGAGGTGGTGCCCGGGACCCTGCTCGATCCGATCGTCTCCGCTCTCATCCGCTACCTCGTCGGAGACACCTGCGCCGACTGGCTCGCGGTGCCCCGCACGCCGTGGAGCACCGTCGTCAGGACGCTCCCGCACCTCCTCGGCCTGCTGGAGACCATCGAGGACCGCTCCCCGCTCGGCGCCTGGGCGCTGGACCGCCTCGGCCACCTCACCTCCGTCCTCGAACTGTCCTCCCTCACCCGCGGACGCGTCATGCACTACGCCATCCCGGAACAGCTCAAGAAGGACTACGGAGTCTCCGGCACGGTGCCCCGCACCCGCCGGTGGACCCCGCCGCCCGCCACGGTCGGTTGATGACCGCCGCGCTCGGACTGCCCGCAGGCATGACGAGAGCACACCGCGGGGCACGCGCCGTACGCGGGGAAGGGCCCAAGACAACATCAACAACTGGGCCGTACCAGCACCCTGCTCAACTCGCCGGACGAAGTGCTCACGCGGAAGGGAAAACCTGGGGTCAGCTCCGGTCTTGCTCGTACTGAGCTGCGTACCAACTGGAGTCGATGGCGGGGTTGCTCAGAGCTCCCCAGAACTGGTCGTCAGGTATCGGTGGCAGCGGCGGATTGCCCAGGTCCGCATGGAGATCCGCACGCCAGTCGACAGTGAAGTGACTCCGGATCTCCGCGCTCTCGCACACGGACCTGTAGGGGGATCCCCAGATCCCCAGGGCTATCTTCTCCGCGGCCCACCTGCGAGTGCTGTCTCGGCCGGTGTCGGCCTGCGCGAGCACCGCGCGCAGGCGCAGGGCGAGCGGATCGTTCTGGTCCGGCCGTGGCGGGGCCGCACCGCGCTCCCACGCGTTCAGGGCTTCCTCGACCTCCGGGTAGTTGTTCAGGCCTGTTTCGACCGCCAGTCTGCGCAGTTGCTTCCGCGCGGCCTCAACCACCTGTTCGCACGGCAGGATCGCGATCAGCGCACCGAGTCCCTCGTGCCCGTCCAGGTAGCTCACGTGGAGGAGGTCGGTGGGACCATGGGACAGGTCCAGCTCTGGAAGATGCTCATCCGGTGCGGGAAGGGGCTCGTCGGCACTGAACTCCGGCCTGGCAGGCAGAGGTCCCTCCCAGAACAGCCGGCCGTTGAACGTGACGACACCAGCTTCCTGGCCTCGCTCGAGCCGGCCGGCCAATTCGGCCAGATACCCACCCAGCGAGTCTGCCTCCCCGAAACCGGTGCCGGTCTCGTCGAAGAACCGCCCGATCGCGCCGAAGGTGTCCCGCCCAGTACGGCAGTCCATCAGAAGACCGTCCGACGTCACGTCGTGAGAACCGAACTTCACGTAGCCGTGAAGCCAGTAGCCCTCGGCCTCCCCGTCGAGGCCTTGGTCGATGCCGCGCATGAACCCGGTATCGCCGAGGATTCCGCTCACTTCGAGCAGCCGGTCGCCCGTGCTGAACCGGAACGCCTCAGGTCCCTCCAGCGCCCCGTTGTGTCGGAGGAGTGAAGCGACCAGGTCCGGAGGAAAGGTGACTCCGAGCTCCTCTTGCGCTGCCGCGATCTCGTCGTCCCCTGCGGGCGGCCGTAGCGTGGCGAAAGTGCGGGGTGCGTGCTCGCGCAGCCACGCGTCGATGCGAGTCCAGGAGGCCCGGACCAGGTCTGCTGTCATAGGGCTGACCCTAAAGTCCGCCACTGACAACTTGATCGTCGCTCATCGGTCTTGTCCGCCTTGTTGGCGTTCAGGCCAGTGGATTCGAGTGGATCCTTGTCCCGGCTCACCAAGCCGTCGGTACCGGATATTCCAGTGCCCGGCTTACGCGCTCACTCGCCAAGTGAAGTGCTCAGTCACACCAGAAGCGCGGTGCGGGGGCCTTATGCCTCCAAGACGCGGACGACATCCCCCGCCCGGCCCCTGTCGGTGACCCTGACCGTCATGCCGGACGGCGACGGCTGGACAGGTGTGCTCGCCCACCGGATCGGCGCAGCCGCCGACGGACTCGCCGAGGAACTGCTCGATCTGCTCCGCACCCTGGTCGAGCACCTCGACAACGACGTGCTCGACCTCTTGGAGGGCCGATGAGCGCGAATGCGGCTCCACTGGACGAGCGGGTTGACCGACACCTGCTGCGGATCGCGTTCATGCTGGTGCTCGGCACCTTCATGGCCACCCTGGACGCCACGATCGTCAGCGTCGGAATCGACACACTGACCGACGAGTTCGACGTCTCCGTCGCGGAGGTCCAGTGGGTCACCACCGCCTACCTGCTGGCCGTGGTCGCCGCCGTGCCCGCGTCCGGCTGGCCGGCCGACCGCTTCGGCGGCCGGTGGACGTGGCTCGCCGCGGTGGGCGTGTTCCTGCTCGGCTCGGTGCTGTGCGCGTCGGCCTGGTCGCCGCACTCCTCGCCCGCCGCCATGTGCCGGCGATACCGCCATCGAACCGGCCGACCCCGTTCGACCTGCGCGGAGCCCCGCTGCTCTCACCCGGCCTGGCCGTGCTGGTGTTCGGCCTGACCGAGGTCGCCCACGGCCGCACCGTCCCGGCCACCGTCGGAGTGTCCGTGGGGCCGGCGATGCTCGCCGGCTTCACCGTGCACGGCCTGCGGACCCGCGGCACCCCGCTGGTCGACCCCCGGCTGTCCGCCCGGCCCCCTTCGGCGCCGCCGCCGTCGCCCTGCTCGTCCTGGGCGCGTCGGTGTTCGGCACGATGTTCCTGCTGCCGCTGTACTGCCGGATCGCCGCGGGATGTCGGCCTGGGAGGCGGGGCTGCTCCTCGCACCCCAGGGGCTCGGCGCGGCGGCCGGGTCGGTGCTGGTCAACCGCACCATCAACAAGGCCGTGCCGAGAACCCTGGTGGTCGCCGGCATCGTGCTGATCCTCATCGGCACGGCCCCGTTCACCCAGCTCGGCCACGACCTCCCGGACACCGTGATCGCCGCGTCGCTCGCGCTCCGCGGCATCGGCATCGGCATGGTCGGCGCGCCCGTGATGAACATCGTCTACAGCCGCACCGAGCCCGAGCAACTCCCGCGTGCGTCCGGGGCGCTCAACCTCCTCAACACCGTGGGCGGCTCGGTCGGCACCGCCGCCCACGCCGTGGTCCTGCAGAACCGGCTGTCCGCCCGCGGCCCGGACGTCCCCGCGGCCTTCGGCGACACCTTCTGGCGGGTCCTCGGCTTCTGCCAGTTCCGCCGCCGCGGGGGCCACGAGACTGCCCCGGACCGGGGCGAGGGGGGCGTGATGGGCGCCCGCCGATCGCGAGGAGGCCTTGCGGGAGGGCCACCGTTTGTGACGCCGACGGGACAGCGGCCGTTTACAGCGAAGTCTTCTGTTCACCGGCCCTGATCCCGCGGAGTGTCCAGAGCCCGTACAGAGCCAGCAGTGGTTTGGCGACCATCCACTCGCCGGGGCGGTAGTCATCCGCACGCACGAGCTTCTCGGCCAGATCAGGGCGCTGTCGTCGCAGGTACACGCGGGCCTTGAACGCGTGAGCCGGCTGGGAGGCGATCTTGATGCGGTCGACGTCCTCAAGCAAGGGGATCACGTTCGTGATGTTCTCCCATGTCGTCGTACTTCGGCCTTCGAGGAGAACGGTGCCGTCGAACTCGAGCACCGACTTCGCGTACTCAGCCATCAACTGGGCCTCCGCAGTGCGGCTGCCGGCTGGACCGCCGCTGAAAATCACGCGAGTGTCTCGCACGTTGTCAGCGGCGACGGAGCGAACTCCGGCGCGGACTCGCCAGCGGTTGATGAAGTTGGCCGTCGATTGAGGGTTCCGGTAGCCCAACACGACCACGGCTTCGGATGCGCCCCCGCTGCTCCCCACGAGGGCTCGAGACCAGCGCCGGTTCAACCACTCGCCCCAGGCCAGGGCCGCGACCCCAGCCATCGCGAATCCTGTCCTTCGTCGCATCCGGCGACTTTAGGGCACCGCGCCCCCGGACGACATGCCTGCCACGTTCGGCCCAGCACACTTGCGCTCCGCGGAGCGATGCACAACATTGAGTAAGTCTTTGCCCGTGGCCGGAACGTGTTGCTCCGTCCGGCCCCGCGCCCCCGCCCGAGCGGGTGGGGTGCGGCGCGGCCCGTGACGACGTGGTCCCGTGCGGTGCGGCGGGCGGCCGAAAGGCTGCGGGTGGCGGGCCCCGTCGTGTTACGGCCACGTTGACCGTATGCAATGACAGGACGCACCCTCGATGCGTAACTGTGCAGTACATCTAGTTCGGCCAGGAGTGGCGCAGACCTCGAATCCGCTGTTCAGCTGTGGTTCCCGGGCCCCGGCCGACGACAGCACGCAGGAGGTAGCGCATGTGTGGCATCACCGGCTGGGTCTCCTTCGAACGCGACTTGCGGAGTGCGTCCGCGACCGTGGACGCGATGACGGAGACGATGTCCTGCCGCGGCCCTGACGACCGCGGCACATGGATCAACGGTCCGGCCGCCCTCGGGCACCGTCGGCTGGCGATCATCGACCTGCCCGGCGGGCGCCAGCCGATGACGGCCGACACACCGCAGGGCACGGTGGCCCTCGTCTACTCGGGCGAGACGTACAACTTCACCGAGCTGCGCCGTGAACTGACGGGGCGTGGTCACCGGTTCACCACGGACTCCGACACCGAGGTCGTGCTGCGCGGGTATCTGGAGTGGGGTGAAGCGGTGGCCGAGCGGCTCAACGGCATGTACGCGTTCGCCCTGTGGGACGGGCGCCACGACAAGCTCGTCATGATCCGCGACCGGATGGGCATCAAGCCCTTCTACTACTACGAGACCCCGGACGGCGTCCTGTTCGGCTCCGAGCCCAAGGCGATCCTGGCCAACCCGCTGGCCCGCGCCCGCGTCGGTCTCGACGGGCTGCGCGAACTCTTCGCGTTCGTCAAGACGCCCGGCCACGCCGTGTGGGACGGGATGCGCGAGGTCGAGCCGGGCACGGTTGTCACGGTCGACCGCAACGGCTTGCGCCGGCACGTCTACTGGCAGCTGGAGACCCGCCCGCACACGGACAGCAAGGACGACTCCATCGCCCATGTGCGGTCACTCCTCGACGACATCGTCCGGCGCCAGCTGGTCGCGGACGTACCGCGCTGCACACTGCTCTCCGGGGGTCTCGACTCCTCCGCCATGACGGCGATCGCCGCCCGTCAGCTTGCCGCGAACGGTGAGACGGTGCGCAGCTTCGCGGTCGACTTCGTGGGCCAGGCCGACAACTTCGTCGCCGACGAGCTGCGCACCACCCCCGACACGCCGTACGTGCACGACGTCGCACGGGCATCGGGCACCGACCACCGTGACATCGTGCTGGACTCGCACGCGCTGGCCGACCCCGAGGTGCGGGCCCAGGTGATCCGGGCCCGGGACATCCCGATGGGCTTCGGAGACATGGACGCCTCGCTGTACCTCCTGTTCCGTTCCATCCGCGAGCACTCGACCGTCGCGCTCTCCGGGGAGTCGGCCGACGAGGTCTTCGGCGGGTACCTGCAGTTCTTCGACGAGGAGGCGCGGCGCGCCAACACGTTCCCCTGGCTCGTGCGCTTCGCTCAGCACTTCGGTGACGACTCCGATGTGCTGAGGCCCGATCTGACGGCCGCCCTCGATCTCCCGTCGTACATCCAGGACAGCTACGACAGTGCGGTCGCCGGGGTCCAACGGCTGGACGGCGAGAGCGATTTCGAGTTCAGGATGCGCAAGATCTGCAATCTGCACCTGACGCGCTTCGTGCGTGTTCTGCTCGACCGCAAGGACCGGGCGAGCATGGCGGTCGGGCTCGAAGTGCGCGTGCCCTTCTGCGACCACCGCCTCGTCGAGTACGTGTACAACACGCCTTGGTCGCTGAAGTCCTTCGACGGCCGGGAGAAGTCCCTGCTGCGCGAGGCGACGGCGGACGTGCTGCCGAAGTCGGTCTACGACCGGGTCAAGAGCCCCTACCCCTCCACCCAGGACCCCAAGTACGCGCTCGCCCTGCAGGGGCACGCCAAGGACCTGCTGGCGCAGCCCTCACATCCGGTCTTCGACCTCGTCGACCGCGACCGGGTCGCGCGCGCTGCGCGGCACGACGCACCGCAGATCACCCAGGCGTCCCGGCGCGGCCTGGAGCGCACGCTGGACCTGGCGCTGTGGCTCGACCTCTACAAGCCGGAGATCTCGCTCCCCTGAGCGGCTCCGCACCGACGCGGCGCCGGTGAACGCGTCGAGGGACCTCCGGGGCACGGACGCCTCGGGGGTCCCGGGCTGTCCGGATCAGCCGCCGGCGCAGTCGGGGCACAGGCCCCGGTAGGTCACCTCGGCCTCGGAGACGGTGAAGCCGAACCGTTCGGAGGGCGGCAGCCCGGCCAGCGGGTCGGTGTCGGGGTGGACGTCCCGGATGGTGCCGCACGCGGAGCACACCAGGTGCTGGTGCGGGTGGTGCGCGTTCGGGTCGTAGCGCCTGGCCCGGCCGTCGGTGCCCACCTCGATCACCTCGCCGAGCGAGACCAGTTCGCCGAGCGTGTTGTACACGGTGGCGCGCGAGATCTCCGGCAGCAGGGCGGTGGCGCGTTCGAGTACCTCGTCCGCCGTGAAGTGGACGTGCTCGCCGGCGAGGACCTCGGCAACCACCCGGCGCTGCGCGGTCATGCGCCAGCCACGTCCACGAAGCCGTTCCAGCAGGTCACTCATGCCCACCAGCCTAACTGTGCGTTGTCCGACGAATGATGTGTGCAGAACCGTCTGCCGTATTGACTTGGACTAGGTCCATCGTAGGATCGGTTCCGGCTGACAGCCAAGGGACAGGTCGACAGCAGGAGAAATTGAGTGGCTTCAGGAGACGGGTGCGCTCACGTGGGCATCCGGTCCGCGATGCCACCGTCCTGGGCTGCATGCCCCCGAGCCGCAGCCCCCTGAGTTTCACCACCTTCAGCTCCCTCACCCTCAGTTCCCTCACCCTCAGTTCCCTCACCCTCAGTTCCCTCACCCTCAGTTCCCTCACTCTCAGTTCCGCCACCCTCAGTTCCACAGCAACGTGATCCGCCCCGTCCGGAAGGATTTCCATGACTGAGAACCACGACGCGATCGTCACCGACCCGAAGGCGGAGGAGGTCTCCGGCTGCCCGGTGGCGCACGGTCGTGCGCCGCACCCGACCCAGGGCGGCGGAAACCGCCAGTGGTGGCCGGAGCGGCTCAACCTGAAGATCCTCGCCAAGAACCCCGCCGTGGCCAATCCTCTCGGCGAGGAGTTCGACTATGCCGAGGCCTTCAAGACCCTCGACCTGCCGGCCGTCAAGCGGGACATCGCCGAGGTGCTCACCACCTCGCAGGACTGGTGGCCCGCCGACTTCGGCAACTACGGCCCCTTCATGATCCGGATGGCCTGGCACAGCGCCGGCACCTACCGGATCAGTGACGGCCGCGGCGGTGCCGGAGCCGGCCAGCAGCGCTTCGCCCCGCTCAACAGCTGGCCGGACAACGCGAGCCTCGACAAGGCACGCCGGCTGCTGTGGCCGGTCAAGAAGAAGTACGGCAAGAACCTCTCGTGGGCCGACCTCATCGTCCTCACCGGCAACGTCGCCCTGGAGTCGATGGGCTTCAAGACCTTCGGCTTCGGCGGCGGCCGCGCGGATGTGTGGGAGCCCGACGAGGACGTCTACTGGGGCCCCGAGACCACCTGGCTCGGTGACGACCGCTACACCGGTGACCGAGAGCTGGAGAACCCCCTCGGCGCGGTCCAGATGGGCCTCATCTACGTCAACCCCGAAGGCCCCAACGGCACTCCGGACCCGATCGCCGCGGCCCGCGACATCCGTGAGACGTTCCGCCGCATGGCGATGAACGACGAGGAAACCGTCGCCCTGATCGCCGGCGGCCACACCTTCGGCAAGACCCACGGCGCCGGCCCGGCTGACAACGTCGGCCCGGACCCGGAGGCCGCCCCGCTGGAGCAGCAGGGCCTCGGCTGGCAGAGCACGTACGGCACCGGCAAGGGTGCCGACGCGATCACCAGCGGGCTCGAGGGCATCTGGACGAACACCCCGACCACGTGGGACAACAGCTTCTTCGACATCCTCTTCGGGTACGAGTGGGAGCTGTTCAAGAGCCCCGCAGGCGCACAGCAGTGGCGACCGAAGGACGGCGCCGGTGCGGACACCGTCCCCGACGCCTTCGACGCGTCGAAGACCCACGCACCGACCATGCTGACGACCGACCTCTCGCTCCGGTTCGACCCGGCCTACGAGGAGATCTCGCGGCGCTTCCACCAGGACCCCGACGCGTTCGCCGACGCCTTCGCCCGCGCCTGGTTCAAGCTGACCCACCGCGACATGGGACCCGTCGTGCGCTACCTCGGTTCCGAGGTCCCGGCTGAGACACTGGTGTGGCAGGACCCGCTCCCGGAGCGGACGTACGAGACGGTCGACACCGCGGACGTCGCCTCCCTCAAGGCCCGCATCCTCGAATCGGGCCTGTCGGTCTCCGAGCTCGTCTCCACCGCGTGGGCGGCGGCCTCCTCCTTCCGCGGCAGTGACAAGCGCGGCGGTGCCAACGGCGCCCGCATCCGCCTGGAGCCGCAGAACACGTGGGAGGTCAACGACCCGGACCGGCTGGCGACGGCGCTGCGTACCCTCCAGGGCATCCAGGAGTCCTTCAACGCCGACCGGTCCGGCGGCAAGCAGGTCTCGCTCGCCGACCTCATCGTGCTCGCCGGTGCCGCGGGTGTCGAGAAGGCGGCCAAGGACGCCGGCTTCGACGTCGAGGTGCCCTTCGCGGCCGGACGCGTCGACGCGTCGCAGGAACAGACCGACGTGGAGTCGTTCGTCGAGCTGGAGCCGGCCGCCGACGGGTTCCGCAACTACCTCGGCAAGGCCAACCGGCTGCCGGCCGAGTACCTGCTGATCGACCGGGCGAACCTGCTGACCCTGAGCGCCCCCGAGCTGACGGTTCTCGTCGGCGGGCTCCGGGTGCTCGGCGCGAACCACCAGCAGTCCTCGCTCGGGGTCCTCACCGACACCCCCGGGGTGCTGACCAACGACTTCTTCGTCAACCTGCTCGACCTGGGCACGACGTGGAAGGCGACCTCCGCGGACGCCACCACCTTCGAGGCCCGCGACGCCTCCGGCACGGTGAAGTGGACCGGCAGCCGCGCCGACCTCGTCTTCGGGTCGAACTCGGAGCTGCGCGCGGTCGCGGAGGTCTACGCGAGCGACGACGCCAGGGAGAAGTTCGTGAAGGACTTCGTCGCGGCGTGGGACAAGGTCATGAACCTGGACCGGTTCGACCTCGTCTGATCACCACGAACGGGCCGTCGCGGCAAGGAAACCCCCTTGCCGCGACGGCCCGTTCCGTTCGGGTGACTCAGGCCGTGGCCACCGCGAAGACGTGGATCACACCGCCGTCCGTGGTGGACGGCAGGGTCACGCTCGCGAGCTGCTTCCCCGCCTGGAGCGCGATCGGTGCGGTGGCGAAGACCTCGGTACCCACCGGGTCCGTACCGCCGCCCTGGACGTCGCGGTACGTGGTGTGGACGGCGACCGTGTTGCCGAACGACGGCTGCTGCGCGCCGCCGCCCAGCGTCCAGTCGCTGAAGCCGATCTCCGCCTGCTGCGTGGTGCCGTCGGTGTACGTCAGCGTGGCCCGACCGGAGGCCTCGCCCTCGGCCGCGCTGCCCAGCAGGCTGAGCCGGGTGTCCCCGGAGGCGGACGGAACCTTCAGCACCTGCGGTTCGGTCCCGGCCACCTCGATGTTGTCCGGGTCGCCCGCGCCCACCTCGGGCCAGCCGAAGTCGAAGCCGCCGGACGAGACCGTCTCACCCGGTGCCGCGCCCGCAGCGGCGAGTGCCTTGGCCGAGTAACTCCAGCCCTCACCGTCGAAGTTGGCCTGCGGATTGTCGTCGTCGGTGGAGACAGCGGTGCTGTTGCGGTTCCACAGCATGCTGTTCCGCTCGGCGACGGTCACCGCGGCCGATGTCCTCGGCAGCTCCTCTCCCGCGGACGACTTCAGGGTCACCGGGACCGTGTAGTGGCCCTCGGCCGTGTCCGCCGCGGCCGACACGGTGAGCTCCGCACTCACCGAACCGCGTGCCGGGACCGTGAAGTCGCCCTCGGACGGGGTGACGGTGACACCGGCCGGGGCCTTGGCCGTCCAGTGCACGGTGGTGGCCCTCGTCTCGATGCTCCGCACCTTGACGGTCGTCTTCGCACTGCCGGAACCCGGCTCGACCTTCAGTTGCTCGGGGGTGGCACCGGTGAAGTACTTCAGACCGCCGCCGGGGAAGGACGGCGGAGCGTCGGCCTTCGCGGTGCCCCAGGTCTTGTCCGCCGTCGAGCCCAGGGTGTAGTCGAGCCTGCCGCCGCGGGTGACGAGCGAGGCGGGGACCCACGGCTTCGTGGACGTCCGGCCGTTGACCTTCAGGCCGTGGATGTAGGAGTTGTCCGCCGAGGCGGCAGGTGCGTCGACCGTGATCGTCTTCCCGTGCCCGGTGTGCACCACCGCGTGCGGGAACAGGGGAGCGGAGAGGATGAGATCGGCCCGGCTCGGGTTCTGCGGGTACATGCCCAGCGCCGAGAACACGTACCAGGACGACATGGTTCCCGCGTCGTCGTTGCCGGGGATGCCGCCCGGGGTGTCGGTCCACAGCTGGTCCAGCTCCGCGCGGACCGTCTCCTGCGTCTTGTACGGAGCCCCCAGGTAGTCGTACAGGTAAGGGGCGTTGATGTCCGGCTCGTTGGTCGCGTCGTAGCGCGTGTCGTCCTTCGCCGAGAAGTCGAACTTCCCGTCCGGCGTGCGGAAGAAGGCGTCCAGCCGCTTCACCGCCTGGTCGTCACCGCCCATCGCGCCGGCCAGGCCCGCCACGTCCGAGTACACCATCCAGGTGTACCGCGCGCTGGACCCCTCGACGAAGCCGCTGCCGGTACCCGGCGTGAAGGTGCCCGCCCAGGTGCCGTCGGCCTTGCGGTCGCGTATGTAGCCGCCCTGTGGGGTGGCGTTGGCGTCGAAGACGTTCGTCCAGTTGCCCGAGCGGTCCAGGAACCTCTTCGCGTCGGCGGTCCGCCCGGTCTGCCGGGACAGCTCGGACAGGCCGTAGTCGGCCGCCGCGTCCTCCAGGGTCTCGGCCGCGCCACCCCAGCAGTGGCAGTTGTCCGCAGGCACGTAACCGAGCTCCAGATACTTGTCGAGCGCGGGCCGCTGGCCCACGCACTCGACGTTGCAGCCGGAGCTGTCCGAGTCGTTCGCCGTGGGCACCGTCGCCGCCCGTACCAGGGACTTCAGGGCGCCCTTGACGTCGAAGTCATGGCCGCCGAAGGCGTAGATCCCGGCGAGAGCCGCATCCGACGGGTCGCCCGACATCACGCTCGTCTTGCCGTTCTCCAGCAGCCAGCGGTCCCACTCGCCGCCGCGCTGCCCCGCATAGTTGTACAGCGACTGCGCGTAGTCGCTGCCGGCCCGCGGATTGAGCAGCGTCATGAGCTGCACCTGCGCGCGGTACTGGTCCCAGCCGGAGAAGGTGCCGTACTGGGCCTTCTGGCCCTTGGCGAGCCGGTGCGGCTTGCGGTCGGCGCCGAGATAGCGGCCGTCCACGTCGCTGGTCAGGGTGGGTTCCAGCATGGAGTGGTAGAGCGCGGTGTAGAAGGTGGCGCGCTGGGCGTCGGTGCCGCCGCCCACCTCGACCGACCTCAGCGTCCTGTTCCAGACCTCGGCGGCCCGGTCCCTGACGGAGTCGAAGGTCTCGCGGGGCCCGTTCTCGGTCCGGAGGTTGGCCTCGGCGTTCCGCGGGCTGACGTAGGAGACGGCGACCTTGGCCCCGGCCTCGGTGGTCCCGTCGGCGAAGGTGATGTACGCGCCCGAGCCCTTGCCCTCCACGGCGTTGCCGGACGAGCTGTACCCCGTACCGCCGGAGGCCGTGGTGGAGCCGGACCTGACCGTGCCGTCCGTCCAGGTGCCGGTCTTCGCGAACGCCTTGTCGAAGTGCGCGGTGAAGTAGAGCGTGTAGAGGTCCTTGCGGTTGTTCGCGCTCTGCGGACCGCAGAAGTTGCCCGCTGTGACGGAACCCGTCACGGTCCGGGCCGCCTTGTCGATCTTCACGGTGGCGTCGGTGCTGCCGCTCTCCGAGTTCGACGTGCGGAAGAGCATGCTCGCGGGCTTGCCCGCCGGGAAGCCGAACTTCCCGGAGCCGGTGCGGGCGGTGGTGGTGAGCGCCGCGGACGCGCCGCTTGCCAGGCCGACCTTGTAGTAGCCGGGCGACGCCGTCTCGTCGCTGTGCGAGAAGGTGTCGGCGTACTTCGCGTCGGTGGTGTCCGCGCTGGGCGAGGAGTCGACGTCACCCACGTACGGCATGATCGGGATGTCACCGTTGGCGCCGGAGCATCCGACGCCGTTGAGATGGGTGAGGCTGAAGCCTCGGATCTTCGTGGCGTCGTACTGGTAGCCGCCGGGAGCGGGGGTCGAGACCTGCTTCCCCTTCGAGTTCTGCGGACTCCAGGCCAGCATGCCGAACGGCTGCACCGCGCCCGGATAGGTGTTGCCCGCGTGGGACGTGCCGATCAGCGGATTGACGTACGACACGGGGTTCTTGACGGTGCCGTGCGGCGATGCCGCGGAGGCGGGGGCGGCCGTGGTGGCGGTCCCCAGCGCGGCCATGGCGGCGACCGCGACGGAGCTGATGACTCTGAGTCCGGTGTGCGTCCGGTGGTTGTGCGTGTCTGACACCGTTCCTGCCCTTCGTGTGTGACGAGCGGTCAACGCGGCGGGAGCGGGCCCGCCGTGACCACTCCGGAACGGCGTCGCTCCGACAACGTTGTCAACGACGTGAGGATGCTCCTCCTGCCGATCCGGGGTGTCAAGGATTCCCGGAATCCTGCCGTCCGCACCGGTCGGGCCGTGGGGGAGGGGGTACGCGCACGAACGGTGCATGGCCCACGCGCGGCCGCCGTGAGCTGGGCGGTCCCGCGGGCGGCGCCGGTTTACGGGACGGGGGATCAGTGACTACCGTGCGGGGAATGTTCCGCAGCCACTCCATTCCCGTAAACCCTCTAAGACGAGCAATAGTGCGTGCGGGTTCCACCGTTGAGGGGGGAAATACGTGAGTGAGTCACTGCGGCCGTCCGGGCATCGGGCGGCGGCGCTCCTGCCCGGACCGCAGACGGCCGAACGGGACGAGCGGTCGGCGCGATCAGCCTCCCCGGAGCCGGTGGCACCCGCCGGGACCGGCGGCCGCGGGGCGCGTGACGCGTTCTTCGACAACGCCAAGTACCTGGCGATCGTGCTGGTCGCGATGGCACACGCGTGGGAGCCGCTGCGGGGTGACAGCCGCGCCGCGGCCGCCCTGTACATCACGGTCTACACGTTCCACATGCCGGCGTTCATCGTCATCTCCGGCTACTTCTCGCGCAGCTTCGACGCGAGCCCGAACCGGGTCAAGCGGCTGGTCACCGGTGTGGCCGTGCCCTATGTGATCTTCGAGGTGGCGTACACCGTCTTCAAGTGGATCGCCGACGACGACCCGGGCTACCCGATCAGCCTGCTGGATCCGTGGTACCTGACGTGGTTCCTCGTCGCGCTGTTCATCTGGCGGCTGACCACGCCGCTGTGGAAGAACGTCCGGTGGCCGCTGTCGCTGTCCCTCGCGATCGCGATCCTGGCGGCGGTGTCGCCCGACATCGGGGACGACCTCGACCTGCAACGCGTGCTGCAGTTCCTGCCGTTCTTCGTACTCGGCCTGGTCCTCGGGCCCGAGCACTTCCAGCTCGTCCGCCGCCGGGAGGCCCGGATCCTGGCGGTGCCGGTCTTCGCCGCCGCGCTGGCCTTCGCCTACTGGGCGGCTCCCCGTATGAACGCGGCCTGGTTCTACCGCCGCGACAGCGCCCAGGAGCTGGGGGCGCCGGGCTGGACCGGCGCCGTCATGACGCTTGCCATGTTCGGCTGCTCGGTGGTCCTGGTCGCCTGCTTCCTCGCGTGGGTGCCGCGCCGCAGGACGTGGTTCACGGTCCTCGGCGCGGGCACGCTGTACGGCTACCTCCTGCACGGGTTCCTCGCCAAGGGCTCCCGCTTCTGGGGCTGGTACGACGCGCGGTGGCTCGACACGCCGCTCGGCGAGATCACGGTGACCCTGATCGGCGCCGCGGTGATCACCGTGCTCTGTACGCCACCGGTGCGGCGTATCTTCCGGTTCGCGATGGAGCCGGAGATGGCGTGGGCCTTCAAGGCGCCACGGCCGGACGCCGGGGTGTCGCGCCCCGGATCGTCCCGGGGGAGCGGCGGGTAGGGCCCGGCCGGGTCCCGCGGGTTCGTCGGAGCGCGAGCCGAGTGGGCGTGCCGCGTACGGACGGCGGCACGCCCGGGACCCTGAGGCCTACAGGTCGAATTCGTTCGGCGTGATGCCGGCCGCGAAGCAGGCTTCGCGGACCACGGCGCGCTCGGTGGTGTCGAAGTCGCCGTCGGCGCCGCCGATGACGATGCCGATCTGGATGACCGCGCGGGCCTCGGTGGGCTTCTTGCCGACCTTGCCGATGGTCTGGAGGAGGCTGACCTTCCCGAACTCGAAGTCGGAGGTCAGCTGCTGGCAGTAGTCGTTGAACCGGCGCTGCAGATCCTCGGCGGGGAAGTTCTGAAGCACTTCGTTGCCCGCGATCAGAGCAGCCACCCGCTGCCGCTCGGTGAGGTCGATGGAGCCGTCGGCAGCGGCCACGAGGGCGCACATGGCCATGCTCGCGTCGCGGAAGCCACCGCTCTTCAGGTCGTTCTTCTTGGCGTTGAGCTGCGTCTGCATCGTCGAGGCCGATTCCTTGATGCGGTCCCACAGTGCCATGCGAAATACTCCAGGGTCGGTCGTAGTGGTGAGTGCCGGCGGGCAGGTCCTACAGGTGCGCGGCGACGGCCGGCATCAGGTCCTGGAACGTGCGCCCCTCGGCCGGGCTGCCGATGGCCGTCATCTGCCATCCCGCGCCCGCCCGCTGGACCTTGGCCATGATCTGCGCGGTGTGGCGTCCGCCGCCGGTCAGCGTGTACCGCGCCAGTTCCTGCCCGGTCGTCTCGTCGACCAGACGGCAGAAGGCGTTGTCGACCTCCTCGAAGGTCTGGCCGGTGAACGAGTTCACGGTGAAGACGATCTGGTCGACATGGGCCGGAACGCGCTGCAGGTCGACGACGATCGACTCGTCGTCGCTGCCCTCGCCCGCGCCGCCGACGCGGTTGTCACCGGTGTGCCGCACCGATCCGTCGTCGCTCGTCAGGTGCTGGAAGAAGACGACGTCCTGCGGGGCCTGGCCGGCGAAGAGCACGGCGGAGGCGTCGAGGTCGATCTCACGGGCGGTCAGCCGGGCGAGGAACCCCCTGCGGGGCGCGGACTTCCAGCCCAGCCCCATGCGGACGACGGTGAGTTCCCCGCCGCCGGACTTGGTGAGGCTGATCTGCTGGCCCTTGGTCAGATTGACGGTCATGGCTCCACTTTCGGCAGGGGGTGGTACGAGGGTGACCCGGACCGGGTCAGAGGCTGACTCCGAAGTCGGCGACGATGCCGCTGAGTCCGGCGGCGTATCCCTGGCCGACGGCGCGGAACTTCCACTCGGCGCCGTTGCGGTACAGCTCGCCGAAGACCATGGCGGTCTCGGTGGAGGCGTCCTCACTGAGGTCGTAGCGGGCGATCTCGGCCCCGCCCGCCTGGTTGACCACGCGGATGTATGCGTTGCGGACCTGCCCGAAGCTCTGGCCCCGGCCCTCCGCGTCGTGGATCGAGACGGGGAACACGATCTTGGCGACGTCGGCCGGTACGGCGGCGAGGTCGACCTTGACGATCTCGTCGTCGCCCTCGCCCTCGCCGGTGAGGTTGTCGCCGGTGTGCTCGACCGAACCGTCGGGGCTCTTCAGGTTGTTGTAGAAGACGAACTGGTCGTTCGAGGGGACCTTCCCGGCCTCGTCGCACAGCAGGGCGCTGGCGTCCAGGTCGTAGTCCGTGCCGGTGGTCGTGCGGACGTCCCAGCCCAGTCCGACGAGGACCGCCGTAAGTCCCGGGGCCTCCTTGGTCAGTGAGACGTTTCCGCCCTTGGCGAGGCTCACACCCATGTCTTCTCCCTCTACGCATCGTTGCGCCCACGCGTGACCGGGCGGGCACCGAATGACAGCACCTGAAATCTACAGCACTGTAGAGTTTGCGTGCGTGGGTGCGGCCCCGGGCTCCGCCGGGCCCACGAGACATCGGGGCGGCCGGGTAATATGCCCCGGCGCCCGGCATGTGAACGAGCTGTCGGGCAGTCGCGTGAAAGGGGCCGCGTCGTGGGTGCGGAGAAGGACGGCCGGCCGGGGGAGCCGCGGGCCCGCCGGCGCGGGCAGGGCGAACTGGAGACCCAGGTGCTGACCGTGCTGGGCGGGGCGAGCGAGCCCGTCAACGCGGCATGGGTGCAGGAGCGTCTCGACGGTGGTCTGTCGTACAGCACGGTCATCACGATCCTGACCCGGCTGCTCGACAAGCAGGCAGTCACCCGTACGGGTTCGGGGCGTCCGGTGCTGTGGCAGTCGACGGCGAACGGGGCTGGTCTCACCGCCTTTCGGATGCGCCGGCTCCTCGACCAGCGGGACGACCGGGACGCGGTGCTCTCCAGCTTCGTCTCCGCGCTGTCGCCGGACGACGAGGATCTGCTGCGGTCGCTGCTCGGCGAGAGCGGCCCCGGCCCGGCCGGCCCGCCCGCGGACGAATCGGAGAGTTGACCGATGGGTGTCTTCGTCTGTCTGCCCCTGGTCCTGCCACTCACGGCGCTGCCCATCGCACGCCTGGCGGAGCAGCACCTGCACCCGCGAAGCGCCGCCCGTCTGCTCGCGACCATCGCCGTGATCCTGGCGTCGTGCAGCACCCTGTGCCTCGGTCTGCTGGTGGTGGTCGGCACGGCCCAGCTGCCCGGCAACCCGCTTCCTGACGGCTGGTCCGACGACGAGGTCAGGAAGGCCGTTCCGCACGACAGGTTCGTCGGCAAGACGGCGATCGCCGCGCTCGCGGCGGTGGCCGTGGCGTGCACGGCCACCGTATGGCGCCACTACCGTTTCCGTTCCCGCGCGCACCGGACACTGGCAGGGCTGTCGACGACGGCCGAAGTCGCCGTGCTGCCCGACGCCGTGCCCTACGCGTACGCCCTGCCGGGCTCGCCCGGCAGGATCATGGTCTCCTCCGCGATGCTCGACTGTCTGACGCCGGCCGAGCAGCGGGCGCTCCTCGCGCACGAGCGGGCCCATCTCGCCGGCCGGCACCACCGCTTGCTGCTCGCCGTTCAGCTGGCCGGGTGCGCGAACCCGCTGCTGCGGCCGCTGCGTGCGGCCATCACCTACAGCACGGAGCGCTGGGCCGACGAGGAGGCCGCCGTCACCACCGGGGACCGGCGGCTCACGGCCCGTACGGTCGGCAAGGCGGCGATCATCTCGCACCGGGCCGCCACCGAGACCGTCCCGGCGTTCGCCGCGGCCGGCCCCGTCCCCCGGCGGGTCGCCGCGCTGCTGGGCCCGGTGCCGCCGGAGCAGGGCTGGCCACCGGTACACACCCCGACGGGGATCGCGGCGTCCGTCGCCGCGGTGGGAACGGCCCTGTCCACGCTGTCCTCGCTGAACGCGGCCTTCGCGCTCTTCGTCGCACTCGAAGCGGCGACGCCGCTGTAGCCGCCCGGCCGCCCGGACCGCAGGCCCCGGCGGCCGCACTCCGCCGGGGCCACTGGTGCGGCCGGTTCCCCGCCCCGGCGCGCCGTCAGCGCAGCGACTCGGGCAGCTTCTCCCGGTGGACGATGCCCAGGCGCTGCGTGGCACGGGTGAGCGCCACGTACAGATCGCTGGTTCCGAACCGGGCGGGCTCCACGACCAGCACATGGTCGAATTCGAGCCCCTTGGCCTGCCGCGGGTCGAGCAGCACCACCGGGCGCGCCAGATCGGGTTCGGCACCGGCCGTGACTCCGTCCAGCGGCGCCGCGATCTCCTCGTGGAGCGCCGCCGGCGCGATCACCGCGAGGCGTCCCTCGTCGGGCGTCAGCTCCGAGACCGCCTGCGCCACCGCACCCGCCAGATCCTCCCCGGACTCCCTCGTCCACGGCACCTCGCCGGTGGACCGCACCGAGCCCGGCGGCTCGAAGGAGGGGTCCTCGGCCCGGACGACCCCGGCGGCCAGCTCCATGATCTCGGCAGGTGTCCGGTAGTTGACGTTGAGCGTGGCGTGTTCGAAGCGGTCACCGACGTACGGCGCCAGGATCTTCTCCCACGAGCCGACGCCTGCCTCCTCGGAGGTCTGCGCGGGGTCCCCGACCAGGGTCATCGCGCGGGTCGGCGAACGCCGCATCAGCAGCCGCCACGCCATGGGCGACAACTCCTGCGCCTCGTCGACGATGATGTGGCCGAACGCCCAGGTCCGGTCGGCGGCGGCGCGCTCCGCCGCGCTGCGGTGGTCGGCCTCCTCCTGCCGGTCCGCCATCCGTTCGGCGTCGATGATGTCGTGCGCGGCGAGCGTCTCGGACTCCTCGTCCTCGAACTCGTACGACTCCGACCCCCTCGACAGCTCCAGAACGCCCTGTGCGTACGCGATCCGCTCCTGGCGCTCGGCCTCGGCGGCGGCCCGCTCGGCGCTGTCGTCGACCCCGAGGAGTTCGGCCACCTCATCGAGCAGCGGGACGTCGGCCGGTGTCCAGTTCCCTTCGCCGGGCGTACGCCGGATGGCTTCGGCGTCCTCGGCCGGTACGTACACGGGACCGGCCAGATAGTCGGTGAGGAACCGCTCCGGGGTGAGCGGTGGCCACAGCTCGTCGACGGCGGCGTGCACCTCCTTGCTGAGGGCGACGTTCCTGCCGAGCTGGGCGATGTCGTCGGGACCGAGGAAGTTGGGACCACCGTGCGGGTCGGCGCCGATGCGCTCGGTGAGCTGCGAGGTGAGGGCGTCGATGATCCGGAACGCGAAGTGCGGGCGGGCGAGGTTGTGGGGCAGGCGGGTGTCGCGGGCCGCCTGCCGGGCCTCGTACGCGATCTCCCAGTCGAGGACGAGGTCGCCGTCGTCGTGCGCGATGACCAGCGGGGCGCCGGGCTCGGGCAGTTGCTGCCGGTCGCGGACGGCGAGGGCGAGTGCCTCCGCCATCGCCTCACCGCCCTTGACGGCTGCGGCGCGGCCGGTGTCGGTGCCGTCGGCGTGGACCCCGGGGAAGAGCTCGGCCTGGGTGGCGAGCAGGACACCGGTCTCACCGAGCGCGGGCAGCACCTCGCCGATGTAGCGCAGGAAGGCCGGGTTGGGGCCCACGATCAGGACGGCGCGCTTGGCGAGCAGCTCGCGGTGCTCGTACAGCAGGAAGGCCGCCCGGTGCAGCGCCACCGCTGTCTTGCCGGTGCCGGGTCCGCCCTCGACGACGAGCACACCGCGGTGCGGGGCGCGGATGATGCGGTCCTGCTCCGCCTGGATGGTCCGCACGATGTCGCCCATGCGGCCGGTGCGGGCGGAGTTCACGGCGGCGAGCAGCACGGCGTCGCCGCTCGGGTCCTCGAAGCCGGTACGCTCCCGGTCCCCGACGTCGAGGATCTCGTCGTGCAGCTCGGTAACGACGCGGCCCTCTGTGGTGATGTGCCGGCGCCGGCGCAGGCCCATGGTCGTGTGACCGGTGGCGAGATAGAAGGGGCGGGCCACGGGCGCGCGCCAGTCGATCAGCAGAGGGGTGTGTGCGGTGTCGTCCTCACGGATTCCGACCCGGCCGATATGGTGCGCCGTTCCGCTGGAGAGGTCGATCCGGCCGAAACACAGCGAGCCGTCCACGGCATTCAGGGCAGCCAGCAGACCTGAGCGTTCGGCGACGAGCACATCGCGTTCGAGACGGGCCTGCAGACCGGTTCCGACCGGCGTCAGCGCGTCCTGGACGTGCTGGGCGGCTACTCCGCGCAGCGCATCGACACGGTCGTAGAGCCGGTCGATGAATTCCTGCTCCCCCTGCAATTCGGAGCGTTCCCGAGTTGACAAAATGGCTCCCTGCCGGATAAGGTTTTGCTTAGTGGCCCCCGGTGAGGGGCCTTTTCTGTGGGCGCACAGAAACACTCAATATACTCGGGAGAATCCCCGGTCCGCAATTGCGGACCGGGGATTCCTTGTGCCGCCGGACAGTCGTTCCTCCTGCTCCGGACGGTTCCGCGGGGGTTGTGGTGTGGGTCAGTTCCAGCGGTCCTGGTTGATGAAGTGGCTGAAGCCGCGCCAGGAGTTGGGGCCCATCTCGCCGTCGATGGGGCCGGTGTAGCCGTTCTGGGCGGCGAGGCGCTGGAGAGCGGCCCAGGTATTCGTGCCGGGATCCCCGTCGATGGGTCCGGTGTAGCCCCAGTTCCGCAGGTTCTGCTGGAGCGCGGCGTAGGTGTGGGGCCCGGGGACCCCGTCGATCGGGCCGGTGTAACCCGACTCGATCCGCAGCCAGTTCTGCGTCCGCTGCCACATCACCGGACCGGGAACACCGTCCTCCTCCGTCGACGTCTTCGGCAGCCCACCACCTGACGGCGGGTCGGTCGGCTCGGTGGGATCGAACGCCCAGGAGCGCGCGCGGCTGACGTCTACGGGGGACACGCCGCCGGCGGAGCCCACAGACGCGTACTGGTGGGCGGCCCAGTCGGGGTAGTGGCCGCCGAGGTCGGGTGCGCCGGGCCAGGTGCCGTCGTTGGCTCCCCAGGAGGCCGCCCACAGGTGGGCGCCGGCGGCGATGGTGGCGGTCCAGGTGCTCGCGCAGAGCGCCCGTGCTGATGTAGAACCAGGGCACGTAGCTTCCGACGCGTGCGCGCACCCGGTTGAACCAGGCGGCCACATCGGCGTCGTTCCACAGACGGGTGGAGTCGTCGAGTACCTCGACGTCCAGCGCGAGCACGTCACCGACGCGGTAGTCGTGCAGGTGGTCCACGAAGTAGTCGGCCGCGGCGACGGGGCTGAGGAAGTCTCCCGACATCCAGTAGTGGCCCACCCGTAGTCCCGCGGCGCGGGCGCCGTCGATGTGGCCGGGATACGAGGACGAGGTGTAGGGGCCCTCGGCGAGCTGGCATCCGCCGGCCTTGACGATGACGAACTGCCGTCCTTCCGCGGCGACGCGGGCGTAGTCGATGCCGACCTGGTTGTTCGAGACGTCCAGGCCCTCCAGGTCGGCCGCCTGGGTGCGGGGCGGGCCGGCGGCGGTCGCGGTACCGGTGGCCGTGAGCAGCCCGGCCGGGGCCAGGGCCGTCGCCACGGCGGCGCGAATCAGGTCTCTCCTGCGCATGTTTCCTCCGGTGTGGGGGGTGGGGCTCCCGGCAGTGGGTGTGCCGTGTGCCCGTCGGAGATGTGTCATGTGCTTATCAAAATCTATGCGCGTAGGTTACCGTGGCTCCGCCTCGCTCTGGCAAGTCAAGTCGTAGTAATGACAAGGGAGTTGACGTGCGCAAGAATCATGGGACCGATGACGGCCAGGGGGTCCGGCCGCGGATCGAGATGAGCCGGCGCACATTGCTGCGGGGCTCGGTCACCACGCTGGGCCTGGCCGCCGGCGGTGTGCTGTTCTCGGGCAATGCCGCACAGGCGCTGGACATCTACAACCCGTTCAGCGGTTACCAGATCACGGGTACCTGGCAGGACCACCTCAACGACGGCTCGCTGGGCGGACTCGACTACGGGATGGGCGTCGGCACCGCGCTGCCCGCGGCGGGTGCCGGTGTCATCACGAACATCCCGGACAACGGTACCGGTGGGCACACGGTGACCATCACCCACAGCGACGGGTACCGGACGCAGTACATGCACCTGTCCCAGTTCCTGCTGGCCAACGGCACCTCGGTCGGCAAGGGCGGGATCGTCGGGTACTCCGGGGGCGCCGTCGGGGCCCCCGGCTCGGGCAGCTCCACCGGACCGCACGTGCACTGGCACCTGATCACGCCGGGCGGCACCCGGGTCAACCCGCTGGACTACCTGGGCGGCGGCGGTGGTGGTGGGCTGCCGAAGACGTCGACGGAGGAGGACGGTGTTCCCGGTCCGGTGATGTGGCAGCGGACGCAGAACTGGCTGCGGATCGAGTCGGGTTACACCGGCCCGATCGACGGGGTCCCCGGGCCCCACACCTACGCCGCGCTCCAGCAGAACCTGCGTAACTGGGGCTACACCGGACCCATCGACGGGGATCCCGGCACGAATACCTGGGCCGCTCTCCAGCGCCTCGCCGCCCAGAACGGCTACACCGGCCCCATCGACGGCGAGATGGGCCCCAACTCCTGGCGCGGCTTCAGCCACTTCATCAACCAGGACCGCTGGAACTGACCCAGACTCCCGCAGGGCATCCGCAGGTATCCGTGGGCCGAGGATGCCCTGCGGGGCTCGGGGCTCGGGGCTCCGGGCTGGTTAGGCTGCCGGTCATGAACACGGCTTCGACCAGCGGCGGAACCCTTGAGCCAGTCATCCTGGATGCGATGGAGCTGACGTCCGATCCGGACCTCCGGGCCCGCTTCGCGGCATCGGCCCATCGCATCCTGGCGGACCTGGTCCGCGAAGGCGCCGCACTGGGGTGGACCGGTCCCCCCTCGTTCGACGAGGTGTCGGAACTCCTCGACCACGTCTTCGCCGCGGTGCACGCGGCGGACGCCGCCCTGCGTGCCGCGTACCTGGACGGCCGGCTCGTCGGGCTGGGGTACTGGCTGCGCCATACGCGGCCCACTCATCGTCCGCACGCCGATCTCGAGAAGATCGCGGTGGCCGCCTCGGCCCACGGCCGCGGCATCGGCCGGGCACTGACCGCCGAGCTGATCGCGGATGCCGGGCGGGCGGGGATCGAGGTCCTCACGCTGGACGCCCGTGGCGACAACAGCGGTGCCCTGCGCCTCTACCGGTCGCTGGGCTTCACCGAGTACGGGCGGCTGCCCGACTTCGTCGCCGTCGGCGAACGCCGCTACGACAAGGTCTTCTGCATGTTGGACTTCCGCCAGGAGAGGTGACACGGCGCAATGGCGTCAGGTCGTCAGATCGCATGCCGTGGAGACGTTGAAGCGGCCCACTCGCGTTCCGTGGGCCTAGGCTGCCAGCCGGCACCCTCGCCACTATCACCGACCCAGGAGCGCGCAAGATGTTCGACCCCCTCCAGAAGCACCCGTATCCCGACGCGATCCGGCCGGACGAGGCGCCCGCCCCGCACGCGCTGCTCGCACCGCTGACCGGATTCCTGGGCACCTGGACCGGGCGGGGCCGCGGCGAGTATCCGACGCTCGCCGAGGAGTTCCGGTACGCGCAGGAGGTGACCTTCAGTCACGACGGGCGTCCCTTCCTCCACTACGAGACGCGCGCCTGGCTCATCGACGCGGAAGGCACCCCGCTGCGGCCGTCGGCCAGGGAGAGCGGCTGGTGGCGGATGCAGCCGGACGGGCGCGTGGAGGCGCTGATCACCCAGCCCACCGGTATCGCCGAGATCCTGACGGGCCGCGCGGCCGACGGTACGGCCGACCTCGCCACTCATCAGGTCGCGCTCGCCCCCACCGCCAAGGAGGTCAGCGCCACCCGCCGCCGCTACACCCTGACGGACGACGGCACGCTCGAATTCGTCCATGACCTCGCGGCGGTCGGTCTGCCGCTCCAGCACCACCTCTCGGCGCGGCTCCGACGCGAGGGCTGAAGCCGGGGTCGTGCCGGGACGTCTCGCAATCGGGCCCGCGCCTGCCCGCGGACGCGTGGCGTTGCCGTTGTCGGCCGGGCCCTCCTGCCCGAGGCCCTCACGAAGCCAGTCAAAATGTCCTGATTGAGTAATTAATCTGAGTAGTTACTAATAAACCTCAGAGTCCCTTTTCTGTGCCTCAAAAGTTACGAATATTGAGCAAATCGCCCTTTTCGGGCTCAGTGGCCAGCGTCACTCTCCCGGCTCCGGGCGCGGGGCGTCCGGCTTCGGTTCTCTGTTGCGCCAAGAAAGTTGACTTCCTCGTGAAGGTCTGATGGTGGGCGTTTCCTTTAATTGATCTTGCGAATCAATTGAGATCCGGAATTCAGGGCTTGTTTCGCTCGGTGTTTCTCGCTTACGGTCGCCGTCAATCCGGATGGAACGCCGAATCCTGCCGCCGTCCGGTAACCCGACCCACTCACGTACGGCAGGAGCGGGGGACCCAGGTTTGCCGCCGGTCCGGTATCCGGAGCGGCTAGGGGTGAAGTCGCCATCACGTGCGGCCGGACATCTCCAGTCCGAACCCGACAGCTCACCTCGCAGGCGGCGGAGAGGAAATGCGCCATGCCCATCATGGGTAAGCACCGTCGTTCCAAGTCCACCTCCCTGACCCGCGGTTTCATCGCCGTGAGCACGGGCGGAGTCGTTCTCGCGCTCCCCCTGATCGGGGCCGGATCGGCTTCTGCCGCACCGGCACACGCTGTCGTCGCGGAAAGGGCGGCGGCACCGACTTCCGTTGCGGCCAAGGGAATTGCCGTCAACAAGACGGAGTCCACCGTCTATTCCGTGATCTCCGGCGATTCGCTTTCCAAGATCGCCCGGGGACATTCCCTCAGTGGCGGCTGGGAGCGGCTCTACAAGGACAACCGGAGTGTGATCGGTGGAAACCCCGACCTGATTCACCCGGGCCTCAAGCTGACCATCGGCGCCAAGTCCGCGGCCGTCGCGCCCAAGGCGGCCCCCGCCGCCGAATCGAAGGCGAAGCCCGCGACGGAGTCCAAGCCCGCGGCCGACGCCTCGCAGTCGTCCGACCGGGCCGAGGGCACCGACCGCGCCGACCGTTCCCAGCGGACGGTCACGCCCATCGCCGAGGTGACCGACACCGCCGCTCCGGCCCAGGCCGCGACGGCGTACACCGACGACCTCGACGGCTGGATCAAGGAGTCGCTGGCCGTGATGGCCCAGAACGGCATCCCCGGCAGCTACGACGGCATCCACCGCAACGTCATCCGCGAGTCCTCGGGCAACCCGCAGATCGTCAACAACTGGGACTCGAACGCAGCCGCCGGCACCCCGTCCAAGGGCCTCCTCCAGGTGATCCAGCCCACCTTCGAGGCGTACCACGTGGCCGGTACCTCGACGGACATCCTCGACCCCGTCGCCAACATCACCGCAGCGTGCAACTACGCCGCGGCCACGTACGGCTCGATCGACAACGTCTTCGGGGCCTACTGACATACCGCCGCTCCGCCTTCGGGGGGAGCAGGACGCGCAGGGGTGGGAGGGAGCCGAGCGGCTCCCTCCCACCCCTTTTCTCGTGCCGTACAACCCTTACGCCTCATAGGCGGTCGAACGGGGCGCCAGGAAGGAAACGGGCCCTTCCCGGCGTCCCCCCGGACTCGCCCGGTCATCCTTGAACCGAGGAGCCGCTCGTGCGCACCAACCGTTCGGCCGCCATCGCGGCGGCCGCGTTCCTCCTGATGGCAGGGGCCGGCATCGCCGCCCCCTCCGCCTACGCCGGCACACCCGGCGGAACGCGTGCGAACGACCGCAACACCGATTTCAACGGCGACGGGTACGAGGACGTGCTCATCGGCGCGCCCGGCGGAACCGTCGGCGGTAAGAAGGGCGCGGGGTACGTGACCGTGCAGTACGGCGCGAAGACGGGCATCGGGACCTACAACCCCGTTGTGCTCAGCCAGAACACCACCGGGGTGCCGGGGGCCGCCGAGGCGGGAGACGGCTTCGGCAGCACCCTCGCCACCGGCGACCTGGACGGGGACGGCTACGACGACGCGATCGTCGGTCTGCCCGGCGAGGACATCGAGCCGGTGACCGACGCGGGCGGCATCGTCGTGCTGTGGGGATCCCCGAAGGGGCTCTCCGGCGCGGACAGCGACTGGCTGCAGGCCGACCAGCTCGCGGTCGGCGCCCGGTTCGGCAGCGCCCTCGCGGCGGCACACTTCAGCCCCGACATCCCGGGCGACCAGCTGGCCGTGACCGACCGCGACAACCTCGGCCTGTACCAGTACGACGCGGCGCCGCAGCGCACGTCCGCACGGTTGGTACCCGCATCGCGCCACCGCCTGACCCCCGGAACCCCGGGCCGCCCCATCGCGCCCAGGGCCATGACCACGGGCGACTACGACGGCAACGGCCTCGCCGACCTCGTCATCGCCGGAGTGAACACGGGCGAGGAAGCGGGCCACGGCTGGTCGTCGCTGTTCCTCGGCGAGGTCCAGGGACTCCGCTACGAGGGCGATCTGCGCGGCGGCCCGGCCGTCGCGTCCGGTGACATCAACAACGACGGCTACGACGACCTCGTCACCGGGGAGCCGAACAGCCCCGACGACGGCGGCGCCACCATGACCGGCGGAACCGTCGGCGTGTACTACGGCAGCGCCGGCGACGGGCCGGTCGGCGCCGGGGGTCCGGGCACCCCGCCGGTGTGGTGGACCCAGGACACCCCGGGCATCCCCGGCAAGGCCGAGGCCGGCGACGGCTGGGGGAGCGACCTCTCCGTGGCCGACATCAACGCCGACGGATACGCGGACGTGGCGATCGGCGCGCCGGGCGAGGACATCTACGACGTCGCGGACGCCGGCGCCGTGTGGGTGCTGCGCGGCTCGGCCGACGGGCTCACCGCCGCCGACGCGGCCTCCTGGGACCAGAACTCCGGGTTCGTGCTGGGCGTCGCGGAGAAGGGCGACCACTGGGGCGGCCAGGTCCGGCTGAGCGACCCGGACCGGAACGGCCGCCTCGGCCTGCTCGCCGCGGCGCCGGGTGAGGACGCGGGCAACGGCGTCATCTGGGCGTTCCGGGCGGACGCGGGCGGTGTGACGGTCCAAGGAGGGTGGACCTTCGACGGCGGATCCCTCGGCGGCCCGGCGGCCGGCGCCGCGTTCGGGACCGCGATCGACGACTAGGGAGTGGGGGTGGCCGGGCGGAGCCCTCGGGCCTGCCCGGCGGCCCTCCCCAACCGGGTGGGCGATGGCACTATGAACCTTTCATCCCGCGCGCTACCCTCCGCCGCATGATTTCCACGGTGGTCTGGGGTACCGGCAATGTCGGCCGCGCGGCCATCCGCGCCGTCGAGGCCCATCCGGCCCTGAAACTGGCGCACGTGCTTGTTCATGACCCCGGCAAGGTGGGCCGCGACGCGGGCGACCTCGCCGGGACCGGGCGCGATCTGGGCGTCGCGGCGACCGACGACATCGACGCGGTGCTGGCCACCGCTCCCGGCGCGGTCGTGTACGCGGCCTCCGGGGACATCCGCCCCGACGATGCGCTGGCCGACATCACCAGGGCGGTCCGGACGGGCGCCGTGGTCGTCACACCCGCCCTGTACGCGCTCTACGACCGGCGGGGCGCCCCGCCGGAGCTGCGCGAACCGGTCCTGGCCGCCGTCGCCGACGGCGGTGGCTCGCTGTTCGTCTCCGGTGTGGACCCCGGCTGGGGCAACGACGTACTGCCCCTGCTGATCAGCGGACTCGGGACCACGGTCGACGTGATCCGCTGCCAGGAGATCTTCGACTACTCCACCTACGACCAGCCCGACTCGGTCCGCCACCTGATCGGCATGGGACACCCCATGGAGTACGAGCCGCTGATGCTCGCGGCCTCCGTCCCGACGATGGTGTGGGGCGGACAGATACGGCTGATGGCCAGGGCCCTGGGCGTGGAGCTCGACGACATCCGCGAGACCATGGCCCGCCGGCCGCTGGAGACGACGGTGACCACCCGGACGATGGGCGAGTTCGAGGCGGGCACCCAGGGCGCGGTCCGCTTCGAGGTGCAGGGCATCGTCGAGGGCGAGCCCCGCATCGTCATCGAGCACATCACCCGCATCCACCCGTCCTGCGCCCCCGACTGGCCGTCGCCGCCCGACGGCGCCGGTGCCCACCGCGTGATCATCGAGGGCCGTCCGCGCATCGAGGTCACGGTCGAGGCCACCGACGAGGACGAGAACCGCTCGGCCGGCGGCAACGCCACCGCGGTCGGCCGGCTGGTGAACGCCATCGACTGGCTGGTGGACGCGGAACCCGGACTCTACGACGCACTCGACGTCCCCCTGCGCCCCGCAGCCGGCAGACTCGGAAGGAAACAGCCATGATCATCGACATACCCGAGGGTCAGGAACCGATCGGCTACGTATGGGGCGACATGGTCCCGGGCATCGGGATGGCCGCCGCGAACTTCTCCCTGTCGGTGTACGAGCACACCTCGCTGGGCCTGCGTGAGTTCGAGGCCGCCCGGCTGCGGATCGCGCAGATCAACGGGTGCCTGTTCTGCCTCGACTGGCGTACCGAACGGGACGGCGAGAAGGTCGAGGAGGAGTTCGCCGACGCGGTGAACGAGTGGCGCACCGCCGGGGTCTTCGACGACCGGACCCGGCTGGCCGCCGAGTACGCCGAGCGGTACGCCCTGGACCACCACGGTCTGGACGAGGACTTCTGGACCCGGATGACCGCGCACTACAGCCAGCGCGAGATCGTCGAGCTGAGCATGAGCATCGGCTCGTGGCTGGCGTTCGGCCGGCTCAACCACGTACTGGGTCTCGACGCCGTGTGTGTGCTGCCCGGCCACTGACTGCCCGGCCACTGAGCAGCCGGACGCCCCGGACCCGTCGCGTCTGCCCGGGGCGTACCCGGGAGGAGGCTGGTGCGCCGCCTCCTGCCGGCCGGCCCGTTGCTCTGGCCGGTGTCACAGATCGGTGGCGATGATCTTCTCGATGTTCCGTTCGGCGAGTGCCGTGATGGTGACGAACGGGTTGACGCTGGTGTTGCCTGGGATCAGCGAGCCGTCGATCACGTACAGGCCCGTATACCCGTGCAGGCGACCGTAGTTGTCGGTCGCCCGGTCCAGCACCGCACCGCCCAGCGGGTGGTAGGTGAGGTGGTCGCCCCAGATCTTGTACACGCCGAAGAGGTCGGTCCGGTAGATCGTCCCCTCCTTCGCGTTGATCTTGTCGAAGATCGATTTGGCCATGTTGATGGACGGCTGCTTCCACGCGGCCTGCCAGTTCAGGTCGACCTTGCCCGTCGCGGCGTTCCAGGAGAACTGGGCGCGGTTCGGGTTCTTCGTGATCGACAGGTAGAACGAGGCGAACGTCTCGATCCCGGTCGGCAGTGGCGCGACTTCGGCGAACGCGCCACCGGCGTCCCAGTTGTCGATGCCGCCGCAGGGGATGCTCGACTGGACCGCACCGGTCGGGTCCCACAGGTGGTTGGCGCGGCCGCACATGACGTTGCCGTTGTCGCCCCAGCCCCTGCCGATCTCGTCGTTGAGGCCGGGGAGCTTGCCGGTGGCCTTGAACTCGGTCAGCAGCTTGCTCGTGCCGACGCTGCCGGCCGCGAAGAACACCTTGTCCGCGGTCACCGTCTTGGTGGCCTCTGTGCTCCCGTCGGTGCGGAGCTGGTCGATGACGACCGTGTAGCCCCCGGCCGACGCCGGGGACACCGAAGTCACCTTGTGCAGGGGCGAGATGGTGACGTTGCCGGTCGCCATGGCCTGGGAGAGGTAGGTCTTCTGCAGCGACTTCTTGCCGTAGTTGTTGCCGTAGAGGATCTCGCCGTCCAGGGCCGACTTGGGCACGGTGCCGGCGGCCTCCTTCTCCATGTAGTCCCAGTCGTACACGTCGGGCACGAAGACGAACGGGAAGCCGGAGCGCTGGGCCTGCTTACGCCCGACCCTGGCGTACTGGTAGCAGTCGACGCTGTCGAACCAGGCCGGGTCGACGGTCCCGACGCCGAGGCCGGCGTTGGCGCGCGGGTAGTAGGTGGAGTACATCTCGTCGGTGTTGACCGTGGGGAGGATGGCGCCGAAGTTCTCCCGCCGGGGCGTGACGGCCATGCCGCCGTTGACCAGTGAGCCGCCGCCGACGCCGCGCCCCTGGTACACCGTGATGCCGCTGAAGTCCTCGGCGTCCAGGATTCCGGTGTAGCGGGGGATCGAGCGGTCGATGGGGATGCCGAAGAAGTTGCTGAGGGGCTGCTTGGTCTTGGTGCGGAGCCAGTACGAGCGGCCGTCGGGATTCGTGGTGTTGGCGAAGATCTTGCCGTCGGACCCGGGGGTGTCCCAGGACATGCCCATCTCGACCATATGGACGTGGACGCCCGCGCGGGCGAGTCGCAGGGCGGCCACGGAACCGCCGTACCCGGTGCCGATCACCAGGACCGGGACGTGCTCCCCGTTGCCGATAGCGGTGGCCGTGGCGCGGCTCGTCGCCTGGGCGGCGGTGGCGTGACCGGAGAGGGCCGCGGCCCCCAGAATGAAACTTGTTCTAGCGATGAATCTGCGACGCGAGACACCGCTCGACCCCTTGTCCGGTAAGCTTGAGTCCGTCATGTGACGTTCCTCACTCTCGATCGAATGGGAACGAGTTCTACTGGCGCGTGCGCAAGAAGTCACTACATACCTGTGGGTAACTTCTCTGGGCCCCGGGCGCTCGCCGCCCCTCGCGGCCACTTCCGCCCCGGGGTGCGGCACCGGGGTGTCGCATAGATGCTGGGAAGGTCAGCGTTCCATGAGGAGGAGAGTCATGAGCATGCTCGACAAGATCAAGGACCTGATCAAGGGGCACCCGGACCAGGCCCATCAGGGAGTCGAGAAGGGTGGCGACTTCGTCGACAAGAAGACGCACGGCAAGTACAGCGGCCAGGTCGACTCCGCCCAGCAGAAGCTCAATGACCGGCTCGGTGACCACCGGCCGCCCGCCGACGACAGGTAGGGCGTGCCCCCGAAGTTCCGAAGGCCTTCGCATCATCGCAACGGGCCCTCGCCGCAAGCGCAATGGGGCGGCAGCCGCCATCGATGGCGGCTGCCGCCCCATTGCGCTTGCGGCGGCGGTGCCGGAGGTCAGTTGTGGCCGAACTTCCGCTCCCGCCTGTGCGAGACGTGCTCCGAGATCGCCTTCACCCCTTCGGGCTCGGGCGCCGCGCTCGTCTGTTCCTTGGGCTCCGCGGTGGCCGCGGACTGCTCATGGCCGCCGCTGCGGGCGCCACGGTTGTGCCGGCTCTGCTTCTTGCCCATGATCGTGCCTCCTGTGCGGATGTCGGACGATGGGCCGCCTTTCAGACTCGCATACAAGTGTAAAGGGTGCATTTCCGGTCGTAAGGAACTCTCCGTCTGAAGTGCGGAGCACGGCTGCGCAGGGGCATCCTGGGTGAGTGACCTGGTACGGCGCGGCCCGGGGTGCTCCGCTCGGCGAGGGCGGCAGCGTGCCCGAGAGGCTCGAGGGCGGCCGGGCGCCGGACGAACTGTCGCTGGTGCTCGCCCAGGCCGTCGTGAGCGGGGTCGAGGCCGCGAGCGGACAGGCGGGCGGCGTCTATCTGCGCTCCCTCACACCGGGTCTGCTGCGGCTGGCGGTACTGGCGGGGCTGCCCGGACCGCTCTTCCGCCCCTGGTGGCGGATGCATGTGAACCGCCCGTTCCCGGTGGCCGACGCCTTCCGTACCGGCCAGGCGGTGCACCTCGCCGACGCCGAGGAGGGCATGCGCCGCTACCCGCAGCTGATGGCGGGCCTGCCGTTCCCGTTCGGCTCCCTGCACATGCCGGTCTTCAGCGGCGGCAAACCGGTCGGAGTCCTGACGGTGCTCTGCCCGGCGACACCGGGCAAGCCGGTGGGAACCGCGGAACGGCGCAGACTGCGGGGCGTCGCCGAACGGCTCGGCACCGCACTGACGGAGCTGGAGTCCAGCGGCACGAAACCGCGCTGGGACGAGGAACCACTCCCCGTGCAACTGCCTGCCGGCAGCTCGCCGCCCGTACGGATCGGCCGCTTCGACTGGGACCTGGCCACCGGAGCCGTCGGCGCCGACGACGAGCTGTGCGCGATCCTCGGCACCGGACCCGCCGAGTTCCCGGGCACGATCGACGCACTGGCCGCACAACTGGCTCCGGAGGACGTGTACGGGCTGTGGGCCCTGGCCCGCCAGGCGGCGGGGTCGGGCGGGCCCGTCGTGCGCAGGATGCGACTGCGCGGCCCCGACGGCCGCTCGCACCTGCTGGAGGTCTCGGGCCGCCGGGACAGCGCGGCCGGGCCCGGGGCCGGTGCGGCGAGCCATCTGACCGGCTTCCTGGTGGACCTCGGCATCGGCCCGGTCGTCCCCGAGGCGGCCGACCGGCTGCCTCGGGGGATCTTCTCCCTGGACCGCTTCGGCCGGATCACCTACCTCAACGGCCTGGCCGAGGAACTCCTCGGCCACGCCAGGTCCGAGCTGGTCGGGCGGGTGCTCTGGGAGGCCCTTCCATGGTTCGCGAACGCGGCCTACGAGGACCACTACCGGGCCGCGATGATCTCCGACGCCCCGGTCCACTTCCTCGCCCGGCGCACCCCTCCCCCCTGGCTCGCGATCTCCCTGTACCCGGGCCACGAAGGGCTGACGGCCGTACTCACCCCCACGGAGGAACCCTCCTACACACCGGGGTCCGTGACCTCACCCGGGCTGGGCCTCGGTTCCCCCGCGGACCGTTCCGCCGCGCTCTACCGGCCGGTCGCGCTGGCGATCGCGCTGACCGAGGCGGTGACGGCCCGGCAGGTGTCCGCCGTGGTCACCGAGGAACTGCTGCCCGCCTTCGGCGGCAGACAGCTCGCGATCTACCTGCTCAAGGAGGGCCGCCTCTACCTGGAGTGGGAGACCGGCTTCCCCAAGGGCTTCCTGGACGGGTTCGACGGTGTCGGCCTGGACGCCCGCATCCCCGGCGTGGAGACACTCACCTCCGGCCGCCCCATCTTCTTCGAGTCCATGCAGCATCTGGGCGCCGCCTACCCCGGCATCCCCATGGACGCCGATGTCGGCGCCCGCGCCTTCCTGCCGCTGATCGCCTCCGGGCAGCACGTCGGCTCGTGCATCCTCGGCTTCGACCAGCCGCGCGGCTTCAGCCCCGAGGAGCGCACGATCCTGACCGCGCTGGCCGGCCTCATCGCCCAGGCGCTGCAACGGGCCCAGCGGTACGACACGGAGGCCGCCCTCGCCCGCGGGCTCCAGGACGTCCTGCTGCCGCACCGGCTGCCCGTCATCGACGGCGTCGACACCGCCGGCCGCTACCTCGCGGGCACCCAGGGCATGGACGTCGGCGGCGACTGGTACGACGTCATCGAGACGGGGGAGAGGCTGGCGCTGGTCATCGGGGACGTCCAGGGACACGGTGTCGCGGCCGCCGCGACCATGGGTCAACTGCGCAGCGCCGTAAGGGCCTTCGCGCTCAGCGGACACGACCCGCAGGAGGTGGTGAGCGGTACCAACCGGCTCCTCATCGACCTCGACCCCGGCCAGTTCGCCAGCTGCTGCTACGTCGTCCTGGACCCGGCCACCGGTATCGCGCACGCCGTACGGGCCGGACACCCCCAGCCCGTAGTGCGCCACCCCGACGGCACGGCCGTGGTCCTGGACCTGTCGGGCGGAGTCGTGCTCGGTGTCGACCCCGACGCGTCCTACCCCGTCAGCGAACTGCGCCTGGCCCCCGGCGCGATGCTCGCCCTGTACACCGACGGCATGGTCGAGCAGTCGGGCACGGACATCGACGTGGGCATCGAGCGGCTGCGCCGCACGATCGCCGACTTCGGCCCGGCCCCGCTGGCCGATACGGCGGACCACGTGATCGGGCGGGCCAGACAGGCACCGGACCGGCCCGACGACATCGCCCTGCTGCTCGCCGCCCGCTGGAACGACACGGACGGCGAGGCGGCTCGTACCCCGTGAACGGTTCAGGCGCTGTCGGTGACCGACGGCGTCCCCGCCGGGAACCCGGCCTCCTCCGCGGCCGGTTCGGGCCTGGGCCTGCCCGGCAGCAGCAGACCCGCGGCGAAGACCACGACGGACGTGGCGACCGGCCACCAGAAGGCATGGGCGTACGAGTCGGCGGCGGGCGTCGCGTGGGAGCCGCCGTCCTGCAGGATCAGCGCGACGACCGCGATCCCGAGCGAGGCCCCGATCTGGTTGAGGACGAAGACCGCACCGGTGGCGCCCGCGACCGCCTCGCCCGGCACTGTCCGGTAGACCGAGCCCATCGTCGGCGCGCCCACCAGTCCCATGCCGAAGCCCGCGGCGAACTGCGCCGCGGTCAGGGCGATCTGGGGGGTGTCCGGGCCGGATCCGGTGAAGACGAGGGCACCGGCCCCGATGAGCAGGGCGCCGGTGGGCACCAGCCGCCGGGCGCCGGCCCGGTCCGCGAGGTTGCCCGCGACCGGCATGCCGATCAGGGTGCCGAGGCCCAGCGGGGCGAGCAGCAGACCGGATTCGAGCACGCTGTGACCGTGGACCCGCTGGTAGTACAGCGGCAGCAGGAAGAGCAGGGAGAAGAGGCCGCCGCCCAGCAGGAACATGGTGGTCACGCTCGCGCCGAAGCCCTTGTTCGCGAACAGCCTCAGATCGAGCAGCGGGGTCGCGGTGGTGCGGAGCGCGTGCACGGCGTACGCGGCGAACAGGACGATGCCGACAGCCAGTCCGATGAGCACCTTGGTGCTGCCGAAGCCGTCGCCGCCGGCCTGGGACAGTGCGTAGACGAGTGCGGCGAAGCCGGGGGAGAGCAGGGCGACGCCCAGGGCGTCGAGCGGGACGCGGTCGCCGCTCGAGGGCGCGTCGGCCGGCAGCACCCGTAACGCCAGCGCGATCGCGGCGAGCGCGAACGGGATGTTGACCAGGAACATCCACTCCCAGGAGAAGCTGTCCAGCAGCAGTCCGCCGACGACGGGGCCGATCACCGGGCCGAGCGTGATCGGCACGGAGACCAGACCCATGACCCGGCCGATCCTGGCGGGCCCGGCGGCGCCCGCGACGACGGTCATCATGATCGGGTCGACCATGCCGCCGCCCAGGCCCTGGACGACGCGGAAGGCGATGAGGCTCTCCGCGTTCCAGGCGAAGGCGCAGAGCGTCGAACCGATCAGGAAGACCGAGAGGCCCAGCAGCCACATGCGCTTGGCGCCGAAGCGGACCACGGCCCAGCCCGCCACCGGGATCGCCAGGGCGACCGCGAGCAGATAGCCGGTGGTGACCCACTCGATGGTGGCCAGCGTCGCGTGGAACTCGCCGCCCAGCGTGCTGATCCCGACGTTGACGATCGTCGCGTCCAGGTACGACATCATCCCGCCCAGCACCATGACGCCGACGAGCGTGAGCAGGGCGGCATCGAGCCGGGCAGGCCCGTTCCCCACCGCCTTTGTTACAGGCACGGCAACTCCTTTTAACCACTCAACCCAGTTGACTTTACTGGGTAGTTAAATTTGGTGGCTGGCACGGTAGCATGGCCGCATGAGCGCTGGCGAGAACGGACAGACGGCCGGGGGCCCGGTGGACCGAGGGCGGCTGGACAAGCGCCGGGCGATCGTGGAGGCGGCTCTGCGGGTCTTCGCGCAGGTCGGATACGCACAGGCGAGCCTGGACGTGATCGCCGCGGAGGCAGGGGTGTCCAAGCCGACGATCTACAACCATCTGGGATCGAAGGAGAAACTGTTCCGCTATGTGATGACGGAGACCGCCGCCCGGTCGAACGCCAAGACGCTCGACGTGCTCACCGCTTTCCCGGCCGACCCGGACCAGCTGCGGCCGGGTCTCGAGGACCTCGCGCGCAAGCTCGTCGACTGCTACTGCGACGAGCAGTCGGAATCCGTGCGCCGGCTGCTGTACGCGGAGGCCGTGCGCTTCCCGGATCTCTTCGACGCGGTGCGGGCCAGCGGGCCCAACCAGTTCACCGAGGCACTCGCGGGCCGGCTCGCCCGCCTCGCGAACGCCGGGCACCTGCGGATCGAGGACCCGGTCAGGGCGGCCAACCAGTTCATCGCGCTGGTCTACGAGGAGCTGCCGGGGATGAGTGCCCTCGGCACCAGGCCCCTGGACCCGGTGGATGTGGAGAAGGTCGTCAGCGCGGGCGTCGACACCTTCCTGCGCGCCTTCGGTACGCGGCCCGCCACCGCCGGCCCCGGGCGGGCGGCGGCGGAGGGTTCCGGCGACGTCAGCGGCTGAGCCGCGCGCCCGGCCGGCTCAGCGCCTGCGGGCGTTCGGGGCCGGAACGAGGCGTACCGCGGTGTTGAGGACATGGTCGATCACATCGCGCGAGGGGGTGTCCGTCAGATTGCTGAGCAGCCGGGCCAGCGTGTTGAGGAGGAACGGCGAGCCCATCACGTACCGGTTCAGGACGGGCTGGAACCCGGACCGGCTGAAGACGAGATCGGCGGCCGTGTTGCCGAGCCGGTAGTAGCGCCCCCAGCGCCGGTTCATCTCGACCGGGTAGTGGTGCAGCGCCCGCTCCCGCCGCGGGCCCGGGGGCATCGCCAGGGCCAGCGCGGCGCTCTCGGCCGCGACCTCCCCGGCCTCCAGCGCCTGGCCGATGCCCTCACCGTTCCACGGACTGATCATGCCTCCGGAGTCGCCGACCAGGAGGAGGCCCCGGGTGTACAGCGGATGGCGGTTGAGGCCCAGCGGCAGCGCGGCGCTGCGGACGGGCCCCTCGGCGTTCTCCTCGCGGAGCCCCCACTCGTGCGGTGTACGGGCCAGCCACTGGTCCAGGGTGGCCCGCAGGTCGGGCTTGCCGTGGCGGCGGTGGGGGATCGCGCCGAGTCCCACGTTGACGCGGCCGTCCCCCATCGGGAAGATCCAGCCGTACCCCGGCAGGAAGCGGTCGCTCCTGGGGAAGCGCAGGTCGGCCCAGAGCTCCAGGAACTCCTCCCGGGAACGCTCGGGGCTGCGGTAGTAGCGGCGGGCCGCCGTCGCGATCTGGCGCTTCGTGTCCCGCTGCAGCCCCATCGCGAGGGCCAGCCGGGCGGAGGCGCCGTCGGCGGCGATCACGACCGGCGCCCGGTGCACCACCGGTTCCGCCGCCCCGGACACCGCGCTCACGCCGGTGATCCGTCCGGCCCGGTCGGTCACCGGCTCCGTCACCTTCACACCGGTGCGCAGCCGGGCCCCGGCGGCAACGGCGTGGCGGGCCAGGATGTCGTCGAAGTCGTGGCGGCTGCGGGTCAGTCCGAAGTCCGGGAAGCCGCCCAGCGCGGGCCAGTCGATCTGCACCTGCCGGTCGCCGGTCACCCAGCGCATCCCGCGCGACCGCGTCCAGCCCGGTGCGTCGATGTCGACGCCCATCCGGATGAGCTGGTGCACCGCACGAGGTGTCAGACCGTCCCCGCACACCTTCTCCCGGGGGAAGCCCGACTTCTCCAGCAGCAGCACGTCGACACCCGCTCGGGCGAGGTGGAAGGCCGCGGACGAACCGGCCGGTCCCGCCCCCACCACGATCACCTGGGCCTCCTCGGACCGGCCGTGGGGCTCCTCGTCCGGCGGGGACTGTTCTGCGTGCGCTTCCCGCATCGGGAGCCCTTTCCTGGGACGGCCGGAGCCGCCAGGGGAAGGCGGCCGTATACACCGACATCCTGCCGCTTCACGCCGCTCAGCGGCAGGGCGATCATGAGTGCGAGGTGGGTGGGCCTCCGGTTCCTCCGGCGCGGCCGCCGCAACGCGGATCGGGGCCGCACGGAGTGCGGCCCCGAGGGAGACGGAGGACGACGACGGAGTCAGTACGGCAGCGGACGCCCGGACGGAGTGCGCAGATCGAGCGGCGGCGGCCGTGACGGAAGCTGGGGACGTCTGACAACCCTGATGCGGCCCACTGCCACCACCTCCTGTCGGTCACCCGACCTATGCCCGGCGCCACGCCGTTCACACCCCCGCGGGCCGGTGATCGCGTTCCGTGACCGCTTCCGGCCCACGGGACGGCCCTCAGCGCGACGGCCCGTGGCCCGCGTCGGCGAGCAGCCGCTCGATCCGGTCGAAGCGCTCGTGCAGGACCTGAGCGGTCTCCTCCCGGACATGGCGCGCGGTCTGCTCCGCCTCGGCGAGCCGGTGACGGCGTTTCTGCTCGTGCCCCACGAACCAGGTGGCGAGGGCCGCCGTGACCATCCCGTACGTGGTGATGCCGGCGCCCATCACCACGACGGCCACGATCCGGCCCCACAGGGTCAACGGGTAGAAGTCGCCGTACCCGACGGTCGTCGCGGTCTCCGCCGACCACCACAGCGCCCGGGGATAGCTGGTGATGGTGGCGTTTCCGGCGTGCTGTTCCGCCATGAGCACCGCCCAGGAGCCGACGAGCAGTGTCAGGGCGAGGATCACCGTCGCCCAGCCCACCGCCCTGAGATGGAGCGAACGGCCCTCCCGGCCGAGCAGCAGCTCGACCGCCTTGGTCAGGAACACAGGCACCATCTCCGGATCATGCCCGGCGGCCGCAGGCACCGGGGGACGGGCGCGCACGGCGGGATCCGCATCACCCGATCGGAACATCCGCCGGCCCGGAACACCTCCGCCCGGTCCGGGTGGGCAGCCCGGTCCGGCACAGGAGGCCCGCTCCGCGTTCCGACCCCGGCAATTCGTGTTAAACCTAAAGATGTGTGTGGTACAGGTCGGTTCCGGGCGTGGTTTCACCGCTCCGCCCGGCGGCCGCATCGGCACGATGGCGGACGCCCGGGTGGTGACCGGCCCGCGCCCTCCGGCTCGGACGCGAAACAGTCCTCACCGGGGGACCGGCTGCGCGCCCTCTTCAGCTTTCGCACCGTGGCCGGGCAGGTCTTCTTCCTGATGCTGGGCATCGTGGTGCTGCTCATCACCGCCGCGGTCGTCTCGCTGGTGCTTCAGGGCAGGCGCGACAGCATGAACGAGGCCCGAGCCCGTTCGCTGAGCGTCGCGGAGGCGTTCGCCCACGCCCCGGGGATCGTCGCCGCGCTGGACGGCCCGGAGCCCACCTCGGTGCTCCAGCCGCTCGCGGAACAGATCCGGATCGAGACCGGCGTCGAGTACATCGTCGTGACCGGGACCGACGGAATCCGCTACACCGACCCCGACCTCCAGCGGATCGGCACACAGATCGATCCGCGGTACAAGGATTCCCTGAACGGACACGGGTTCACCCGGACCTACACGGGCAGCCGCGGCCGCGCCGTCGTCTCCGTGGTGCCCGTGCCACGGCCCGACGGCACGCCCGCCGGGCTGGTGTCCGTGGGCATCAAGGTCGAGACCGTGAACAAGCTCGCCAACCCGAGCATCCCGCTCGCCATCGGCTCCGCCGTCGCCGCGCTCGCCCTCACGACGGGCGGGGCGGTCCTGGTGAGCCGACGGCTGGGACGCCAGACGCGGGGCCTCGGCCCGGCCGAGATGACCCGGATGTACGAGCACCACGACGCGGTGCTGCACGCGGTCCGGGAGGGGGTCCTCATCATCGGCCCCGAGCACCGGCTGCTGCTCGCCAACGACGAGGCGCGAAGACTCCTCGGGCTGCCCGCCGACGCCGAAGGGCGCTCCGTGACGGACCTGGGGCTGGAGCCGCGTACCGCCGAACTGCTGGCCTCCGGCCGGGTCGCCACGGACGAGGTGCGCCCCGCCGGGAACCGGCTGCTGGCCGTCAACCTCCGTCCCACGGGGGACCGCGGCGGGCCACCCGGCGTCGTGGCGACCCTGCGGGACACCACGGAACTGCGCGCCGTCACCGGCCGGGCGGAGACCGTACGGGAGCGTCTGACGCTCCTGTACCGCGCGGGTGCCCGGATCGGCACCACCCTTGACGTCGCGACGACCGCACGGGAGCTCGCCGAGGTCGCCGCCCCCGGATTCGCCGACTGCGCGACGGTCGACCTCGCCGACGCGGTCCTGCGCGGAGCGGAACCGGAGACACCCTCCGGCGACGTCATACGTCTACGCCGCACCGCCATCTCCGGCACCGGCACGGACCACCCCCTCTACCCGCTCGGCCGCGTCATCGGGTTCGTGCCCACCGGCCCCGAGGCCATCGGCAGCAGCAGCGGCCACACCTGGCTGGTGCCGGACCTGACCACGTCCGAGCAGTGGCGCCAGGCCGACCCCGAGCAGTCCGCGAGAATCCTGGAACACGGATTCCACTCGCTGCTCTCCGTACCGCTGCACGCGCGCGGTGTCATCCTCGGCATGGCCAACTTCTGGCGCGCGGGGAACGAGGAGCCCTTCGGCGCCGACGACCTGTCCTTCGCGGAGGAACTGGTGGCCCGCGCCGCCGTCAGCGTCGACAACGCCCGCCGCTACACCCGCGAGCACGAGATGGCCGTGACCCTGCAGCGCAGCCTGCTCCCGCGCGGTGTGCCCGAGCAGAACGCCCTGGACGTCGCCTTCCGCTACCTGCCCGCGCAGGCCGGGGTGGGCGGGGACTGGTTCGACGTCATCCCGCTGTCCGGCGCACGCGTCGCCCTGGTCGTCGGCGACGTGGTCGGACACGGTCTGCACGCCGCCGCCACCATGGGCCGGCTGCGCACCACGGTGCACAACTTCTCCACGCTGGACCTGCCGCCCGACGAACTCCTCGGCCACCTCGACGAACTCGTCGTCCGGATCGACCAGGACGAGCAGACCGACGGCGGTGTGCCGGTCACCGGGGCCACCTGCCTGTACGCGATCTACGACGCGGTCACCGGGCGCTGCTCGGTGGCTCGGGCCGGCCACCCAGGGCCCGCCCTCGTGCTGCCCGACGGCACCGTCGAGTTCCCCGATATCCCGGCCGGTCTGCCCCTCGGGATCGGCGGGATGCCCTTCGAGACGGTCGAGCTGGAGGTGCCGGAGGGGAGCCGTCTGGTCATGTACACGGACGGGCTGATCGAGCGCCGCGACCGGGACATCGACGACAGCCTGGAGCAGTTGCGCCAAGCCCTGGCCGACCGTGACCGGACGCCCGAGGAGACCTGCGACGACGTGCTGGAGGCCATGCTGCCCGACCGTCCGGGTGACGACGTCGCCCTGCTGGTGGCCCGCACCCGCACCCTGGACCCGGCCCGGCGCGTGCAGTGGGAGGTGGCCCCCGACGCCTCGGCCGTCTCGGGCGTTCGCAAGGAGGCCACCCGGTGGCTCGCCGACCAGGGGCTCGACGAGGAGGGGTTCGTCACCGAGCTCATCCTCAGTGAGCTGGTCACCAACGCCATCCGCTACGGCTCCGAGCCGATCACCGTGCGGCTGCTGTACGACCGGGCCCTGATCTGCGAGGTGTCGGACTGCAGCAGCACCTCGCCGCATCTGCGCTACGCGGCGACGACCGACGAGGGCGGGCGGGGGCTGTTCCTCGTCGCCCAGTTCGCCGAGCGCTGGGGCACCCGCTACACCGAACGCGGCAAGGTGATCTGGTCCGAGCAGACGCTCGACGAGCCGGAGCCGCCACCCGGATAGGGCGGTGGCGGCGGCGACGCGGGGTCCGGCAGCGGCTGCCGGACCCCGCGCCGTGGGTTCACCTCATGAGGGGCGTCACGGGAAGGACACCACGTTCGACGGGACGGTGGACGTCCCCGACGTGGGCGATCCGGTGTTGTTGATGACGTGTTCGTACTGGCCCTGGCCGCCGAGGGAGACGACGAGCAGGTCGTGGAACTTCACTCCGGGCTTCACCGGTGCCTCGAAGCCGTGGTCCTGGCGGATCGTCGGGTCCACGTTGAAGTAGCAGTAGCTGCCAAGACCCCACCCTTCGTGGGTGGTCACGGAGTCGTCGACCTTGTAGGCCGCGTACCCCTTCGTGCTGCCGTTCTGGACGGCGGCCTGGTTGGGGGCGTCGTACGCCTTCTCGTTCTGGAAGAAGATCGTCTTGCCCCTCTCGCCGGACCAGCGCACGTCGTACTTGTTGAAGTGCTCGACGAACAGCCCGGTCGCGAGGACATCGTCGCCGTTGACCTGGAGGCCGTAGTCGGAACGGTTGGTCTCCCAGCCGACCCCGTCGCCGTGGTCCGCGCGCCACAGCCAGGTGTGGTCGACGATGGTGTCGTCGTTGTTGATCACCATGGCGGTGGTGGCCTTGCCGGCTCCCGCGCCGCCCACCCGGACGAACACGTCCTGGACGGTGGTCGGGTTCGCCGCGTGGTCGGCCGAGGCGCCGTCGGGGCCGACCTGGACCAGGACCTGGGAGTTCTGCGGACCGGCGTCGACGAGCAGACCGGCGAGCTTCACGCCGTCCACGTCACCGACCTTGATGGCCGTGACGCCGTTGTCCGGGATGATCGTGGCGAGACCCAGGCCCAGGACGACCGTGTTGGCGCGGTCGATGTTGATCGTCTGGTTCACGTGGTAGATGCCGGGCGTGAACAGCAGGTGCAGACCCTGCTGCACCGCCGCGTTGATGGTCTCGGCCGAGGCACCCGGCTTGACCACGTAGAACTGGCTCAGGGGGATGGACTCGCCCTGCGGTGTGCCGTTCCACGAGACACCGCGCGCGTTGGTGCGCTTGGCGGGGACGAACACCTTGTAGTCGTTGCCGTCCAGGTACAGGAACGGCTTCTCGCGGGAGACCGGGGTGTTCTCCAGTGTGGTGTACGGCGGCTCGGGGAAGCTCTGGGCGGGGGCGCCCTCGACGCCGGAGAACGTCATGTTCCAGACGCCGTTGCCCCAGCTGCCGACCGAGCTGTCGCGGGTGTACCACTGCTGCTGCGAGTACGGGCCGACCTGGCCGTCGATCTTGCTGTCGGCGATGTACCCGCCGCTCGCCCAGCCGTAGCCGTTCGGCGCGAGGTTCAGTCCGCCCTTGACGTGCATCCGGCGGAACGGGGCGGCCTGCGAGACGGCCCAGCGGTCGGTGCCGCTGACCGGGTTGAGCGCCAGGTTCTCCGCCGAGCGCCAGAAGTTCTGCGTGGCGTTCCCGTTGAACCAGCCCGCGTCGACGGTCACATCACCGTTGAACGTGGTGTCGTCCGGCTTGAGGCCGAGACCGGCGATCGAGGTGTAGAACCCGATCTGGGCGTTGAGGTTGTTGTACGTGCCCGGCTTGAACATCAGCGCGTAGCGGCCGGTGCCGAACTGCGCCGACTCCTGCTTCTTGAAGATCTCGTCGACCTTGGCCTGGATGTTGGGCGTCGAGGGGTCGAAGACCAGGACGTTGGGGCCGAGGTCGCCGCCGCCGGGGATCTGCGGGCCGCCTCCGCCGCCGGTGGTGCCGAAGACCTGGAACTCCCAGAGCGAGTAGCCGTACTGGGTGGCTCGCGCGGTGCCGGTCAGCCGGACGTAGCGGGCGGTGCCGGAGACGTTCAGGGTCTCGTTCCCGCCGGGACCCGTGGTGGTCGAGTAGGCGGAGCTCCAGGTGCTGTTGTTCGTGGAGAACTCGATCTTGTAGCTCTTGGCGTAGGCGGTCTCCCACCTCAGCGCGATCTGGCTGACCGAGGCGGCGGAGCCCAGGTCGACCTCGATCCACTGGGGGTCGGAGGCGGCGCTCGACCAGCGGGTGCCGTTGTCGCCGTCCACGGCGGAGGTGGCCGGGGTGCCGTAGTTCTCCTGGCTGGAGGCGGTCACGGTCTTGCCCTGGGAGAGCAGCGTGGGTGCGGCGCTCGCCGGGGCCGACGGGACGAAGGCCAGGAGCGAGACGACGAGACCGGCGACGGCGGCCAGCACGCCGGTGCGTCTTCTTCCGGTCGAGGGCACGGGTCTGTGGAACACGGGGGGTGCGTACATGGGGAACTCTCCTGAGTCGCGGTACGGGTGCACGACACGAAGCCGGAGAGCGCTCTCTCCGACCGATGGGGATACTTCTCCCTCGGTTCCCTACGCGTCAATAGGTGTGCAACACCCGCTTGGTCGGGCGCCATTGAGAACAAGAGTTGATGACGGGCGGTTCACGATTGACCTAGTTCCGTACGCCTTCAAACCTCCGTTGTCACAGACTTGACGCCGCGTCGATTCAGGTGATGATGGTGCGTACGCATGGAGTGACGGATGCGAGACATGCCGTTGCCACCGCAACCTGACCCCATCCGCGGACGTCGGCGGCGGGCCGGAGGATCTGGGCACCGGAGGCCACCGCGCCTGTTACCGGACATCTTGCCGCCCTCCCGGGACAGCGGGTGCGAGTGCTCGCTATCCTCCGGGGCATGAGCCGTGAGCGTGGCACGCGCGGCGCCCTTGACCAGGCGCGACGGTGGTTCCGGTGACCGGGGACATGGGCCCCGCGCCGTCCGGACCCGGTGGCGCGGAGGCATGGAGATCCTTCGGAGCCCGGTTGCGCCAGTGGCGCAGACGGGCCGGGCTGACGCAGGCCCAGGTGGGCGCCCGGGTCGGCTACGACCACACCGCCATCAGCAAACTCGAACACGGCAGCCGCCGGACGCCGCTGCCCCTGGCCCGCAGGCTGGACGACCTCCTGACGGCGGGCGGCGACCTGCTCGCCGCCTGCGAGGCGGCCGAGGCGCGGGAGTCCGCGTTGGCCACGGGCGGTGCCGGCGGCGCCCCGGCTCCCGCGGACACCCCGGACCGCCGCGGCCCGCTGCCCGGCGAGCCCGCGGGCGGCGCCCTCCTCGCGATGCTGCCGCCCGGCACCGACCTGCCCGCCGGCCTTCCCGCGTACGGCCTCGCCTGTCCGGCCCACGGCCGGGACGGCTGCGCCGTACCCGCGCTGGCCGATGTCGTCGAACTGCACGCCGCCTTCTGCGCCCTGGGCCCGGACACCTCGTCGCACCCCGCACTGGACACCGAGACCGTGCACGCGCTCACGGCCCTGCTCGCCGTCTGCCTGCGCGCCGACGAGGAACGCGCCTGGCCGGGAGCGACCGCGGTCGTCGAGCGCACACTGCACGCCATGCTCCGGTGGATGGCGCTGCCCGCCGCCCCCTACCAGCGCCAACTGGCCCCGCTGGCAGCCGAGTACGCGCAGTCGGCCGGCTGCCTGCGGCTGCTGTGGGGCCGCAACGGCACCGCGATGGCCTGGCTCGACCGGTCACTGCTCTGGTCCGCCATGGCCGGTCACGTGGGGACCGAGGTCGCGGCCCTGAGCGATATGAGCACCCTGGCCCGGCTGGAGGGTGACGGGCCGTCGGCGCTGGCGTACGGCGGGGCCATCAGGCAGGCCGCGGCGGGCCGGCCCTGGGCGGGCGCCATGAGCGATCTGTACCAGGCGCGCGGCCACGCGGTCCGGGGGGACGCCCCGCAGACCCTGAGGCACATCGACCGCGCCCGGTCCCAGCTGGACCGGGTCGAGGAGCGGGACGAGACGGAGGCGCCCTGGCTCTCCGTGGCCTCGGTGCGGCTACGGGTGGAGTCGGGCGCGGCGGGCGCGCTGCGCGATCTCGCGGCGGCCACCGGCGACCGCCGGCTCGCCCTGCGCGCGGTCGGGGCGGCCCGCACCGCGCTCGGGCTGCTGCCTCCCGGGATGCACTCGGCCCGGATGCTGTTCCTGGTCCGGATGGCCGATGCCCATGCCTGCGCGGGCGACCCGTCGGCGGCGCAGGCCGTGGCCGCTCCGGTGCTCGACACCACAGAGGTGAACCCGTCGACCCTGCTCGGCCAGGAACTGCGCGGGCTGCACGGCAGACTGGCCGCCCGCGGCGCCGGCCGGCCCGAGACCGAGGACTTCGTCCGCAGACTGGCCGCGGTGGTCCGCTGAAACGCCAGGGGCGGGGCATGTGGACCACGCCCCGCCCCTGCCCCCCTGATCCCGGATCAGCTCACGTCGAGCGCGACATCGTCCACGACGAAGCTGGTCTGGAGGTAAGCGTCCTCCTTACTGGTGAACCCCAGCGTCACCGTCTGCCCCGCGGCGGACCCGACGTCGAAGCTCTGCTGGACGTAACCGCTGCTCGCGTCGAGGTTCGAGTACGTGGCCAGCGTCCGCGACCCCAGCTTGACGGTGAACGTGTCGTAGGCGGTCGCGTCTCCCGCCGACTCGGCGGTGTCGGTGCGCACGAAGAACGACAGCCTGTACGTCGAGCAGCCCGCGGGAACGGTCAGTGACTGTGAGGCGCTGTCGCTGTGGGTGCTGCCCCAGCCGCCGAACCAGGCCTGGTAGGCGCCGGTGTGCGCGGGCTTCTCCGAGGTCCGGTTGTTGATGACGCCGTCCGTCTGGGTCCACGGCGCCGTGCCGTTCTCGAAGCCGCCGTTGGCGACGACCTGCCGTGCCTGGCACGTGCCGCCGCCACCGACGACCAGCGAGTAGGTGGTGGTGTGGGTGGCGGTGCCCGTTCCGGTCACCGTGAGCGTGTAGGTGCCCGCGGTGGCCTGCGCCCCCGCGGAGACGGTCATCGTCGAGGAGGACCCCGACTGCACGGTCGCCGGGGCGAAGGAGACGGTGACACCGCTCGGCGCACCGGACGCCGTCAGCTGGACACTCTGACCCGAACCGCTGGTGGTGGCCGTGGAGACGGTCGCGGTGGCCGAGGCGCCGGGCTGGACGTTGCCGGAGACCGGGTTCACCGAGACGGAGAAGTCATCGGCCGGCGCCGTGGTGCCGACGGCCGTCTTCCACAGCGTGTAGGCGACTCCGTCGGCGCTGCGGTCGAGGGCGGTCGCGTTGATGTTGCTGGTGGTGTCGCACGACTGGTGGTAGCACGGGTCGTACGAACGGCCCGCCGTACCGCCCCACTTGGCTGCCTGGGCGGAGGTCTTGGTGTCGCTCGCGCCGGTCGCGTAACCCGAGGTGGCGATGCCGCCCTGCTGGAAGGAGTAGTCGTCGGAGCGGCCCTGGCCCTCCACGTTCTCCTCCGGAGCGAGGCCGAGCGAGGCCCAGTACTCCTTCATCGGGGCCGAGGCGGCCGAGTTGAGGTTGTTGATGAAGTAGCCGCCGTTGGTGGAGGCGACCATGTCGAAGTTGTAGTACGCGGTGATGGCGGTGCGCTGGGCCGCGGTGAGCTGTCCGACGTAGTACTCGGAGCCCTGCATGCCCTGCTCCTCGCCGTTCCACCAGGCGAAGCGCACGTGCTTGGTCATCGTCGGGTTCTGCTGGGCCAGCGCGAGGGCGTTCTCCAGCAGGGTGGCCGAGCCGGAGCCGTTGTCATTGATGCCGGGCCCGGCGCTGACGCCGTCCAGGTGGGCGCCGAACATCACGGTCCGGTCCGTGGGACCGCCCGGCCAGTCCGCGATCAGGTTCTTGCCCGCGTAGGTGCAGCTGCCGCAGGTCTGCTCGCTGACGGTGTAACCGGCGGCCTGGAGCTTGCCCTTCACATAGGCGAGCGAGGCGGTGTGGCCGGCGCTGCCGGCCCGGCGGCTGCCGCCGTTCTGCGAGGCGATGGTGCCGAGCTGCGACAGGTGGGACTGCACATTGGCGACGCTGATGTCCGGAGGCGTGCCGCCCGGGGTGCCGCCGCCGTTGTTGACGGTCAGTGTGTACTGCGCGGTGTGGTCCTGGGTGCCGGCGCCCTTCACGGTGAGCGTGTAGGTCCCGGGCACCGCGGCCGACGTCGTCGAGACGGTCATGGCCGAGGTCGCACCGGACTGCACGGCGGACGGGCTGAAGGAGACGCTCACCCCGCTCGGCTGACCGGTCGCGGACAGGTTCACGGTCTGCGCGCTGCCCGAGCTGACGGTCGTCCTGACCGTGGACGTCACCGAGTTGCCCGGCTTCACCGATCCGGCGGACGGGTCAAGGGACATCGAGAAGTCGTTGTTGCCGCTCGGGGTGCAGCTCGGGTCACCGCTCTGGGCGGGGACGCTGACGGCGTCCCAGGCCGCCTTCGTCCGGTTGAACAGCACACAGGTGGCGTCGAGGTTCTTGGCCGAGGTGAGCGTGGCCGTGCGGTAGCGCTTGTACGTCATGCCGCTGGTCTTGAGCAGCATTCCGCCGTAGAAGACCTTGCCGGCGCTCTGGATGCCGACGCCGGTGACGGAGGAGCTGTTGCACGTCGGGCTGGACGGCTTGCCGCCGCCGGGGCTGGAGCCCTCCGCCAGCAGGTAGAACCAGTGGTTGAGCGGACCGGCGGCCGCGTGCTCCTCGGTGTTGGGTATGGAGGAGCTGTAGCAGTTCGGGTCGCCGATCTGTCCCGGGTTGTACATGATCCGGATCGGCCCGTTGCCCACGAGGTTGATCTTCTCGCCGACGGTGTAGTCCGGGTCGTCGTACGGGGCCGGCTCGTTGGTGTACGCCTCGGTGAGCGCCCCCATGATGTCGCCGGTGCCCTCGCCGAGACCGGACTCGTTGTTGGCGCCGCCGGGGGTGTACTGGTCGATGCCGTGGCCGAACTCGTGGCCCACGACGTCCATGGCCCCGATCCACTGGTTGGCGTTGTTGTGGCCTATGGAGACGGTGGAGCCGTCCCAGTAGGCGTTCACGTCGTTCAGCCCGACCTTGACCGGCCAGCTGCGGCCGTTGCCGTCGTGACCGTTGCGCCCCAGCCAGTCACGCAGCATGTCCCACTCGTGCTGGGCCGCCCACATGACGTCGACGCAGCCGGTCTCCTTGCTGGAGGCGTTGCCGGTGCCCCAGGAGTCGGAGGACTTGGTGAAGACCCCGCCCGTGCTGTAGTCGGCGCAGCTCAGCCCCGGCTTGCCGGGGTCGCGGAGGGAGTAACTGCCGCCCGAGGAAGTGGTGTTGATGGAGAGTGGGGAGGGCCCGTTCCACTGGCTGTTGCCCGTGCCGGCCTTGACGTCGTCATAGCTGTCGAGCACCGCGCCGGTGCCCGCGTCGACGAAGACGTGCAGATGGCTGGGGGCCTTCGCGGTACGGCCGGTCAGCACGGTCTCCCAGGCCAGCCGGGACTTCTTGCCGGTGGCCCGGACGACCAGCCGGTGGCTGTCCACCCGCTCCACCGAGGTGAGCTTCTTGCGCGCGGCGGCCTCGGCCTTTCCGGCCGACACGGTCGCGGTGGTCGGTACGTTGATGCGCCGCGAGAGAGCCGACTGGGCGCCGCGGACCCGTCCCTTGGAGTCCGCCACCACGACGGCGTCGCCGCCGACCACCGGCAGTCCGCGGTAGGTGCGCTGGTACGCGATCGAGTAGAGCCCGTTGACCCAGGGGGTCACGTTCTGCCGTTCGTAGCGCTCCTCGGGCCCCTTCGCCAGGGCGTCGAGGCCACTCGCCGCCGCCCGGTCGGCGGCCGACACGGCAGCCGCGAGGGGGGCGGGGGCGGGGGGAGACGGTTCCGCGGATGCTGACTGGCCGCTCGTGGCGACCAGCATTCCGGCGAGGACGGCCAGGGTTGTCCCGGCCGTCATCGGTCTGCGTTTCATCGAGGCTCCTCGGTTCGTGGGGACCTCGATCACGAGCAGCGGCGTGGGGAGACGCGCCCGCCCGTGCGGCTGCCGTCGGCCGTCCGCCCAGGTGGTGTCCGTGATCGAGCGACCGAACACTCACACGTGGCCCTGACCTCGTCAACGAACTGGGGTCGCTCAGAAGGGAGTTGGCAAGTCTGGTCAAGTCGCCCTGGTGGGATCGCACAGCCGGCACACAGGAGCGCCCGGGTGTGCGGCAGGGGGAGGTGCGGCGGCTGGGCGGCTCGCGAACGGTAGACGGCGCGGAGGTACCGGGCGCCGGAGGACCGAGAAAGGGGGTGGACACATCGGCGGAGCGGGGTTTAGTATGCACCCGCATTCAAGATCACGCAACGAAAATATCCAACTTAACTATATCACCTTCCGTTCAATTATGCAAGCGTCTCTGACGCGCCATCACGTGGTCGGCTCCGGTCCGCCACCAACGAGGAAGACGACAGCCATGACTTCGGGAACAACCACCGCGGCGGCCGCCGGTACCTGGCAGCTGGGCGACCTGACCGTCCACCGCATGGGCTTCGGCGCCATGCGTCTGGCCCAGAACGGTGCCGCGTTCAGTCACGACCGCACCGCGCACGACCGGGACCGGGCCATCGCCGTGCTGCGCCGCGCCGTTGACCTCGGCGTGAACCACATCGACACGGCGGCCTTCTACTTCTCACCGATGCGCTCGGCCAACGAGCTGATCAACCGGGCGCTCGGCCCGTACCCGGACGACCTGGTCATCACCACCAAGGTCGGCCCCGGCCGTGGACCGTCGGGCGACTGGCTGAACTGGGCCCGGCCCGAGGATCTGCGCGGCCAGGTCGAGGAGAACCTCCGCCAGCTCGGCCGCGACCATCTCGACGTGGTGAACCTGCGGATGAACGGGCCCGACCCGATCGCCGACCGGTTCGGCGCACTGGCCGAGCTGCGGAAGGAGGGGCTCATCCGCCATCTGGGCCTCTCCAACGTCGGCGCCGACCAGCTCGCCGAGGCCCTGCCCATCGCGCCGGTCGTCTGTGTGCAGAACCGGTACGGCATAACCGGCCGCCATGCGGACTCCGACGAAGTGCTCCGGATCTGCGGGGAGCAGGGCATCGCGTTCGTCCCGTTCTACGCCATCGCCGGCCACGGCCGCGAGTCCGGGGCGGCCGCCGTCGAGAGCGAGGCTGTGGCGGCTGTCGCCCGCGCCCACGACGCCACGCCCGCGCAGGTCCGGCTCGCCTGGACGCTCCAGCGCGGCCCGCACGTACTGGCCATCCCGGGCACCGGCAACCCCGGTCACCTCACCGAGAACGTCGCGGCGGCCGCCCTGCGGCTCACCGAGGACGAGCTGCGACTGCTCACGGAACTCGGCCGGGCCACCGGCTGATCCACGCCGTCGGCCGGGGTGGACGGCCTCCGGGAGCCACCAGGTTCTGACGGGCTCCCGGAGGCCGTCCACGTCCCCGGTCCCACCGGCGGAGGCGACCCCTTCGCCGGTGCGGCCGCGGGGCCCCGCCGGACTCCGTACCGACGTAGCATGACCCTCATGGAGCAGCGCGAACTGGGCAGGACCGGACGGGACGTATCGGTCGTCGGACAGGGCACATGGCAGCTCGGCGGGGACTGGGGCGAGGTGCGGGAGGCCGATGCCTTCGACGTGCTCGACGCGGCCGTCGAGTCAGGCGTCACCTTCTTCGACACCGCGGACGTGTACGGGGACGGCCGCAGCGAACAGCTCATCGGCCGCTATCTGAAGGGGCGCCCGGACGCAGGGGTCCTCGTCGCGACGAAGATGGGCCGGCGCGTCGAGCAGGTGCCGGAGAACTACGTCCTGGACAACTTCCGTGCCTGGAACGACCGCTCGCGGTCCAACCTCGGCGTCGACACCCTCGACCTCGTGCAACTGCACTGCCCGCCGACCGCCGTCTACTCCTCGGACGCGGTCTACGACGCCCTCGACACACTGGTCGCCGAGGAGCGGATCGCCGCCTACGGCGTGAGCGTCGAGACGTGCGCCGAGGCACTGACAGCCATCGCCCGCCCCGGCGTCGCGAGCATCCAGATCATCCTCAACCCCTTCCGCCTCAAGCCGTTGGACGAGGTTCTTCCGGCGGCGCTCGCCGCCGGCGTCGGCATCGTCGCACGCGTGCCGCTCGCCTCCGGGCTGCTCTCCGGCAAGTACACCGAGGACACCGTCTTCGCCCCGGAGGACCACCGCACGTACAACCGGCACGGAGAGTCCTTCGACCAGGGCGAGACCTTCTCCGGAGTCGAGTACGCGACCGGCGTGGCCGCGGCGGCCGAATTCGCCGCACTCGCTCCCCAAGGGGCGACTCCGGCGCAGACCGCACTGCGCTGGATCATTCAGCAGCCGGGCGTCACCAGCGTGATCCCCGGCGCGCGTTCGGTGGAGCAGGTCCGCGCCAACGCTGCCGCGGCCGCGCTGGCGCCGCTGCCGCAGAAGACGCTCGACGCGGTACGCGACCTCTACGACCGCAGGATCCGCGCGACGGTTCACGACCGCTGGTAACGGACGGGCTACCGGCCCCCGTCGGGGGCCGGTGATTCCGCACCGCTCGTGGAGGTCAGGTCGTCGGGCGTGGTGGCCGAGCTGGAATCGGGGGAGAACAGGCTCATCCCCAGGTACACGGCGGCGAGGAAGGCGACCGTGCCCGCGATGGCACTGGCCACTCTCGGGCGGCGTCTTATCGCCTCGCGCGTGGTGCGCCGCCGGACGTTCCTGGACCGGCCCGCCGCGCGCCGCCCGTGACCGGCGGCCGCCTGGGGCAGCCGGTAGGTCGTCGGAGCACCGGAGTCCTCGCCGGATCCGGTCCCGGACCGGTGCTGGGCGGGGGAGGGCGGTGCGGACACCGGCGCGTAGGGCGCGGCCGGTGCGCGCGGGGGAGCGGGCCGGTACATCGGCAGCGGCTCCGCCTGCCCCCGCCATGCCTCGCTGGTGAACCAGTCGGCGACCTGCTGGGCCGTCGGCCGGTCCTCGGGCTGCTTCGCGAGCAGTCCCAGCAGATACGAGTCGAAGGCGGCGGACATCTCGACCCCGCGCTGCCGCAGCGGCACGGGAGGCGTGTCCACGTGCTGGTAGAGGGTGGCGGTCGGGGTGTCCGAGCGGAACGGCGGCTGGCCGAGCAGCAGTTGGTAGATCACACAGCCGAGGGAGTACATGTCGGACGCGGCGTCGGCCGTACGGCCCAGGGCCCGCTCCGGTGCGAGGTAGAGGCTGGTGCCGACGATATGGCCCGTGGTGGTGAGCGCGGCGGAGGGATCGTCGACGAACTGGGCGATGCCGAAGTCGCCGATCTTGACGGCACCCTCCGCGTCCAGCATCAGGTTCCCGGGCTTGATGTCCCGGTGGACTATCCCCTGGCGGTGGGCCGCGGCCAGTCCGGCGGCGGCCTGGCCCGCGATGCGGGCGACCTGTTCCGGGTCCAGCCGCTCCTGAGCCAGCAGCAGATCGGCGAGGCTCCTGCCCTCGACGAGCTCCATCACGAGGAAGAGCCGGTCCTCCCAGGACCCGAAGTCGAACACGGCCACCAGATGCGGATGGCTCAGCCGGGCGGCGGTCTGGGCCTCCAGCCGGAAGCGCGCGGTGGCCGACTCGTCGGCGTGCTCCCCCAGCAGCAGCTTCACGGCGACGGACCTGCCGAGGACCTCGTCCGCGGCCCGCCAGACCTCACCCATCCCGCCACGACCGATGGCGGATATCAATCGGTACCGACCAGCAACCAGCACCTGCGCACACCTATCCAATGTCTCGGGCCGAGGACCGCTTCGACTGCCGCGGCTGCGACCTCATCGGGAACTGACGGGGTGGGGGACACGCAGCAAGATCAGGATATCCGGCGCGCGGCCTCCGGATGACCGTCGGGCGGCGTCGGTACGGATCGTGGGAACAGCCACGCGCAGGCGGCCTGCGCGCTGAACTCGCCCTGACCGCCGGGGAAGAGCAGATCCGCCGCCGCGAACACCGGATCGCCGGCCGTCGCCGGGACGTAGGGGACCGCGATGCAGCGCATGCCCGCCGCCCGAGCCGCGGAGGCGCCCGGCACGGCGTCCTCCACCACCACACAGCCGGCGGGCGCGACGCCGAGGCGCCGGGCGGCCTCCAGGAAGACATCCGGTGCCGGTTTCCCGTGCGCGACCTCCTCGGCGGACACGTACTCGGTGAGGTACGCGTCGAGGCCGGTGCTCTTCAGCACGGCCTCTATCGCGGCCGGTGACGAACCCGACGCCACCGCCATGGCGACGCCGCGCGCGTGCAGCGTCTCCACGAACTTCCGCATCTCGGGGAAGGCCTCGGTCGAGGTGCGCGCCAGTTCCAGATAGATGGCGTCCTGACCCGCCACCAGTTCGTCGGCGGAGGCCTCGATGCCGTACTCGGTGCGCAGTACGGCCAGCGCCTCGCGGTTGCTGATTCCGATGAACCGGGCGTTCTGCTCCCAGGTGAAGTCCGGTACTCCGTAACGCTCCAGCAGCAGCCGTGCCGACTCGTAGGCGTTCGGCTCGCTGTCCACGAGTGTGCCGTCCAGGTCGAAGACGACCGAAGGGGCCTGTGCACGTGATGAGTTCATGGTGAACATGCTCTCAGCCGCTGATCATCCCGGGCCACCCGCCGCCGCCCGGCCCACTGATTCCACCAGGGGCAGCAGCCGGTGCGGCACCCGCTCGCGCAGGGCCACCTCGGTCCGGGTCCTGACCACGCCCGGCAGCTGGATCAGCCGCTGGATCACATCCTCCAGATGCCCGTTGTCCCGGGCCACGACCCGGGTCAGCAGGTCGCCGCCGCCCGTGGTCGAGAAGGCCTCGACGATCTCCGGCACGGCGGCGAGCGCCTCGCCGACATCGTCGAGATGCCCCTGCGTGACCTCCAGGTGCACAAAGGCGAGTACCGGGTGGCCGAGCGCGGCGGGGGAGAGGAACGGGCCGCTGCCGGTGATCACCCCGTCCCGTTCCAGCCGGTCGATGCGGGCCTGGAGGGTGCCCCGCGCGATCGAGAGGATCCGTGCGTACTCGCGCACGCTGGTGTGCGGCTGTTCGATGAGCAGCCGCAGAATGCGGGTGTCGAGCGCGTCCACCGCCATGGTCCGCCGGCCTCTTCCTGGTACGTCGGTCGGGGCAGCGACTGTACCAATGGCGCACCGGCGCACCGGCGCACCGCCGGAGCCGCCGCCCCGTACCGGCCCAGGGCGGGGCGGGTCGGTCAGGAGCGGCGGCGGGACGTCAGAACTGCACGTCGGAGCAGGCGTAGAACGCGTTCTCGGTGTCAGAGATCGTCCAGACGCCGAGGATCAGATGCTTGCCGGACTTCTGCGGCAGCACGCCCGAGTGGCTCACCGTCGAGCCGGGCAGCCGGCCCCCGAAGGGGACGGTGAGGAACGGCTGGGGTTCCAGGTCCGCCCGGGTGAGCGGCTTGGTGGGGTCGTAGCCGTCCTTGGTGATGTAGTAGCGGAAGTCGGTCGTGGCGTGCCGGGCCTCGATCCGCCAGTTGAACGTGTAGTTCTGACCGGCGGTGACCTTGGTGGCGGGCCAGGCGCCGCCACGCGGGTCGTCGAGTTCGGAGAACCGGCCGATGCCGCCCGAGCAGATGTGGCCGTCGGCCGGTCCGCGGGCGGGGAAGCCCTTGGCACCCTCGACGCTCGGGGGCTCCCACTGGATCTGCCCGCAGTGCTTGACGGTGCCGATCCCGCAGAGTTGCTGACGGCTGATGGGGGAGTCGGTGTAGCCGTGGCTCTGGGCGCTGCCGGAGGTGGCGAACAGTGCCGCCCCGGCCAGGCCGAGCCCGGCCAGTAAGGAGGTGATCCTTCTGCGCATACGTAGCTCCTGGAGATGTGGGGTGATGTCCGGAGAGTTCTGCGGTCTAGACCAAGGGTGAGCGTAGTCATGTCAACCAGCCGTGTCCATACCGTCCGGAGCGGGCTGTTGCCGGGCTCCGCGGAGGGGGTGCCGCACGGAGGGCGGGTGTGTCGCGGGCGCGGCACCGGGATGGAACGGCAGTCGGATGTGTCCGTCACCGCGGTCGTGGACGCCGGTCTTCGGCTCCGGCCGGCCCACCTCGTGACTGCCCCGGTTGGGGCGACCGCGCCCCGGTGCCGTCGGCACCTGGCTGCCGGCCGGGTGAGCCGCGCCGGTGTCGTGGCAGGTTGGTCCGATGGCTCGCTGTGGTCGGGCACGGTGCGGTGATCTTGTGCCATTGGTCCATAAGCTTAGGTCTGAGTTGAACCATTAGCCCTCCAGGTGCTGAGATGGATCTATCAATGGCGCTGCGGGTCCTCCGGGGATCTCTGCGGCGCCTTTCTCATGTCTGCGCTGGTTCCATGCGCGAAAGGGGCGGGGCGACTTGCTGAAGAGGGCGTTCGTCGCACACGATCCGGGACGGATCCGGCTGCGGTTCGCGTCCCGGGCCGTGCTCGGCATCGGGCTCGCCGTCGTGCTGTGCGGAGCGGCCGGGCACTCGCTGGCGGCGTCCATCACCGGTGGCCTGGCCGCGCTGCTCGCCCTGTTCACGGTGACCGACCCGACGGTGCGTGGGCAGGCGATCACGACCGCCCTTCTCCCTGCCGTCGGTCTCCCGGTGCTCACGCTCGCCGCCGTGCTGCACGATGTGCCCGTCGCGCGGGACCTGGCGTTCCTCGCCGTTGTGGGGGTGGGGGTGTACGCGCGGCGGTGGGGGCCTCGCGGGCACTCGCTGGGTGTGTTCGGCTTCATGGCCTACTTCTCGGCCCAGTTCCTGCACACCGTGCCCGGCCAACTGCCCGAGCTGTACGCGGCCGTGCTGCTGTCGCTCGTCGCGTCCTCGGCGGTGCGGTTCGGGGCGTGGTGCTACGAACGGCGGCTTGCGGCACCCGCGACAGCCGCCCTCCCTGCCGGTGCGGCAGGGCTCGGGCGGATCACGACGCGGCAGGCCGTGCAGGCGACGTTCGGGGCAGGGTTCGCGCTCGCGGTGGGGCAGGTGCTCTCCGACCAGCGTTGGTACTGGGCGGTCGGCGCCACCTGGTGGGTGTTCGTGGCCACGACCTCGCGGGGCGAGACCGTCGTGCGCGGGTTCCGGCGGTTCCTGGGGACCGTCCTCGGGATCGGCCTGGGCTTCGTCGTGGCCGTGCCGCTGCACCACGAGCCGGTCGTGGCCGCGGTGGTCGTGGCGCTGAGCGTCTTCGGGATCTTCTACACCGCCGCTGTCTCCTACACCTGGATGATGCTGGCCGTGACCGTGATGGCGAGCATGCTGTACGGGCTGCTCGGCGTGCTCGACGCGGGTCTGTTGGTGCTGCGGGTGACCGAGACGACGGTCGGAGCGCTCGGCGCCGTACTGGCGGTGCTGTTCGTGTTGCCGGTGACCACGCACTCGGTGACCGAGGCATGGGTGGAGAGGGCGCTGCGGTGCGTGCACACGTGCACGGCGGAGGCCGCCGCCCGGCTCGCGGGGAGCGAGGACGCCGACCCGCCGCGGAGCGTTGCCGAACTGGAGGCGATCCTCGGCCGGGTGCGCCTGTCGCTCGCCCCGCTGGTGCATCCGCTCAACCCGACGAAGGACCGCAAGCGGCGGGCGCGGCATGTGCTCGCGCTGCTCGACGACTGCGCACGCGAGGTGCGCGGTCTGGCCTCCGTCGCTGCCGACCCCGAGGCCTCGCACGACGTCCGGCTCGCCGCGGCCTGTTGGCGCGTGGAGGCCGCTGTCGAGGCCCTCACCGATGCGCCGACCGTCGGGCGGGACCTCCGGCTCGACCACGCGGCGGCCACGGAGCCGGCGGGCGTCGAACCGGTGCTCGCCCACCTCCATGCGCTGGAGCGGGCTCTGATCGAACTGGCCGTCCCCCTGCGGAGGCCGCGTCGGATTCCGGCCGGCGCCTGAACCGTCGCCCGCGGCGGGAGCGCGGGGGTGGGCGCGCTGACGGCTCCTCGGCGGCGGGCCCGTGCCCGCTTGGCCGCCGCCCGACCCCGCACCCTTTGGTCCAGACCAACTGGCGCACTGCTACGGTCGCCGCGGAAGATCGCGACGGTCCCCACTGTCGTGGTCACTCGGCGGAGAAAGGCAGTGCGGTGGTCAGCAGCAACGGTGCCGGACGGGCATTCATCGGGTCGTTCACCTCGGCGGGCGGGCGGGGAGTCACCGCCGTCGCCGTGGACCAGGACACCGGGGCGCTCACCGTCCTCGGCGCGACGGATGCCGTTCCCGACCCCTCGTACCTGGTGCTGGGACGGGGCAGCGGCCCCGGCGGCGCGGTCCTGTACGCGGTCAGTGAGACCGAGCCCGGCGCGGCCGCGGCCTTTGACATCACCCACGACGTGCCGCGGCCGATCGGCGCCGCCCGGCCGGTGGACGGCGACAGCCCCACGCACCTCGCTCTCGCGGGCGGCCGACTGCTCACCGCCAACTACGGCTCCGGCAGCGTCACCGTGCTGTCGGTGCGCGAGGACGGCTCACTCGGCGCCGCCTGCAGCGTGCTCCGGCACGAGGGGAGCGGGCCTGACACCGGCCGTCAGGAGGGCCCGCACGCCCACCAGGTCCTCCCCGACCCCTCGGGGAACTGGGTGCTCGGCGTCGACCTCGGAACCGACTCGGTACGGATCTGCGCACTCGACCCGGACACCGGGGAGCTGCGCCAGCACGGTGAGACGGTGCTGCGGCCCGGCACCGGTCCGCGCCATCTCGCCTTCCACCCCGACGGCGCGCACGCCTATGTGCTGAACGAGCTCGAACCCACGGTCACGGTGTGCCGGTGGGACGCCGTGGCAGGGGTACTCGAAACGGTCGGCGAGACGCCCGTACTGCCCGCGGAGGCGACCGGGGAAGGCGCCGAGGCGAGCTACGCGTCCGAGGTCGTCGTCTCGCACGACGGCCGGTTCCTCTGGGTGGCCAACCGGGGGCACGACAGCATCTCGGTGCTCGGTCTCGACGCCACGGGCGAGAAGGCGTCCCTGGTCACCACCGTGAGCTGCGGCGGGCACTGGCCCCGCGACCTCGCCCTCGACCCCGCCGGGCGACGGCTGTACGCGGCCAATGAGCGGTCCGGGAACGTCGCCTGGTTCGCCGTTGACCCGGAGACAGGTATCCCGGCCCAGGAAGGCTCACTGGAGGCTCCTGCGGCCTCCTGTGTGATCTTCGCCTGACGTCCGTACACGCGGACGGGTGGTGAACCGGTCGGGGCGCCACCCGCGTCCGTCACGGGCGGGGCCCGGGGCCGGCTTCATCAGCCGGTCCCGGGCCCCGCCCAGCGACACAGAACGCACCCGGAACGGATCAGTGGGCCTGGGCCCCCTGCGCCACCGGGGCGGCGATGCCGAGCGTCGTGGTGTACATCGACATCACCAGCTTGCCGATCGCCGGGTAGGCGCCGAGCGGCTCGGCCGCCGCGCAGCCCGCCTCCTTGACGGCGGAGTCCAGCAGCCCTTCGGCCACCTCGGGACCCACCAGGTACGGGGCGACGGCCAGCTGGAGCGAGCCGGAGTCCCTGAGCTGTGCGGCGATCGACGCGACCGAACCCTCGACGTCGAGTGCGGCGGCCATCACCGGCACCGCGAGCCGAGCGGCCAGCAGCATGCCGGTGATTCCGGCGGCCTGCACGGCCTCCTCGCCGCCCACCGTGGCCAGCACGATTCCGTCGGCGGCCGTGGCCACCGTGAACAGCCTCGCCCGGTCCGCGCGGGCGAGACCGGCCTCGGAGAGGCGGACGTGCAGCGCCTCGGCGAGGAGCGGGTGCGGGCCGAGCACATCGGTCAGCTCGGCCGGTGCCTGGCTGTCCGTGATCGCTTGGCGTATCCGCTGCACAAGGGCGTTGTCCGGTCCCGCGAGCAGCGGCACCACGACGGCGGCCGGACCTTCGGGCGGAGTGACCTCACGACCGGCGGCCGTCGCCTGTTCGAAGCGCGCGACGCGCTCGGCGGCGGAGTGCGCGAGCGCGGAGGCGAGAGTCGGGTACTCGGCATCGTCGCCGTCGACGTAACCGATCAGGGCGTTCAGACCGGGCAGCTCGGAGCGGGCAATGCTGATCACCTCTTCGGCCAGACTGCGGCTGGCCGAAGAGGGGGTACCGGGAACGGCAAGAACGAGCGCGGCAGCGCCCTCAGGTGCGACCACGGGCTCCGGGCGGCGGTGCCGTCCGGACTGGCGAGGTCGCGGCATTCGTACAGGCAGGCCGGAAGCGGGCCCAGTGGGGGTGCTCATGGCGCCGCATGCTACTGGTTTTGGGTACCCCGCTGCGCGGGGAGGGTCCGGTCGAGCGTTGTCTGTCCGCATTTATCCGTCTGGTCGCTTAACGGTCAACTGCCCTGCTCTGTCACCCCTCCGCCGGACCGTTGATCCGGCCCGGACAACGGAATGCAGAGCAGCGTCGGATGGTGCGGCAGAAGCAGACCGCCGGTGGCCAGCGCCTGCGCGATGCGCAGGGAGCCGATCAGGGGATCACCCGAACCGGGGACCGCCCGTGCCTGCGGGAGCTGTCGGGCCAGTTCCTCGCGCAGCGGTACGAGCAGCGGGTCGCCCATCCGGAACAGGCCACCCGTCAGCGCCACTTCGTATTCCTCGTCGTCCGCTCCGGGCTTCGGGCACACGGCGGCGGCCGCCTCCGCGATGTGCCCGGCGGCGTCGCGGAGAATGCCTTCGGCGACGGGGTCGTGTGCCGCGCAGGCGGCCACCTCGGGAGCGAACGAGGCCAGGACCGCGGGCCGGTCGGTACGCGGATAGAGCAGGCCGGGCAGTTCGGGCGCCGGGCCGAACACCGCCTCCAGCCGGGCGAGCAGGGCCGGGGATCCGCCGCGCCGCCCGTCGTGGGCGCGCATCGCCGCATCGAGACCGGCGCGGCCGATCCAGGCACCGCCACCGCTGTCGCCCAGCAGATGGCCCCAGCCGTCGGCCCGCCGCCACCGCGTCAGATCCGTGCCGAGGGCGATCAGTCCGGTGCCGCCCGCGACCACCGCGCCGGGCCGCTGCCCGACCGCTCCGGCGTACGCGGTCACGGCGTCGGCGGCGAGTGCCAGCCGTCGCACACCGAGCGCGTCCGCCAGGGCAGCGGGCAGTTCGGACCGCAGCTGGTCGCCGAGGGTGGCCATACCGGCCGCACCGATCGCGGCGGCTACGATCCGGCCTCCGCCGCCCTGCCGGGCGAGCAGTTCCGTGGCGGTGGGCAGCAGTTGTTCCAGCAGGTGGGCGGCGTCGATGCCGCGGGGCCCGGTCCGCACCGGTTCGGCACAGGCCGCCGTGGCCAGGGGGGCGTCCGAGCCCACGGCGCCCAGGGCCACCCGCAGTCCGGAACCACCCGAGTCCACCCCGAGGACGTACGCGTCGCGGACGGCGTCCCCGACACGGTCCGGCCGTTCGGGGACGCCGGCCCCGTCGGACCCAGCGGTCACGGCAGTCGCCAGTCGACCGGCTGGGCGCCCTGGCGTTCCAGCAGCTCATTGGTCCGGCTGAACGGCCGTGAACCGAAGAACCCGCGGTCCGCCGACATGGGGGAGGGGTGCGAGGACTCGATCGCCGGGAAATCTCCCAGCGACGGACGGAGATTGCGGGCGTCGCGGCCCCACAGGACCGACACCAGCGGGGTGCCCCGCGCGACCAGCGCCGTGATCGCCTGCTGGGTCACCTCCTCCCAGCCCTTGCCGCGATGCGCGGCGGGCCGGCGGGGCGCGGTGGTCAGGGCCCTGTTGAGCAGCAGCACACCCTGCTCGGCCCACGGCGTCAGATCACCGTTGGACGGGCGTGGAAGCCCCAGGTCCGAGTGGAGCTCCCGGAAGATGTTGTCCAGGCTGCCGGGCACCGGCTGGACGTCGGGTGCGACGGAGAAGCTCAGCCCCACCGCGTGCCCCGGTGTCGGGTAGGGGTCCTGACCGACGATCAGGACCCGCACCTGTTCGAAGGGTTGCTGGAACGCCCGCAGGACGTTCGCGCCCGAGGGCAGATAGGTGCGTCCCGCGGCGATCTCGTCGCGCAGGAAGTCGCCCATCGCCGCGATGCGTTCGGTCACGGGCTCAAGGGCCTGCGCCCAGCCGGGCTCGATGATTTCTTTCAGAGGTCGTGCTGCCACGGGCGGCACTCTACTGCTGATACGACGGTATGGATCAACCGCCGGTGGCCGCCGCCCGGACGCACAGGACATCCGGCAGGTGCGAGAGGAGCTGCTGCCAGCTGTCGCCGTCGTCCGCGCTCGCGTAGACCTCGCCGTTGCGGTTGCCGAAGTAGACCCCCGCCGGATCGGCGTCGTCCGTGCAGAGCGCGTCGCGCAGCACCGTGCCGTAGTGAGCCCCCTCCGGGAGTCCCGCGGACAGGGGCTCCCAGCTGTGGCCGGCGTCGCGGGTCCGGAAGACCCGGCAGCGGTGCTCGGCCGGGACCCGGTCGGCGTCGGCGTTGATCGGGAAGACGTACGCCGTGTCCGCCCGGTGCGGATGCGCGGCCACGGCGAAGCCGAAGTCGGAGGGCAGCCCCTCGCCGATGTCAGTCCAGTTGCTCCCGGCGTCGTCGCTGCGGAACACGCCCCAGTGGTTCTGGAGGTAGAGCCGGTCGGGATCGACCGCGTCCCGGCTGACCTTGTGCACGCACTGGCCGAACTCCGGGTTCGGGTCCGGCAGGAAGACGGCCGAGACGCCCTTGTTGGCCGGGGTCCAGCTCTCGCCGCCGTCCGCGGTCCTGAACACCCCGGCGGTGGAGACCGCGACCGTCACCGCCTGAGCGTTCCGCTCGTCGGTCAGGACCGTGTGCAGCCCCTCGCCGCCCCCGCCCGGCACCCACTTCGAACGCGTCGGATGCTCCCAGAGCGGGCGGACCAGCTCGAAGGACTCGCCGTTGTCCCGCGACCGGAACAGCGCGGCCGGCTCGGTGCCCGCGTACACGACATCGGGGGCCTCCGGGCCCGCCGGGTGCAACTGCCAGACCCGCTCCAGCGATGTCCCGGTGAACTCCGGGAACTTCACGGCCGGCTGTCTGGGCTCGACCCAGGTGGCGCCCAGGTCGTCGGAGTGGAAGACGGAAGGGCCCCAGTGCGCGCTGTCGCCGCCGACCAGCAGCCGGGGGACCTCCGCCCGGGTGTCGATGGCGACCGAGTAGATCGCCTGCGCATTGAAATGCGGACCGTCGAACTCCCACGCACCCGCGTGCCTGCGGCCGATGAAGAGTCCTTTGCGGGTACCCACGGTGAGCAGAACATCGGTCATGACCCGAACCTCCCGAGACGCCGTTGTGCCGGATACCGGCCAGTCTGCACCCGGCCACTGACAGCGGCGCGCAGGACGGCGCGGGACACCGGCGCCTTCCGCGGTCGTGCCTGTCGCGGTGCGGTGTGCGAGGGAAGTGGGTGCCGTCGCGTCGTGGCCGTCGCCCCGCGACGGCCGCCGTCAGCTGCGGGGGGCGGCCGTGCTGCTGCGCACCACCAGATTGGTGGCCAGGTCGACCCGGGTCGTCGCCGGCTGCCGGCCCCGGCCCAGGTCGACCACCAGGCGGGCCGCGGTCTCGGCCATCTCTATGAGCGGCTGGCGCACCGTGGTCAGCGGCGGTCCGATCCACCGGGTGAGCGGCAGGTCGTCGAAGCCGACGACGCTGAGGTCCTCGGGGATGCGCAGGCCCAGCTCCCGCGCCGCCTCGTACACGCCGAGGGCCTGGAGGTCGTTGCCGGCGAAGACCGCGGTCGGCCGGTCGGCCTGCCGCAGCAGGTCGAGGCCCGCGGTGTATCCCGCCTCGTGCTGGAACTCGCCCTCGCGGATCAGCGCGGGATCGATCGGCAGGCCCGCGGTCTCCAGGGCGGCGCGGTAGCCGTCCACCCGGGCCCGGCTGCACATCATCCGGGACGGGCCGCTGATGACCCCGATCCGCCGGTGCCCGAGGGCGGTGAGATGGCGGGTGGCGGCCAGACCGCCCTGCCAGTTCGTCGTCCCGACCGAGGGGACGTCGTCGCCGGGATCGCCCGCCGGGTCGACGACCGCGTAGGGGATGCTGCGGCTGGTCAGCTGGGCGCGCTGGGCGGCGGTGAGGTCGGAGAGCACCAGGATCACCCCGACCGGCCGACGGGCCAGCACTCCGTCCACCCAGGTCTGCCCCGGGGTGAGCCGGCCCGCGCTCTCCGAGAGGACCAGGCTCAGCCCTTCCTCCCTCGCGACGTTCTCCACCCCGCGGACGACCTCCATGGCCCAGGCGCTGTCCAGCTCGTGGAAGACCAGGTCGATGAGCTGGGACTGGGTGGTGGAGCCGCGTCTGCGGCGGTAGCCGTGCAGCAGCAGCAGCTCCTCCACCTTGGTGCGGGTGCCGGGGGCGACATCGGCGCGCCCGTTCAGCACCTTCGAAACTGTCGGAGCCGAGACTCCGGCCGCTCGGGCGATTTCCGCCAGAGTGGCGGTGCCTTCCGGCGATGCGCCGGCAGGCGCGTTCTCCTGATGTGACTGGACGTTCGCGGGTCTCATAAAGGGATCGTAGCTTCCTGCGGCCCCGGTCGGCGGCTGGGTCAGGCGGGAGTAAATACCGTTCCCCGGCCTCTTGACGCACCCGAAACCCGACCGTACCGTTCCGGCAACATTCGTAAGTCACACCGAAACATTCGACAGAGGTGCGATCATGCGGTCGGGTATTTTCACTCAGGGCACACGTACGGCGAGATGGACCGCGGCCGGTGCCGCCATGGTCATGGCCGGCCTGCTGGCCGGATGCGGCTCGGACGGCGACAGCGGGGGCGGCGGCGGAACCCTCACCGCCTACGTCTACGGGGACGACGCCGTGAAGATCCAGGAAGCGGCGGTGAAGGAGTTCAACAAGACCTCCGACGTCAAGGTCAAGCTCGTCTCCGTCCCCGGCACCGACTACGTCAACAAGCTCCGCAGCGCCATGGGCTCCCCGAGCGCCCCCGACATCTTCTACAACTGGGGCGGCGGCTCCATCAAGCCGTACGTCGACGCCGGGCAGGTCGTCGACCTCACGTCGACGATCAAGAACGACCCCGCGCTCAAGGACGGCTTCCTCCCGTCGATCGTCGCCGCGGGCAGCCTCGACGGGAAGATGTACGGCGTCCCGATGCGCGGCATGCAGCCCGTGATGCTCTTCTACAACAAGACCCTCTTCGCGCAGAACAAGCTCCAGCCCCCCAACACCTGGGAGGACATGCAGAAGGCCATCACCGCCTTCAAGGGCAAGGGCATCACGCCGTTCGCCCTCGGCGGCTCCGACAAGTGGCCCGAGCTGATGTGGATGGAGTACCTCCTCGACCGGATCGGCGGCCCCGGGGTCTTCCGCGGGATCCAGGGCGGCGACAGCTCCGGCTGGGACGACCCCGCCGTCCTCAAGGCGGCGAAGACGGTCAGGGAACTCGTCGACGGCGGGGCGTTCGGCAAGAACTTCAACTCCGTCGACTACGGCAACGGGGGCGCCCCCACCCTGCTCAACAAGGGCAAGGCCGCCATGCACCTGATGGGATCGTGGGAGTACCCGACCCAGCTGGGCAAGGCGCCCGCGTTCGCCAGGAAGGACCTCGGCTGGACCGCCTTCCCGACCGTGGCCGGCGGCGTCGGTGACGCCGCGGACGTCGTCGGCAACCCCACCAATTACTGGTCCGTCAACACCCGGACCAAGCACAAGGACGCGGCCATCGCGTTCCTGAAGACCGCGGCCGCCAAGTCCTACAGCAAGGCCCTCGTCGACAACGGCGACATCCCGACCACGTCGGACGCCGCCTCGATGCTGGACTCCTCACCCAACCCGCGGTTCGCGCACGACCAGTACACGATGGTCCGGAAGGCACCGAGCTTCACGCTCTCCTGGGACCAGGCGCTGGAGTCGCAGATCGCCACCCCGCTGCTCACCGAGATCAGCAAGCTGTTCGCCGGCAAGTCGACCCCCGAGCAGTTCGTCGCCGCGATGAAGGCCGTCGAGTAACGATGTCCCCCATCTCCCGGTACACCGAGGTGCGTGGAGGAAGGAAGGCGGCCGCAGGCGACGTCGGCCGCCCACCGGTCGGCTGGGCCCTGCCCGGCATCCTCTTCTTCGCCGTCTTCGCGATCGTCCCGCTGGCCATCGCCGTCTATCTGTCCTTCTGCCACTGGGACGGGCTGAACTCCCCGACCCCGGTCGGCGCGGACAACTGGACCCGGCTGTTCAAGGACCACGAGTTCCGTCAGGCCGCCTGGCTGAGCCTGCTGCTCACCACGGTCAGCTGGGCCTTCCAGACTCCGGTGGCGCTGCTGCTGGGCGTCTGGGCGGCCGGCCGGCAGCGCAGCCGGACCTTCCTCTCCGCGGTCTTCTTCATCCCGCTGCTGCTCTCCACCACCGCCATCGCCATGCTCTTCCACGCCCTGCTCGACCCCAACTTCGGTGTGATCAAGCAGATCGGCCCCTGGTTCGGCGTCGATCCCAACATCATGGGCTCGTCCACCGGCGCCCTGCTCACCGTGGCCTTCGTCGGCGGCTGGCAGTTCATGCCGTTCCACACCCTGATCTACCAGGGCGGCGCCCGGCAGATCCCGGAGGTGCTCTACCAGGCGGCCGCCATCGACGGCGCCGGGATGCTGCGGCAGTTCTTCCACATCACCCTGCCGCAGCTGCGCAACACCATCACGACCTCCTCGGTCCTGATGATCGTCGGCTCGCTGACGTACTTCGACACCGTGCTGATCATGACCAAGGGCGGTCCCGGCACGGACACCACGATCCTGCCCTACCTGATGTACCGCACCGGCTTCCAGACCTACGACCTCGGCTACGCCGCGGCCATCGCCACGGCCCTGGTCATCGTCGCCACCGGTCTGTCACTGATTCTGGTGCGCTTCAGCGGCTTCGGCGCCATGCGGTCGACGCGGGAAGGTATGTGACGCCATGTCAGTCGACACTCGTCGTACGGCGCCGCCCACGGTGCCCACGGTCCGGGCCGGGGGCAAGGCCGCCCGCCGGCGCGGGAAGCGGGGAAACCCGCTGGCCGGCCTCGGCTCGCTGGTCTGGCTCGTCATCGTCGTCGTACCGCTGTACACGCTGGTCTCCTCGTCGCTGATGCACCAGGACGAGGCGCTCAGCGGCGACCCGCTGGCGTTCCCGACCGACCCGACGCTGGACAACTACAACACCGTGCTGCACAGCGGCTTCCTCACCCTGCTGGGCAACACCGCGATCGTGGCCGCCTCCACCGTGGCCATCGTGCTGGCCCTCTCGGTGCCCGTCGCCTATGTCGCGGTGCGCACCCGCAGCCGGCTCTCCTCGCTCGCCTTCCGGACCTTCCTGCTGGGTGTGGCCATCCCGGCGCAGGCCGTGATCGTGCCGCTGTACCTGCTGATCGGCAAGATGGGCCTCTACGACACCCTGCCCGCGATCATCCTGCCGACCGCGGCCTTCGCGATGCCGGTGGCCGTGCTGGTCCTGAGCGGCACCATGCGGGACGTCTCCGAGGAGATGTACGAGGCGATGGCGCTCGACGGCGCCACCCCCCTGCGGATGCTGTGGCAGCTCGCCATCCCGATGTCCAAGGCCGGCATCAGCACCGTGGCCATCTTCTCGGCGCTGCAGGCCTGGAACGGATTCCTCTTCCCGTTGATCCTGACCCAGTCGGAGGAGAAGCGCGTCCTGACGCTCGGTCTCTTCACCTTCATGTCCCAGTTCGGAGTGAACATCCCCGCCGTACTGGCGGCGATCGTGCTCTCCGTCGTGCCCATCTTCGCCGTGTACCTCGTGGCGCGCAGGGCGCTGGTCAACGGACTGATGGGGGTGGGCGGCAAGTAACGCACCCACGCCGCCCCGCACCACCGCACTCATGAGAGGAACCCCTGCCCCCATGGCAATCCCCGCTGTCCCGCACGCCCGCCGCACCGAGGCGGCCCCGGCCGCCGACGGCCCCTGGCGCGACCCCGCGCTCACCCCGCAGGCACGGGTGGCCGACCTGGTCCCCCGGATGACCCTGGAGGAGAAGGCCGCCCAGCTGTACGGAATCTGGGTGGGCGCCGACGCCGACGGCGACGGGGTAGCACCGCACCAGAACGACATGGTCGACCCGGTCGACTGGGACGAGCTCACCACCCGCGGCCTCGGCCAGCTCACCCGGCCGTTCGGCACCGCCCCCGTCGACCCCGGGGTCGGGGCCCTCGCCCTGGCCCGCGCCCAGCGCCGGATCGCCGGGTCAGGACGGTTCGGCATCCCGGCCCTCGCGCACGAGGAGTGCCTGGCCGGCTTCACCGCCTGGGGCGCCACCGCCTACCCCGTGCCGCTGTCGTGGGGCGCGTCCTGGAACCCGGAACTGGTCACCGAGATGGCCCGCCGGATCGGCCGCGACATGCGCTCGGTCGGTGTCCACCAGGGACTGGCGCCCGTCCTGGACGTCGCCCGCGACCTGCGCTGGGGCCGAGTCGAGGAGACCATCGGCGAGGACCCCTACCTCGTCGGGACCATCGGCACGGCGTACGTCCGCGGACTGGAGTCCGCCGGAATCGTCGCCACCCTCAAGCACTTCGCCGGGTACGCGGCATCGGCCGGAGCCCGCAATCTCGCGCCGGTCAGGGCCGGGGCCCGCGAAATGGCCGATGTGACGCTCCCGCCCTTCGAGATGGCGCTGCGCGAGGGCGGCGCCCGCTCGGTGATGTCCTCCTACGCTGAGGTCGACGGAGTGCCCTCGGCGGCCGACCCCGCCCTGCTCACCGAACTGCTCCGGGACACCTGGGGGTTCACCGGGACGGTCGTCGCCGACTACTTCGGCATCGGCTTTCTGGAGACCCTCCACAAGGTCGCCGCCGACCGCGCGGACGCCGCCCGGCTCGCCCTGGGCGCCGGCGTCGACGTGGAACTTCCCACCGTCCGCAGCTACGGCGACGCCCTCGTCGCCGCCGTACGGGACGGAACCGTGGCCGAGGAACTCGTCGACCGGGCCCTGCACCGCGTACTGCTGCAGAAATGCGAACTCGGCCTGCTCGACCCCGACTGGTCGCCGCTGCCCACCGCCCTGCGGGACGCGGACCCCGAGCGGGCCAGGGACACCGTCGACCTCGACCCGCCGGAGAACCGGGCGCTGGCCCGCGAACTCGCCGAGCAGGCCTGTGTGCTGCTCGCCAACCCCGGTGGCGCACTGCCACTGCGCGGCCCCGGCCGGATCGCGGTGGTCGGACCGCGCGCCGACGACGCGCTCGCCATGCTCGGCTGCTACTCCTTCCCCAGCCATGTCGGCGTCTCGCACCCCGAGACCGCGATGGGAATCGACGTGCCGACCGTGCTGGAGTCGCTGCGCGGCGAATTCCCGGGCGCGGACGTCGAATTCACCGCAGGGTGCGAGGTGGACGGCACGGACACGTCCGGGATTCCGGACGCCGTCAGGCTGGCCGGGAACGCCGATGTGTGTGTCGCCGTCCTCGGCGACCGGGCGGGTCTCTTCGGCCGCGGCACCTCCGGTGAGGGCTGCGACGCCGCCGACCTCTCGCTGCCCGGCGTCCAGGGCGAGCTGCTGGACGCCCTGCTGGCCGGCGGCACCCCGGTGGTCCTGGTGCTGCTCACCGGCCGCCCGTACGCGCTGGGGCGATGGGCGGACCGGGCGGCCGCCGTCGTGCAGGCCTTCTTCCCCGGCGAGGAGGGCGGTCCGGCGCTGGCCGGGGTGCTCTCCGGCCGGGTCAACCCCTCCGGCCGGCTGCCGGTCGGCGTACCGAAGGGTCCGGGCGGCCAGCCGTGGACGTATCTGCAGCCTCCGCTGGGGCTGGCGAGCGGAGTCAGCAATCTGGACCCGACACCGCTCTACCCCTTCGGGCACGGCATGTCCTACACCTCCTTCGACTGGGAGCCGGGCGATCCGGCGCCGGCCGAGATCCCCACCGACGGCTCGGCCGACCTCGCACTCACCATCCGCAACACCGGTGACCGCGAGGGCGCCGAAGTCGTGCAGCTGTACGTCCACGACCCGGTCGCCCAGACGACCCGCCCCCAGGCCCGGCTGATCGGCTACGCGCGGGTGCCGCTCGCCGCCGGTGCGGCAGCCGGGGTCCGGTTCCATTTCCACGCCGACCTGGTGTCCTTCACCGGCATCGGCGGCCGCCGCGTCGTCGAGCCCGGCGAGCTCGAACTGCGGCTCGCCACGTCCAGCGCCGCCACCGGCGTCCGCCGGACGGTACGGCTGCGCCTCACCGGGCCCGAGCGGACCGTCGACCACCGGCGGCGGCTCGTCTGCGGCACCTCGGTCGAGCCCGCCGCGCACTGACCGGCCGCCCGCGGACCTCCCCGCCGGACGTGCGGGGAGGTCCACGAAACTTTCGACACGTCCGACGAGCAGTGGGCCCGCCACACCTCCGACAGCGTCAGCATCACCAGTACGGTGCACCACATCGCCGCCGCCGGTGTGCGTGTGCTCAAATTCTGGATGGCCGATCCGACGGTGGTGCTCCAGAGCCTGGTGATCGGCACCGGCGGCCTCAAGCCCAGCTGCCTGGGCCCGGCCGGAGAGCCTCCGGCCGCACTGAGGACCCGGGAAGTCCGGGCAAGGGAGATGCAGAGCGAATGAACAGTGCGAACGACGAGGACAGCGGTGCGCCGGCCGGACACCTGGAGGTGACCCCGGTCGGGGCGGGGGTCGAGGTCAGGCTCGGCACTCCGTCGGGAGAGCTCTCGCTGATCTGCACCCCCGACCGGGCCCGCGAACTGGCCGCCGCCCTCGGCCTCGCGGCGGACGAGGTGGAGAGCGTGCGCTCTGCGGACCCCGTCACGGTCAGGGCGGACGAGCTGCGCCGCGGAGACGTACGCGACGGCGACCGTGCGATGACGGTGGACGGGGTCAGAACCGACGGGGCCACCGTCCACGTGACCTGGAAGTCGGGCGCCGGACGCAGCTGGAACCAGCTGTACGACGCGGACGCCCGCATCACCCTGCGCCGCCGAGGGCGCCCGGCGCACTGATCCGCCGCGCATCGCCGCCGGAAGGGGCGCACCCTGGAGGCACACGCTCCGGAGGTGAGCACCATGACGCAGACCGCTGTCGGATGGCACATCGAGCTGGAATTCGAGGAGGACACCCACCGCACCCGCGCCGCCGCTCTGGTGCGGCTCTCCGACGGGAGTGAGGTGCGCGCCCACGGCTACGCCAGCCGGCACCCCTCGGACTCCGGGCAGCCCCGGGTGGGCGAGGAGATCGCGGGTGCCCGCGCCCTCAACGAGCTGGCGATGAAGCTGCTGACCAAGGCCCACGACGAGATCGACGAGGAATCCGGCCGGACGTCCTACCCACTGTCCTGAGAACCCACTGACCTGAGGGGCGCGGGCCCGGACCTCGTACGGGAGGCATCGTAATTTGACGGACGTCGTAGTACGGGAGGTATCGTACTAGCGATCCTTCCGTACCCGGCGAAACGGAGTCCGTCGTGAGTGCCCTTTTCGAGCCCTTCACCCTGAGGTCGCTTGTCGTGCCCAACCGGGTGTGGATGGCACCGATGTGCCAGTACAGCGCCGAACCGGTGGGGCCCGACGCGGGTGTGCCCACCGACTGGCACTTCGCCCATCTCGCGGCCCGCGCCACCGGCGGCACCGGGCTCATCCTCACCGAGGCGACGGCCGTCAGCCCCGAGGGCCGGATCAGCCCCGCCGACCTCGGCATCTGGAACGACACTCAGGTCGCGGCGTTCCGCCGGATCACCGACTTCGTCAAGGCACAGGGCTCGGCCGTCGGAATCCAGCTGGCGCACGCCGGACGCAAGGCCTCGACCGCCGCCCCCTGGACCGGCGGCGGACCCGTCGGCCCCGACGCGCACGGCTGGACGCCCGTCGCGCCCAGCCCGCTGCCGTTCGACACCGGTCACCCCGTGCCGCACGAACTGACCGCGGACGAGATCCAGGGCGTCGTCGCCGACTTCCGCGAGGCCGCGCGCCGCGCGCTCGAAGCGGGCTTCGACGCCGTGGAGGTGCACGGTGCGCACGGCTACCTCATCGGGCAGTTCCTCTCCCCGCACAGCAACAAGCGCACCGACGAGTACGGCGGCAGCTACGAGAACCGCGTCCGGTTCGCACTCCAGGTCGTCGACGCCGTGCGGGAGGTGTGGCCGGAGGACCTGCCGGTCCTCTTCCGCATCTCCGCGACGGACTGGCTCACCGAGAACGCCGAGGACGAGCGCGAGGGCTGGACCGCCGACGAGACCGTACGGCTGGCCGGTGAGCTCCGGGCCCACGGAGTGGACCTGCTGGACGTCTCCACCGGCGGGAACGCCCCCCGCGCCCGTATCGCGACCGGGCCCGGCTACCAGGTCCCCTTCGCCGAGCGCGTGAAGCGGGAGACCGGTCTGCCCGTCGCGGCCGTGGGCCTGATCACCGATCCCCAGCAGGCAGAGAAGATCCTTAATGAGGGCCGCGCGGACGCAGTCCTCCTCGGACGCGAACTCCTGCGCAGCCCGTCGTGGGCGCAGTACGCGGCGCGCGAGCTGAGCGGCACGGTGCGCGCCCCCGAGCAGTACGGCTACGCGATCTGACCGCACCCGAGGCCATCCGCCCTCTCCGTGCGTCCGGGCCCGCCGCCCTCCGGCGGCGCGTCCGGCACGTACGGGGAGGGCGGCCGTGTGCCCGGCGGGCCGCGGCATTCGTTCACCGCGCATTCATCAGGGATGACGGTTGAGGCATTCCCTCCCGCGCCGGGGGGATCTACGCTCGGCCGCGCATCGATCACCGTTGTCGCCGGCTCCACCCCGGACGAAGACAACGTTGTCCGAACTCCCTGGAAGGTACCGCTACATGCCCACCAGACCGTTCCCCGCGGCCCGGCGCCTCGCCGCGCGAACAGCCGCCGTACTTGTCACCGGCGCACTCGCCGCCGCGGTCCTGCCCCCGGCCGCCGAGGCCGCGACCCCCACCGCACGCCCCACCGCCTATGTCGACCCGCTGATCGGCAGCGCCAACGGCGGCAACACCTTTCCCGGCGCCACCCTCCCGTACGGCATGATCGGCTGGTCGCCGACGAGCACGACGGGCGACCAGACGAGCACCGGCGCCGCGAACGGCTACGAGTACGGCGCCACCCGGCTGCGCGGACTGAGCCTCACGCACGTCAACGGCGCGGGGTGCAATCCCGGTGCGGCCGGGGACATCCCGATCATGCCGTTCGTCGGGGACGTCACCTCGTCGCCGTCCGCCGACACCAAGGACGCCGTCTACGCCGCGGACTTCTCGCACGACGACGAGCGCGCCGTCCCGGGCCGCTACACCGTCGGCCTCGACTCCGGAGCCACCGCGGACCTCGCGGTGAGCCGCCGCGCGGGCGTGGCCGACTTCGGCTTCCCGGCGGGGAAGCCCGCCAACCTCCTCTTCCGGGTCTCGAACTCGCTCAACGGCAGCGAGGATGCGCAGGTCGAGATCGACACCGCGCACCGCAAGGTCACCGGCTCCGTGCTCACCGGCGCGTTCTGCGGACGGCGGGCCAACGGGGGTACCAACAACCGCAAGAGCTACTACCGGCTCTACTTCAGCGCCTCCTTCGACCGCGCCTTCTCCACCACCGGCACCTGGAAGGACGGCACCCTCGCCCCCGGCTCGACCACCGGCAGCGGCGGCGAGGGCTACGCCACCGGAGCGGACCGGGCCGGCCGCGGATCGGGCGGCTGGGTCGGCTTCGACACCGCCTCCGACAACGATGTCCACATGCGGATCGGCATCTCCTACGTCAGCCAGGCCGGTGCCGAGGCCAACCTGCGCACCGAGATCGCCCCGCACGCCGACGTGGACGACGTGGCGGCCTCCGCGAGCCGCACCTGGGACCGGGAGCTGAACTCCGTACGCACGGGCGGCGGCACCGAGGCGCAGCGCACCACCTTCTACACCGCGCTGTACCACTCCCTGATGCAGCCCAACGTGATCAGCGACACCGACGGCCGTTACCCGGGCATGGACGGCGCCCCGCACCGGGTGGCGCGTGGACAGGGCGCGCAGTACAGCAACTTCTCGGGCTGGGACCAGTACCGGGCGCAGATACAGCTGCTGGCCCTGCTCAAACCGGAGATCGCCGGGGACTTCGCCCAGTCGCTCTACAACTTCGCCCGGCAGAACGGCGGCGTGTGGGACCGCTGGGTGCACATCAACGGCGCCACCCATGTCATGACCGGTGACCCCACCGCCGCGACCCTCGCCACGTTCTACGCCATGGGGGTACGGAACTTCGACTACGAGGGCGCCTACGAGTCGCTGGCGCGCCAGGCGACCGTCCCCGTCGACGACGGCCTCTCGGACGCCGGCTGTCCCGGCCAGTGCACCGGCCAGCGGCCCAATCTGGCCCAGTACCTGAAGTCCCACTACGCGCCGCAGGACGTCTGTCACTGCTGGGGCGGCGCCGCAGAGACCCTGGAGGACGCGGTCGCCGACGACGCGCTCGGCCGCTGGGCCGCACTGCTGGGCCGCGACAAGGAGGCCAAGGCGTTCAAGGAGCGCGGCGGCTGGTGGCGCAACGTGTTCAACGCGGCGGCCACCGACGGGGCCGGCGCCAACGGCTACGTCCAGGCGCGCAACCTGGACGGCTCATGGGTCTCCCCGTTCGCCCCGGGCAGCGAACTCGGCTTCGCGCAGGGCACCAGCGCCACGTACACCTGGATGGTGCCGCAGGACGTCCAGGGGCTGGCCGAGGCGATGGGCGGCCGGGACGTCGCGGCGCAGCGCCTCGACGGCTTCTTCCACAAGGCGGACGGCTCCTGGTCGGTGAAGGGCGGCGACTCCGTGCGCTACGACCCGACCAACGAGCCCGGCATCCACGCCCCTTGGCTCTACAACGCGCTCGGGCAGCCGTGGAAGACCCAGGCGACCGTCCGCGAGATCCTGAACACGGTCTACGGCACGGGCCCGAGGGGTCTGCCCGGTAACGACGACCTGGGCACCATGTCCGCCTGGTACGTCTTCTCCGCGCTCGGCCTGTACCCGCAGTCGCCGGGCGGCGGCGCCATGCTGCTGGGTGCCCCGCTGTTCCCGAAGGCCGTCATCGACCGCCCGCACGGCAGGGACATCACGATCACCGCCCCGGCCGCCGACGCCACGCACGCGTACATCGACGTGCTGACGGTCAACGGCAGGCGGAGCGACCGCTCGTGGACGGACGCGAGCCTGCTCGCGAGGGGCGGCACGCTGGCCTACCGCCTCTCCACGAAGGCGAACACCTCCTGGGCCACGAGCTTCCGGGCTGCCGCGGTAGTCGCGCGATCACCGGACGACGGGCCCCCGCGACCGATCGCGGGGGCCCGTCGCCACACGGGGCGACCCCTGGGCACCCCATCTTTCTATCGTTGAAAATTCTCTGTGCACGACTGTTGTTTTGCGTTTGGTGCTGTGGCTCAATGTTCGATTGTGTGCTGTGCCTCACAGGTTCGAGGCACTTCAGCTCTCTCGACAGGACGACGCCTTGAGACGACAAATGCCCCGACCCCGCGCTCTGCTCAGAACGGTGGCCTGCGCCGCCGCGCTGCTGATACCCGTCGGGGCCACCCTGGTCCCCGCCGCCGCTGCCGCCCCCGCTTCTTCCGCAGCCACCGCCGCTTCCGTGAAGGGGGCCGACAATCCGGCCACCGCCGTGCACGGGCTGAAGGGCGAGTACTTCAGCATGTCCGAGCCCGGCGCGCGGGACTTCGACAAGCTCGGCGGAGTCGCCCTCGACCCGGAGATCAACTTCCCGGGCCTCACCGGCACGTTCGAGTCCACGACCGGCCGGACCGAGAACACCACCGCACGCTGGACCGGCAGCATCCAGGCGCCCGAGACCGGCGACTACACCTTCTCCGCGAGCGGCGACAACGGCTTCCGGCTCTACATCGACGGCAAGGTGGTCATCGACCACTGGGAGCCCGACTGGGACAACGAGCAGACCGGCGAGCCGGTCGCGCTGAAGGCCGGCGAGCCGCACGCGTTCAAGCTGGAGATGTTCCAGGACACCGGCGGCGCCAACATGTTCCTGCGCTGGTCCAGCGCGAAGCTCCCGAAGCAGATCGTGCCCGAGTCGGCCTTCACCCCGCCGGCCGACTTCGAGGTCTATCCGGTCGGGCTGAGCGTCGCGGGCGACGGGCAGCGGCTCCAGGCGACGTTCGACGACAAGGTCGGCACGTTCTCCCAGGTGAAGGACCACCTCAGGATCGAGGCGGACACCTCGCCGATCCCGGTGAAGTCCGTCGCCCGCGCGTCCGGCAACTCCAAGGCCCTGACCGTCACCCTGGCCGCGCCCGTCCAGAAGGGCCAGCAGGTCCGTGTCGCGTACGACGGCAAGGGCGGTCTCACGGCAGGCGGCAAGGCCGTCCCCGAGATCAGCCGCACGGCCAGGAACCTCTCCACGCACCGGCTGACCACGACCTGGGGCGACAAGCTCGACCGCAACCACCCGCTGCCCGAGTACCCGCGGCCGCAGCAGGTCCGCGACCAGTGGCGGAACCTCAACGGCCCGTGGGAGTTCGCCGGAGCCGCGGCGGGCGAGCAGCCCGTGTTCGGGAAGAAGCTCGGTGAGCGGATCACCGTGCCGTTCCCCGTCGAGTCGCAGCTCTCCGGTCTCGAACGCCACGAAGACCACATGTTCTACCGCAAGCTCGTCACCGTGCCGAAGAAGTGGTCCGTGGACCAGGGCCGGAGCAAGGGCAAGCAGGGCAACCGGCTGAAGCTCAACTTCGGCGCCGTCGACTACCAGGCCCGCGTCTGGGTCAACGGCAAGAAGGTCGCCGAGCACACCGGCGGCTACACCTCCTTCAGCGCCGACATCACCGACGCGGTCAAGGGCAGCGGCCCGCAGGAGATCGTCGTCGCGGTCACCGACACCACCGGTGACGACCAGCCGAAGGGCAAGCAGTCCCGCAACCCCGGCGGCATCGTCTACACCCCGTCCTCCGGTATCTGGCAGACCGTCTGGATGGAGCCGGTCGCCCCCGCCTCCGTGGACACCCTGACGACCACCCCCGACATCGGCAAGGGCCGGCTGGCCCTGACGGTCAACTCCGCCGACGCCTCGGCCGGCGCGCGGATCAAGGCCGTCGCCCGGGACAAGAAGGGCAAGGTCGTCGGCACGGTCACCGGCCCGGCGAACCACGCGCTGAGCCTGCCCGTCAAGAAGCAGCACCTCTGGACCCCGGACGACCCCTACCTGTACGACCTCGAGGTCACCCTCACCGACGGCCGTTCCCAGGACACCGTCGACAGCTACTTCGGTATGCGCTCCCTCGGCATCCAGAAGGTCGGCGGCTACCAGAAGCTGGTCCTCAACGGGAAGCCGTTCTTCTCCCTCGCCATGCTGGACCAGGGCTTCTGGCCCGACGGCCTCTACACCCAGCCGAGCGACGCCGCACTGACCTTCGACCTGAAGGCGCAGAAGAAGCTCGGCTTCAACGCGGTGCGCAAGCACATCAAGGTGGAGTCGGCGCGCTGGTACTACCACGCGGACCAGCTCGGCCTGCTGGTCTGGCAGGACTTCGTCTCCTCCGACATCACCGGCGAGAAGGGGCAGCAGGCCTTCCTCTCGCAGGGCAAGCAGATGATGGAGCAGCTCCACAACTCGCCCTCGATCGGCGGCTGGATCGTCTTCAACGAGGGCTGGGGCGAGTGGGACCGCACCGAGACCGGCGAGATCACCGAGGCGGTCGAGGCCGCCGATCCCTCCCGCGTCGTCAACGCGCACAGCGGTGTCAACTGCTGCTCGTCCAAGGGTGACTCGGGCAAGGGCGACATCATCGACCACCACGACTACGTCAACAACGACGCACCGTTCCCGGACGACCGGGCGGCGATGGACGGTGAGCACGGCGGCTTCACGCTCCGTACCGCCGGCCACATGTGGCCGGGTGCTCCCGCGGCGATCTACAGCGGGGTCGCGGACAAGGACGCCCTCACGGCCAAGTACGTGGACAACACGCGCACGTACTACCTCGCGGCCGCCGGCGCCGAACTGTCCGGCTCGGTGTACACTCAGGTCAGCGACCTGGAGAACGAGCTGAACGGCCTCTACACCTACGACCGGCGCGAGATCAAGGTCGATGCCAGGAAGGTCCGGCAGATCAACGAGCAGGTCGTCGCGGCCGGTGCGGCCGCCGGCCACCGCGACGAGGTGAAGGGCGGCGCCGCCTGGAACCTCGACGAGGGCAAGGGCACCAAGGCGAGCGACCAGGGCCCCAACCACCTCCCGCTCACCCTCTCCGCCGGTACCACCTGGACGCCCGGCGTCCACGGCTCCGCGCTGAAGCTCAACGGCGAGGGCCAGTACGCCGAGACGGCGAGCCCGGTCGTCGACACCACCGGCGACTACACCGTCTCGGCCTGGGCCTCGCTCGACGCGCTGCCCGGCAACTACGCGACGGTGGTCAGCCAGGACGGCCGCCGCACGGAGAACCCGTTCTATCTCCAGTACGGGCAGGGCGCGTTCGCGTTCAGCACGCCGGGCGGGAAGCGGGCGCGGGCGGAGATGACGCCCGAGACCGGCAAGTGGTACCACCTGGTGGGCGTGCGCGACGGCGACGAGCTGAAGCTGTACGTCGACGGCAGCCTCGCCGCCACGGCCCCGGCCGGATCCGCGGACGTCAGCACCGGCCCGCTCTCCGTGGGCCGTGCCCAGTACGCGGGCGCGAAGGGCGACTTCTGGAACGGCTCCATCGACCAGGTCAGGGTGTACGACAAGGCCCTGACCGCGGACGAGGTGAGCAAGCTGCACGGTACCGAACAGCCGTAGACCGTACGGCACGGTGACCCGCTGCCTGCCGTCACAGCCGTGACGGCAGGCAGCGCCATGCCCCGGCGGCCCGGCCGGTCCGGGCGTCGTGTGAGGATCGAGGGATGGAACGGCCCGAGATCCGTCGCCGCCGCGACGACGACATGAAGGCGTGCGTCGAGGCGCTGGCCACGGTGCACGAGGCGGACCGCTACCCGGCGCGGTGGCCGGCCGACCCGGCGGGCTGGCTCACCCCCGACGGTCTGCTGGAGGCCTGGGTGGCCGTGGACGGCACGGACGTCCTCGGGCATGTGGCACTCACCCGGACCGACCGCGTCATGGCGGCGGATGCGGGCCTCCCGCCGGACGAACTGGCTTCGGTGTCAAGGCTGTTCGCCACGGCATCGGCCCGGCGGCGCGGAGTGGCGAGTGCGCTGCTCGCGACCGCGACGACAGCCGCGACAGCCATCGGTCTGCGGCTGGTCCTGGAGGTGGAGGACGGCGGCGGGGCCGCCGTCGCGCTCTACGAGCGGGCCGGCTGGCGCCATGCCGGCAGCCGCCCCGGCGACTGGCGGACCGCCGACGGCCGCACGGCCCTGCTGCACACCTACGTCGCACCGGCCGGCGCGACGCGGTAGCGCACCGGCCGTCGCCGCCGTCACGGGGAAGCTCCACGCGCCGGGCGGCGCGGGGAGCTGTGCGGGGAGTACGTGGAACGCCGCGGGTCGGACGAGCTGCCAGAGGTGGTCGTCGGTGCCGTTGTCGTCGAACTGGACGACGTGGGCGCTGTCTGCGGTGGACATGTTGTCGACGCCGAGGACCTTGCCGGTATGCCGGTTGCGGACGCGCTACCAGCCGCCGGTCAGCCAGGGCGAGCCGCCGGGAACGGCCGTCGGGAACGAGGTGATGCGCAGCCGTGCCGCCCCCATGGGGACGAGCGTGACCTCCTCCACCGGCTCCGTGCTGCGGGCCGGACTGTCCTGGAGCGGGGTGACGACGTGCTCGCCGTCCGCGGTCCACTCCGGGATCCGGCGGGCCCGCGCGGTCGTGGTCAGCGGGGTGCCGTCGAGGGTGAACGGGTTGGCGTCCCTGGGGCGGCGGACCGTGTGGGGGCGCAGTGAGGCGGCCCGCTTCCTCCCGTCCAGGACGAGCCCGTAGTTCCACGGACCGGTGGCATGCACCTCGTACTCCGGGAACCGGTCGGTGCCGCCGATGCGCCGGTACTCCTCACCGATCCGCAGGGAGTACGTGAGCGGGCCGCGGTCCACGCTGACGGAGCCGTGGTTGCGCCCCCAGGTGCGGACGGTGGTCGTCTGCGGGAAGCGCGGAGTCACTCTGTCGCCGTCGGACCAGCTGCGCTCGACGCGGGTGAAGGCGGGACCGGCAGGGGCGTCCACAAGGCGCCCGTTCACCTCGATCTCCGGGGCGTCGCACCAGGCGGGCACTCGCAGCACCAGCGGGAAGCGCAGTCGCGCGGGCGCCTTCAGGCGCAGCGTGTCCGTGAACGGGTATCCGGTCTCCTCTGTGAAGGTGACCTCGGTGCCGCCGGCGACCTTCGCGGTGACCTAGCAGGCGGCGTACATTGCGGCGACGAGCCCCCCTGTCGGGGGTGGCGAGCCGGAGCTCCTCGGTGAAGTAGGGCCAGCCCATGCCGTAGTTGTGCGGGCAGCAGCGGTACTGGTCGACGCCGGGCAGGAACGCCTGCATGGCGAAGCCGTTCTGGAACTGCCGGTCCTTCTTGGCGGCGTTGTCCAGATCGACGCTGTTGGCGCTGGTGATGTAGTGCACCGCCCGGCCCGAGGGGTCGAGGGCGGCCGGCAGCGAGTTGAACGCCAGCTCCTCGCAGCGGTCGGCCCACAGCGGATCGCCGGTGATCCGGGTGAGCAACTGGTGGCCGGCCATGAACTCGACGATCCCGCAGGTCTCGAAGCCCTGCCGGGGGTCGCCGTGCCCGGGGCGCGCGTTCTCGTCCACGGCGAAGCCGCCGCCCGGGAACCGGCCGTACTGGTCCGTAGCCTTGCCGTACGTCCCGTACGTGTTGCGGGTGTCCTGGGCCGAACCGCTGCGCAGCGCGTGCTGGGCGGGCTCGCGGAAGCCCTGCGCGATGTTGACGTTGTGCGGGTTGACCAGGTTTCGCCCCAGTCGGCGCCGTTAGCGTGGATCTTGTCGGCGAGGTCCAGCAGGAAGGTGTCACCGGTGCGGTTGAAGAGCCAGAACACGCTGTCCAGGCCGTCGCCCCAGCGCAGCGCGATCCAGCTGGTGTTGAAGGCCCCCGGCCCCTGGGCGTTCATGTAGCGGAAGAACCTGCTGAGGAACGGGATGACGCGGGTGTCGCCGGAGTACTCCTGCCAGGAGCGCAGTGCCTGGACCAGCGGCAGGAAGGGCCAGAAGTCCGGGCCGCCGTTCAGTGACGTACGCAGTTACTTCGGGCCGAAGAAGCCGTCGGACTGCTGGGTGGCGAGGATCGCGTCGAACCAGCGGCGGACGGCCGCCGGCGCCTTGGCGTCACCGGTGACGATCGCCAGGTCGGTGTACCCGCGCAGCCAGTACGGGACCTCCTCCCAGCCGCCCAGTTCGGGGCGGACCCAGTAGGTGGCGCCGAAGTCGAGGAAGTGCGAGAACTCCTCGTACCGGCCGCAGAGGCCGTCCAGCTGGAGTCCCAGCTGTCCGGCCAGCCAGCCGCGCGCGGTGACCCGGCCCGGCGGCAGTTTCAGGAACGCCGTCGGGTGCAGGGGCGCGGCGTTGGGGGAGTAGTGACCGCCGTGAGCCGGTCTGGTCCGGTGCTCGGCCGCGGTCGCGGTGGTGGCCCAGCGGCCGGTCGCCGCCGTGGTGGCGGCGGCCGTGGCCACTGCGCCCGCCATGAGTTGTCCGCGGTTCAGGGGAATGGAGAGGGGTCTCCTGCTCTCTGCCGGCCGTGCGGGGACTCCGGCTCGGGGAAGGCGCATGACACGTGCGGGCTGCCGTGACGCACCGGTCCGGGGGGGGATGCCGGGGCGTGCGCACGGCAAGGAGCGCCGTCGCGGCCGGAGGGCTGCACGGCAACGTTCTTGCAACGTTGGAAAAATTACTGCCGGCGGTATGACAACACGGTGTCGAGCGACTGTCCAGGGGTGCGGCGGCAACCGGCGGGCCGGGGGCGCCGTTCGGCCGCGGGCAACTCCGACACATTTTGGAAACGCATCGACAACGCTCTTGCCGCCCGTGCCGCGCCGCCTATATAACGTTGTAAACCGAGCCGCCGAGAGGCCGCGCAGACTCTCACGACCGCAGTTCGTGCAGCTGGGGCCCACCCCCGTGAAGCACTGGCGGGGGTCGTGAGCAATGCAGTGACATCAGCCGCCGAGCGGCCGATGCATCGTCCAGCCATGCCCGACCGCACGCCCGTCGGCGTGCCGTCAACCCGCCAAGGAGCTCCCGCGCATGATGATCCAGCGCCGAACCCGTACCCTCGCCGTGGCCTGCCTCCTCGCCGCCACCGCCACGCTGGCCGCCTCCGGCTGCTCCAAGTCGGAGGGCTCGGACAACGCGAGCGCTGACAGCAGCCAGGGCGCCCAGGCGGCCAAGTCCCCCGATTCCTCGTCCGGTTCCGGCTGCTCGCTGCAGACCTACGGGTCGCCCGAGCTGGACCTGAAGGACGCGGTGGTCGGCTTCTCCCAGTCGGAGAAGGAGGCCAACCCGTTCCGGATCGCCGAGACCCAGTCCATCAAGGACGAGGCCAAGAAGGTCGGCGTCAAGAAGCTGCTCACCACCAACGCCCAGTCGCAGCTGTCCAAGCAGATCAGCGACATCCAGGACATGCTGTCCCAGGGCGCCCAGTTCCTCATCGTCGCCCCGCTGAACTCGGACGGCCTGGAGCCGGCGCTGAAGGCCGCCGCCGCCAAGAAGGTCCCGGTCCTCACCGTCGACCGCAAGCTCAACTCCACCGCGTGCAAGGACTACGTGGCCTTCCTCGGCTCCGACTTCGTCGAGCAGGGCAAGCGCGCGGCGGACGCGATGATCAAGACGACCGGCGGCAAGGGCAAGGTCGCCATCCTCCTCGGCGCCTCCGGCAACAACGTCACCACCGACCGCACCAAGGGCTTCGTCGACCAGCTCAAGGCCAAGGCGCCCGGCCTGAAGATCGTCGCCCAGCAGACCGGCGAGTTCGCCCGCGACAAGGGCCAGCAGGTCATGGAGCAGCTCATCCAGTCCAAGCCCGACATCACCGCCGTCTACGCGGAGAACGACGAGATGGGTCTCGGCGCCGTCACCGCGCTGAAGGCCGCCGGCAAGAAGCCCGGCAAGGACGTCAAGATCGTCTCCGTCGACGGCACCCGCAACGCCGTCCAGGCTCTGGTCAACGGCGAGTACAACGCCGTCATCGAGTCGAACCCGCGCTTCGGCCCGCTGGCCTTCGCGACCGCCCAGAAGTTCTACGGCGGCGAGGAGATCCCGGAGAACGTCATCATCTCCGACCGTGCCTACGACGAGTCCAACGCCAAGGCCTCGCTCGGCGGCGCGTTCTGAACAGGACCCGCCCCACCTGCCCGTAGCACCGCCAGGCAGCCGCCGGACCGGGCGGGACGCGTACCGATCCGCACGCGTCCCGCCCGGCTCCCACCGGCTCCCCGGCGACGGACCGCCGCCATGACGCTCCCACCCGTCACGGCGGCCACCGGGCCCACACCCTTGGAAGAGCGGAAGGCCGAGACAAGCCATGGCACCACCCGAAGCAGTACCGCAGCCGCCGGAGCCGGCCGCCGACGCGAAGGAGGCGACCGCATCCGCCGCCGACGCCGGTGAATCCACCACGCCGGCCTCCTTCGTGAAGGAGACCACCGACGCGGAGCAGGCCCCCGCGCCGGCCGGGGCCGTCCTCGAAGCGCGCTCGGTGAGCAAGCGGTTCCCGGGCGTCGTCGCCCTCGACGACGTCTCCTTCTCCCTGCGCGCCGGGGAGACCCACGCACTGGTGGGGGAGAACGGAGCCGGCAAGTCCACCCTGATCAAGGTGCTGACCGGCGTCTACCAGCCCGACGAGGGCGAGCTGCGGCTGACCGGGCAACAGATCGCCTTCGCCCGGCCGTTCGAGGCGCAGCAGGCCGGCATCTCCACGATCTACCAGGAGGTGAACCTCGTCCCGCTGATGAGCGTGGCGCGCAACATATTCCTCGGGCGTGAGCCGAAGAACCGCTTCGGCCTGATCGACTTCGGCCGTATGCACCGCGAGACCACCGAGCTGCTCGACGGCTTCGGCGTACGCGTCGACCCGAAGCGGCCCCTGCACACCCTGGGCATCGGCACCCAGCAGATGGTCGCCCTCGCCCGTGCCGTCTCGGTCAACGCCCAGGTCGTCATCATGGACGAACCCACCTCCTCGCTGGAGCCGCGCGAGGTCGAGACCCTCTTCCGGGTCATCGAGGACCTGCGCGCACGCGGGATCGCGGTGCTCTACGTCAGCCACCGCATGGACGAGCTCTACCGGATCTGCGACCGCGTCACCGTGCTCCGCGACGGCCGCCACATCCACACCGGCGACCTCGCCGACCTCGACCGCATGCAGCTCGTCTCGATGATGCTCGGCCGCGACATGGCCGAGGTCCGCCGCACCGGCCTCACCAGCTTCGGCTCCGAGGGCCACGACGCCTCGCGCACCCCGGTGCTCACCGCGACCGGCCTCTCCCGCAACCACCAGCTCCACGACATATCACTGTCCCTGTACGCCGGTGAGGTGCTCGGCCTCGGCGGGCTCCTCGGCTCCGGCCGCAGCGAGACCGCGAAGGCCCTGGCCGGTGCGCTGAGCCTGGACTCCGGTGAGATCGGGGTCGGCGGGCGCATCCTGCGCAGGCTCACCTCCGCCGGAGCCGTCCGGGCCGGCATCAGCCTGCTGCCCGAGGACCGCAAGGCCGAGGGCATCGTCCCGGGTCTCTCGGTGCGCGAGAACATCGTGCTGGCCGCGATGCCGCGCCTCTCCCGCGCCGGTGTCGTCTCCCGTGCCAGGCAGGACCGCATCGTCGACATCTTCATGAAGCGGCTGCGGATCAAGGCGGCGAGCCCCGAACAGAAGGTCGGCGAGCTCTCCGGCGGCAACCAGCAGAAGGTCCTGCTCGCCCGCTGGCTCTGCCTGGAGCCCAAGGTCCTGCTGCTCGACGAGCCCACCCGCGGCATCGACGTCGGTGCCAAGGCCGAGGTCCAGAGCCTCATCGACGACCTCGCCCGCGAGGGCCTCGCCGTCCTGCTCATCTCCTCCGACATCGAGGAGCTCATCGAGGGCGCCGACCGCATCGTCGTCCTGCGCGGCGGCGCGGTCGCGGGTGAACTGGCGGGCGACGAGGTGGCAGAGAGCCATCTGCTCGAAGTGCTCGCCGACCACTCACCGGCGCCCGCAGGGAAGGCCCCGGCCGCTCAGGAGGACCCCCGATGACCCAGGCCACGCTCTCCACCCCCGCCGCCCGCCCGCTGGCGCGGCTGCGCGACCCCGCCTGGTACCAGGAGTACGGCGTGTACGTCGCCGTCGCGGTGGTGCTCCTCTTCAACGCCCTGTTCACCGAACACTTCATGACCGCGGACAACCTCCGCACCCAGCTCGTCCAGGTCGCACCCATCGTCATCGTTGCCCTGGGCATGGCCCTGGTCATCGGCACCGAGGGCGTCGACCTCTCCGTCGGCTCGACCATGGCGGTGGCCGCCGCGCTCCTGCCGCTCTATCTCGGCTACGGGCTGGTGCCCGCGCTCGTCATGGCGCTGCTGGCCGGTGCGCTCGTCGGAGCGGTCAACGGCACGCTGGTCTCGCTCGTCGGACTCCAGCCGATCGTCGCCACACTCGCCCTGTTCGTCGGCGGCCGCGGCCTGGCCCTCGTCATGGCGGACGGGCAGCTCAAGCAGATCGTCAACCCCGACCTGCTGTCGCTCGGCACCGGATCCTTCCTCGGTATCCCGCTGGTCGTCCTCATCGCGGCGGTCCTCGCGGTCGCCGTAGCCTTCCTGGTCCAGCGCACCACCTTCGGCCGCCAGGTCGTCGCCATCGGCGGCAACCGGTCCGCGGCCTCCCTCGCCGGACTGCCCGTGCGCCGGGTGCTCATCGGTGTGTACGTGCTCTGCGGGGTGTTCGCCGCACTGGCCGGCATCCTCGCCACCGCCAGGCTCACCGCCAGCGACCCCTCCTCGCTCGGCACCCTCATGGAACTCTCCGCCATCACGGCGGTCGTGGTCGGCGGCACCCCGCTCAACGGCGGTTCCATCCGGGTGCTCGGCACCGTGGCGGGCGCCCTGCTGATGCAGCTGCTGCGCGCCACCCTCGTCAAGCACGACCTGCCCGACTCCACCGCACAGATCGCCCAGGCGGCCATCATCATCGCCGCCGTCTACGTCGCCCGGGAGCGTCGGTCCCGATGAACGAAACCTCACCCGCACCGGTGGCCCAGGCCCCGGCACCGCGTAAGACCTCCGCAGCGGCAGGTGGCGGCGCGCCCCGCCCCGTGACCGGCGCACCACCCCCGCTCGGCCAACGGCTCGCCGAACTCCTCCAGCGCCAGGGCGTGCTCGCGGTCCTGCTCACGGTCGTGATCGTCGCGTCGTTCATCTACCCGACGTTCGCCACCCTGGACAACGCCCGCGGCGTGACCGTACAGGCGTCGTTCCTCGCCGTGGTGGCCCTCGGCATGACCATGGTCATCATCACCGGCGGCATCGACCTGTCCGTCGGATCCGTCTTCGCGCTGGGCGGCGTGCTCGCCGCCTGGGCCTCCCAATGGGGCTTTCTGGCCGCACTGTTCGTACCACTCGTGGCGTGCGGCGCGATCGGACTGCTCAACGGCTTCCTCGTCGCCCGCGCGGGGATGGCACCGTTCATCGTCACGCTCGCCACCCTGCTGGGGGCCCGCGGCATACTCCTCGCCCTCACCGACGAGGGAGCCACCACCTACCTGGTCCCCAAGGGATCGGCCTTCGCCGAGCTCGGGCAGGGGAGCGTGTGGGGCTTCGGCTACCCGATCCTCATCGCCCTCGTACTGTTCGGCATCGGCGGGCTGCTGCTGCAGCGCACCTCGTTCGGCCAGACGCTCTTCGCCGTCGGCGGCAGCAGCGACGCGGCCACCCTGATGGGCCTGCCCGTGGCCCGTACCAAGATGCTGGTCTACACGCTCAGCGGACTGCTGGCCGGACTCGCCGGCGCGCTCAACGCGGCCAGGCTTTCGTCCGGGGTCACCATCGTCGGCGTGGGCATGGAGCTCGACGCGATCTCCGCCGTCGTCATCGGCGGCACACTCCTGATCGGTGGCGCCGGGTCGATCAGCGGAACGCTCTGGGGCGTCCTGCTGCTCGCCGTCATCCAGAACCTGATCAATCAGATCGGCTCGCTGAACTCCTCGTACCAGTCGGTGGTCAGCGGAGGCTTCCTTATCGTTGTCGTCGTGGCCCAGCGCTATCTGGCGCGCAGCCGCAGAACCACTTGAACCCGTGCCGGGGCCGAGGCCCCGGCACGGGTCGAGCCGAACCGGCGGAGCCGGGCCACTGCGCGTCAACGCGCGTCAAGTCGATTCAGGGAGTGCCGTGGGCGTCAGCCTCAAGGACGTTGCGCAACGGGCGGGCGTATCCATCAAGACCGTGTCGAACGTGGTGAACAACTATCAGCACGTCACACCGAAGATGCGCGCCAAGGTGCAGCAGGCCATCGACGAGCTCGGCTACCGGCCGAACCTCACCGCACGGCATCTGCGCAAGGGCCGCACGGGCATCATCGCCCTCGCCGTCCCCGAGTTCGGCAACCCGTACTTCGCGGAGCTGGCCGGTGAGGTCGTCGACGCGGCCGCCCGGCACGACTACACCGTGCTGGTCGACCACACCGGCGGGCTGCGGGAGAAGGAACTCCTGGTCAGCCAGGGGTTCCGGTCCCACGTGATCGACGGCCTCATCCTCAGCCCCATCCACCTGGAGACCGAGGACCTGATGGCGCGCACCGAGACGGCACCGCTGGTGCTGCTGGGCGAGCGCGAGTACGAGGCACCGTACGACCACATCGCCATCGACAACGTGGCGGCCTCCCGTGAGGCCGTGCGCCACCTCATCGACCAGGGGAACCGGCGGATCGCCTTCCTCGGCTCGCGCACCGGCCGTGAACGGCAGCCGGCCCACCTGCGGCTGCGCGGCTGGCGGGAGGAGCTCGCCGCCGAGGGCATCGCCCCCGACGAGTCGCTGGTCGTGGTCACCGACGGCTACGGCCGCGAGGACGGGGCCACCGCCATGGCCGCCCTCCTGGACCGGGGGGAGCAGCCCGACGCCGTGTTCGCGTACAACGACCTCATCGCCATCGGGGCGATGCGCACCCTCTCCGAACGCGGTCTGCGCATCCCGGAGGACGTCGCCGTCGTGGGGTTCGACGACATCGAGGAGAGCCTCTACGGAGCCACCACGCTGACCACGGTCGCCCCGGACAAGGAGGCCATCGCCCGGCTCGCCGTCGACAGCCTCGTCGAGCGCCTCTCCGGCGACGCGGTGCCCGCACCCCGGCGGCCCCGGCCCGGCTACCGGCTGATCGTCCGGGAATCCACCGTCCGGCCCCCTGCCGAGCAGGCCGGACCGTAGCACCCCGACCGGTATTACCCCGCCCGGCCGTCCGCTCGTCGCAAGGATCTCTGATGCCCCGCCCCACCGTGAACCGCAAACCGTTCGGCGCCCATGGGAGCACGGACGTCGATCTCTGGACGCTCGACTCCGGCACCGGAGTCCGGGCCGAGATCCTCACCTACGGCGGAATCCTGCACCGGCTCACCGTGCCGGACACCGGGGGAGCCCCCGCTTCGGTCGTCCGGTCGCTGGCGGGCCTGGACGACTACACGGGCGGCAACCCGTTCTTCGGCGCCCTCATCGGCCGCTTCGCCAACCGCATCGCGCACGGCCGCTTCACCCTCGACGAGGCGGAGCACCAGGTTCCCGCCACCGACCGGGGACACGCCCTGCACGGCGGGCCCGGCGGCTTCCACACCCGGGTGTGGCAGGCCGTCGGGGAGGCCACCGACACGGCGGCGGCACTCCGCCTCACCCTGAGCAGCCCCGACGGCGACATGGGGTTCCCCGGAGCCCTCGACGTCACCGTCACCTACGCCCTCGACGCGGCCGGCACCCTCGCCCTCGACTACACCGCGACCACGGACCGCCCCACCGTCCTCAACCTCACCAACCACGCCTACTTCGACCTCGCCGCCCGGGGCGACATCCTCGGCCACACCCTCCAGGTGGACGCCGACCGCTATCTCCCCGTCGACGAGGACGGCATCCCCGAGGGCCCGCCCGCGCCGGTGCACGCCACCCCGTTCGACCTCACCACCCCGTGCACCGTCGGGGAACGCATCGCGCTCCCCGACGAACAGCTGCGCAGGGCGGGCGGCTTCGACCACTGCTGGATCCTCCGGGGACCCGGCACGGGTCTGCGCCGGGCCGCCCGCCTCACCGCCCCCGGCGCCGGACGGATCATGGAGGTGTGGACCACCGAACCCGGCATCCAGGTCTACACCGCCAACCAGCTCGACGGCACCCTGGCCGCCCCCGGCGGCGGCCGCCACGACCGCCACAGCGCCGTCTGCCTGGAGACCCAGCACCTGCCCGACTCACCCAACCGGCCGGACCACCCCGGCACCGTGCTGCGCCCGGACGAGGTCTTCCGCAGCCGGACCGAGTTCAGGTTCCCGCACCTCACCGCCGTCACGGTCTGAACCCCCGGCCGCCCCCATGGAACGGCTCGGCCCGCGGACGTCTCGCACTCCGCGGGCCGGGCCTCCTGGTGCGCCGCGCTACTTCAGATACGGACCGGCCGCCCCGACCTTGCCCGGGGCCGCGTTGCTGCCGCCGAGGTCCAGGACGTAGACCCGCAGGTTGCCCTTGCCGGGGGCCGCCACGCTCAGCTTGCCGTCCGACACCACCTGGGTGTCACCGGTGACGGCGTCCTTGTAGGTGCCGTTGGGAATCCCGGAGTAGCCGGCCGCACCCGTGACCGTCACCAGGGCGAAGCTGTCCACTCCGCTCGCCGCGTCGGTGTAGCGCCGCTTGTACGCCATCCGGCCGGTGATGCCCTCGGTGGAGTACTGGCCCATCTGCAGGGCCGGGACGGCACGGCGGATCTCGTTGAGCCGCTGCACGTGCTTGACCAGCGGCTTGCTCAGCGTGCTGGCGACCTCTCCGGTGGCCGAGGAGACCTTGCCGAAGCCGGACGCCTCGACCGTGCCCGCGAGGTGGTCGCCGTAGTAGGCGCGCCCGGTGGTCGCCAGCGGGCAACTGGGCCCGCAGTCGATCTGCTTGCCGGCCTGGAACTCGATCTCCGATCCGTAGTAGAGCGTCGGGATGCCGCGGAAGGTCCACATCAGGGCCATGTTCTCGGCCCAGGCGTCGGTACCGCCCGCATAGCGTTCGCTGCTCTTGTTGGGTCCGTAGTCGTGGCTGTCCACGTAGACGACGTTGTACGTGGCGTCGTTGTAACTGTCGTCCGAGTCCTTGCCGTTGTTGTACGCGTTGTCGGCGTCACCGAAGTTCATGTGCATCCGCATGTCGATGACGTTCATGCCGGAGAACTCGCTGTGGTCCGGCGTGTGGTAGACATTTCCGTTCAGGAAGGCGTTGCTGGAGGTCGGCTGCGCCCCGGTGCCCAGCTTCTCCTCGTAGTCGTACATCTCCAGAGCGGCCTTGGTGTCGTCCGCGTTGTACTCCTTGCGTTCCTTCCAGGTGAAGAACTGCGCCGAGTGGTTGACCGATCCGCGGTTCCACTTGTCGTTGACGAACGCACCCACCTCACCGAAGACGAAGAAGTTCTTCGCGGCCTCGGCGCCGAACTGCTGGGTGACGCGTTCCTGGATCGCGGGCAGGAAGCGGCGGTTCCAGGTGGTGCGCGGAATGTGGACGGCGGTGTCGACGCGGAAGCCGTCGACGCCCATGTCGATGTACTTGTTGTAAGCGCCGATCAGGTAGTTCTGGACCGGCGCCGACTCGGTGTTGAAGTCGGCCAGGTCCTCGTGCAGCCAGCAGGAGCGCGAGTCCTCGCCCTCCCAGTTCCCCAGCCAGCAGTTGTGGTAGTACTCCTTCGGGAACATCCCCGAAGTCGGGTTGGGCCACTGGCAGTTGTAGATCTTGTACCCCTCGACCGAGGTGGATCCGGTGGGCTTGCCCCAGTTGAGGCAGGTGTTGCCCGAGGGCTCCGCGGTGGACCACAGGTCGCCGTTGTAGTACGACTTCCCGGACTTCGTCTCGACGCTCACGCCGTCGTACTCGAAGCCCTCGTTCTTCTCGTCGTAGTACCAGCTCCACTGGTCGTCCCGGACGCCGTAGACGGTCGGGGTGTACAGGCCCTTGGCGCCCCAGCGGGAGGAGTGGTTGTAGACGACGTCCTGGTAGATCTTCATGCCCTTGGCGTGCGCGGCGTTGATCAGGTCCTGGTACGAGGCCCCCGCCGATTCGAGGCGGCCGTCGACCTTGTAGAAGTCGTAGCCGTGATACCCGTGGTAGTCGTAGTCGGACCGGTTCAGCACCACCGGAGTGATCCAGATGGCCGAGAACCCGAGCCCCTTGATGTAGTCGAGCTTGTTGACCAGACCCTTGAAGTCCCCCCGGAACATGGGGTCTTTATTGGCCGCGTTGCCGGACTTCACGTCCTGGCTGCCGCCCCTGTTGTTGCCGGCGTCCCCGTCGTTGAAGCGGGCGGTCAGGACGAAGTAGATCGGGTCCTTGCGCGGGTCGGTGCCCAGTGGCTTGCCCTGTGCGGGCGCCGGCGGTCTGGTGCCCGTGGTCGCCTTCGCGGCGGCAGAGGCCGCCGAGGTGTTGCCGGCCGCGTCGACCGCCTTGACGGTGTAGCTGTAGGCCGTCTTCTCCTCCAGACCGGCGTCGGAGAAGACGGTCGAGCCCACGTCGCTCACCATCACGCCCTCGCTGCCGCCGGTACGCGTGACCTGATATTTCGTCACGCCCCGGTTGTCGGTGGACGGCTCCCAGGTGAGGACGACCGACACTCCGTCCGCGTCGGCCTTCACCGCCTTCGGGGCGGCGGGTGCCTCGGTGTCCGCCGGTTCGGCGGCGCACGGATCCGCGGCGTCCTTGGTCACGGCCCTGTCCTTGACCGTGGAAACACCCGCGTGGAGGGTGTAGTTACCGCCGTTGTTGTTGTCCCAGACCCCGTTCCCGTTGTTGAACGCGGCCTGCATGTTCGTCGCGGTTCCGAGGTCGACCGAACGCTTCACCCAGCCGGTGCAGGCCGCCTCCATGCCGACGCCCGGCACCGCGGTCCAGGAGCCTCCGGCCGGCTGGTAGTGCAGGTTGGTGGTGCTCCAGCCGACGGTCGTGGTCGAGTAGTACACCGATGCGGTGTTCCCCGTACCCGAGGTCGGGGAGGGCGAGGGATCCGGATCGGTCCCGGTGCCGGCGCACGGGTCGCTGTGCGCCACCACCCCGTCCTTGACGGTGATGGTGCCGGTCCCCAGCGCGTAGTTCTTCCCGGAGTTGTTGTCCCAGACCCCGTTCCCGTTGTTGAAGGTGGCGGCCAGGCCCGCCGAACTGCCCAGCGAAACGGTCTTCTTGACCCAGTCCGTGCACGCGGCCTCCATCCGTACGCCGGGCACGGCGGTCCAGGCACCGCCGTCGGGCGCGTAGTGGAGGCTGTACGCGGACCAGTCACGGGTCTTGGTGTAGTAGAAGACCGTCGCCGTGTTCCCGGCAGCCGCCACGGGTACGGCGGAGGAGGAGCCCGCCGGGTCCGGTGCGGCGGTGAGCAGACCCAGCAGCCCGGCCGCGGCCGCCGCCGCTGCCAGGGGCCGTCTGAGCCGCAGGTGGGGGGAGCGTTTCATGTGTCTCTCCAGGGGAGGACGACGGCCTCCCGGGCCGCCGCGGCCAACAGCGGGGTGCCCATCGGGCACCCGCGGGTCCCGCCGGAGAACCCGGACGCGCCTCGGGGTTCGGGCGAGCAGTGCATCCGACAGCAAGGGCTGTCTGAATTTTGCTGCAATCTCTTGCGGTCAGGAAGTTACCTGGGCATGACAGGTACGTAAAGGGTCCGGACAGCGACGGTCGGCCCGTGCTCCGCGGCGCCCGCCGGCCCCTGTGAGGGAATGCCGGACTGCGCCCGGCTGTTGCGGCGTTCATGACCTTCCTTGTGGACGTGACCGTGCGGGGCTACGAACTCGACACGCAGGGCCATCTGAACCAGGCCGTCTATCTCCAGTACGCGGAGCACGCGCGCTGGGAGCTGCTGCGAGCCGCCGGACTGCCCCAGGAGAAGCTGCTGGCCGACGGGGTAGGGCCCGTCGCGCTCGAGGTCACGGTGAAGTTCCTGAAGGAACTGCGGGGCGGCGAGCGGGTGCGGGTCTCCTGCCGGTTCGACTACGGGAAGGGAAAGACCTTCACGGTCGCGCAGCAGATCCTCAAGGAGGACGGCACGGTGGCGGCGGACATCACCGGTGTCGCGGGCGTCCTCGACCTGTCGAGCCGCAGGCTGATCCCTGATCCGGGCGGCCGTCTCGCCTCGCTGGCCAAGGACCCGGAGCTGCTGAGCGGCTGACGGGGATTCGGGAACCGAGTACCGGGCCCTGCCCGGGGCCGCATTCCCCCGACCTCGTCTCCTTGACCTCGTGCTTGCCCGGATCTCTTCACCGGGTGTGGCCCTGGTGCGTAAAGTGCGAGCGGCTCGGGCGCCGTGCGCGCCCGGCAGCCCCGGCCGCGCGGATGGCGCGACCGAGGGGCCGAGCACCGGGGGGTGACGGGGATGACGGACGCGGCGCGTACGGACGGGACCGGGACAGTCGGGACCGGGGACGCCCGGACCGGGGCGGACGGCGCGGGGATCGCGCCGCTGGACCGGCGGGTGTTCGCCGTCGCCGGCGTCGTCTTCGCCCTGCTGATGGCGCTGTCCACGCGCTACGGCTTCCACCGCGACGAGCTGTACTTCCTCGACTCCGCCCGGCACCTCCAGGCGAGCTACGTGGATCAGCCGGCACTGGCGCCGCTGCTGGCCCGGCTCTCGCTGTCGTTGTTCGGCGTCTCGGAGGCGGGTCTGCGGCTGTGGCCCGCGCTGGCCGCCGCCGGCACGGTGGTCGTGGGCGGGCTGACCGCGCGGGAGTTCGGCGGCACGCGGCGGGCGCAGCTGCTCGCCGCGATCGCGACGGGCACCATGCCCGTGCTGCTGAGCAGCGGGCACGTCGCCAACACGACGTCCTACGAGGTGCTGGCCTGGGCGGCGATCGCGTTCACGGTCACGCGGATCGGCCGGACCGGCGACACGCGCTGGTGGCTCGCCGCGGGAGCGCTGGTCGGCATCGGCGCGGAATTCAATCACCTTGCGGCGATCTTCGGGGCCGTCCTGCTGGCCGTGGCCCTGCTCGGTCCGGCCCGCCGGACCCTGGCCGACCGCCGGCTGCTCGCGGGCGCGGCGATCGCCGTGCTGCTCGTGCTGCCCGATCTGTGGTGGCAGGCGCGGCACGGCTGGGCCATGTTCGAGATGACGCGGGCACTGAACGCGGAGCACGGCGGCCCGGGAAACATCGTCACCTGGATCGTGGGGCAGCTCAGCATGTCCTGTCTGGTGATGACGTTGTTGTGGGTGGCGGGCCTGAGGTTCCTGTGGCGGTCCGGCCCACCGCTGTGGCGGTGCCTGACGATCACGTACGCCGTCCTGTTCGTGCTGTTCGCCGTGACGACCGGAGCCCAGGTGTACTACCTGGGCGGGCTGTACGTGTGCCTGCTGGCGGCCGGGGCGGTGGGACTCGACGACTGGCTGCACTCCCGCCCCGAACGGCTGCGCGCCCTGCTGGCCGGAACGGCCGTCTCGGCCACGCTCTCCGCCGTCATCGTGCTGCCGGTGCTGCCGTCCTCGGACGTGGCCTGGACGTACGGCATCAGCGCGACGTCGGGGGAGACCCTGGGCTGGCCCCAACTGGTCGGCACCGTACAGCAGGTGTGGACCGGGCTCCCGTCCGATCAGCGTGCGAACGCGGTGATCTTCGCGGCGGACTACAGCGAGGCCGGCGCCATCAACGAACTGGGCCGGAGCGCCGGACTGCCCACCGCCGCGGGCGCGCAGAACACCGACTGGTGGTGGGGCGCGGGCAACCCGGACGCCACGACCGTGGTGGCCGTCGCCCCCGGCCCCGCGTACGCCCCCGGGTACACCGCCCACCTGCGCCGGTACTTCCGGCACGTCCGCGTGGCCGCCACCCTCGCCACCCCCGGCGGCGTGCACAACATCGAATCGGGAGGGCACGTCTACGTCTGCACCGGCCCCCGCCGCCCCTGGGGTGTGATGTGGCCCGAGCTGCGCAACTACGCGTGACGGCTCACCGCCGGCCCGTGTGCCCGGTCTCCTCGTGTGACCGGCGTCGAGCTACGACGGATCTCGTATTATGGGAACCCCGGACGAAGCGACGATGCGGAGCCACCGTGACCCCTGCCAGTGCCACCGCCCCGGTCGTCGGCGCCCGCACGCTGGCCCACCCGGCACGTGACGAGATCAGGATCGAGTCGGTGCTGCACGCGCTCTCCGACCCGGTGCGGCTGTGCGTGGTGCGTGAACTGGCCGCCGCCGACGAGGAACTCACCTGCTCCCGGTTCGATCTGCCGGTGACCAAGTCCACCAGCACGCACCATTTCCGGGTGCTGCGCGAGAGCGGCATCGTCCAGCAGATCTACCGGGGCACCGCCAAGATGAACGTCCTGCGCCGGGAGGACCTGGAGGCGCTGTTCCCCGGGCTGCTGGACCGTGTGCTGGAAGCCGCGAACGGGCAGGCGGACCGGCTCGGCGAGGGCTGACCGCTCCGGCGAGGGCTGACGGGTTCGCGTAAGCCGGCCGGCTGCCCGCACCAGCGCAGGGCGGGCCCCTACGCGAGGCCGTCGCCCCGGGCCGCGTCCATCAGTCCCGGCCAGTCCGGGATCTTCACGGGCCCGCGGCCGAGCGATCGTCCCAGGGCCGCCTCCGCCCGTTCGATCGACAGCCAGCCGTCCCACTCCACCGGCCGCAGTCCGTACGCCCGCAACACGGCCACCGGATCCGGTGCGGAGGGGCGTCCGGCGAGCAGCGGGGCGTCCGCGGCCAAGGACGCGACCGTCTCCTTGGCGCATGACCGGTTCGATCCGATGACCCCGGTCGGGCCGCGCTTGATCCACCCCGCGACGTACTGTCCGGGCGACGGGGCCCCGTCCCGCAGCACCCGTCCGGCCAGGTGGGGCACCGTCCCGTGCACCGGGTCGAAGGGCAGGCCGGGCAGCGGCATCCCCCGGTAGCCGACCGCCCGCAGGACGAGCTGGGCTTCGATCTCCTCGAACGTGCCGGTGTCCCGCACGCCGCCGCTGCCGTCCGGTGCCGTTCGGGCGAACCGCACACCGGCCACCCGCCCCCGGCGCTCAAGGAGTTCGACCGGGCGCAGGTAGAACCGCAGCCCGAGGGTCCGGGCCGGTGCGCGTCCGGCGCCGGGGGCGTCCGTGGCCCACCCGCGCAGCACGTCGAGGTTCCGCCGCACCATCGCCGGGAGCGCCGGGGCGCCCGGTGCCGTACCGGCGTACGCGGGGTCCAGGACGAGCTCCGCCGGGTCCACGACGATCCGTGCCCCGGGAAGCCCGCCGAGCTCGCGGAGCTCCTTCATCGGGCAGCAGGGGGTGGGTGACCAGGGCCTGGGCGGCGTAGATCCCGCTGGGGCCGGAGCCGACGACGGCAACGCGTTGCACGGCGCACCTCTTCCCGGAGGGTGCCTCCAGCATCGCACCGGCGGGCCCGGCGGGGGGAGAGGTGCGCCGGTGTTTCGTCAGGAGGGCAGCGCGCGCATCCGGCTGATCTCTGTGGTCTGCTGGGCGATGACGTCGTCGGCCATCTCCTCGACCTGGATGTTGTTCCCCTGCGAGAGCACCTCGGTCGCCATGGTGACCGCGCCTTGGTGGTGGGTGATCATGCGCTTGAGGAACAGCTGGTCGAAGGCCTTGCCCTTCGCGGCCCGCAGCTGTTCGAGCTGCTCCGCGGTGGCCATGCCGGGCATCGCGCCGTGGTCGTGGCCGTCGGCCTGCTCCGTCCGGCCGTGGTGGCTGAGCCAGCCCTTCATCGCGCCGATCTCGGGCTGCTGGGACGCGGTGATGCGCTCGGCGAGCCGCTTGACCGCGGCCGAGCCGGAGCGGGAGGGGACGAGACGGGTCAGTACCAGCGCCTGGGAGTGGTGCTGGATCATCATCCGGACGTAGCGGACGTCGGCGGAGTTGGGGGTGTCCGCCCCGGCGGCGGCCTTCGCGGCCTCCGAGGCCGAGAGCGTACGTGCCGGCTCGCCCGGCTTTCCGGGCGCCACGACCGAACCGCCGCCGCCCGCCCGGTCCTTCGCACCGTTGTCACCGCCGCTCCCGTCGCAGCCGGCCGAGGTGAGTACGGCCGCGGTGACGGCGGCAGCGAGGGCGAATCCGCGGAACCATCGGACCTGACGGCGAATCAACAAAGCGACCTCCGTTGAGACATGGTTGGTTTCGCTCTGTCCTAGCACGTCAACGCACAGCTGCGATCAGAAACTTTCATTACGTCTCTGTTGCCATCTGTTGATATGGCCATGGCAAGGACGATACTGCCGGAGTCCGTGAACCGGTCAACCACATTCGGATCCATGGGAGGACGCAGTGACCTCGTTGCACACCACCCCGGTGCGGCGCAGACGTCTGGGCGTGGCGGCGGCCGCCGCCGGGCTCTTCGCCACTCTGCTGATGGCCGGACCCGCGGCCGCGACACCCGGCCCAGGTGACTCGGCCGCGACCCGAACCGAAGTCTCCACCCGCCAGGAGGCGGAGGCGACCGCCGCGATCCGGAGCGGTGAGATACCCGGAGTGGACGAGATCGTCCACAGCGGCAACATCACCCATCTCACCAACGTCCCGAAGGACGCGCTCCAGGGGCTGAACACGGACCTGGCCTTCCAGGGGAAGTACGCCTTCGCCGGGAACTTCGACGGCTTCAGGATCTTCGACATCAGCAACCCGAAGAAGCCGAAGACGGTCGCCCAGGTCCTGTGCCCCGGGTCCCAGAACGACATCTCCGTCTCCGGGAACCTGCTCTTCCTGTCGACCGACTCCTCACGCAGCGACAACTCGTGCGCGAGCACCACCCAGCCCGCCACGGAGAAGTCCTCCTGGGAGGGTATGAAGGTCTTCGACATCAGCGACAAGCGCAACCCGAAGTACGTCGCCGCCGTCGAGACCGCGTGCGGATCGCACACCCACACGATCATCCCCGAGCGCAAGAACGTCTACATCTACGTCTCCTCGTACTCGCCGAGCGAGACGTTCCCCGACTGCCGGCCGCCGCACGACGGGATCTCCGTCATCAAGGTGCCGCGCCAGGCACCCGAGAAGTCCCGCGTCGTGAACTTCCCGGTGCTCTTCCCGGACGGCGGGAACCCGGGCGGCCCCACGAATCCAGGCGTGTCCAAGACCACCGGCTGCCACGACATCACCGTGCTGCCCTCCAAGGATCTGGCCGCCGGCGCGTGCATGGGCGACGGCCTGCTGTTCTCCATCAAGGACCCGGAGAACCCGAAGATCATCGACCGGGTGCAGGACAACGTGAACTTCGCGTTCTGGCACTCGGCGACGTTCAACCAGCGCGCGGACAAGGTCGTCTTCACCGATGAGCTCGGCGGCGGCGGCGCGGCCACCTGCAACGAGGAGATCGGCCCGAAGCGCGGGGCCGACGGCATCTACGACATCGTCGGCAAGGGTGACCACCGCAAGCTGGTCTTCCGCAGCTACTTCAAGATCGACCGCCCGCAGGCCGACACCGAGGTCTGCGTCGCCCACAACGGTTCGATCATCCCGGTCAAGGGCCGTGACCTGATGGTCCAGGCCTGGTACCAGGGCGGAGTCTCGGTGTGGGACTTCACCGACTCGTCGAAGCCGAAGGAGATCGGCTTCTTCGAGCGCGGTCCCGTCACCACGGACGAGGTCACCACGGCCGGCTCGTGGTCGGCGTACTACTACAACGGCTACATCTACTCCAACGACATCGAGAAGGGCTTCGACGTCCTGAGGATCGACGACCGGCGCACCGACCCCGCGAAGCGGGTGCGGACGGACGAGCTGAACGTCCAGACGCAGCCGGACTACTTCGACCGCTGAGCCGACGGCCGGACCGCCGCAGGGCGGGACGGCCCGCCGGCCCTGACTGCCACACGGTCCCGCCGGGGTTCCTCACCCGGCGGGACCGGAGTGCAAGGGGGCCGCACCCCGCGGAGCCCGGCCCACCGGGGTGTTTCAGGCCGCCTCGTACCGGTGCGCCCGCCCGCCCCGCCACTCCACCCACTCGGGGCTGTCCAGAATCCGCTCGGGGTCGTCGAGCCCCGCGCCCTCCAGGAACACGATCACATCGTGGTCGGAGTGCGCGAGGCCGAGTATCTGGACCCGCCCGTCGCGCTGGACGGTGACGCGTCGCCCGCCTGAGGGGGACGGACGGAAGATCACGATCGGGGGAGGAGTCATGCCTCCAGGGTGCGACGCGCCGCAGGCCGCCGCACAGGGAACCGGAAACCCGGCCCCGGGCAGATCAGGGAGGCGCGCGGAGGGCCGAACCGGGCCGCCCCACCGGACAGCACTCAGGCAGCGGACCGGCTGCCGCCGCCCGTGGCCGCGGCCCACTCGACCAGCAGTCGCTGGTACTGCTCCTCGTCCTCCGGGGACAGGCATCCGCCCGAGCGCTGCCACAGTTCGCGAATGTCTTCATTCACCACTGCGGCGGAACGCACGGAACCGGACGGGCACGGAGTCGGGGGCATACCTACCAGGCTAAGGCCCCGATGTGTCTATCAGACCCATTGGGCGCAAGGGACATCTCTCACATGTTCCTCAGGCAACCTCGGGCACCAATCCGAGCTCCCGCAGTCCGTAGGGCCGCTCGGCCAGCGGTGCGTGGTCCACGAACCGCACCTCGCAGCCCAGTGCGGCGGCTCCGGCGTCGGCGTGCCGGTCGTCGCCGACCATCACCACATCCGTCGGACGCTGTCCGAGAAGTGTGCAGGCCGTGTGGAAGAGCTGTGCGTCCGGCTTCTGTGTGCCGTGCTCGAAGGACAGCACATACGCGTCCACGAAGGCGTCCAGGCCGTGCGCCCGGAAGACCGGCCGCAGATCCCACCCGATGTTGCTGACCACGCCGATCCGGACGCCGCTGCCGGCCAGCCCGCCCAGCACTTCGGCCGCGTCCGGATACGGGCACCAGGCCGCCGGGACCCGGTGCCGTTCGTACAGCGCGTCGTACAGCCCGGGATCCGGCAGCGCGACCTGGCGGGCCAGACCGGTGTACGCCGCCCGGTGCCGCTGCGGGCTCTTGTCACGGGAGGCCCAGTCCTCCGCCAGGGCTTCCGGTACCCGCTGCGGGGAGGGCCCGCCCGGCAGGGCACAGGTGGCCTCCAGCTCCCGTGCGTACCGGTCGAAGTCGGACTCCTCCACGCTCACCCCCCGCTCCGCGAGGGCCGCGGCGAGCCAGGACCGGACGGACTCGATCCGGAACAGCGTCCCGGAGAAGTCGAAGAGCACACCCTTGATCGGCATGGCCCCGATCCTTGCCGATGCGGCGACGACGCCGCAAGGACGCCTGTTCAGACGCCCGGCGCAGGCCGTTCGCGCGACTCGCACCGTTCGAATCCCGCCACCGAGAACGCGACCAGCGCGGCCCCCAACAGCCACCCGCCCAGCACATCGGACGGCCAGTGCACCCCCAGATAGAGCCGGGTGACGCCGACCCCGAGCACCGAGACCCATGCCGCCGCCAGGGCCGCCCGCCACATCCGGGGTCCGGCGCCCCGCCGGTGCAGCAGCCACAGCAGCAGGCCGCAGCTCACCGCAGCCGTCATCGCGTGCCCGGAGGGGAACGCCGCGTAGTGGGCGGAGTCCACCGGGTCCGGCCACTGGGGACGCTCCCGGCCGACGGCGGCCTTGATCCCCTGCTGCAACAGGCTGGAGAGCACACTCGTCGCCGCCACCCAGCCCGCGAGCAGCCGGGCGCCGTGCCACCACAGGGCCACCACGGCGACGGCGATCAGCCCGCGCATCGTCCAGGGATCCCACAGCCAGTCCGTCAGCACCCGGTTGACGTGGACGAGGCCGGGCTCGGTCACCGCCCGCCGGTGCAGCGCGTCCGCGACCGTATGGTCCAGGCTCGTCAGCGGGGACCACCGCGCGGCGACCAGGGCCAGCAGTACCAGGAAGAGGGCCGCGCAGACGGTCCCGGTGCGCAGGGTCTGCCGCGAGGCGCGGGTGCGGTCCGGACGGGAGAGGGGCGGGGAGTGGTGCATGGAGGGATCCTCGCCGACGCGAGGCACGTGGGGCCATTCCCGTGCTCCGGTCCCGGAGAGTGTGTCCCGCCGGGCCGGGACGCCGCGCCGCTACCCCAGGGCGCTGATCGCCGGAACGAGCGCGACCAGCAGCGGAATCGCCGGCACGAGCGCGGCCGCCGCGGTCAGCCGCAGCCGGCGTCCCGCGGTGAGCCGCCCCGCAGGCGCCAGCAGCCGGTCGACCCGGAGCGGCACCTGCGCGTCCGGCGTCGGGGACGGGCCGAACACGCCCCGGTCCTCGTTGAGTTCGACCAGCGCCAGGGCGATCGTCAGCCGGCCGAAGCGGCGGGACGCCACATCGTCGGCGGCCAGCTCGACGAGCCGGTGCATCTCGCCGCGGAAGGCCGCGAACACCGGCACCTGCGGAAACCCGGACGCCAGCGCGGAGGAGCAGTTCAGCAGCCAGTCGTGGCGCGCCTTCGCGTGACCCTGTTCGTGCGCGAGCACCGCATCCAGCTGACGGCCCTTCAACCGTCCCAGCGCCGCGGTGGTGATGACCAGTTGGGGTGCCGCACCCGGCAGCCACCAGGCGTCGGGGCGTTCCCCCTCCAGCACCACCAGCCGTTCGCTGCCGGGCTCCTCGCCGGGCATCAGCGGGGAACGCACCAGGAGTTCGGCACGCCGCTGCCTGCGCCGCTGCTGCGCCCGGCGGATCTCCCGGGTCAGCATCGCGGCCGTCCACACACCCCCCAGTGCCAGCAGCACCGCCATCACCGCCGACCAGGGCCCGTACGCGGCAAGGGCGTAGGCGTCGACCACGGCGTGCGGCGCGGGGGCGAAGACATGGCCGCGCACCGCCTGCCAGGCCGCGGCCGCGCTGAACGTCATGGACAGGGCGAAGGAGAGCAGAACACCGGCCACCACGCACTGCCATACCCACAGCGCCACGACGGGCTCGCGCTCCGGCCATTCGGCCCGCGCCATCAGCCGCGGGGCCACGACGGCGGCCAGTGCACCGAGCAGCAGCAGCGCGAGGGAGACCAACATGGCGTCACCTTATGAGGGGCACGGCACGCACGGGTATGGCTGCGCCCGCCAAGTGACGTACGCCACGGTTTGACGGGCCCGCTGTCTCACAGGGTGAGCAGCATCGCGAACATCGATATCCCCATGGTCAGACGGCAGGCCAGCGCCAGCTCCGGCCTGTTCGCCCAGCCCGCCGACGGCGGTCCGCCCGCCACGATCCCGCCACCGGCCGTCGTCGCGGCCACCGGGATCAGCCGGGCGCCCGAACGCAGTACGTAGGCGGCGTAGTAGGCGAGGAGCAGTCCGGTCAGCAGGGGGGCGCCCCCGGCCGCGGCCATGGTGTGCGATCCGTGACCGCCGTGCGCCGCTCCGCCGGGACCCGCCATCACGACGGCCATGTAGACCATCGCCGACGAGCCGACCAGATGGTGCAGATGGTGACCGCTGCGGCGGGAGAACCAGAGGGCGCGCAACGCGGCGACCCCGAACAGCGCCGCGTACACGGCCCATCCCCACGCGGGCGGGGCGACGACGGCCGCGGGCACCGCCATGGCGGCCATGCCGAAGCCCATCAGCGCCTCCGCACGCGCCGTCCTGCGCTCCTCCGCGGTCCCGCCGCGGGTACGCAGCAGGCAGTACGCGCCCGTCAGCGCGCACAACGCCATCAGCAGCCAGCCGGACACCGCCGGTCCATGCACAGCAGACCTCCCCCGGGCGAACGACATCGCCGTCGTCTAGTCGATGCCCGGGGCCGGACGTCTGTACGCGGCGCACTGGAGTACTGGGGGAGCGCGCGACGGGGGTGTATGGCGATGCGCGGGGTGCGAGCGGCCCGGATGTCAGGGCCGGAAGCGCAGCGGATGGTCCTCGGGCACCTCGACGACGGCGATGCGGACCCCGTCCGGATCGGAGATCCACATCTCGTCGAGCCCCCAGGGCTCACGTCTCGGAGCCCGCAGCACCTCCACACCGCGGGCCGACACCTCCTCGTACGCCGCCCGCACATCGGCCACCTGGAGCCACAGCAGCAGCCCGGGAGCCGGTGGCGCGTCAGCGCGGCCGGACACTTCCAGGAAGCCGCCGCCCAGGAAGTAGACCGTCCCCCGCTCCGGACCGGTGCCGAACTCCCGGTAGACGGGCAGCCCGAGTGACTCCCCGTAGAAGACACGTGACCGTTCGGGATCCGTGGGGTGCAACAGGATCCGGCTGCTCAGCACATGAACCATGGTCCGGAGCGTAGGCCGTGCCGCAGAGCTACGCTGCTGCGGCACGGCCACAGCAGAGAATCGGAGAGCCCCCTCATGGAAACCGCCCCGCCCCGGGATTCGGAAGAGCTGACCTTCCGCGACGCGACCGACACGGATGTCCCCGCACTCGTGGAGCTCATCCAGTCCGCGTACCGCGGTGACTCCAGCCGCGCGGGATGGACCACGGAGGCGGACATCCTGCAGGGCCGGCGGACCGACCCGCAGGGGGTCCGCGCGGTGGTGGAGGCCCCCGGCAGCAGGATGCTCGTGGTGGAGCGCGACGGCGTACCGGTCGCCTGCTGCCAGCTCGAGCACCGGGGTGAGGCCGCCTACTTCGGAATGTTCGCGGTCCGTCCCTCGCTCCAGGGCGGGGGCCTGGGCAAGGTGATCATCGCCGAGGCCGAGCGCACGGTCCGGGAGGGCTGGGGTGTGCGGGAGATGCACATGACCGTGATCTCGGTCCGGGAGGATCTGATCGCCTGGTACGAGCGGCGCGGCTACCGCCGTACGGGAAAGATGAGCCCGTTCCCGTACGGCGACGAGCGCTTCGGTATCCCGCAGCGCGACGATCTCGCCTTCGAACTGCTGGTCAAGGACCTGCCGACGGGCTGAGAAGCGGCTATGCGGTGAACCGGCCCGCGCGGCGGATCTCCGGGAAGTCGGTGGTCGCGCCGTCGAGCCCGAGCCCCCGGGCGAGCCGCAGGTGGTCCTGGGTGTTGACCACCCAGCCGACCACCGTCAGCCCTTCCGCGTGCGCCTTCTCGACCAGCTCCAGGGTGATGCGCCGGACGTTGAGCACCAGCCGGGTGGCGCCCACCGCCTTCGCGCGGTCCACCAGGTCGCCGCCCCAGCGGCTGGCGACGAGCGCCGTGCGCACCCCGGGCACCAGCTGCGCGATCTCGGCGATCGCCTCGTCATGGAACGAGATCACCTCGACCCGGTCGACGAGATCGCGCCGCCGCATCACCTCCGCCAGCGTGCGGGCGGCGGCCACGTCCTTGATCTCCGCCTGCAACGGGGATGCCACGGCGTCGAGGACCTCCTCGAAGACCGGCACCCGCTCGCCCCGGCCGGCGTCGAGCTCGCGCAGCTCGGTCAGGGTCTTCTCCGCGATCGGGCCCTTGCCGTCGGTCGTACGGTCCACTTCGGCGTCGTGCATGACGGCGAGGGCGCCGTCCTTGCTCAGGTGAAGGTCCAGTTCGATGAGGTCCATCCCCGCCTGCTCGGCGTGGACGAACGAACGCAGGGTGTTCTCCGGTTCGACACCCATCACCCCGCGGTGACCGATGGTGAGAAAAGACAAGGCACTCTCGCTTCCGTCGACGGCGTCTCCCCGTGTGCCGCTCCTACCCACGCGGCACCACGGCATGACCGCGATTCGACACCCTGGCGTCCCGTCGCGGCGAGCGGCGCGGCCGGGCGGGCGAGCGGCGCGCCGTGCCCCTGGACATCGGCTGCGCCGAGCAGGAACCCGGTGATGACGGCTGCGACGAGGACGGCACGGATGCTCACGCGGCGGTTCTCCGGAGGGGTACGGGAAGAGCTGACGCCGTCCGTCCTATCGGCCGCGGCGCGCGCCCCGCTAGCTGCGTCACTCGTGTGTGGGCGTGTCTCGCACGGGGTTGCCGGGCGGCCGTGCGAAGCCGGGTGAGCGCCCAGCCCCTCCGGGGCCCCTCATGACCGGCGGCCCAATGAAGCGACTGCCGCACCGTTCCACGACAGGAAAAAACGCGGTGACCATGGGGTCGGACAGGATAATTTCCAGGGCTCCACTTGTCTCGGAGAACCACAGACGGATACGGTTACTTGACGCGAGGTTCTCCTGTGGAGGAAGTGTTATGACGGAAATTCTTGTGCACGACGCCGCAGCCGACGGCATAACTGCCGCTCAGCGGGTGATCGAGCACCCGGCCTGGCCCGCGCTCAAGGATGCCGTGGAGGAGATCCGTCCCTGGCAGTCGAAGGACGGCTCCATCGACTTCGACGCCGAGGGCGCACCCGCCCCGGCGGTCGCCGAGGCGACGCTGGACCGGGTGACCGCCGCGGTCGAGCAGCTCTCCCCGCTGCTCCCGCACGACGCCGCCTACCACCGGGCCCTCGTCGCGGACCTGCGCCGCTGGGCGGCCGACGGCTTCGGTGTCCCGGACTTCCTCGACTCGCTGCTCGCCTTCCAGCCGGCCAAGGAGCGCGCCGACGGGCTGCAGCACCTGGTCGTCTTCGCGATGTACACGCAGAACGGCAACCCCGACCGCAACCTCGAGGCGGTCGTGCTCCGGATGGTCTGGCCCGAGTGGCTCGCCGACCTGGAGGCGACCCGTTACGACAACCCGCTGTTCTGCGGGATCACCTTCGAGGACTTCACCTCCGGGTACGACACCAACTCCGCGGTGCTCTTCCCGGAGACCATCGCCGTGCGCGAGGCCCCCGAGCGCTTCAGCTGGGGCGGCATCTTCTGCGACCGGGAGGCCGCCCGCTTCCGCCGGGTCACCGAGGCGTCCGTCGAGCTCCTCGGCGTCGAGCTGCCCGACGACATCCGCGAGATGGTCGGCGACCAGCAGCGCTGCGAGCAGGCCTTCGTGCTCTGGGACATGGTCCACGACCGCACCCACAGCCACGGTGACCTGCCGTTCGACCCGTTCATGATCAAGCAGCGCCAGCCGTTCTGGATGTACGGCCTCGAAGAGCTGCGCTGCGACCTCACCGCCTTCCGGGAGGCCGTGAAGCTGGAGGCCGACGGCTTCGGCCAGGGCCGCGACGTCCAGTACGCCGTGCTGTTCGACCGGATGTTCCGCTTCCCGGTCACCGGCGAGCGCGTCCGCAACTACGACGGTCTCGGCGGCCAGCTCCTCTTCGCCTACCTCCACAAGCACGATGTCGTGCGCTGGACCGACAACACCCTGAAGATCGACTGGGAGCTGGCCCCGCAGATCACCAACCAGCTCTGCGGCGAGATCGAGAAGCTCTACCGCGACGGCATCGACCGCCCCAAGCTCGTCCACTGGTTCGCCGCGTACGACCTGGTCGCCGAGTATCTGGCGCCGCACCCCGGCTCCCGCTGGGCCAAGGGCCCCGACGCCCTGGACCTCTCCCAGCCGCCCCGCAAACTCGTCGACGACGTGCTTCCGGACGAGTTTCCCCTCAGCATGTTCTATGAGGCGCTCTCCAAGAAACTGAAGAACGTGATCGCCTCCACCAAGGGGATCACCGCCGCGGACGCCGGGCAGGCGGCCGCGTGAGCGCACGGAGCGAGGAGACGGTGACCATGAACACAAACGGCAGGAGCAGCGGGAGCGGTGCGCTCGAAGGGGCCGTGGTCGCCGTGGCGGGGGCGGCCGGACCGGCCGGCCGGGCCACGCTGCTCCGGCTCGCGGAGGCGGGCGCGATCGTCGTCGCCTCGGACGCGAACGCCGCCCGGCTCGCCGAGGCGGTGGACGCGGCCCGCTATGCCCACGGCGGCGCCACCGTCACCGGGGACACCGTGGACCTGCTCGACCTCGGCGCCGCCCATGAGTGGGCCGACAGGACGGAGAAGGAGTTCGGCCGGATCGACGGGCTCGTCCACCTCGTGGGCGGCTGGCGCGGAAGCGCCGGCTTCGCCGAGACGGACCTCGCCGACTGGACGCTGCTGGAGAAGCTGCTGATCCGGACCGTCCAGCACACCTCGCTGGCCTTCCAGGGTGGCCTGCAGCGCAGCGACCGCGGTCGCTACCTGCTGATCAGCGCGGCCGGCGCGAGCAAGCCCACCGCGGGCAACGCCGCGTACGCGGCGTCGAAGGCGGCGGCAGAGGCCTGGACCCTCGCGCTCGCCGACGCCTTCCGCAAGGCGGGGGGCGAGGACGCCCCCCGGAGCGCGGCTGCGATCCTGGTCGTGAAGGCACTGGTGCACGACGCGATGCGCGCCGAGCGCCCGAATGCGAAGTTCGCGGGCTTCACCGACGTCAAGGAGCTGGCCGATGCCATCGCCGGCGTCTGGGACCGGCCTGCCCCGGAAGTGAACGGAAAGCGCCTGTGGCTGACCCCGCAACCGTAAGGACCGACGCGCGTCGTCATCACGACCCGCAGGTACGCGGCTTCGCCAGTGACAACTACGCGGGAACCCACCCGGAGATCCTGGCGGCCCTCGCCCTCGCCAACGGCGGACATCAGATCGCCTACGGCGAGGACGAGTACACCGGTCATCTCCAGCGCGTGATGCACAGCCACTTCGGCCCCACCGCCGAAGCCTTTCCCGTGTTCAACGGAACCGGCGCCAACGTGGTCTCGCTCCAGGCGATGACCGACCGCTGGGGCGCCGTCATCTGCGCGGAATCCGCCCACATCAACGTGGACGAGGGTGGCGCCCCGGAGCGGGTCGGCGGCCTCAAGCTGCTCACGGTGCCCACCGAGGACGGCAAGCTCACACCCGAGCTCATCGACCGGCAGGCGTACGGCTGGGACGACGAGCACCGCGCCATGCCGCAGGTCGTCTCGATCACCCAGAACACCGAGCTCGGCACGGTCTACACACCCGGCGAGATCCGCGCCATCTGCGAGCACGCCCACGGGCACGGCATGAAGGTCCACCTCGACGGGGCACGGATAGCCAATGCCGCGGCCTCCCTGGACGTACCGATGCGCACCTTCACCAACACCGTGGGCGTGGACGTGCTCTCCTTCGGCGGCACGAAGAACGGGGCGATCTTCGGCGAGGCCGTCGTGGTCCTGAACCCCGATGCAGTCCGCGCCATGAAGCATCTGCGCAAGCTGTCGATGCAGCTCGCCTCCAAGATGCGCTTCGTCTCCGTGCAACTGGAGGCACTGCTCGCCGGCGACCTCTGGCTGCGCAACGCCCGGCACGCCAACGCCATGGCCCAGCGGCTCGCCGAGGGGGTCCGCGCGGTGGACGGTGTGGAGATCCTCCACGCCGTCCAGGCCAACGCCGTCTTCGCGCGACTGCCGCACGCGGTGAGCGAGCGGCTGCAGAAGCGCTTCCGCTTCTACTTCTGGGACGAGAAGGCCGGGGACGTCCGCTGGATGTGCGCCTTCGACACCACGGAGGACGACGTCGACGCGTTCGTCCTCGCGCTCAAGGAAGAGATGGCAGCCCAGTAAGCATTGCATGAATATGCGGCTGACCGGAAAGTCATTGACTTCCGGTCGGCCGCATACCTACGCTCGGCGGCCATGGAGCTGATTCAGCAGGTCCCCGGAAGCGCCGCCTACCTCGCTGCCGACGAGGCGATGGACCACGGGCACCCGCTGGTCCGGGAGACAGCCACGCACCTGCGTTCCGTAACCGAAGACGCATATGCATACGCGGCTGCCGCCTTCGACTTCGTACGCGACAGCATCACGCACTCCGCCGACTCGGGGGACATGCGGGTCACCTGGCGCGCCTCGGACGTCCTGGCGACCCGCAACGGCATCTGCCACGCCAAATCCCACGCCCTGGCCGCCCTGCTGCGCGCGGAGGGCATCCCGGCAGCCCTCTGCTACCAGCGGCTCGCCGACGACAACGGGGACCCGGGGCCCGTGCACGGCCTGATCGCGCTGCGCCTTCCCGGCCGGGACCGCTGGGACCGTCAGGACCCGAGAGGCAACCGGCCGGGCGTCGACGCGCGGTTCTCACTGGATGAGGAGCACCTGGCCTGGCCCGTCCGGCCGGAGTTCGACGAAACGGACTACCCGGAGCTCTATGCGGCACCGCACCCGCTGGTTCTGCGCGGCCTGCGGGCCGCAGCCGACCGAGCCCAGCTCTGGCACACGCTTCCGGCGGCACTCTGATCAGTGAGCGGCACGCAGGCGGGGAACACCCGGCCGGAGTGACGTTTCAGCCGTGGCCACGCCCCGGTCGCTGTCAGCCCCGCTCGCGGACCTCGGCGGGGGTCGGAGCCGTACCGCCGAGGTGAGCGGGCACCCACCAGGTGTCGCTCGCGTCCCTCGGACGCACCGGGTAGGCGCGCTGAGCGGCTTCGAGGAGCTCCTGCACCCGCTCCCGCAGCCGGCGGGTGATCGCGCCCGCGTACTGGTCGGTGGGGGCCTCCACCGGCTCGCCGACGCGGATCGTCACCGGGATGTGGCTGCGCCTGAAGTTGCGCGGGCGGCCCTTGGTCCACAGCCGCTGGGTTCCCCACAGCGCCATCGGGATCAGTGGCACCCCGGCCTCCTGGGCCAGCCGGGCGGCACCCGACTTGAAGTTCTTCAGCGTGAACGACTCCGAGATCGTCGCCTCGGGGAACACACCGACGATCTCGCCCGAGCGCAGTGAGGCGAGGGCGTGCGCATACGCGTCCTCGCCCTGCTTGCGGTCGACGGGAATGTGCTTCATGCCACGCATCAGCGGTCCGGAGACCCTGTGCCGGAAGACCGATTCCTTCGCCATGAAGCGGACGAGCCGCTTCTGCGGCAGCGTCGCCAGCCCGGTGAAGATGAAGTCCAGATAGCTGATGTGATTGCTGACCAGAACCGCGCCACCAGTCTTCGGGATGTGCTCCGAACCCTGGGTGTCGATCTTCAGGTCGAGCGCCTTGAAAAACGTACGAGCGGCGCCGATGACCGGCCGATAGACGAGTTCTGCCATCTGGGGGAGACCCTTCTTCAGCGCCTGGGGAGGGTCCTCCCGGCGGAAGTTACGCAGCCGTAGGTTTTCGGCATTGGGCCGATCGTGCCCCATGCGCGTCGCGGTGGCCAGTCTCGGCGGGCGCGGGGCGCGAGATTCTCGTCACGTGGAACAACCGGGAATGTCCCGGCGGACGCGGACGCTGACTCTTTGGGCAGAGCTCTGACAGGAGGCCGGAAGTGGACGGGCAGGCACAGATGAACAGGCTGGATATCGCCCAACTCGGCGTGGAACTGGGGGAGCGGGCGACTCTCGTCCAGTTCTCCAGCGCGTTCTGCCAGCCCTGCCGGGCCACCCGGCGCACGCTCGACGAGGTGGTGGGAATGGTCGACGGAGTCGTCCACGTGGAGATCGACGCCGAGGCGCATCTCACTCTCGTGCGCGCGCTCGACATCAGCAGAACGCCGACCGTTCTGGTGCTCGACGCCTCGGGCCGGATCGTCCGACGGGCTGTCGGGCAGCCACGCACCGTCGATGTCGTGGCCGCACTGGGGCTGGCGATATGACGGACCGTGACGCATCTCCCACCTTGTGGGACGGTCTTGACTGCACCCACCATGCATCGTCAGTCTGACGCTATGCCGCCAGTACTCCTTCTCTACGGCCGGGTCCACGTCGACCTCGCCCGCTGTGCGAGTGCGCGCTGTCCGGACGCCTGAGCATCCACGGCCCCGTACCCCGACGCGCAGAAGGACGGCATCTCCCATGACGGCATCACCCGAGCTCGGCAACGCCCGGACGGCATCCCCGGACCTCCTCCGCTCCGTGTTCCGGCAGCACGCGGCCGGAGTCGCCGTGATCACCGCCGCCGGTGACCAGCCGGTCGGCTTCACGGCCACCTCCCTCAACTCCGTGGCCGCCGAGCCACCCCTCATCTCCTTCGGCGTGGGTACCTCGTCCTCCAGCTGGCCGGTCGTCGCGGAGGCGGAGCACATCGGAGTCCACATACTCGGCGAACACCAGCAGGAGCTGGCCGCCACCTTCGCCCGCAGCGGTGCCGACCGCTTCGGTCCGTCCACCTACTGGCGCAGCGGGCCGGAAGGCGTCCCGGTGCTCGATGGCGTGCTGGCGTGGCTGGTCTGCCGGGTCGTGGCGCGGATCCCGGCGGGGGACCACCGGATCGTGATCGCCCAGGCGGTGGTCGGGGACCCGGCCGGCTCCGGGCGGCCGCTGGTCTACCACCAGGGGCGGTTCACGGCTCTGCGAGACTGAGAACCCCTTGGTGGCACGGGGCGGGGCGGCGTTGGACAGATCACAGTTCAGAGCGCTTGCCTATGGGGCAGGTACTGGGTGTACTGGCGAGTAATATTACGGTCGGAGCGTCGGTCGCACCGACCGGAAATCGCCCCATCAGGCGCCTATGCTGCGTGCAACAAGGCAGCCCGGAAATGACGATGCAGTAGGAGAGCCGGCGTGAGCTTGAGGATCGTTGTCTGTGTGAAGTACGTGCCCGACGCGACCGGTGACCGGCATTTCGCCGATGACCTGACGTTGGATCGTGAGGATGTCGACGGGCTGTTGTCGGAGCTGGATGAGTACGCGGTCGAGCAGGCGTTGCAGATCGCGGACGGGGTCGATGGCGCGGAGGTCACCGTGTTGACGGTGGGTCCGGAGGATGCCAAGGACGCGTTGCGCAAGGCGTTGTCGATGGGTGCGGACAAGGCTGTTCACGTCGAGGACGACGATCTGCACGGCACGGATGCGATCGGTACGTCGTTGGTGCTGGCGAAGGCGGTCGAGAA
>NZ_JBIVTZ010000003.1:168935-547169 GCF_044756945.1 Streptomyces sp. NPDC091387 | reverse complement strand
ACCTGCCGAAGCAGGTCGGGGTATCAACATATTTGGCGTTGACTTTTGGCACGCTGTTGAGTTCTCAAGGAACGGACGCTTCCTTTGTACTCACCGCCAGAACATTTTCTGGGGCTTTCCTCCGGGCGCTTCCCTTCGGTCTTGCGTTTCCGACTCTATCAGACTCTTTCGTGTCCGATTCCCGGTCGAAGCGGGAATGCTTTCTAGGAATTCGCTTTCGCGCTTTCCCTTCCGGCGTGTTCACTACTTTAGCCGATTTCCCCGGTGACTCATAATCGAGTCAATGGGCTTGAATTTCGGCACGCCGAAATTCGCACCCGCTGGGGTGAGTCGTAGGTAGTGGTTGGCCGCTTCGAGTTGCCCGGCATCAGGTCCGATGGACCAAACCGTTGGCTGTAACCGTCTCAAGCGGCTCGGACTACATTAGGTGCCCCGCATGGGCGAGTCAAGTTGACCGGCGCCGTGGTGCGTGTGCCCGGTACGGGCTCACTGTCGGGTCACCGTCCACCCAGAAGCGCCACGGGTGGGTGGCCCCGTCCCCGCCCACTCCGGTGCGCGGGCCGTTGCGTACCTGGTCGCGGGGTGGCGGGGTGCCGTGCAGTACGGAGAGGACGGCGCCCGGGTGGGCGATGGCATCGGTGCCGTTGAGCGCGCGGTCGATGTCGAGAGCCGTCGCGAGCCGGGCCGGCCCTTTGGCCAGTTCTCGGTCGTTGCGGGCCGAGACTCGACGTTTACGGGTGAGGTCGGCGCCCGTAAGGATGTCGCCGGCCCTGAGCAGTACACCGCTCGCCATGCCCTCCGGACCGCACACCAGGTTGAGGCAGTGCCACATGCCGTAGGTGAAGTAGACGTACGCGTGGCCGGGCGGCCCGTACATCACGCTGTTGCGCGGGGTCCGGCCGCGGAAGGCGTGCGAGCCGGGGTCGATCTCCCCCGCGTACGCCTCCACCTCGGTGAGGCGCACCTCGATGGGGCCGTCGGGCGTACTGCGGACCAGTGTCCGGCCCAGTAGATCCGGTGCCACGTCCAGCACGGGGCGGTCGAAGAAGTCCCGCGTCAGCGGCGTACGGTCCTGGCCCTCGATCATGAAGTCCGAGGCTACCGGGAACCGACTACGGTCATGGCGCGTATGTAGGGGTCAGGACCTAGGAGGAGAAGACATGGGCTTCAAGCGGCTGCTCGCGAGCATGGGTGCCGGCGGTGCCTCGGTGGAGACGGAGCTGACCGAGCTCAACGTCGTACCGGGTGGGGTCGTCCAGGGCGAGGTGCGGGTCCAGGGCGGATCGGTGGACCAGCAGATCGAGGGACTCTCCGTCGGGCTGCAGGCCCGGGTCGAGGTCGAGGGCCAGGAGCAGGAGACCAAGCAGGACATCGAGTTCACCAAGCTGCGGCTCGGGGGCGCGTTCGAGGTGCGGGCGGGTGCGGTGCACGTCGTGCCGTTCGGGCTCGAGATCCCCTGGGAGACGCCGATCACGATGTTCGCGGGCCAGCACCTGCACGGGATGAACATCGGGGTGACCACGGAGCTGGAGATCGCACGGGCGCTGGACTCCGGGGACCTGGACCCCATCAACGTGCACCCGCTGCCGGCGCAGCAGGCGATCCTGGACGCCTTCGGGCAGCTGGGCTTCGGCTTCCGCAGTGCCGACATGGAGCGCGGTCACATTCGCGGTACGCGTCAGCGGCTGCCCTTCTACCAGGAGATCGAGTTCTTCCCGCCGTCGCAGTACCGCGGGCTGAACCAGGTCGAGCTGACGTTCGTCGCGGACGACCGCGAGATGGACGTCGTGCTGGAGATGGACAAGAAGCCGGGTCTGTTCAGTGAGGGCAGCGATTCGTACCGCGCGTTCAAGGTGGGTCTCAACGACTTCCAGGGGACCGACTGGGCGGCATACCTGAACCAGTGGCTCGCCCAGGTCGGCGGTCAGCGCAACTGGCTCTAGGGTCGGTGGGAGATCTGCCGACACCGGAACCGCCAACCGCCAACAGGAGAGGTGCTGACGTGACCGAGCCGAAGAGGGCACCGTTGCCGCACGACTTCCATCCCGAGGTCCCCTCGTTCACCGTGGTGAGCGAGGACCTCGCGCCGGGGGCCGTGCTTGCGGACGCACAGGTGCAGGCGGCGGGGAACACCTCGCCGCAGCTGCGGTGGGAGGGGTTCCCCGCGGGGACGAAGAGCTTCGCGGTGACGTGCTTCGACCCGGACGCTCCAACCGGCAGCGGGTTCTGGCACTGGGTGCTCTTCGACATCCCTGCGTCGGTGACGGAGCTGCCGGCGGGTGCGGGCGGCGGGACGTTCGAGGGGCTGCCCCCGGGCGCCGTGCACGTGCGCAACGACTACGGGTCGAAGGACTTCGGCGGCGCCGCGCCGCCGCCCGGCGAGAACCACCGGTACGTGTTCACCGTGTACGCGGTGGACAGCGAGAAGCTCGGGCCGGACAGCGAGGTGTCGCCGGCGGTGGTCGGCTTCAACCTGCGGTTCCACACGCTGGGCCGTGCCCAGTTGATCGGTGAGTACGCGGAGCCCGCAGAAAGCACGACAAGTCGATAGTTCCACCCTGTTTGCCCTGCCCTGGTCCTGGAGAGATCAGGGCAGGGCGTTTTTTATTGCGTTGTCCATCACGGCCCGCCCAGCCAGAGTTGATCCGGGCCTGCCAGGTGGCGGGCGGCACACGGGAGGTGGGCGGGATGCGGGACACGCTGGTGCTGAATGCGAGCTTCGAGCCGCTGTCGACGGTGACGCTGAACCGTGCGGTGGTGCTGATCCTGCAGGACAAGGCCGTCGTCGAGCAGTCGCATCCCGGCCTCCGTATGCGCGGTGCCGCCGTGGACATTCCGGTGCCCCGGGTGATCAGGCTCTGCCGGTACGTACGGGTGCCGTTCCGAAGACAGGCGCCGTGGTCCAGAAGGGGGGTGCTGATACGGGACCAGCACCGGTGCGCGTACTGCGGGCGGCGGGCGAGCACGGTCGACCACGTGGTGCCGCGTGCCCAGGGGGGTCAGGACACCTGGCTCAACACGGTGGCCTCCTGTGCCGAGGACAACCACCGCAAGGCGGCCCGTACGCCGGAGCAGGCGGGGATGCCGCTGTTGCGGCAGCCGTTCGTACCGTCTCCGGCGGATGCGATGCTGCTGGCGCTGGGGGCCGGTAGCCGGTCGGCGCTGCCGGAGTGGCTGGACCGGTCCGCGGCGTAGCCGCCGTACGCCCGCTGTCGTAGCCGAGGCCCGTCTCCGTGCGGAGGCGGGCTTCCGTGTGTCAGCGGAGCAGCAGCTGGACGATGGCGGCCGTACCGACCGTGACGATGAGGGCGCGCAGGACGACGGGGCTCAGCCGGCGGCCGACCTTGGCGCCGATCTGGCCGCCGAGTGCGGATCCGACCGCGATCAGTACGACGGCGGTCCAGTCGAAGTCCGCGACGAAGAGGAAGAAGAGCGCGGCGATGCTGTTGACGAGTGCGGCCAGGACGTTCTTCACGGCGTTGAGGCGCTGCATGGTGTCGTCGAGCAGCATGCCCATCAGGGAGAGGTAGATGATCCCCTGGGCGGCGGTGAAGTAGCCGCCGTAGACGCTGGCGAGCATCAGGCCGACGAAGAGCAGCGGGCCGCCGTCGGGGCGGGCCGGGACGCCGGTGTGTTCGCGTCGGCGCTGGACGGCTTTGCTGATGCGCGGTTGCAGGATGACCAGGACGAGGGCCATGGCCACCAGGATCGGCACGATGGTCTCGAACGCCGTGGAGGGCAGTGCCAGCAGCAGGGTGGCGCCGGTCAGTCCGCCGACGAGCGCGCCGACGGCGAGCTTGAGAACGCGTGGGCGCTGCCCCGCGAGCTCCTTGCGGTAGCCGATCGCCCCGCTGATGGAGCCGGGGATCAGACCGAGTGCGTTGGAGACGGTGGCGGTGACCGGTGGCAGACCTGTGGCGAGCAGCACCGGGAAGGTGATCAGCGTTCCCGAGCCGACGATCGTGTTGATGGTGCCCGCACTGATGCCCGCGACGAAGACGGCGAGCATCTCCCACATGGTCATCCCGAACCCCCCGTGCCTGATCGGTGCTTGGTGCATTGATCATGCACGAGAGGGTGTACACGTCAGTCGAGCGGGGGATCCTCGCGACGTTCCTTGTTACCGCCGTTGCCGCTGCCGTTGTTGCCGTTGTTGCTGGTGTTGAAGCCGGGCACGCTGGTGCCGAGGTTCCCGAAGGCGCCGCTGAGGCCCTTGAGTGCGTCACCGATCTCGCTGGGCACGATCCAGAGCTTGTTGGCGTCGCCCTCGGCGATCTTCGGCAGCATCTGGAGGTACTGGTACGCGAGGAGCTTCTGGTCCGGGTCGCCGGCGTGGATGGACTCGAAGACCGTGCGGATCGCCTGGGCCTCGCCCTCCGCTCGCAGGGCGGCGGCCTTGGCCTCACCCTCGGCACGCAGGATCGCGGACTGCTTCTCGCCCTCCGCGGTGAGGATCGCGGACTGGCGCGTTCCTTCGGCCTGGAGGATCGCGGCGCGCTTGTCGCGGTCGGCGCGCATCTGCTTCTCCATCGAGTCCTGGATGGAGGTGGGCGGCTCGATCGCCTTCAGCTCGACGCGGTTGACACGGATGCCCCACTTGCCGGTGGCCTCGTCGAGGACTCCGCGCAGGGCGGCGTTGATCTCCTCGCGGGAGGTCAGGGTCCGCTCCAGGTCCATGCCACCGATGATGTTGCGGAGCGTGGTGACGGTGAGCTGCTCGATGGCCTGGATATAGCTGGCCACTTCGTACGTCGCGGCCCTGGCGTCGGTCACCTGGTAGTAGATGACCGTGTCGATGTTGACGACCAGGTTGTCCTGGGTGATCACCGGCTGCGGCGGGAAGGGCACGACCTGTTCACGGAGGTCGATCCGGTTACGGATCGAGTCGATGAACGGAACGACGATGTTCAGGCCCGCGTTGAGGGTGCGGGTGTACCGGCCGAAACGTTCCACGATGGCGGCGCTGGCCTGTGGGATGACCTGGATCGTCTTGATCAGAGCGATGAAGACGAGCACCACCAGAATGATCAGGACGATGATGATCGGTTGCATCGTTTCCTCGTGCCCTTCGGTTGCCGACGGATCGCGATGATCGAGGTCGAGATCGTGAGGGGCCGTGCGTCAGGTCGGTTGTCCTGCCGCTCCGGTTCTCATGATGATCGACATCGAGTGTGACAGAACGGGCTCTGCCGTGTGGGCTGTTCGGTCACATGACGACGGCAGTGGCCCCGTCGATCTCGACGACGTCGACCTGCTGGCCCGGTTCGTAGCTCAGTTCCGCGTCGAGGGCGCGCGCCGACCAGATCTCCCCGGCCAGCTTGATCCGCCCGCCGTCGCCGGTGACCCGTTCCAGGACGACGGCCTGACGGCCTTTCAGCGCGTCGATCCCGGTGGCCAGATGGGGCCGGTCCGAGCGGTGCCGGTTGGCGATCGGCCGGACCACGGCGATCAACGCCACCGACACGAAGACGAAGACCAGGACCTGGGCCACGATTCCGCCGCCGAAAGCCGCGACCACCGCCGCGGCGACCGCCCCGACGGCGAACATGCCGAACTCGGGCATCGCGGTCAGGACGAGGGGGATGCCCAATCCCACCGCGCCGATCAGCCACCACACCCATGCGTCGATGATGTCCACCCCGCCATCGTATGGCCGCAGGCACCTCCGCCGACAGGGCGCAGGCGGGCGGGCACTCTCCCCGAGCGCCCGACAGGCCCTAGGAGAGCGGCAGTCCGCGGGCGGTGTAGCGGCCGCCCTGGTGCTCGACGACGAGCGGCAGACCGAAGCAGAGGGAGAGGTTGCGGGAGCTGAGCTCGGTCTCCATGGGGCCCGCGGCGAGCACCTTGCCCTGGCGGATCATCAGGACGTGGGTGAATCCGGGGGCGATCTCCTCGACATGGTGGGTGACCATGATCATGGAGGGGGCGTACGGGTCGCGGGCCAGCCGGCCGAGGCGGCGGACCAGGTCCTCGCGGCCGCCGAGGTCGAGTCCGGCGGCGGGCTCGTCGAGGAGCAGCAGTTCGGGGTCGGTCATCATGGCGCGGGCGATCAGGGTGCGCTTGCGCTCGCCCTCGGAGAGGGTGCCGAACTTGCGGTCCAGGTAGTCGGTCATGCCGAGCCGGTCGAGGAAGGCGCGGGCGCGGTCCTCGTCGACGGCGTCGTAGTTCTCGTTCCAGGTGGCGGTCATGCCGTAGGCGGCGGTGAGCACCGTCTGCAGGACCGTCTGCCGCTTGGGAAGCTTCTCCGCCATCGCGACGCCCGCGATCCCGATGCGGGGGCGCAGGTCGAAGACGTCGGTGCCGACGCCGCCGAGCAGCTCTCCGAGGACCGTGGCGCTGCCCTTGGTCGGAAAGAGGTAGCTGGACGCGACGTTGAGGAGGGTGGTCTTGCCGGCGCCGTTGGGGCCGAGGATGACCCAGCGCTCCCCCTCCTTGACCGACCAGGAGACGTCTTCCACCAGAGCGCGTCCGTCGCGGACCACGGATACGTCCACCAGCTCCAGTACATCGCTCATGAGCGCGTTGTCTCCCCATGCAGTTTCGTGATCGTCGCGTGCCTGTAGGCACAGCTCCCAGGGAAAACCTACGCCACTGCGCGAGCGCTTCCGGCGCTGGGCCCGTCGTCGCAGGGTCGGCGCGGGTCCCCCGCCCGCCCGGAGGTACGGGTCCGGGCGGGGTGACGACAGGGGCCGGGTCCGTTCCCTAGGCTGTCGTCATGCTTTCGGAACCACGCTCAGGGCTACTGGCCGCTTGGGGCAACGCGCTGCTGGCCGGCCTCGTCTCACCGGACGACGCGGCACTCGCCATTGTCGGGGAGGACGCGGTGCACCGCGTCGAGGGGCTGCCGGACGAGGCGGGGCCGGTCGGTCTCACGCTCGCGCTGGGGCGGCTGCGGGGGCTCGGGGTGACCGGTTTCCGGGTCGCGCTGCCGGTCCCGGGGCATCCGCTGGGGCTCAGCGGCCCCGCGGAGTTCAATGCCAGGGCGCTGGAGGCCGAGGAGGCCGTGGTGACCTACGGCGCACCGTTCGGGCTGGTGCCCGAGGTGCGCGAGTCGGGGCCGGACGGGGATCTCCACGTCGCCGTGGCATGGCACTGCCTGGCGGTGCGGGAGGCGCCGCCGGCCGATGTGCCGTCGCTGGGCGAGGCGGAGCGGGAGCTCGCCGAGGCGTTGCGGGATGCGACGGCGGCGCTGTCGCGGCTCGACGTCGCCGGGTCCGGGCCGGTGGCCGAGGCGGCGCTGGACGCGTACCGGGCGCGGGCGGAACGGGAACGCGAGGTGCTCGCTCCGGGGTACCCGCCGCGGGCGGTGCGGGTGCTGGAGCTGGCGCAGCGGGTGGGGCTGCTGGTCGCGGTGGCGTACGAGAACGGGCACGGCGGGGCGGTGAGCGCGTCGGAGATGGCGGCGCGGGGTGAGGCGCTGCGGCCGGTGGAGCGGGTGGCCCGGCGGGCGCAGGTCGCCGCGTACAACGCGTATGTGGAGGAGCGGGCGCGGTAGGGGCGGGGCCGGGATGCGGTTGAGGCTGCCTTGTCCTCAAGCGTCGGACGGGCTGGAAAGATGCCCTCAATCGCCGGGCGGGCTTGAGGTGCCGGGCGGGCCCCGGTGAGGGCCGGCGCCCGCACCGCCTGGCGTCGCTGCGGCCGGCCGTCGCAGCGACGCCAGGGAGAACGGTCCCGCCACCGGAGCGTACGAATCTCAGCCCGCGGCCCCGTGCCGGACCGCCCAGAGCGCGGCCTGGGTGCGGTCCGACAGGTCCAGCTTCATCAGAATGTTCGAGACGTGCGTCTTGACGGTCTTCTCGGAGAGGACCAGTGCCCGCGCGATCTCCCGGTTGGAGCGGCCGTCGGCGATCAGGCCCAGCACTTCCCGCTCCCGTTCCGTGAGGGTGCTCCCCCGGCCCGTACCGCTGCCGGGGTCGTCCTGGGCGAGCAGCGCTCCCGCCACCTCGGGCTGGAGCAGGACATGGCCCGCGTACACCGAGCGGATGGCTCCCGCCAGCGCGTCCGGGTCGACGTCCTTGTACACATAGCCGGAGGCGCCGGCGCGCAGGGCGGGGACGACGGTGCGCTGTTCGGTGAAGCTGGTGACGATCAGCACCTTGGCCGGGTTCTCCAGCTCCCGGAGCCTGCGCAGGGCCTCTATGCCGTCGGTGCCCGGCATCTTGATGTCCATCAGCACCACGTCGGGGCGCAGCTCCTCGGTCCTGGCCACCCCTTCGGCTCCGTCGGAGGCCTCTCCGACGACCTCTATGTCGTCCTGGATCTCCAGGAACGTCCGCAGACCGCGGCGGACCACCTGGTGGTCGTCGACCAGCAGCACCCTGATGATCCGGTCAGCCACCGGGTACCTCCATCTCGATCGTGGTGCCCTTGCCGGGCGCCGATGCAACGCTGAGTGCCCCTCCGACACCGCTCGCGCGGTCCCGCATCGAGACCAGGCCCAGGTGCCGCCCCGCCTGGCGGGTGGCCGTCGGCTCGAAGCCGTGGCCGTCGTCGGTGATCCGCAGCACCGTGCCGCTGCCGCGGCGGACGAGGCTGACGTCCACGTGGGCGGCCCCCGAGTGGCGCAGGGCGTTGTGCAGGGCCTCCTGGGAGACCCGGAGCAGCGCCTCCTCCTGTGCGGCGGGCAGCGCCCGTACGCCCAGGCTCTCGAAGGTGACCCGGGCCGTGTGGGCACGGTCCAGGACCTGGACCTGGGTACGGAGGGTGGCGATCAGGCCGTCCTCGTCGAGCGCCGCGGGGCGCAGTTCGACGACGGCTGCCCGCAGCTCGTCCACCGCCTCCGCCGCCAGGGCGGCGACCTGCTGGAGCTCGTCCTTGGCCCGTGCCGGATCGCGGTCGACCAGGGTGGCGGCGGCCTGGGCGGTGAGCCGCAGGGAGAACAGCTTCTGGCTGACCGCGTCGTGCAGCTCGTGGGCGAGGCGGGAGCGCTCCTCGGCGATGGTGAGCTCGCGGCTGCGCTCGTAGAGCCGGGCGTTCGTGAGGGCGATCGCCGCGTGCTGGGCGAGGATCGCCAGCAGCTCCTCGTCCTCGGCGGTGAATCCGCAGCTGCCCTCGGGCTTCGGGCAGCGCTTGTTGGCGAGGAAGAGGGCCCCGATGGTCTCGTCGCCGTCCCTGATGGGCAGGCCGAGGAAGTCGGACATGTCGGGGTGGGCGGCGGGCCAGCCCTCGAAGCGCGGGTCCTTGCGGACGTCGGCCAGGCGCTCGGGCTTCGCCTCGTGCAGCATCGCGGCGAGGATGCCGTGCTGCCGGGGAAGCGGGCCGATGGCCTTCCACTGTTCGTCGCTGACGCCGTCGACGACGAACTGGGCGAAGCCGCCGTGGTCGTCGGGGACCCCGAGCGCCGCGTACTCGGCGTCGAGCAGCTCGCGGGCCGAGGCGACGATCGTCTTGAGGACGTCCCGCATTTCCAGGTGCCGGCTCATGGCGAGCAGCGCGGCACTCACTGCTGCGAGGCCGCCCGAGGGTGGGCGATGGGTCATGGCCTCACCGTACCGGCGGGCCACCGGCCCCGTATCGGCCTGTGGACGGCCACCGATTAGGGCGCGGGGACTAGGTCCATGTGCCCTGTGGAGTGGCTCGCCCCGGGAGACCGCTGCGCGCGGCTCCGAGCAGCTCAGGCCCGCTCCGACCCGCTTCATGCCTTCGAAGGAAACGGAACCTCACACTCCGCATTGCTGACGCAACGGTTGGTGAGATTGGTACACGGCCGATGTGAGCCCGCGCATAGGACCTGCGTCACTTACGAAGCCACCTAGTGGACAAATAGGACGGAACGGGCGGGCATGAGCGCAGGTCACCCCGTCCGAGCGCGACCCCGGCCCACTACCCGGCTTCGTACGTCACACCTTTGCCACACCATTTTGCGGTCGCTAAGAATTGCACTTGTCCCCGACGGAGAAGCGATGTCGCCTCCCGTCTTCGTCCTCCGTGAGGACCCCCGCGATTCGAAGAGGTACCTGCATGTCCGCGTCCAGCATTACCGACCGTCTCCGACGTCTGAACAAGACCCAGAAGCTCTCCGTGGCGGGAATCTCCGCCGTCGCCGCCACTGCGCTCTCGTTGTCGCTGGTGCCCGGTAATGCCGAGGCCGAGACCGAGCCGCAGGCCATCTCCGGCGCCCCCGTCGTCTTCGCGTCCGCCGCCGGCGCCCCGCAGGCCAAGACCATCCAGGCCAGCGTCATCGAGCAGCACTCCACCGCCGAGCAGCTGATCAAGACCGCCGACGCCGCGAAGGCCAAGAAGGCCGAGTCCGCGTCGAAGGAGAAGGCCAAGAAGGCCAAGGCGAAGGCGAAGAAGGACGCGGCCAAGCGCGGCAAGCAGTCGGCCAGCCGTTCCGAGTCCCGTACCCCGGTCTTCTCGAACAACCTGGACGGCTGGATCAAGGAATCCCTGTCGATCATGAAGGCCAAGGGCATCCCGGGCACGTACGACGGCCTGCACCGCAACATCATCCGTGAGTCCAGCGGCAACCCGAAGGCCATCAACGACTGGGACGTCAACGCGGTCAACGGTGTCCCGTCGAAGGGTCTGCTCCAGATCATCAAGCCGACCTTCGACGCCTACCACGTCAACGGCACCCCCCACGACCAGTACGACCCGATCGCCAACATCACCGCGTCGGCCAACTACGCCGCCGACAAGTACGGCTCGATCGACAACGTCAACAGCGCGTACTGAGTCCACTCCGGTACGCCGTGACACACGCCGAAGGGCGGCACCCCGTGCGGGGTGCCGCCCTTCGGCGTCGTACGGTGCGCAGCCGCGCGGCGGCTACTTGCGCATCACCTCGGGCTCGTGGCGGCGCAGCAGCCGCGCGACCGCGAACCCGCAGATGACACCGAGGAAGACCAGTATCCCGATATTGATCCCCCACTGGCTCGCCGTGTGCTCCCACAGCGGGTCCAGGTCCGTGGGGTTCTTCTGGTCCCACGGCGGCATCAGGTGGGCGAGGTCGAGTGTCGAGCCCGCGGCCGCGATGGCCCAGCGGGACGGCATCAGCCAGGCGAACTGCTCCAGGCCCAGCGATCCGTAGACCTGGAAGAGGATGCCGGTGAACACGACCTGGACGATCGCGAACATGACCAGCAGCGGCATGGTCTTCTCGGAGGTCTTCACCAGCGAGGAGATCACCAGGCCGAACATCATCGAGGTGAAGCCGAGCGCGATGATCGTCACGCAGAGCTCGACGGCCGGCGGCATGATCAGGCCCTCCGCCGGCAGATCGCGGGTGGCGAAGCCGATGCCGCAGATGATGACGCCCTGGACGGCCGTGATCAGGCCGAGCACGATCACCTTGGACATCAGATAGGCGGAGCGGGAGAGGCCGGTGGCCCGTTCCCGTTCGTAGATCACCCGTTCCTTGATCAGCTCTCGTACGGAGTTGGCGGCACCGGAGAAGGTCATGCCGATCACCAGGATCAGCATGATCGTTCCGGCGTCGCTGTTGAACCGGGACGGCGGCTTGGGCGGGCCCAGGCCGAAGTCCGCCGGGATGACGACGCTGACGACGCCGAGTACCGCGGGCAGGATCACCATCAGGCCCATGAAGCCCTTGTCGGACGCGATCACCGACAGGTAGCGGCGCATCAGGGTCCACAGCTGCGTACCCCAGCCCTGCGGCTTCGGCGGACGCATCTGCTGCGGCGGCGGCATGTGCACGGACTGCACGGCGACGGAGTCGATGTCCGCGGCGTACATCTGGTAGTGCTGCGAACCGCGCCAGCGGCCCGCCCAGTCGTAGTCGCGGTAGTTCTCGAACGCGGAGAAGACGTCGGCCCAGGTGGTGTAGCCGAAGAAGTTGAGCGCTTCCTCCGGCGGACCGAAGTAGGCGACGGCACCGCCGGGCGCCATCACCAGGAGCTTGTCGCAGATGGCCAGCTCGGCGACCGAGTGCGTGACGACGAGGACCGTACGGCCGTCGTCGGCCAGCCCGCGCAGCAGTTGCATGACATCGCGGTCCATGCCCGGGTCGAGGCCGGAGGTCGGCTCGTCCAGGAAGATCAGCGAGGGCTTGGTGAGCAGTTCCAGGGCCACCGAGACGCGCTTGCGCTGGCCGCCGGAGAGCGAGGTGACCTTCTTGTCCTTGTGGATGTCGAGCTTGAGCTCGGCGAGGACTTCCAGGATCCGGGACTGGCGCTCGGCCTCCGTGGTGTCCGCGGGGAAGCGGAGCTTGGCCGCGTACTTGAGGGCCTTGGTGACCGTGAGTTCCTTGTGCAGGATGTCGTCCTGCGGAACCAGGCCGATGCGCTGGCGCAGCTCGGCGAACTGCTTGTAGAGGTTCCGGTTGTCGTAGAGGACCTCTCCCTGGTTGGCGGGCCGGTAGCCGGTGAGCGCCTTGAGCAGGGTGGACTTTCCGGAGCCGGACGGGCCGATGACGCCGATCAGCGACTTCTCCGGGACGCCGAACGAGACGTCCTTGAGGATCTGCTTGCCGCCGTCGACCGTCACCGTGAGGTGGCGGGCGGCGAAGGAGACCTCGCCGGTGTCGACGAATTCCTCGAGCCGGTCGCCGACCAGGCGGAACGTCGAGTGGCCGACGCCGACGATGTCGTTCGCGCCGATGAGCGCGGAGCCGGACTTCGAGAGCGGCTGACCGTTGACGTACGTGCCGTTGTGGGATCCGAGGTCACGGATCTCGAAGCGGCCGTCGGGCGCCGCGTGGAACTCGGCGTGGTTGCGCGAGACCTGGAGGTCGGAGACGACCAGCTCGTTCTCCAGCGCACGGCCGATGCGCATCACCCGGCCGAGAGCCACCTGGTGGAAGGTGGTCGGGCTGCGGTCGCCGTAGACCGGTGGCGCCCCCGCCGCGCCGCCGGCCCCGCCACTTCCGGGGGTGTTCGCCATGCCCTGCCGCGGGACATGGGGCTGCTGCTGTGCCTGGGGGGCCTGCTGCCAGGCCTGCGGCTGCTGTCCCGGAACCTGCGGCGGCCCCGCGTTCTGCTGCTGGCCCTGCCGGCCGGGTCCTCCCTGCTGAGGTTGCGGCTGCGGCGGCGGGGCCTGCTGCGGCTGCTGGGCGGGGGCCTGGGCCCCCGCGGCGCCCTGCCCGCTGTACACATCGGCGCCGGCCGCGGCACCGCTGAGATTCAGCCGGGGCCCGTCGGTGGCGTTGCCCAGGTGCACGGCGGAGCCGGGCCCGATCTCCATCTGCTGGATTCGCCGGCCCTGCACATACGTGCCGTTGGTGCTGCCGTGGTCCTCGATGAACCAACCCCGGCCACTCCAGCTGATCGTGGCGTGCCGCCACGACACCCTGGCGTCGTCGATCGTCATGTCGCCCTGCGGATCACGTCCGAGGGTGTACGACCTGGACGGATCGAGCGTCCAGGTCCTTCCATTCAATTCCAGTACGAGTTCCGGCACTCCGCGCCCCACTAGTTGTCCCCCGATTACCCCCGTCGCAGGGAGTCTAGGGATGCTGAACATCGTGGCGAACTATTCCAGGAGCAGTCCCCGATACGAAAGCCGGGCGGGGGTTTGACCCTGCCCAGACCTGCACTGTTACGGCATTGACGCCGACGAAACAGTCACCTACCGCCATAACTGGCCATGAATGATTGTGGATCGTGCGGAATTATGTGGTTGGGGGGTATCGGGGTGTGCTGTCCGGCACTCGGGACAGGCCGTCGGCCGCGTGTCGTGGACCGATACGGTGGGCACACCATGAGCGCATCTCAGCCACCTCAGTCCTCACCGTCTCCTGAGTCCCCTGAGTCACGTCAGGGCATCGACGCACCGACCCTTCTCGTGAAGATCTTCGGGAAGGACCGTCCCGGCATCACCGCCGGGCTGTTCGACACCCTCGCCGCCTACTCGGTCGATGTCGTCGACATCGAGCAGGTCGTCACCCGTGGCCGCATCGTCCTGTGCGCGCTGGTCACCGCCCCGGTCGCGGGCGGAACCACCGCGGGCGACCTGCGGGCCACCGTGCACAGCTGGGCCGAGTCGCTGAAACTGCAGGCCGAGATCATCTCCGGCACGGGCGACAACCGCCCCCGTGGCGACGGCCGCTCCCATGTGACGGTGCTCGGGCACCCGCTGACCGCGGAGTCGACCGCCGCCATAGCGGCCAGGATCACCTCGACCGGCGGGAACATCGACCGGATCTTCCGGCTCGCGAAGTATCCGGTCACCGCCGTGGAGTTCGCGGTGTCCGGCACCGGGACCGAGGAGCTGCGGACCGCGCTGGCCACCGAGGCCGCCGAGATCGGCGTCGACGTGGCCGTGGTCTCGGCCGGGCTGAGCCGCCGCGCGCAGCGGCTCGTCGTGATGGACGTCGACTCGACGCTCATCCAGGACGAGGTCATCGAGCTCTTCGCGGCCCATGCCGGCTGCGAGGCCGAGGTCGCCGCCGTCACCGAACAGGCGATGCGCGGCGAACTCGACTTCGAGCAGTCGCTGCACGCCCGGGTGGCGCTGCTCGCGGGCCTCGACGTGTCCGTGGTGGAGAAGGTGCGCGCCGAGGTACGGCTGACGCCGGGCGCCCGCACCCTGATCCGTACGCTGAAGCGGCTCGGCTACCAAGTGGGCGTCGTCTCCGGCGGGTTCACCCAGGTGACGGACGATCTCAAGGAGCGGCTGGGGCTCGACTTCGCCTCTGCCAACACTCTGGAGGTCGTCGACGGAAAGCTCACCGGCCGGGTGACCGGAGACATCGTCGACCGGGCCGGCAAGGCCCGGCTGCTGCGCCGCTTCGCCGCGGAGGCCGGGGTGCCGCTGGCGCAGACCGTGGCGATCGGTGACGGGGCGAACGACCTGGACATGCTGAACACGGCCGGACTGGGCGTCGCCTTCAACGCCAAGCCGGTGGTCCGCAGGGCCGCGCACACGGCGGTGAACGTGCCGTTCCTGGACACCGTGCTCTATCTGCTGGGCATCACGCGCGAGGAGGTCGAGGCCGCCGACGGTCTCGTCGAGTAGGGAGCCGCCCGATGCCGGGGTCGAGGGCCCCGGCCGTCACCCGGAAGCACGGAGGGCCCCGGTGCGCAAGCCGAAGCGTGCGCACCGGGGCCCTCCTCATGAGCCGGTGGGACCACGAGCCGGTGAGGCCGGTCGTCGTGAGCCCGTGGGGCCGGTCGTCCCTCAGTCGTTCGGCGTCCAGTACTCGGTGAGCTTGCCGACGCCGTGCTCCACGGCCTTCCAGGTCCCGGGGAACTCGACCACGGCGAACGCCGCGGTCGGGAAGCCGCCGCGGGTCATCCGGGCCAGGGCGTCGCCCTCCGCCGCGTTCGAGAGGGCGTCGGCGAGTGCGTGCATACCCGGGTTGTGGCCGATCACCAGGAGGTCGCGGATCTCGTCGGGGGTCTCGTTGACCAGGGCGATCAGCTCGCCGAGCGAGGCCTCGTACAGCCGCTCCTCGTATACGGTCCTGGGGCGCTCCGGCATCTCGTGCACGGCCAGTTTCCATGTCTCGCGCGTCCTGGCGGCGGTGGAACAGAGGGCCAGATCGAAGACGATCCCGGAATCGGCGAGTTTGCGGCCCGCCACGGGGGCGTCCTTGCGGCCGCGTTCCGCGAGCGGCCGCTCATGGTCGGAGTCCTGCGACCATTCCGCCTTTGCATGCCTGAGAAGGACGATCCTGCGAGGTGTATCGACGCTCATACACCTCAGCTTCGCACGAAATGTGCCACCTGGCTCAGGGTGTTGGAGGGCTGATCCGCCACGGGCGACGGCCGTCAGCGGCTCAGCAGGTCCACGATTCGCGCGAGCAACTGGCCCATCGCCGGATCGTCCGTGGCCGCCTGCGCCTGCCCCGGTCCGACGATCAGCAGCAGAAGCGCGCCGAAGGCGACGGCGGGGAGCGCCACGGCCCACCACGGCAGCCTGATCTCGACACCGCCCGCATCCGGGCGGGTGGACCGGGGGTGTGTACGGGCCGACATGTCCGCCTCCGTGGGTCGTCGGGTCTGTACCCGAAAACCTACGGAACCGGGGATGTCCGGCCCATCCGGTGACCCACCCACTTCACCCTGACCCTGGCCCCCTAGGGGATGGTGGGGCTACCCCCACCATCGTCCCTCGGTGAGCCCGGACCATTACGGGGAGGCGAGGGTGGCGATGACGGCGATGACGATCGAGATCAGCACCATCGCCCCGAAGACGAGCAGGAGCTTCTTCTGACCGTTCTGGGGATTCGGGTCGAGCACAGGAGACATGGGCTCAGTCTCGCATCTCAGCATTCGTCCTCGATCGTCCGGTCCCGGCCGGCCAGGATGCCCGCCGCCATCTGCGGCACCATCAGGGCGGCCATCAGCGCGATCGGCAGCCCCCAGCCGCCGCTGTGCTGGTAGAGCACGCCGACGAGGAGCGGTCCGGGGATCGAGATCAGATAGCCGGTGGACTGGGCGAACGCGGACAGCCTGACCACTCCGGCGCCGCTGCGCGAGCGCATGCCGATCATCGTGAGGGCGAGCGGGAAGGCGCAGTTCGAGATGCCCAGGAGCAGCGCCCAGGCCCAGGCGCCGCCGGACGGGGCGAGGTAGAGGCCCGCGTAGCCGACGAGGCCGCAGGCGCCGAGGAAGACGACGATCGCGCCCTGGTTCCGCATCCGGGCGGCGACCCGGGGGATGACGAAGGCGAGCGGGACGCCCATCGCCATGGTGACGGCGAGCAGGACGCCCGCGGTACCGGCCGAGACCCCGGCGTCCCGGAAGATCTGCGGCATCCACCCCATGGTGATGTAGGCGGCGGTGGCCTGGAGGCCGAAGAAGCAGGCCAGGGCCCAGGCGGTACGGCTGCGGGTGATCCTGAGTTCCGGGGCCTGCGCCCGGCGGGCGGAGGGCTGTCCGGGGGCGCCGCTCCGGTCCCGTACGAGTGGGATCCAGGGCAGGATCGCGGCGGCGGCGAGCACGGCCCAGATACCGAGGCCGGCCTTCCAACTGCCGCCCATCGCCTCGGTCATGGGGACGGTCACGGCGGCGGCCAGCGAGGTGCCGAGGGCCAGCGCCATGGAGTAGAGGCCGGTCATGGAGCCGACCCGGTCCGGGAACCAGCGCTTGACGATCACCGGCATCAGGACGTTGCTCACGGCGATGCCCATCAGGGCGAGCGCGCTCGCGGCGAGGAAGCCGGCCGTGCCGCCGATGAGGGGCCTGATCAGCAGCCCCGCGGTGATGGCGACCATGCCCGCGCAGACGACCGCGCCGGCTCCGAAGCGGCGGGCCAGCCGCGGCGCCATGATGCCGAAGACCGCGAAGCAGAGCGGCGGTACGGAGGTGAGGACCCCCGCGACGCTGCCGCTCATGTGCAGCCCGTCGCGCACCTCTTCGAGGAGGGCGCCGAGGCTGGTGATGGCCGGGCGGAGGTTGAGTGCGGTGAGGACGAGCCCGACGACGACCAGGCGGAGCAGCCACGGCGCGGGGCCGGCCGACGGGGCGGGGACATCGGTACGGGGGGTCGCCGGGGTGGCGGGACTCAGCGTCCCGGTCGGGGTCTGGGGAGGGGTTTCGTCGTCACGCATGGGGCCATCATAGAATCATGGGATGATTACTTGTCCATTCCGCTGATCCCCTGAGAACCTTCGGACACCCCGAGAACGGCGGGACGGTCCCCGCACCCGGACACCCGAGCAAGGAGCACCATGGCGCTGACGTCCCCGCGGCGTTCGGCACTCGCCGACCAGGTGATTGCCCAGCTGAGGAACCAGATCACTACGGGCGAGTGGCCCGTGGGCTCGCGCATCCCCACCGAACCCGAGCTGGTCGAGCAGCTGGGGGTGGCCCGCAACACCGTCCGCGAGGCGGTGCGCGCGCTCGCGCACAACGGTCTGCTCGACATCCGGCAGGGCTCGGGCACCTATGTGGCCGCCACGAGCGAGCTGGCCGGGGTGATGCACCGCAGGTTCGCGACCGCCGACCCGCGCCATGTCGCCGAGCTGCGCTCGACGCTGGAGTCGTCGGCGGCGCGCCTGGCCGCCGCCCGTCGTACCGACCGGGACCTGAAGCAGCTGGACGCGCTGATGCGGCGCCGGGAGGAGACCTGGGCCGCGGGGGACGCGGAGGCCTTCGTCGCGGCGGACGCGACGCTGCACCTCGCCGTGGTGGCCGCCTCCCACAACGACGTACTGACCGGGCTCTACGCCGACCTGGGCGATCTCCTGCGGGACTACCTCCGGGTCGACGTCGGTCATGAGCTGCGGCCGGAGGACCACATGGACCACGCGCGGCTGGTCGAGGCGATCCGCGCCGGTGACGCGGAGACGGCGGCGTCCGAGGCCGCGAGCCACGCGCTCGACTGCCTGGTGGACCGGGTGTAGGGCCGCTCGTCCGGAACATGGCGGGCTCGCGCGGCTTCAGGAGGCCGCGCCGGTCTCGTTCCCGTGGGTGACCCACACGGCGCCGACCTCTTTCCAGCAGCGGTCGTCCAGCCGTACGGTCCGCCCCGGTCCGACGTCGACCGGCCTGGAGTCCGCGTCGATGTCCCACCAGCGGGCGCACTCGGTGTGCAGCTGGACGCGGTCCGCGGACGGGTACGGGTTGTGGCAGTAGGCGACGACCCTGGAGCCCTGGACCGACGTACGGCACTCGGAGCCGGAGGGTTCGGGGTCCGGTGCGGGCGGCGCGGCCGCGCCGGCGGCCCCGACATGGCCCGCGGCGTACAGGGCCCCGGGAACGAGCAGTCCGGCGACGACCGCGGAGGCCACCAGCAGGGACCGGGTTCGGTGACGTGTGCCGCGCACAGCGATCTCCTCCCCTCAGCCTGACCAGAGTCCGGTTCCTCCACATTCTGCGGTGGATCGGCCAGGTTTTCGACCTGAGCGCCGGGAGGCCGGGCGCGACAAGGAGAACGGCCGCGCACCACCTCCGCAGAAGTGGTGCGCGGCCGTTTCCGAACGCGGTGGTACGAGGGTCAGGCACCCATCATGTGCACGCCACTGTCGACGTGGATGATCTCGCCCGTCGTCCTCGGGAAGAAGTCCGAGAGCAGCGCGACGATGCCGCGGCCGGCCGGCTCCGCGTCCGACATGTCCCAGGCCAGCGGCGCGCGGGTGTTCCACACCTCGGCGAGGTCGCTGAAGCCCGGGATGGACTTGGCGGCCATGGAGCCGAGCGGCCCGGCCGAGATCAGGTTGCAGCGGATGCCGTCCTTGCCCAGGTCGCGGGCGAGGTAGCGGGAGGTCGCCTCCAGCGCGGCCTTCGCCGGGCCCATCCAGTCGTACTGCGGCCAGGCGAACTGCGCGTCGAAGGTGAGGCCGACGATCGAACCGCCCTCGCTCATCAGCGGCTTGCACGCCATGGCGAGCGACTTCAGCGAGAACGCCGAGACGTGCATCGCCGTGGCGACCGACTCGAACGGGGTGTTGAGGAAGTTGCCGCCGAGCGCGTCCTGCGGCGCGAAGCCGATGGAGTGGACGACGCCGTCGAGCGTGCCGAGCTCGTCGCGCACGAGACCAGCGAGCCGGTCCAGGTGCTCGGCGTTGGTCACGTCCAGCTCGATGACCTTGGCCGGCTTGGGCAGCTTCCGGGCGATGCGCTCGGTCAGCGTGGGCCGCGGGAAGGCGGTCAGAATGATTTCGGCGCCCTGCTCCTGGGCCACCTTGGCGGCGTGGAACGCGATGGACGACTCCATCAGCACCCCGGTGATGAGGATGCGCTTGCCGTCGAGAATTCCGCTCATGGTGATCAGTGACCCATGCCCAATCCGCCGTCAACAGGGATGACGGCTCCAGTGATGTACGACGCGTCGTCGGAGGCGAGGAAGCGCACCGCGGCGGCGATCTCCGCGGGCTGCGCGTAGCGCGCGAGCGGCACCTGGGCGACGATGCCCTTGCGCTGCTCCTCGGTGAGCGTCTGCGTCATGTCGGTGTCGACGAAGCCGGGCGCGACGACGTTGAAGGTGATGTTCCGCGAGCCCAGCTCGCGGGCCAGCGATCGGGCGAAGCCGACCAGACCGGCCTTGGAGGCGGCGTAGTTCGCCTGTCCCGCGGAGCCGAGGAGGCCGACGACGGAGGAGATCAGGACGACGCGGCCCTTCTTGGCGCGCAGCATGCCGCGGTTGGCACGCTTGACGACCCGGAAGGTGCCGGTGAGGTTCGTGTCGAGTACGGACGTGAAGTCCTCCTCGGACATCCGCATCAGCAACTGGTCCTTGGTGATACCGGCGTTGGCGACCAGCACCTCCACGTTGCCGTGCTTCTCCTCGATCTCCTTGTAGGCCTGCTCCACCTGCTCGGCGTCGGTGATGTCGCAGCGGACCGCGAGAACACCGGCCTCGGTAAGCGCCTGGGGCGGCTCGCCGGAACGGAAGGTGATCGCGACCTTGTCGCCGTTGTCGACGAAAGCGCGGGCGATGGCGAGGCCGATGCCCCGGTTTCCTCCGGTGACGAGAACCGAGCGGCTCAACGGATCACCCTTTCCATAGCTGTCTGGTACCTCGAAAACCTATCGGTACCGTCCGCTTCCCGAGGAATCGGCCTCTGACAGCACCGCTCGCCGGGCACTGTCGGGTTCCTACAGTGCCGCCCGGGCCGGACGGGCCCTCGCCCCGCCCCGCCCGCAATTCGACTGTGCCGCCGCTTCCGTCATGCTTCACTGCCTCGTGAAAGATCCGAGGGTATGTGACGCAGAGGAGAGGCCGCTCGTGCCCCATGAGGTAGATCAGTCGTTCCTGGCGCTTCCGCTGCGGCCGCTGGCCGACGCGGCGCTCGCCCGCGCGCGGGCGCTCGGGGCCGTGCACGCCGACTTCCGCTTCGAGCGGGTGCGCAGTGCCACCTGGCGGCTGCGGGACGCCCGGCCGGCCGGGGCGTCGGACAGCACCGACCTCGGGTACGCGGTACGGGTGGTGCACGGCGGGGCGTGGGGGTTCGCCTCCGGGGTGGATCTGACGATGGACGCGGCGGCGAAGGTGGCCTCGCGGGCCGTCGCCATGGCGAAGCTGTCGGCGAAGGTGATCGCGGCCGCGGGTTCCGACGAGCGCGTGGAGCTCGCCGACGAGCCGGTGCACGGGGAGCGGAGCTGGGTGTCGGCGTACGACGTCGACCCCTTCGACGTGCCGGCCGAGGAGAAGGCGGGGCTGCTCGCCGAGTGGAGCGCCCGGCTCCTGCGGGCGGAGGGCGTCGCGCATGTGGACGCCTCGCTGATGACCGTCCACGAGAACAAGTTCTACGCGGACACGGCGGGCACGGTCACCACCCAGCAGCGGGTGCGGCTGCATCCGCAGTTCACCGCGGTGGCGGTGGACGCGGCGAGCGGCGAGTTCGACTCGATGCGCACGATCGCGCCGCCGGTCGGGCGCGGCTGGGAGTACCTGACCGGGACCGGCTGGGACTGGGACGCGGAGCTGGAGAGCATCCCCGCGCTGCTGGCCGAGAAGATGCGCGCCCCGGGTGTCGAGGCGGGGACGTACGACCTGGTGGTCGACCCGTCCAACCTGTGGCTGACCATCCACGAGTCGATCGGCCACGCCACCGAGCTGGACCGGGCGCTGGGGTACGAGGCGGCGTACGCCGGGACCTCGTTCGCGACCTTCGACAAGCTGGGGAAGCTGGCGTACGGCTCCCCGGTGATGAACGTGACGGGCGACCGCACGGCCGAGCACGGGCTCGCGACCATCGGTTACGACGACGAGGGCGTCGAGGCCCAGTCGTGGGACCTGGTGAAGGACGGCACACTGGTCGGCTACCAGCTGGACCGCCGGATCGCGAAGCTGACGGACCTGGGCCGGTCCAACGGGTGCGCGTACGCGGACTCGCCGGGCCACGTCCCGGTGCAGCGCATGGCGAACGTGTCGCTGGCGCCGGATCCCGGCGGCCTCTCCACCGACGATCTGATCGGCGGGGTGGAGCGCGGGATCTACGTGGTCGGTGACCGGTCCTGGTCGATCGACATGCAGCGGTACAACTTCCAGTTCACCGGTCAGCGGTTCTTCCGGATCGAGAACGGCAGGCTCGCCGGGCAGTTGCGCGATGTCGCCTACCAGGCGACGACGACGGACTTCTGGGGCTCGATGGAGAAGGTCGGCGGCCCGCAGACCTACGTCCTGGGCGGCGCCTTCAACTGCGGCAAGGCCCAGCCGGGCCAGGTGGCCGCCGTCTCCCACGGCTGCCCCTCCGCCCTCTTCCGGGGCGTGAACATCCTCAACACGACGCAGGAGGCCGGACGATGAGCGGCGCGCACGGAACCGGCCGGGGGTCCGGGGGTCGCCCCCCGGGGCAGCACAGTCCCAACACGACGCAGGAGGCCGGACGATGAGCCGCGCCAGCAAGCCGTACGAGATCGTCGAGCGCGCGCTCGAACTGTCCACCGCCGACGGCTGTGTGGTCATCGCCGACGAGGAGTCGTCGGCCAATCTGCGCTGGGCGGGCAACGCGCTCACCACGAACGGGGTGACCCGGGGCCGCACGCTCACCGTCATCGCCACGGTCGACGGGGCCGAGGGCACCGCGTCCGGCGTGGTGTCCAGGTCCGCCGTCACCGCCGCGGACCTGGAGCCGCTGGTGCGGGCCGCGGAGGCCGCCGCACGCGGGGCCGGTCCGGCGGAGGACGCGCAGCCGCTGGTCACCGGGGTGCCCGCCTCGCCCGACTTCACGGACGCGCCCGCGGAGACGGACTCCGACGTGTTCGCGGCGTTCGCGCCCGCGCTCGGCGACGCCTTCGCGCGGGCCCGGTCCGGCGGCCGTGAGCTGTACGGCTTCGCCAACCACGAGATGACCTCGACCTACCTCGGTACGTCGACGGGGCTGCGGCTGCGCCACGACCAGCCGAACGGAACGCTGGAGCTGAACGCCAAGTCGCCCGACCGGTCGCGCTCGGCCTGGGCGGGGCGCGCGACCCGCGACTTCAAGGATGTCGACCCGGCCGAGCTGGACGCCGAGCTGGCCCGGCGGCTGAGCTGGGCGGAGCGCCGTATCGAGCTGCCGGCCGGACGGTACGAGACGCTGCTGCCGCCGACGTCCGTCGCCGACCTGCTGATCTACCAGCTGTGGTCCTCGACCGCCCGGGACGCCACGGAGGGCCGGACGGTGTTCTCCAGGCCCGGTGGCGGCACCCGGCTCGGCGAGACGCTGTCCGCGCTGCCGCTGACGCTGTGCAGCGATCCGCACGCGCCGGGTCTGGAGTCGGCGCCGTTCGTCGTCGCCCACTCCTCCGGGGACGACGCCTCGGTCTTCGACAACGGGCTGCCGCTGGCCCGTACCGACTGGATCAGGGACGGCCGGCTCGAACACCTGACGACCACCCGGCACACGGCGGGCCTGACCGGGCTGCCGCTCGCCCCGGCGGCCGACAACCTGGTGCTGGAGGGCGGCGGTGAGCGGTCCCTGGAGGAGATGGTGGCCGCGACGACCGGCCGCGGGCTCCTGCTGACCTCCATGTGGTACATCCGCGAGGTCGATCCGGCGACGCTGCTGCTGACCGGGCTGACCCGCGACGGGGTGTACCTCGTGGAGGACGGCGAGGTCGTCGGCGAGGTGAACAACTTCCGCTTCAACGAGTCCCCGGTGGACCTGCTGTCGCGGGCCACGGAGGCGGGACGCACCGAGAGGACGCTGCCGCGCGAGTGGGGCGACTGGTTCACCCGGGCCGCGATGCCCGCGCTGCGCATCCCCGACTTCAACATGAGCTCGGTGAGCCCGGGGGTGTGACCGGCCTAGACTGGCCGTTGCAATTCAGTACACGTATCTGAGGAGACACGGAACCGTGACGGACATCGTCGACGAGCTGAAGTGGCGCGGGCTGTTCGCCCAGTCCACTGACGAGGACGCACTGCGCAAGGCTCTCGCGGACGGTCCCGTCACGTTCTATTGCGGCTACGACCCCACCGCGGCGAGTCTGCACGTCGGCCATCTGGTGCAGGTGCTCACCATGCGCCGGCTCCAGCAGGCCGGTCTGCGGCCGCTCGCCCTGGTGGGCGGGGCCACCGGTCAGATCGGTGACCCGCGCCCGACCGCCGAGCGCACGCTGAACGATCCAGAGACGATCGCCGCCTGGGTGGCGCGGCTGCGGTCCCAGATCGAGCCGTTCCTGTCCTTCGAGGGCGAGAACGCCGCGGTCATGGTGAACAACCTGGACTGGACCGCGGGCATGTCCGCGATCGAGTTCCTGCGGGACATCGGCAAGCACTTCCGGGTCAACAAGATGCTCACCAAGGAGTCCATCGCCCGGCGGCTGGAGTCCGACGAAGGCATCAGCTACACCGAGTTCAGCTACCAGCTGCTCCAGAGCATGGACTTCCTGGAGCTGTACCGGCGTCACGGCTGCACCCTCCAGCAGGGCGGCAGCGACCAGTGGGGCAATCTCACCGCGGGCCTGGACCTGATCCACCGCCTGGAGCCGGGCGCCGAGGTGCACGCGCTGGCGACCCCGCTGATGACGAAGGCGGACGGGACCAAGTTCGGCAAGTCCGAGAGCGGCGCGGTCTGGCTGGACCCGGAGATGACGACGCCGTACGCGTTCTACCAGTTCTGGCTGAACGTCGACGACCGGGACATCTCCCGCTACATGCGCATCCTCAGCTTCCTGAGCCCCGCCGAGCTGGAGGAGCTGGAGAAGGTCACCGAGGAGCGGCCGCAGGCGCGCTCCGCGCAGCGCGCGCTGGCCGAGGAGCTGACGACGCTGGTGCACGGCGCGGACCAGTGCGCCGCGGTCATCGCCGCGTCGAAGGCCCTGTTCGGCCAGGGTGAGCTGGGCGAGCTGGACGAGGCGACGCTGGGCGCGGCGCTCTCCGAGGTGCCGCACGCCCGGGTCACCGAGCTGGGTCCGCTGGTGGACCTGCTGGTGGAGGTCGGCCTGGCGCCGAGCAAGTCGGGCGCGCGCCGCACCGTCAAGGAGGGCGGCGCGTACGTGAACAACGTCAAGGTCGCCGACGGCGAGGTGGCTCCGGCCCGCGAGGAGCTGCTGCACGGGCGCTGGCTGGTGCTGCGCCGGGGCAAGAAGAACCTCGCGGCCATCGAGGTCACGGCCGGCTGAGCCGGCACCGGACAGCACCGCGGCCGGGCACGCGTCACGCGTGTCCGGCCGCTGCCGTTGGGTGCCCGGCGGTCCTCAGGTCTTCTGTCGCTTGGTACCGCGGATCGATGCCCAGAGCATGTCGCCGACGCCGACCACCACCACGGCACCGATCAGCTGGAGCACATGGCGCGTCCAGTCGATGCCCTTGGTGTCGTTGACACCGAGCCAGGTGGCGACAGCATTGCCGAGGATGCTGCCGATCATGCCGAAGATGACCGTCAGCCAGAGCGGGATCTGCTGCTTCCCCGGCAGGATCGCCTTGGCGATCAGGCCGAGTACCAGGCCCACGATGATTGCCCACAACCAGCTCATGCCGCCTCCTCGTGCGACGCGGTGTCGCGATGTCCGATCAGTCTCGGCGCTGGGCGTGCGCCCCGCATGTCGGAGGGGTCCGAACGTGCGGCGGGAGCGGGTTCCCGGCGCGCCCCGCTCTCGAACGCGCCGGATGCCGGGCGTACCGTGGGAGCGGTCCGGTCCGAGGAGTGTCCGGCGCGGGAACGGGGCGTCCCCCGGTTCCTTCGCGGGCTCGGGGAAGATTGGTGGAGACGGGATGCGGAAGCAGAGCGGTGCGGAGGTCTTCCGGATCACGGGGGCCCGGCAGGGTCTCGCGGAGGATGTGCGCGGCAGACAGCGGCGCTATGTGATCTCGATGTCCGTGCGCACGCTTTCCGTGGTCGCCGCGGCGGCCCTGTGGAACGTGGAGCGCTATGTGGCGATCGTGGGGCTGGCGCTGGGCGTCCTGCTCCCTTACGTCGCCGTCGTCATCGCCAACGCGGGCCGGGAGAACACCCCTTCGCTGCCCTCCACCTTCGTCCCGGCCCCGACGCGCCCGGCGCTCGGCGCCGCACCGGTGGCGGGCCCGGCCGAACCGGGCCCGGAGACCGGCCAGACCTTCCGCGCCTCGGATCCGCAGGGGCACGGCTGAGCCCGTACGCCCGGGTTTCGACCGGATTCACGGGGGATCCAAGCTCAAGAAAAGCTCAGATCAATCATGAAGTTCCAGTGCACCGCACCCCAGTCTGCGTGACATACTTCGATAGCGCTCCGCATCCCCCGTCGGAGCGACGGACCGACGCCGGGCAGCTCCCCCCGTGGCTGCTCGGCGTCGCCCTTTCTCCGGCAGGGGATGCGCCAGGTCAGCCGCCCAGCGGCCGGCCCACCGCTTCACGACAGGCTCTAGGGTTGAGTCCGTGAACTCCCCTGAATCCGCGGCCGAGAACGCTGCCGAAGCCCCCGTCTGCTCCGCCAAGGGCTGCCGTGCCGACGCCGTGTGGGTGCTTGCCTGGAACAACCCGAAGCTGCACACCCCGGACCGCCGCAAGACCTGGCTGGCCTGTGACGAGCACCGGGAGCATCTCTCCTCGTTCCTGGATGTGCGGGGCTTCCTCAAGGATGTGGTGACGCTGGCGGAGTGGGAGTCTCCGGACTCGCCCCGCTAGGACGCGCTACCCGCCGATCGCCGACATCGGGCGGTCGGGCTGGAGGAAGGAGGGGTCGTCCAGGCCGGACCCGGCCTTCTTGCCCCACATCGCGAGCCTCCAGATCCGGGCGATCTCCTGGTCGGAGGCGTCCGACCGCAGTGCGCCGCGCAGATCGGTCTCCTCGCGGGCGAACAGGCAGGTGCGCACCTGTCCGTCGGCGGTGAGCCGGGTGCGGTCGCAGGCCCGGCAGAACGGCCGGGTGACGGAGGCGATGACGCCGACCCGGTGGGGTCCGCCGTCGACCTGCCAGCGTTCGGCGGGGGCGGAACCGCGCTCGTCCCGGCCCTCCGGGGTGAGGTCGAACCGGGTGCGCAGCGAGTCGAGGATGTCACCCGCCGTGATCATGCCGTCGCGCTTCCAGCCGTGCTGTGCGTCGAGCGGCATCTGCTCGATGAAGCGGAGCTCGTAGGCGTTGTCCACGGCCCAGGCGAGGAGGTCGGGGGCCTCGTCGTCGTTGAGACCCGGCATCAGGACGGTGTTGACCTTGACGGGGGTGAGCCCGGCGTCCCGGGCGGCTTCGAGGCCGGCCAGGACGTCGTGGTGCCGGTCGCGGCGGGTGAGGGTCTTGAACACGTCGGGGCGCAGGGTGTCCAGCGAGACGTTGACCCGGTCCAGACCCGCGGCCCTGAGCGCGGCGGCGGTCCGCTTCAGCCCGATGCCGTTGGTCGTGAGCGACATCTTCGGGCGGGGCTCCAGGGCCGCGCACTGTTCGACGATGGAGACGAGCCCGGGGCGCAGCAGCGGCTCTCCGCCGGTGAAGCGGACCTCGGTGATGCCGAGCTGTGTGACGGCGATGCGGACGAGCCGGACGATCTCGTCGTCGCTGAGCAGGTCCGGCTTGGCCAGCCACTGCAGGCCTTCCTCCGGCATGCAGTACGTACAGCGCAGATTGCAGCGGTCGGTGAGCGATACGCGCAGGTCGGTGGCGACCCGGTCGTAGGTGTCAATGAGCACGGTGGCCCCCTCCTCCGGCTGACTTCCCGGTTGCGGTCGCTGACTCTTTCGAGACTACGCGAGACGTGTGACATCGCAGGGGCGCGTTTGGCACGAGGGACGGCGCGGCCGCGTCGTAGGACTCTACGACGCGGCCGCGGGAAAGGCGTGGTGCGGGAGACGGACTCCTGGGTGAACTCCTGCTCTCAGTGGGCTCCGATGCCGGTGAGGGACTTGACCTCCAGCTCGGCGTACTTGCCCTTGTCCGGCTCCTCCTTCGACAGGAGGGAGCCGATCCAGCCGAGCAGGAAGCCCAGCGGGATGGAGATCAGACCGGGGTTCTCCAGCGGGAACCAGGCGAAGTCGACGCCCTTGAACATCGAGGTCTTCTCGTTGCCGGAGACGACCGGCGAGAACAGCACCAGGATCACCGAGCCGGCCAGGCCGCCGTAGATCGACCACAGCGCGCCCTGGGTGGTGAACCGCTTCCAGAAGAGGCTGTAGAGGAGGGTCGGCAGGTTGGCGGAGGCGGCGACGGCGAAGGCGAGCGCCACCAGCCCGGCGACGTTCATGTCGCGGGCGAAGGCGCCCAGCAGGATCGCGGCCGCGCCGATGAAGACGGTGGCCCAGCGGGCGGCGCGCATCTCCTCCTTCTCGCTGGCCTTCCCCTTGCGGATGACGTTGGCGTAGATGTCGTGGGCGAAGGAGGACGAGGAGGCGAGGGTGAGGCCCGCGACGACGGCGAGGATGGTGGCGAAGGCGACGGCGGAGATGACGGCGAGCATGACGGCGCCGCCGGTGGTGCCGACCCCGCCGAGGTACTCGGCGAGCTGCGGGGCCGCCGCGTTGCCCGCCGGGTTCTTCGCGATGATCTCCTTCGGGCCGATGAGGGCCGCGGCGCCGAATCCGAGCGCGATCGTCATCAGGTAGAAGCCGCCGATGATGCCGATGGCCCAGTTGACGGACTTACGGGCGGCCTTGGCGGTCGGCACCGTGTAGAAGCGGATCAGGATGTGCGGCAGGCCCGCGGTGCCGAGCACCAGGGCGATGCCGAGGGAGAGGAAGTCCAGCTTCGAGGTGCCGGTGGCCCCGTACTTGAGTCCGGGCTCCAGGAACGACGCGCCGTGGCCGCTCTTCTCCGCGGCGGTGCCCAGCAGGTCGGAGACGTTGAAGTCGAACTTCCACAGCACCATGAAGGTCATCAGGATGGCGCCCGCGATGAGCAGCACGGCCTTGACCATCTGGACCCAGGTGGTGCCCTTCATGCCGCCGATGGTGACGTACACGATCATCAGTACGCCGACCAGCGCAACGATGAGGATCTTTCCCGCGTCGCTGGTGATGCCGAGGAGCAGGGAGACCAGTACACCCGCGCCGGCCATCTGTGCCAGCAGGTAGAAGATCGACACGACGATCGTGGAGACGCCCGCCGCGGTGCGCACCGGGCGCTGCCGCATCCGGTAGGCGAGGACGTCGCCCATGGTGTAACGGCCCGAGTTGCGGAGCGGTTCGGCCACCAGCAGCAGGGCCACCAGCCAGGCGACGAGGAAGCCGATCGAGTAGAGGAAGCCGTCGTATCCGAAGAGGGCGATGGCTCCGGCGATGCCGAGGAACGAGGCGGCGGACATGTAGTCGCCGGAGACCGCGAGTCCGTTCTGGAAGGCGGTGAACTGGCGTCCGCCCGCGTAGAAGTCGGAGGCGCTCTTGGTCTGGCGGCCGGCCCAGACGGTGATTCCGAGGGTCGCCGCGACGAAGACGGCGAAGAGCGTGATGATCAGCGGCCGGTGCTCGGTGGTGGAGGAGGCGGCGAGCACGGCGGTGTGGGAGTGGTACGCGGCGCTCATGCGTCGGCCTCCATACGGGACTTGATGGCCTCGCCCTTCGGGTCGAGCTTCGCCGCGGCGTGCCGCGAGTAGAACCAGGCGATGAGGAAGGTGGTGAGGAACTGGGCGAGGCCGAAGACGAAGGCCACGTTGAAGTTGCTGTACACCTTGGTGCCCATGAAGCCGCCGGCGTAGTTGGACAGCAGCACGTACAGCAGGTACCAGAGGATGAAGGCGGCGGTCAGCGGGAAGGCGAACGAGCGGTACGAGCGGCGCAGTTCGCCGAATTCCGCGCTCTCCTGCTCCGCGATGAAGGCCTCGGTCGTGGGCTGGGCCGGCCCTTTCTCCGTACTGCCCTCGGGCGGCGGTGCATCGGTAGCCACGGAATCTCCTCGCGACGCGGGTGCGGTAGTGGTGGGGACGGTGGTTTTCATTGCGGACCTCGGTATCGGGGGGTGGTGGTGCGCCTCCCCTGACAACGGCACGCGGCGCGCGGCGAAGCGGTTCACCACTCTTGCGCCCTTCTCCGGGTCACCCCTTCGGACGCCTCGGCGCAGACGGGTTCTCGTGAACTCATTGATGAGCCGGGATGATCAGCGATAGCTTCACTCGTCATGTACGCGACTGGACACGCCCGTGTCCAGTCCACTGACACGGATGAAGTGGAGACCCCATGGCTCATCTGGGATCCAGACGGACGCGCGCACTGGCGCTGCCCGTCGGATTGGCCCTCACCGTCTCGCTCGGCTTCCTGCCGACGGGCGCCGCGACCGCCTCGCCGGTCGACGGCGGTCCCGCGGCAGCGGTGTCGACGGACGGACCGAAGCTGTCGTACGTCGTGAATACGCAAGGCGGTCCCGGCACCGTCAAGCAGGTGCGCAAGGCGGTGGAGCGGGCCGGCGGCACGGTCGTGATCGCCTACGACCGGATAGGTGTCCTCGTCGTCCATTCGCAGAACCCGGACTTCGCGCGGTCCATACGCGGGGCCAGGGGCGTGGATTCGGCGGGCGCCACCCGTACCAACCCGATCGTCCCGCAGGCCACCAAGGACATCGGGGTCGAGCAGCCGCTCACGGCCCAGGAGGAGCGGAGCGCCGCGGCGCGGGCGACGGCGGACCAGGACCCGATGGAGCCGCTCCAGTGGGACCTGCCCGCCATCAAGGCGGACAAGGCGCACCAGAAGTCGCTGGGCAGCCGGAAGGTCACGGTCGCGGTCATCGACACGGGTGTCGACGACACCCACCCGGACCTCGCACCGAACTTCGACCGGAACGCCTCGGCGAACTGTGTGACCGGCGCACCGGACACCACGGCCGGCTCCTGGCGTCCGAACGCCGGTGAGAGCCCGCACGGCACTCATGTCGCGGGCACGATAGCCGCCGCGAAGAACGGCGTCGGGGTGACGGGCGTCGCCCCGGGTGTGAAGGTCGCCGGTATCAAGGTGGCGAACCCGGACGGCTACTTCTACACCGAGTCCGTCGTCTGCGGCTTCATGTGGGCGGCCGACCACGGTGTCGATGTCACCAACAACAGCTATTACACCGACCCGTGGCTGTTCAACTGCAAGGACGACCCGGACCAGGGCGCACTGGTCGAGTCGGTCGCCCGTGCCACCCGGTACGCAGAGCGCAAGGGCACGGTCAATGTCGCCGCGTCGGGCAACTCGGCCGAGGACCTGGCCGCCGACACGATCGAGGACTCGACCAGCCCGAACGACGGTGACACGGTCACCCGGACGATCGACCCGAAGAAGTGCTTCGACATCCCGACCATGCTGCCGGGTGTCGTGACGGTCTCGGCGACGGGTGCGAAGGGGCTGAAGGCCTCGTACTCGAACTACGGGAACGGCGTCATCGACGTCGCCGCCCCGGGCGGCGACTCGACGTCCTACCAGAGCCCCGAGCCGCCGGCGACGAGCGGGCTGATCCTGTCCACGCTGCCGGGCGGCGCGTACGGCTACATGGCCGGTACGTCGATGGCCTCCCCGCACGTGGCGGGTGTGCTGGCCCTGATCAAGTCGAAGCACCCGCACGCGTCGGCGCTCGCGGTGAAGGCGCTGCTGCTGGCGGAGGCCGACGCCACCGCGTGCGGCGCGCCGTACGACATCGACGGTGACGGCACCGTCGACGCGGTCTGCGAAGGCGGCAAGCACCGCAACGGCTTCTACGGAGCCGGTGTGGTGAACGCCCTGAACGCGGTCCGCTGGTAGCGGGTTTGGTGCGGGGGGCGGGGGTGCCCCCCCCCCCCCCCCCCCCCCCCCCCGGGGGGGGGGGGGGGGGGGGCGCCCCCCCCCCCGCCCGCCCCCCCGGGGGGGGGGGCGCCGCGGGCCGGGGGGGCCGCCGGCCCCTCCCCCCCACCGGGTTTTCAGGGCGGGGGGGGGGGCCCCCCCCCGCGGGGGGGGGGGGGGGGGGGGGTTGGGGGGGGGGGGGGGGCCCCCCCCCGCCCCCCCCACCACCCGGGCCGGGCGGCCGGGAGTGCCCGGCCGCCCGGCTCACGGCTTGATGAGGACCTTCAGCGCGGTCCGCTCGTCCATCGCCCGGTAGCCGGCCGGGACCTCGTCGAGGCCGATGGCCAGGTCGAAGACGGGCGACGGGTCGATGGTGCCGGACAGGACGTCGGGGAGCAGCTCCGGTATGTAGCCGCGTACGGGGGCGACCCCGCCGCGCAGGGCGATGTTCCGGTCGAACATGACGCCGAGGTCCAGTCCGGTGCCGCTGCCGTGCGGTACGCCGACGTAGCCGATCGAGCCGCCGTCGCGGGTGATGCCGACGGCCGTGCGCATCGACTGCTCGGTGCCGACGGCCTCGATCACCGCGTGGGCGCCCTCGCCGCCGAGCAGTTCCCGTACGGCGGCGACGGCCGCGTCGCCGCGCTCGGCGACCACGTCGGTGGCGCCGAAGGCGCGGGCGATGTCGGTGCGCGCGGTGTGGCGGCCGAGCGCGATGATCCGCTCGGCGCCGAGCCGCTTGGCGGCCATGACGCCGCACAGGCCGACGGCGCCGTCACCGACGACGGCGACCGTGGTGCCGGGCTTCACACCGGCGCCGACGGCCGCGTGGTGGCCGGTGCCGAGGACGTCGGAGAGGGCCAGCAGCGCGGTGAGCAGGCGGTCGTCGGAGGCCGCGGCGGAGGGCAGCTTGACGAGTGTGCCGTCGGCGAAGGGCACGCGTACGGCCTCGCCCTGCCCGCCGTCGGAGCCGACCGAGCCCCAGAAGCCGCCCTGCGGGCACGAGGTGGTGAGGCCCTCGGCGCAGTAGGCGCAGGTGCCGTCGGACCAGACGAAGGGGGCGACGACGAGGTCGCCGACAGCGAAGCCGTTGACCCCTGAGCCGGCCTCCTCGACGATGCCGAGGAACTCGTGGCCGATGCGCTGGCCGGGCTGCCGGGCGGACTCGCCGCGGTAGGCCCACAGGTCGCTGCCGCAGATGCAGGCCCGCAGGACCCGGAGCACCACGTCGGTGGGCTGCTGGATCGCCGGGTCCGGGACCTCCTGCACGCGGATGTCGTGGGGTGCGTGGATGACGGTGGCGCGCATGCGTGGGGGTCCTTGCTGATCTCAGATGCTGATACCGCGTCCACGGTACGCCCCGGGGCCGGCACCGGGCCGTCGCGCATCCGGGGCGAGCGCTCCGAGGGTCAGCAGGAGCTGGGCCGCCACGTAGGTGAGCATCACCCAGAAGTCGGGTGCGGGCGGTTGCGGCCGGTCGGCGATGCCGGTGGCGATCAGGGCGTCGGAGAGCAGGAAGAGCGCGCCGCCGACGGCCGCGTACCGGCCGAGGACGCCGGACCGGCAGGCCATCGCGGTGAGCAGCAGGCTGTAGCCCACCAGCGGGAGCCGCAGCCCGGCCGGCAGCCCGCCCCAGATCAGGGCGGTGAAGGCGGCCAGGGCGGCCGCGTACAGGATCGCGGGCAGCAGGGTGCCACGGGCCCGTCCGAAGAGCGTGAGGTAGCAGAGGTGCCCTGCGGCGAAGCCGCCCATCCCGAGGAGGAAGGCGAGGTCGGCGTCGGCCAGCAGGAACACGTCACCGACCCAGCCGCAGAGGAGTGCCGCGATCAGGAGCCGGGGCCCGCGCCGGGCGGCGGCGTACCCGGCCAGCAGCGGCATCAGGAGCGGCTTGGCGACGAGGTGTGCGGTACCGCTGTCGGCGAGGACCGCGACGAGGTCGGCGGCGCAGACGGCGAGGAAGGCGATGAGCAGGGGGCGTGCGAGACGCTCCCGCCGGTCGGGGAAGGGTCCGGCGTTCGTCAGCGGCCCGGCGCTCATCCGGTGCGCTCGCGTGCGGGGGCGGCGGCAGGGGTGGCGGTGACAGGGGCGGCCGTCCGGCCCGCGGGCTGCCAGCCGGGCCCGCGGAAGACCCGCCCGGCCCGTTCGCCCCAGCTGCCCGCCGCGCGTACGTCGCGGGCGATGGCGGCGTACTCGTGGGTGGCGACCCGCAGCGGGTTGAACGTGTCGATGTTCTTGGTGAGCCCGAACACGGGGCGCTGCGTCTCCGCCGTGAAGGAGCCGAACCACCGGTCCCACACGATCAGGATGCCGCCGAAGTTCCGGTCGAGGTAGCCGCCCTGGGAGGCGTGGTGCACCCGGTGGTGGGAGGGCGTGTTCAGTACGTACTCGAAGGGCCGGGGCAGCTTGTCGACGCGTTCGGTGTGCACCCAGAACTGGTAGACGAGGTTGACCGAGGAGCAGAAGGCGAGCGCCGCCGGGTGGACACCGCAGGCGATCAGCGGGAGGTAGAACGGCCAGACGGTCAGCGAGGTCCAGGGCTGGCGCAGCGCGGTGGAGAGGTTGAACTTCCGGCTGGAGTGGTGCACCACGTGGCAGGCCCAGAGGATCCGGATGACGTGGTGGCCCCGGTGGGACCAGTAGTAGAGGAAGTCCTGCCCGAGCAGCATCAGCGGGACGGTCCACCACAGGACGGGCACGCGCAGCGGCGTCAGCTCGTACACCGCCGAGTAGACGGCGACGATGGGCACCTTCCACAGCAGGTCGAAGGCCAGACTGCCCAGCCCCATGGTGATGCTGGTGGCGGCGTCCTTCGCCTCGTAACCGGCGGCCTCCTCGTCGGGGTGGAAGTGGTGGAGCGCCATTTCCAGGACGGTGAGCAGGACGAAGGCCGGTATGGACCAGAGCACTACATCGGGCAGGTTCGTCGGCATGTCAGCACCGTAGAGCCGCAGGTCGGCCCGCGACCAGACGTTGTTACCAACAAGTATGCGAGACGCGCTGTCAGCGATCTTTGGTGACTTCCGACAGCACGGCCGTCGCACGATCCCTCCACCCGGTCCGACAGGGGGAGGAACCGCGGTGGCGGGTAAGGAAGTTGCACCGGACCGGCTCGCGACGACGGTGCTCGGCACGGTGGCCAGGTCCCCCGACGCACAGCCGGGCTAAACCCCCGCCGCCCCCAGCAACTCCCCCGCCGCGTACGTCACCGCCATCGCCAGCGCTCCCCCGCCCATGTTCCGCAGCACCGCCGGGCCCACCGCCGCCTCGCCCAGCCGGGCGCTCCACCAGCCCGTCAGGGCCAGTGCGGCGAGCACCGAGAGCACGGTCACCAGCAGCCGCAGCGAGACCGGGGGCAGCACGATCGCCAGCAGGGGCAGCAGCGCGCCCACCGTGAACGCGAGGAAGCTGGCGCCCGCGGCGTGCCAGGGGTTCGTCAGGTCGTCCGGGTCGATGCCCAGCTCGACCTCCGCGTGGGCGCGCAGCGCGTCGCGTTCGGTGAGCTGGACAGCGGCCTCGCGGGCGACCTCGTGGCTCAGCCCCTTGCCCTCCAGCAGTCCGGTGAGTTCGGCGAGTTCCGCCTCCGGCATCTCCTGGAGCTCGCGCTTCTCCGTGGCGAGTGCGGCCTTCTCCGAGTCGCGCTGGGTGGAGACCGACACGTACTCGCCCGCGGCCATCGACATGGACCCGGCCAGCAGCCCGGCCAGGCCGGCGGTCAGCAGGGTGCCGCGGTCGTCGGTGGCCCCGGCGACGCCGACGACGAGACCGGCGGTGGAGACCACACCGTCGTTGGCCCCGAGCACGGCGGCGCGCAGCCAGTTCAGCCGTGCTCCCATGCCCGTGCTGTGCGGTTCGTGGTGCGCCTGGGGATCGCTCATCCGGGGATGGTCTCACCTCGTGGTGTCACCAGACGCGTACCGACCCGCCCCGGGCGAACGCGGGACTGGTCGCGCCCGCGGGGACCTCCTTCAGGGGTTCGGCGATCTCCTGGACCGTCGGGCCGACGCGGGCGGCGATCCGGTCCAGGGCGGCCAGGTCGAATCCGTAGACGCGGGCGGCGTTGCCGCCGGTCATCGCGGCGACCTCGGCGGGCGGCAGCCCGGCGTACGCGATCCGCAGGCCTTCGCGTGAGTACGGGGCGGTGCCCTCGTCGTGCGGGTAGTCGCTGCCCCACATGATCTTGTCGAGGCCGATCCGGTCGCGCAGCGGCACCTCGTGGGGGCGCATGAAGCTGGCGCCCACGTAGCAGTTCTCGCGCCATACCTCGCTGGGGCTCGCGCCCATCGAACCGGCCAGCCCCGCACCGAACTTGGACTCCGCCGTGGCCGCGCGGGAGGCCGAGGCGACCAGTCGGCCGTGGTAGTAGTCGAGCATCTCCATGATGCCCGGGATCCAGCCGGAGCCCTGTTCGGTGAGGACGAGCCTCAGCCCGGGGTGGCGGCGGAACGCCCCGCCGAAGATCAGGTGCCACAGGGCCCGGTGCGAGAACCAGGTGGTCTCCACCATGAAGACGGCGCGGGCCGCGGGTTCGTCGCCCAGCGGCGGGGACGCGGAGCCGCCGTGGTGGTTGACCGGTACGTCCAGCTCGGCGCAGACCGCCCAGAGCGGGTCGTACGCCGGGGAGTGCAGCTCCGGGACGCCGGAGCCGGGCGGGGCGCCGGGCAGCAGGATGCCGCCGGTGAGTCCGGCCTCCTTGGTGCGGCGGACCTCGCGGGCCGCCTCCTCCGGGTCGTTGAGGAGGATCTGCGCGACGCCCGCGCGCCGGCCGGGCGCGGCCGCGCAGAAGTCGGCGAGCCAGCGGTTGTGGGCGCGCAGCCCGGCCCAGCGCTGTTCGTACTCCGCCCGGGAGGGTGCGGGTGCCATCAGGGAGGCGGAGGGGAAGAAGGGCGGGATGGTGTTGGGGAAGACGACCTCGGCGACGATGCCGTCCGCCTCCTGGTCGGCGAGCCTGCGGTCCGAGTTCCAGTTCCGGTCGGCGGTGTCGGCCACCAGGTCCTCGTACGGGTTGACGTAGGTGGCCGCCCAGGCGTCGAAGTCGTCGTGGTGCTCCGACTCCAGGTACGGCCGGTAGTCGAGGAGGTCGGCGCCGGCGTGGCAGTCGGCGGAGATGACGGTGTAGCGGTCCGCCGTGGAGCCCTCAGGCCCCGTCACCGCGCCCTCGGGGCCCGTCATGACGTCCCCAGGACCGGGAAGTCGTGGTCCGTCAGCCAGTGCCTGCCGACCTCGCGCGAGCGGGCCCAGGAGGCCTCGACCGCGCTCTGGTCGGTGCTCTGGCCCAGGTCGGCGGGGGTGGGACCGATGCGCGCGGCTACGGGGGCGAGCCTGTCCGTGTCGAAGCCGAAGACCTCGGCGGCGGCCAGGCCCAGCATCCGGCGGGTCTCGGTGACGGGGATGTCGTGGAAGGTATCGCGCAGCCAGTTCGCGGTGTTCGGCCAGGTGCCCTCGGGGTGCGGGAAGTCGCTGCCCCAGAGGATGTTGTCGACGCCGATCTCGTACCGCTGGGCGAGCTCGCGGCGTTTGGTGTTGGTGGCGCAGATGAACACCTGGCGGTCGAGGTACTCGTGCGGCGGGCGCTTGAGTTCGGCGAACGGGGAGAGCTTCTTGCCGCCGTGCGCGCCGAGGTAGAGGCGGTCCATGAACCAGAGCAGGTTGGGCAGCCACCAGCAGCCGGACTCGGCGACGCCGAACCTGAGCCCGGGGTGGCGTTCGAAGGCGCCCGACCAGAGGAGGAACCAGAGCGGGCGCGACGGCCACCAGGTGACCTCGGAGACGTAGATCCCGAGGTGGTCGCCGTACTCGTGGCGGGGTGCCGCGCCCGAGTGGGTGACGATCGGCATCCCGGTCTCGGCGGCGGCCGCCCAGACGGGGTCGTACCGGCGGTCGTGGTACGGGGCCTTGTCCACCCACATGGAGGGGATCATCAGGGCGCCGAGACCGGACTCCTTCGCCCGGTGGATCTCGGCGACGACCCGGCCGGTCTCGCCGGTGACGGGCAGCAGGGCGACACCGCAGTGGCGTTCGGGGTGCTGCGAGACGAAGTCGGCGAGCCAGCGGTTGTGGGCCTGCGCGCCGGCCATGCCCAGGTCCGGGTCCTGGTCGCCGGAGAGGCCGAGGCCGACGCCGAAGGGGGCGGCGGTGCGGCTGTCGACGGCGTCCGCGTCGGGGAAGACGACCTCGGCCGCCACCCCGTCGCCGTCGAGCTCCTTGAGCCGCTGGGTGGCGTCCCAGCCGCCCCTGAGGCCCTCCTCGTTGTCCTGGAACCACTTGTCGGCGAAGGCCTCGTTGCGGACCCCGAGTCGGGTCATCTCCTCGCGGCGGCGGTCGCGGCCGGCGAGGAAGTCGTCGAACTCCCGGTGGAAGCGGCTGTCGAGGTAGGGCCGGTACTCCTCGGTGGGCAGTCCGGCGTGGCAGTCGGAGGAGATGATCAGGTACGGGTCGTCGTCGGTCATCGCTCACTCCTCAGTCGAGTACGAACTTCTCCAGGTACGACGGGTTGGCCCGGTCGAGCATCGACTGCGACCTGGCGCGGATCTGCCGGTCGCTGTGCTCGCTGTCCGGCAGCATCCAGAAGCGGTCGGCGAGGATGCCGTCCACGACGGTCTGCGCGACCTCCTCCACCGGGGTGAACTCCACGTCGTGACCCGCCGCTCTCATCGCCGCCTCCCACTGGCCGAGGCTGCGGTACGGGGTCCGGCGCGGGCGCTCCTTGGCGTACCGCTCGGGACGGTTGCGGTGCGACTCCCACAGCCCGGTGCGGAGCATGTGCGGGCCGGGGAAGAGGACGGAGGCGCCGACCGCGGCGTCCTCCGCCCGCAGGTGCGCGTAGAGCGATTCGGTCATGGTGACGACGGCGGACTTGGTGACCGCGTACACGGAGGCGGTGGGCAGCGGGGCGATCCCGCCGTCGCCGGACGAGGTGTTGACGACGTGGCCGGGGGCGCCGCCCGCGAGCATGCGCGGCACGAAGGCCTGGATGCCGTGGAAGACACCCCACACGTTGACCGCGAAGGCCCACTTCCAGTCGTTCGGCTCGTGCTCCCACATCCGGCCCTCCGCGCCCGATCCGACGCCGGCGTTGTTGCACAGCACGTGCACGGCGCCGAAGGTGTCGTACGCGGCCTCGGCCAGTTCCTGCACGGAGTCGCGTTCGCTGACGTCGACGGGCCGGGCCAGCACCCGTGCGCCGTCCTCGCGCAGTTCGGCGGCGGCCCTGTCGAGCGCGTCCTCCTCCACGTCGGCGAGCACGACGTTCATGCCCTCGGCCGCGAACCGGCGGGCCAGGGCGAGGCCGATGCCGCTCGCGGCCCCGGTGACGACGGCGGTCTGGCCCTCCTCCAGCCTCATCGGACGCTCCCCTCGGGCGGTCCGTCGTGGATCTGCTGGGGATCGTCGTAGCGCTGGTGGACGTACGGCAGCAGCGCGTCGGCGCTGACCCGCTCCACGGCCCTGCCCTGCTGGTCGCTGGTCTTCTCGCCGATGGTGAGGCCGATCAGCCTGCGGACGGGGAGGTCGGCGACCGGGTCGTACATCGACTCGCGCAGCACCACGTCGCCGGTGATCCGCTCCAGCTTGCGGACCTTCTCGTGCCGGGTGCAGTGGATCAGTACGGGGCCGGAGTCGAAGCCCTCGCCGTCCACGGCGGGCAGGAACTTGAAGTAGAAGTCGAGCTTCGTCACCGGTTCGGGCAGCGGGAGCGGGCCGTCGACCGCGCCGCGGATCTCGACGAACGCGATGCCGTGGCGGACCAGCCCGGCCCGCACGACGAGGCCCTCGCGTTCGACGCTCACCTCACCGAGCTTCTTCGGTTCGCCGAACACCTCGCGGCCGCCGGTCAGCGCCCGTTCGTGGGTCATCGGCATGACCAGCGGGTACCAGCCCTCGTGCCCGTCGTGGACGGCGGCGACGGAGACGGAGCCCGCGCCGAGCGGATAGCCGGGGAGGTCGACCTTGCTGATGCTCGCCCGGACGAGCGGGCGCCCCGAGGGTTTCAGCGGCGGCGGGAGGACGGCCGCCACCGCGTCGGGGTCGCTCTCCCAGACGGCGGTGACGCCGGTGGACCAGATGTCGGGGAGCCTGGAGCGGGCCTCGCGGGATGCCGCGATCTCGGCCTCGGTGCGCGCGCCGTACCGTACCCGTGCCATGCGGTGCCACCCTTCTCGGTCGTCCGTGGCCCGGCCCTCCGCCGGGCTCTGTAACACAGTTACACCGACGAAGATGAAGGGTAAATAGGCATGCGTGTAACGGAGTTCTGGAATCTGGAGGAGCTGTGGCGCGATCGGCGCTGACCCGCGAGGAGGTCCTCGCGACCGCTGCCGCACTGGTGCGGCAACACGGTCCGCAGACCCTCACCATGCGCAGACTGGCCGCCGAACTGGGCACCGCCGTCACCTCGATCTACTGGCACGTCGGCAACCGCGAGTCTCTGCTGGACGCCCTCGTCGAGCGCACCGTCCAGGAGATGGGCACCCTGCGTCCCACCGGCCGGACCCCGGCCGCCCGGATCGTCTCCGTGGCCCGCGGGCTGCGCCGCGAGCTGCGCGCCCGGCCGCATCTGATCGCGATGGTCCACGAACGGGGACTGACGGAACGGATGTTCCTGCCGGCGCAGCGGGCGCTGGTCCACGAGGTGCACGCCGCCGGGCTCCGGGGCGCGCGGGCGGCGGCCGCGGTCCGGGCGGTGCAGTTCCACACCGTCGGCTTCCTGCTGGTGGAGCGCAACCGGGAGCGGTCCCCCGTCCAGTCACCGGCCGAGGGCGATCTGTGGAGCGGGTCGACGGCCGGCGGCGATCCGGCGCTGGCCCGCGCGCTGGCCCGGCCCGCCGACCCGGACCGGCTGTTCACCACCTCCGTACGGGCGCTGGTGGACGGGCTGCTGGCGGGCTCCTCGCGGGAGCGCCGACCGGCCGGAAAGGGCCCGGGGGTGACGGCCGAATAGGGGACTGTCGGTCGTGGCCCGTATTCTCTGTGACCATGCTCGACGACCGCCAGACCGCAGCACCGTGGCCGACCGCCTACCCGCAGGGGTACGCGGTCGTCGACGTGGAGACCACCGGCCTCGCACGGGACGACCGGATAATCTCCGCCGCCGTCTACCGCCTGGACGCACAGGGCAATGTCGAGGACCACTGGTACACCCTGGTCAACCCGGAGCGGGACCCCGGCCCCGTGTGGATCCACGGGCTGACCAGTGACGTGCTCGAAGGCGCCCCGCTCTTCCCCGAGGTCGCCGCCCAGCTCTCCGAGCGGCTCGCCGACCGCGTGCTGGTCGCGCACAACGCGGCCTTCGACTGGTCGATGCTCGCCCGGGAGTACGCGCGGGCCTCGGTGATCGCCCCGGTCCAGCAGCGGCTGTGCACCATCGCGCTCTCCAAGGAGCTGCGGCTGCCGCTGCCCAACCACAAGCTGGAGTCGCTGGCCGCGCACTTCGGGGTCGTGCAGCAGCGCGCGCACCACGCGCTGGACGATGCCCGGGTGCTGGCCGAGGCGTTCCGCCCGAGTCTGCACGCGGCGGCCGACGGCGGGCTGCGGCTGCCGCTGCTGGAGTGCCGGCCGCTGACCGAGTGGTCGGACTCCCCCGTCACCCCGCGGGTCGGCCACCAGGCCCCGTACGGCGGCGGCCAGGCGAGCTGGCGCCCCTCGCGCAAGCGTGCGGCCTGCCCCTATCCGAACCCGGGGCGCTACGACAAGGACAAACCCCTCATGCAGGGCATGCGGGTGGCGTTCTCCGGGGACACCTCGATCGACCGCGAGCTGCTGGAGGACCGGGCGGTGGAGGCCGGGCTGCACGTGGCGACCAGCGTGTCCCGGCTGACCAGTCTGCTCGTCACCAACGACCCGGACGCGGCGACGTCCAAAACGGTGAAGGCCAAGTCGTTCGGCACCCCGATCCTGGAGGAGAGCGCGTTCACCCATCTCCTGAGGGACGTGGCCGCGGCGTCGAAGGGACCGTCGGCGGCGCCGTCATCGGAGTGAACCGGGGGCGACTCGCCCGCTCACCGCTCGCCCGCCGCCGCCCTCGCGTCCCACCCTGTGGCGCATGGCACGTTGCGAGGTATGCGGAAACGACTACGGGATGTCCTTCGAAGTGCACGCGCAGGGCGCGGTGCACGTCTTCGACTGCTTCTCCTGCGCGATTCACCGGATGGCGCCGATCTGTGAGCACTGCCGGGTCCAGGTCATCGGCCAGGGGGTCGAGGTCGACGGGCACTGGTTCTGCGGCGGTCACTGCGCCCGCGCGGAGGGGAAGGCGGGCATCGTCGACAAAGTCTGAGCACCGGGCGCCGCCCCCCTTCCCCCACCCCCTGCGCGATGCACCCCATGCCACGGTTGTACCGTCATGGGGTGTACCGCTTCCTGTTGACCCGGCAGTGGCTGATCCTCGCCCTCCTCGCCCTCGTCATGATTCCCACGATGGTCGAGCTGGGTTTCTGGCAGCTGCACCGGCATGAGCACAAGGTCGCGCAGAACTCCCTGATCTCGCACAACCTCAAGGCGAAACCGGTGCCGGTCGCCGCGCTCACCTCGCCCGGCCACACCGTTCCGCGCTCCGACTACTGGCGTGCGGTGAAGGCCACCGGGACGTACGACGAGAAGCACGAGGTCGTGGTGCGGCGCAGGACGTCCACCGACGGCAGCATCGGCTACCACGTGCTGGTCCCGTTCGACCTCAAGGGCGGCGGCACGGTCATGATCAACCGCGGCTGGATCCCCACCGCCGACGACCAGCGCGCCTTCCCCGACGTACCGGCCGCGCCGAAGGGCGAAGTGACCGTCACCGGGCGGCTCAAGGCCGACGAGACGACGGGCAGCAGCGGCATCAAGGATCTCTCGGACCTGCCGGACCGCCAGGTGATGCTGATCAACAGCGCCGAGCAGGCCAAGCTGCTCTCCCGGCCGGTGCTCGGCGGCTACCTGGAGCAGACCGGGCCCGTGCCGCCCGGCGACACCCCCGAGCTGATCGAGGCTCCCGACGACAGCTCCATCGGCCCGCACATGGCGTACGCCGTGCAGTGGTGGCTGTTCGCCGCCGGTGTTCCGGTCGGCTACGTGGTGCTGGCCCGCCGGGAGAAGCGCGACCTGGTGGCGGCCGCGTCCGCCGCCGCCGAAGCGCGGGACGCCGCGGCGGAGCCCGGGAAGCCCGAGCCCGCGAAGGCCTGACGGCGTGTCCGCACCTCGCCCGCCGGGGTGGCTCCCGACTCACGTCGGACAACGGCTGCTTAGCGAGGGCCAGGTTCGGGAACACGCCAGAGCGTGACACCACTCATCGAGGACTACGCCCTCATCGGCGATCTCCAGACAGCCGCCCTGGTCGGGAAGAACGGTTCCGTCGACTGGCTCTGCCTGCCCCGCTTCGACTCGGGCGCCTGTTTCGCCGCCCTGCTCGGTGACGAGGACAACGGCCACTGGCGCATCGCGCCGAAGGGTGCGGACACCTGCACCCGGCGCGCCTACGCCGGTGACTCCCTCGTCCTGGAGACGTTCTGGGAGACCCGCACCGGCACGGTCAAGGTCATCGACTTCATGCCGCAGCGCGACCAGGAACCCGATGTGATGCGGATCATCGAGGGGGTCAGCGGCACCGTCGACATGACCTCCGTGCTCCGGCTGCGCTTCGACTTCGGCTCGGTCGTGCCCTGGGTGCGCCGTTCGGAGGGCCACCGGGTGGCGGTCGCGGGGCCGGACTCCGCCTGGCTGCGCAGCGAACCGCCGGTCAAGACCTGGGGCCAGCAGTTCTCCACCTGCTCCTCGTTCAGCGTCTCCGCGGGCGACCAGGTGGCGTTCGTCCTGACCTGGCACCCCTCGCACTCGCCCCGGCCCGATCTCGTCGACCCGTACGAGGCGCTGAAGAACACCCTGTCCGACTGGGCCGAGTGGGCCGCCCGCTGCAAGTACCAGGGGCCCTACCGGGAGGCCGTGATCCGTTCGCTGATCACCCTGAAGGCGCTCACCTTCGGCCCGACCGGCGGCATCGTGGCGGCCCCCACCACCTCGCTGCCCGAGGAGATCGGCGGCGTACGGAACTGGGACTACCGCTTCTGCTGGCTGCGGGACTCCACCCTCACCCTCGGCGCGCTGATCTCGGCCGGCTATCTGGAGGAGGCCGGCGCCTGGCGGGACTGGCTGCTGCGCGCCGTCGCCGGGGACCCGGCCGATCTGCAGATCATGTACGGGCTCGCGGGCGAGCGCAGACTGCCCGAGTCGGAACTGACGTGGCTGCGCGGGTACGAGAACTCCGCCCCGGTCCGGATCGGCAACGCCGCGGTCCGCCAGCGCCAGCTCGATGTGTACGGGGAGGTCATCGACTCGCTGCGGCTGGCCCACGACGCGGGTCTGGGCGACAAGCCGCACGCCTGGAACCTCCAGCTCAGCCTGCTCGGCTTCCTGGAGTCCACCTGGCGCGAGCCGGACGAGGGGCTGTGGGAGATCCGCGGTCAGCGCCGCCACTTCGTGCACTCCAAGGTGATGGCGTGGGTGGCGGCGGACCGGACCGTGCGCAGTCTGGAGGAGGACCCGTCGCTGACCGGCGACGCCGACCGCTGGCGGGCGATGCGGGACGCCGTGCACCGGGAGGTGTGCGAGAAGGGGTACGACCCGGTGCGCAACACCTTCACCCAGTCGTACGGGTCACGGGACCTGGACGCCGCGACGCTCCTGATCGCCAGGACCGGGTTCCTGCCGCCGGACGACCCGCGGCTCATCGGGACGGTGGACGCGGTCCGCGACGAGCTCGGCAGCGACGGGCTGGTGCGCCGCTACAGCACCGACGGCACCTCGATCGACGGGCTGCCCGGCGGTGAGGGCGCGTTCCTGGCCTGCTCGTTCTGGCTCGCGGACGCGCTGCGGATGACCGGGCGCACCGAGGAGGCCACCGAACTGTTCGAGCGGCTGCTGGCGCTCCGCAACGACGTGGGGCTGCTCGCCGAGGAGTACGACACCGCCGCCATGCGCCAGCTCGGCAACTTCCCGCAGGCCTTCAGCCACATCGGGCTGGTGGGGACGGCCGTCGCGCTGGCCGAGGCCTGCACCCCCGAGGACACGGCACCGGACGAGGCGGCAGGATAGGGCCATGGATCTTGGACTGAAGGACCGCGTGTACGTCGTCACCGGAGCGACCCGGGGGCTGGGCAACGCCGCGGCGCAGGCGCTGGTGGACGACGGCGCGAAGGTGATCATCACCGGCCGGGACGAGAAGACCGTCCGGGCCGCCGCCGAGGAGCTGGGCCCGGACGCGGTCGGGCTCGCCGCCGACAACGCCGACCCGTCCGTGGCGCAGCGACTGGTGGACGCCGCGCAGGAGGGGTTCGGCCGGCTCGACGGCGTCCTCATCAGCGTCGGCGGTCCGGCGCCCGGTTCCGCCGCCGACAACACCGACGAGCAGTGGCGGTCGGCCTTCGAGTCGGTCTTCCTGGGCGCGGTGCGGCTGGCCCGTGCGGCGGCCGCGGCGCTCGGCGAGGGCGGGGTCATCGGCTTCGTGCTCTCCGGTTCCGTCCACGAGCCGATCGCCGGACTGACCATCTCCAACGGTCTGCGCCCCGGCCTGGCCGGGTTCGCCAAGTCACTGGCCGACGAGCTCGGTCCGCGGGGCATCCGGGTGGTGGGCGTGCTGCCGGCCCGGATCGACACGGACCGGGTCCGTGAACTGGACGCGCTCTCGGGCGACGCGGAGGCCTCGCGCACGGCCAACGAGGCGCGCATCCCGCTGCGCCGCTACGGCACCCCGCAGGAGTTCGGCCGGACCGCGGCCTTCCTGCTCTCGCCCGCCGCCTCGTACCTGACCGGCATCATGGTCCCGGTCGACGGCGGCTCGCGGCACGGCTTCTGAACCGTCGGGGCGGGGGTGGACGACGCCGGGCGGAGCGCCCGGCGTGTCCGCGCCCTTAGGGCCTGTATGGGGTTGTCCCGCGGCGTCACGGGACAACCCCATACAAGCTCTGATCAGCTCACCCGCTCCGCGCGGTGCTTGACCGCCTTCAGCCGGACCTCCGCCGGCAGCCGCGCCAGGCCCGCGGAGTCCCTGGCATGGGCCAGCGCCTCGTCGGTCAGCCGGCCGAGCGTCGCCTCCGGCGCCGCGTGGGGTTCCGTCAGCAGCCGGATCCTGGCCTTCGGTGTGCTGCGCTTCCCGGTCAGTACGACCTGGGCGCGGGCCACTCCGTCCAGCGCTTCCGCCTCCGCGGCGAGCACGCCCTCCAGAGCCCGGCCGCGCAGCAGCGCGCCCTCGCCGTCCCCGCTGTCCACCAGCACCTCGGAGAGGCGGGCGCGGCGCAGCTGGGCCAGCAGCCACCACAGGGCGAGCACGACGAGGACGGCGAGGACCGCGATGACCGTCGGCCACCACCAGCCCTCCGAGCGCCAGCGGTCCCGGCCGGACTCGCTGAGCAGGACGTCGTTCTTGCCGGACCAGGGCCACCAGGACGGTACGGAGAGCCCGGTCGCGGCGGCCAGCACGCCGCCGCCCACGCAGACCAGCACCAGCCCGGCGAGCCCCAGCAGTACCCGGTTGACGGTTCTGAGCACGCCGCTCATCCCTTCCTCGCCGCACGGCGGACATGGACGGACAGGCTCGGCGGCCTGGACAGTCCGAGTTCCCCGATGCCCCTGGAGAGCGCGGTGTCCAGATCGGCCCGTACGTCGTCGAGTTCACGGAAGTGCGAGACGGCCCGCACCCCCACCTTCCTGCGGCCCATCCGGACCCGGACCGACTGCACGCCGGACACCTCGACGGCCCGGTCGCGCAGGACCGTCGCGGCCGCGGTCCGGTCGAGCGCGGCCCGTACGCCGGGGCGGTCGCGGCGCATCGGCAGCAGGTCACGGAGTCCGGGCGTGAGCGCGAGGACGATCAGCCACAGGCCGATCGCCGTCGCGACCGCCGCACCGGTCAGCACCCAGACGTCGTTCAGCGGCCGCCGGGCCAGCTCGTCGGCCAGCGAGCGGCGCCACTGCATCGCCGGACGGCCGGCCCGGACCGCCGCCACGTCGTACAGGAGGAGTCCGGAGCCGCCGAGGACCACCAGGGCGAGGATGCCGGCCGGAATGCGGCGGGCGGACCAGAAGCGGCCCGCGCCGCCCTCGCCCCGCTCCTTGGCGGGCACCGGGTCGTAGGCGGCGGACGACGCGGACTGGTCGAGTTCGCGCACGTCCCCGTGCTCCACCGGCTGGACCGTGGGCAGCCGCTGCGTACTGCCGTGTTCCGGGTTCTGGGGCTCGGTCATCGGATCCTCCCCTGCGCCGCGAGGCTCGTTCCTGAGGGGTGCAGGCGCTCGACCTGTACGGCCACTTCGGGCACCTCCATCCCCGCCAACGCCTTTACCCGCATCGCGACCCGGTGACGCACCGCACCGCACTGGCGGCCGATGTCGCTGGGATACCCGAGCTCCAGACTCACCCGTACCCGGGCGGTGTCACGGTGGACCGTGACCGTGGCGCGCGGCGACGCGCCGTCCTTCGCCGGCTCGTCGACCGCTTCCTTCGCCGCCTGCGCGGCGATCTTCGCGACCACCCGGTCGGCGATCCGGGTCTCCCCGCGCTCTCCTGCGGCGACCCGGCCGCTCTCCCCCGACACGGCCGTCACCGCCGTCGGTCGCCGCGATCGCGACTCCGGAAGAAGTCACCGGGCTCCAGGTCACCGTCGAGGAAGCGACCGGCGATGAAGCCGATCGCCCCCAACGCGGCCACCAGCAGAAAGGCACCGAACCCGCCGAAATATCCGGCGAACCCGAGCGCCATGCCTGCCACCATGCCGACCACAGCCATGCTCATCGTGCGCTCCTCAACTACCTCGGACGGGAGTACTACTGGAGTCGTGGCTCGGGCTGATCGTCGTCGTCTTCCTCATCGGGCAGCTTCACATCGCTCACCGCGATGTTGACCTCGACGACTTCGAGACCCGTCATCCGCTCGACCGAGGCGACCACGTTCTCCCGTACGTCACGGGCGACGTCGGCGATCGACACGCCGTAGTCCACGACGATCTCCAGGTCCAGGGCGGTCTGCGACTCCCCGACCTCCGCCTTCACGCCGCGGGTGACGGACTTGCCGCCGCCGGGCACCCGGTCGCGCACCGCGCCGAAGGTGCGGGAGAGACCGCTGCCCATCGCGTGCACGCCGACCACGTCGCGTGCCGCCATTCCGGCGATCTTCTCGACCACGCCGTCGGCGATCGTCGTACGGCCGCGCGTGGCGGGGTCTCCGCCGCCGCGCCTGGTCAGTGGCGATGTCCTGCTGTCGCCACCCGCCGTGTCCTTGTCGGGGTTCTCGGGCCGGTTCCGCTGTGGGGTGTCGGTCATCGCCGTTCTTCCCTTCGGGGCAGGAATGGACTTCCTTGCCCACATTAAGTGCGCTTGCCCCGTCTCGCGCCGTGGATGCGGCAGGCTGGGGCAATGACGACGGCTGACAGCCCGAACAGGGCCGACGGATGGACAGCTGCGGTCCGCCAGCGACTCGGTCTGGGCAGACTGCTCCCTTTGGGCGGTCCCGCGGACGGGGCCTGGATCTCGGAACGGGCCGCGGTCGCGGTGCTGCGCCGGGCGGTGCGCGGCCCAGGAGCCGGGCCCGTGCTCGGTGAGCTGAGGATCGCGGTGGCGGATCCGGGGGCGGCCCCCGCCCCACAGGTGCCGGCACCTCCGAGTGCGCTGCCCCCGGGCCCGCTGAGGATCGAGGCGACCATGGCGGCGACGGCCGACCAGCCCCTGCCCGTCGCCGCCGCGGCACTGCGCTCCGCGCTGCTGGCGGCGGCCTCGCGGCGGCTCGGCCTGGTGGTCACCGAGGTGGACCTCCAGGTGACGGAGTTGCTGGACACCGCGCCGGAGCCGGACGAGCCGGAGCCGGACGGGGTGCGGGCGGCGCAGCCGGAGGACGCGGCGGGCCGGGCGGCCGCCGGGGTGGCCGGTGTCGCGACGCTGACCCGGGTGCTGGGCGCGGCGGTGCACACGGGCGCGGACCACGTACGGGTCGAGCTGGCGACGGACGGCGGCCACCGCGCGCTCGACGTGGCACGCGCGGTGCGGGCGGCGGTGACGGAAGCGGTGGACGGGCATCCGCCGGTCGCGGTGCTGGTCACGGCGGTGACGGGGCAACCGGCGCCGGACGGCGCGCCGGAAGCCCCGGAGGGCTGAACCGGGCACGGCGGACGGCCGCACGCGACGGGCCGGGTGCGCCGCGGGGCCGGAGGCGGTGGGTGCCCCCGGCCGGGTGACGTGTCAGCCGGGTGATGGGTTCAGTCGGGTGATGGGTTCAGTCGGACAGGCCCGCGAGGTCGCGCAGCCGGCGGCCCTGCGCGGCCCGTTCCGCGGTGCGCTGCTCTTCGTACGGTCGGGTGACGGCACCGCTCAGCAGGGCCTTGGTCTCGACGAGGGCGTCGCGCGGGGCGGCCAGCAGGGCGCCGGCCAGGTCGCGGGCGGCGCCGTCGAGCTCCTCGGCGGGCACCACGAGGTTGGCGAGCCCGGTGCGCTCGGCCTCGGCGGCGTGCACGAAGCGGCCGGTGGCGCAGATCTCGAGCGCGCGTGCGTACCCCACCAGGTGCACCAGGGGGTGCGTGCCGGTGAGGTCGGGCACCAGACCGAGGCTGGTCTCGCGCATGGCGAACTGCACGTCCTCGGCGACGATCCGCAGATCGCAGGCGAGAGCGAGCTGGAAGCCCGCGCCGATGGCATGTCCCTGGACGGCCGCGATCGACACGATGTCGTTGCGGCGCCACCAGGTGAACGCCTCCTGGTACTCCGCTATGACCGCGTCGAGCTCGGCCTCGGGGCCACGCCCCATGTCGAGGAACGACGGCTCGCCGTCGAAACCCTCCGGGGTGAACGCCTGCCGGTCGAGACCGGCGGAGAAGGACACACCTTCGCCGCGCAGCACGACGACCCGCACACTGCCGGGCAGAGCCCGTCCGGCCTCTGTCAACGCCCGCCACAGAGCGGGGGACTGAGCGTTGCGCTTGGCCGGGTTGGTGAGGGTCACCGTGGCAATCGCGTCGTCGACGGTGAGTCGTACGCCGTCCTTGTCGAGCACGGAGTCGAGCGAGGTCATGGAGCGCCTCCGGTTCGGGTGCAGTCAGCACATGGAGCTAAGTGACTGAACAGTAACCACCCGATCGACCGCACGATCGACCGGGTGGCCACCGCCGAAACCGGTGAGCCCCGGAGCAGGCCGGACGGCCTGCTCCGATCCGCCGACGGCTCTGTCAGGCCGTAGTGGCCTTCTTGCCTCGTGTCGCGCCGCCGCGTCCTCGCAGCGTCACTCCGGACTCGCTGAGCATCCGGTGGACGAATCCGTAGGAGCGGCCGGTTTCCTCGGCCAACGCCCGGATGCTCGCACCGGAGTCGTACTTCTTCTTCAGGTCTGCCGCGAGCTTGTCGCGCGCGGCGCCGGTTACCCGGCTGCCCTTCTTCAGAGTCTCGGCCACCCGTGCCTCCTCGTGGGAAGTGCGCTCTGGACTCTCATGATCACCCCTCCGGAGCTTCCTGGCCACCCATTCGGCAAGGTCCGTGCAACCGGATTCGCGCCCCAGGAGTGCGCCGGACTGATCGGAATCTCGAATTCCGTAAGGCTCGGGAGGGTCTGTGGGGAGCGCCCCGGAGGGAACGTCCAGGTCAGGGCCGCACAGCGGCCGCGCCCATAAATGAGTGCGCCCGGCAGCTATCTGCCGGGCGCCGCGCCGAGGTACGAGACGTACTCACGCAGATGATGGATCACGCGTAGGCCGAATGATCCAGTGGGAGTGGATCAGTGGGCGGGCGGTCCGGTCAGGCCAGCGAGACCAGGTCCCGGTAGTCCGCACCCCACAGGTCCTCGACGCCGTCCGGCAGCAGGATGATGCGCTCGGGCTGGAGCGCCTCGACCGCGCCCTCGTCGTGCGTGACGAGGACGACGGCGCCCTTGTACGTGCGCAGCGCGCCGAGGATCTCCTCGCGGCTGGCCGGGTCGAGGTTATTGGTGGGCTCGTCGAGCAGGAGCACGTTGGCGGAGGAGACCACCAGCGTCGCCAGGGCGAGCCGGGTCTTCTCACCGCCGGACAGCACTCCGGCGGGCTTGTCCACGTCGTCCCCGGAGAAGAGGAACGAGCCGAGCGTCTTGCGGACCGCGACGAGGTCGAGGTCGGGCGCCGCGGAGCGCATGTTCTCCAGGACGGTGCGGTTCGGGTCGAGGGTCTCGTGCTCCTGGGCGTAGTAGCCGAGCTTGAGTCCGTGGCCCTCGATGATGTCGCCCGTGTCGGGCTTCTCCGCGCCGCCGAGGAGCCGGAGCAGCGTGGTCTTGCCGGCGCCGTTGAGGCCGAGGATGACGACTCGGGAGCCCTTGTCGATGGCGAGGTCGACGTCGGTGAAGATCTCCAGCGACCCGTAGGACTTGGAGAGGCCCTCCGCCATCAGCGGGGTCTTGCCGCACGGCGAGGGGTCCGGGAAGCGCAGCTTGGCGACCTTGTCGGAGACCCGCACGGCCTCCAGGCCGGAGAGCAGCCGGTCGGCGCGCTTGGCCATGTTCTGCGCGGCCACGGTCTTGGTGGCCTTGGCGCGCATCTTGTCGGCCTGGGCGTTGAGCGTCGCGGCCTTCTTCTCGGCGTTCTGGCGCTCGCGCTTGCGGCGCTTCTCGTCGGCCTCACGCTGCTGCTGGTAGAGCTTCCAGCCCATGTTGTAGACGTCGATCTGCGAGCGGTTGGCGTCGAGGTAGAAGACCTTGTTGACGACGGTCTCGACCAGCTCGACATCGTGGGAGATCACGATGAAGCCGCCGCGGTAGCTCCTGAGGTAGTCCCGCAGCCAGACGATGGAGTCGGCGTCGAGGTGGTTGGTGGGCTCGTCGAGGAGCAGGGTGTCGGCGTCCGAGAAGAGGATCCGGGCCAGCTCGACACGGCGGCGCTGACCACCGGAGAGGGTGTGGAGCGGCTGGGCGAGCACCCGGTCGGGCAGGCTGAGGGCCGCGGCGATGGTGGCGGCCTCGGCCTCTGCGGCGTAACCGCCCTTGGTGAGGAACTCCGTCTCCAGGCGCTCGTACTTCTTCATCGCCTTCTCGCGGGTGGCGCCCTTGCCGTTCGCCATCCGCTCCTCGTTCTCCCGCATCTTGCGGAGGATCTCGTCGAGGCCGCGGGCGGAGAGGATGCGGTCCCGGGCGAGGACGTCGAGGTCGCCGGTGCGCGGGTCCTGCGGGAGGTAGCCGACCTCGCCGGAGCGGGTGATGGTGCCGGCGGCGGGGGTGCCCTCACCCGCGAGGCACTTGGTGAGGGTGGTCTTGCCCGCTCCGTTGCGGCCGACGAGGCCGATGCGGTCGCCCTTGGCGATGCGGAAGGAGGCGGATTCGATGAGCATGCGGGCGCCGGCGCGCAGCTCGATGCCGGAGGCGGTGATCACGGGTAAAACTCCAGGGCGGAATGGACGGCGGAGGTACGGATAGGGCCTGTCGTCTGCATCAGGCCGGATCAGGGGCGGTGCCGGGGCACGCGAGCCCGGCCTGATGCGCACGACAGGCCCTGAGGGCTGATCCGCCAGGAATTGCGGGACAGCCCTCAGCGATTCACGACTCGAACGCCGCTACTCACGCACACGCACAAGGAGAGTTGCCATGAGGACCAGTCTACTGGCGGTGTCCAATCACTGTTCCGCCCGCTCCCGTCGCGGTCGCCGGAAGCTCGCCCAGCGCTCCTGACCGGCTCCGCCCCGTGAGCGAAAGGGGGCGTTTGGGTGTGAACTATCTGATACTCGGCGCAGGGCCGCGCGCAGCCGCGGGCCGAGCGGAGGGTGGTGCCATGCGGTTCGACGACGACGCCGGTCCGGACACGTCAGAGGTCCGGGACGTGCGCGGCAGCCGCGTCCCCGGCGGCGGGGCCACCGTGGGCGGCGGCATCGCGGCGGTCATCGCGCTGGTCCTGGGGCTGCTCTTCGGCGTCGGGCCGGACGAGCTCGGCCTCTCCTCCGGCGGCTCGGGCCCGATCGCCGCCGCGTCGTCGGCCGCCCGGGTCGAGCGGTCCTGCCGGACCGGCCGGGACGCCGATACCGAGGACGACTGCCGGACGGTCGCGGTGGTCAACAGTGTGCAGGACTACTGGAAGCAGGAGTTCGCCCGGCGCGGAGCGACGTACGGGAACGCCCGCACGGTCCTGTTCACCGACCGGGTCAGCACCGCCTGCGGCTCCGCGACCTCGGCCGTGGGGCCGTTCTACTGCCCCGGGGACCGGCAGGTCTATCTGGACCTGGGCTTCTACGACGAGCTGCGGACGGAGTTCGGTCCGAGCGCCGGGCCGTTCGCCCAGGCGTATGTCGTGGCGCACGAGTACGGACACCACGTGCAGCACCAGAGGGGGACGCCGGGCCGGTCGCGGGACGGGCGGACCGGCGAGAACAGCGACGCGGTACGGATGGAGCTGCAGGCGGACTGCTACGCCGGGGTCTGGGCGCACCACGCGACGACGACGCCCGACGGGTCGACGGGGCGGCCGCTGATCACCGAGCTGACCGGGGCGGACATCCGGGACGGGCTCGACGCGGCCGCGTCGGTCGGGGACGACCGGATCCAGGAGAGGTTCCGGGGCCGGGTCACCCCGGAGTCCTGGACGCACGGTTCGGCGGCGCAGCGCCGGCAGTGGTTCACCACCGGGTTCCGCAGCGGTGACATGGCCGGCTGCGACACCTTCCGCTGACGGGGGCGGCGGGCTGGGGGCGGTCCGGCCCGGTCCGGGGTCTCCCCCGGCCGGCCGGGCCGCCCGGTCAGGCTCCGCCGGTGTGCACCTGGAACGCCGCTTTGCGGACGGCTTTGGCGAGCGCGGGGTCGGGGTGTGCGGCGGCCAGCGCCACCAGGACCTGGACGGTGCGCGGATGGCCGACGGCCCGTACCTCGTCGAGCAGGGCCGGGACGCTGCCCTGCACGGCCGAGTCGAGGTGGCGGACCAGCAGTCCGGTCTCGCCGTGGTCGGCGACGGCCGCCGCGGTGTCGACCCAGAGCCAGGTGGCCTCCTCGCGGCTGAGGACCTCCTGGGCGTCCTCGGGGTCGGCCCCGTCGTACTCGGCGAGCCAGAGCAGCGCGTAGGGGCGCAGCGACGGGTCGGCGACGACGGAGCGCACCTCGGGCTCAGCGGGTGCGCCGACGACGCGGAGCGCCTCGAAGGCCAGCCCGCGCAGCAGCGCGTCCTCTCCCCTGGCCACTCCGAGGAGTTCGGCGACGGCGCTGCCGACGGGGCGGGCGGCCAGCCAGGCGCGGTACTCGGCACGGGCCGGTCCGGGGGTGAGCCGGGCGCAGCCGAGCAGCATGTCGGCGGCGGACTGCTCGATGTTCCCGGCCGGGCTCTGGGCGGCGACGCAGATCTGTTCCAGCTTGACCCAGACCGCCCAGTTGCCGAGCGGGGTGAGGGTGGCGTGCCCGGAGCCGAGGGTGAGCGCCCCGACTGCGGCCAGCCCCTCCAGGGCCCAGTCCAGCAGGAGGGCGAACAGGGCCTCCGGGTGGGCGGCGGGGGCCTCCTCCGCGGGGGCGGGCAACGCCTGTGGCCCGTACGGCACCTCGCAGCGCTCCTCGTGGAGCTCGGCGACGCGCTGGCCGAGGAGGTCCAGGAGTGCGGGCACGGTGACCGGGCCCGCGGAGAGCTGGAGGAGGGAGAGCACCTGGGGCACGGCCTCGACCGCCTCGGCGACGGCGGTGGACTCGATGTCCTGCGGCGCGGGGTGGACGAGTGACCAGGCGTCGAAGAGCGCCACCCAGCCGCGGAGCACGGCGGAGTCGTCGCGGTCCCAGGCGCGCAGCCGCCAGCCGGGCCGTGCGGTGTCGCCGTGCAGTTCGACGAGACCGGCGAGCCTGGCACGGTCCCAGCCGGAGCGCACCTGGGCCGGGGACAACTCCAGCTCCGAAGAGGCCCGTTCGAGGGCTGTGGCGGCCAGGGGTGGGATGCCGGGGCGGGAGCCGCCGGCCGCCCAGCGGGCGATCCGCACGGCGTCGGCGAGGGCCGCCCTGGCCTGGCGGGCCAGTTCCGCCCGGGGCGGGGTGCCCTCGGGCGGGCGGGGCGCCGGCCTGGTGCGCCGGGTGATCACGGCCTTGCGAGCGGTGGCGAGGGGTCGCGGGCGGACAAGTCGCAGCCTGGAGTCGCGCGGGGTACGGGACGTCACGGGGAGCAGTCTTGCCTCTGACAGCCCGAAAGCCCAAACGGAACCCGGATCACCGGTGTCCCGGGGCGTCCGTACCTCCGGGACCAACCGGCCGAAGCGGCACATCAGCTCACATCAGGGGCGTGAGGAAGCGCCGCAGCGTCTCTTCGTAGTGGGCCGGGTCGGCATTCCACATCGCCGCGTGCGGAGCGTGCGGTACGGGGTGCAGGGCGACCAGGTCGGGGCGGCGGGCGGCGAGCGCCCGGGAGGGCTGCCAGGGCGCCAGGGTGTCGTCGGGCCCGTGGAAGATCAGCGTGGGGACGTGCAGGGTCCGGGGCAGCGAGGTGTCCAGGAGCCGGGCGCCGTGCAGTCCGGTCTGTCCCTGGGCGGCGCGGACGGCGAGGGGCAGCAGGGCGGAGGGGACCCCGCGGGCGACGGCCAGGGCGCGCAGGGTGGTGGCCCAGTCCATGACCGGGGAGTCGAGGACGAGGCCGCAGATCCGGTCCCGGAGCGCGGAGTTGACGGAGGCGTGCAGGGCCATGGAGGCGCCGGTGGACCAGCCGTGCAGCACGACCCGCTCGGCGCCGTAGCGCACGGCGAAGCGGATGGCCGCGTCCAGGTCACGCCATTCGGACTCGCCGAGGTGGCTGAGGCCGTCCGGGGAGCGCGGGGCGCCGGCGTCGCCGCGGTAGGCGAGATCGAGCACCGGAAGCTGCTGTCCGTTCAGGAAGCCGAGCAGGTTCAGGGGATGTTCCCGGGTGGTGCCGATGCCGTGCGCGGTGATGACCCAGGTATCGCGGGGGGCGGGCACGAACCAGGCGGGAAGGGCGCCGAGTTCGCCGGTGATCTCGACCTCGCGGTGGTCCAGGCCGAGGGCCGTGGTGGGGTCGCCGCTGTGCAGCTCGGGTGTCATGCGGACCTTGGCCCCGGGGCGCAGGGTGCCGCGGTTGACGCGTTCCAGCCGGCGCACGACGGTGTCGGGGGCCTGGTGGGCCTGGTCGATCACCGGGCCGACGACGGCGTGGACGCCGTCACCGACCAGCCCGTAGGTGCCGGGCCGCAGCGCGGCGAAGGACCGGGTCAGGGTGACCTGTCCCGCCGCCGTCGCGTGCACGGTGAGTCTGCGGTCGGCGGGGAAGGGACGTCCGGACGGCGCCCGGAGGGCGACGTCGCCGGCGTACCGGCCGGCCGCGACCGCTGCCGCACCGGCGCCGAGGAGGGAGGTGACGACTGCTGCCGTCGCTTTGGCCGGGCGCACGGCTTCAGTCTCCTGGGCGCTCACGGAGTCGGCCACCGGGCGGGGGCCGTCCGGTGGCGACCCGCCGTCCGGAGGGGCGCGGGATGAATCACGGACGGCCCCGGTCCGGCTGCCCGTACCCCTTCAGCGCCTCCCGGACGTCGCCCAGCTGGTCCGGGGTGAGCAGGGCCGGGGAACGGCCGGGGACGGCGCTCGCGGCGAGCCAGAGGCGGCAGAGCCATTCGAGCTGGGCGGTGCGGTCGTACGCCTCGTCGAGGGTGGATCCGTAGGTGACGGTTCCGTGGTTGCCGAGCAGACAGCCGGTGCGGTCCCGCAGGGCCGTCAGCATGTTCGCGGCCAGCTCGTCGGTCCCGTACCGGGCGTAGGCGGCGACCCGGACGGGGCCGCCCAGCAGCGCGGCCGCGTAATGGATCGGCGGGACCTCCGCGACCAGGGTGGAGACGGCCGTGGCGTGCACCGCGTGGGTGTGCACGACGGCGGCGGCCGCCGTGTTCCGGTAGACCGCGAGATGGAGCGGGAGTTCGCTGGTCGGGGCCAGCTCACCGAGGACCTGGTTGCCCTCCAGGTCGACGCCGACCGCGTCCTGGGGGCGGAGCCGGTCGTAGGGCACGCCGCTCGGGGTGACCAGGACGGTGCCGCCGACCCGTGCCGACACATTGCCCGACGTCCCGACGACCAGGCCGTCGGCCGCCGTCCTGCGGGCGGTGGCGACGACCGCGTCCCAGGTCTGTTCGATGTCCCCGGCCTGTTCGACCGGGCCCCGCCGCTGATCGCTCATACGAAGATCCTTTCCACTGATGAGCGGTCCATGTTTTCGGCCGCCCCGGAAGATCGTCCGGAGCCGGATTCGGGGCCCACACCGCCCCGTGACCGTCCGGGGCTGTCGGAGCACGGCCAAGTGGAGCGGCGGGCCTCCGATGGGAGTCACCACAACGCCCTGTTCAGTTCATCTTCCGTTCACCCAGGTTGCCTACGGTCCACGTGCCACTGACGTCGAACGATTGCCTGGGTAAATGGAACACATCACGCTGCTGCTCGCGATTGTGATCGTGACAGCTCTAGTGTTCGATTTCACGAACGGTTTCCACGACACCGCCAACGCGATGGCCACGACCATCTCGACCGGCGCACTCAAACCCAAGACAGCGGTGGCGATGTCCGCCGTTCTCAACCTCGTCGGCGCGTTCCTGTCGGTGGAGGTCGCCAAGACGATCTCCGGCGGGATCATCAATGAGAACGGCCTCAGAACCGAGGTCATCTTCGCGGCGCTCGTCGGCGCCATCCTGTGGAATCTGCTGACCTGGCTGGTCGGACTCCCGTCCAGCTCCTCCCACGCCCTCTTCGGCGGTCTGATCGGCGCCGCGGTGATGTCCGCGGGCTGGTCTTCGGTCGACGGCGGCACGGTCGTCACCAAGGTGCTGCTCCCCGCGGTCGCCGCTCCGGTCGTCGCCGGTCTGGCCGCGTTCCTGGCCACCAAGCTGACGTACCGGATCGGCGGGAAGATCCGTAACGGCGCCCAGGAGAAGGCGACCGCCAAGGGCTACCGCGCCGGGCAGATCGCCTCCGCCGGGCTGGTCTCCCTCGCCCACGGCACCAACGACGCACAGAAGACCATGGGCATCATCACGCTCGCCCTGGTCACCGGCGGGGTGCTCTCCCCCGGTTCGAACCCGCCGGTCTGGGTCATCGTCAGCGCCGGTCTGGCCATCGCGCTCGGCACCTACCTGGGCGGCTGGCGCATCATCCGCACCATGGGCAGCGGCCTCACCGAGCTCAGGCCGCCCCAGGGCTTCGCCGCCCAGACCAGTGCGGCGACGGTCATCCTGGCCTCCTCGCACCTCGGCTTCTCCCTCTCCACCACCCAGTCCTGCTCCGGCGCCGTGATGGGCGCGGGCCTCGGCCGCCGGGGCGGTGTGGTCCGCTGGTCCACCGCCACCCGGATGTTCGTCGCCTGGGGTCTGACCCTGCCGGCCGCCGGTCTGGTCGGCGCGGGGGCGGAGTTCCTCACCCAGCAGGGCACCTGGGGCGTCGTGCTCGTCGCCGTGCTGCTGGTCGCGGGCTCCGGAGCGATCTGGGTCCTGTCGCGCCGCAAGCCGGTCGGCCAGGACGACGTCGCACCCGGCGGCCGGAACGGCACTGCCGGGGACGCCGAACCCGCGGGCGTCGTCACCGCCGCCATAGCGGCCGTCAGCCCGCCGCCCACCGCGGCCCAGGCGCAGCAGGACCTCAAGACCACCATCCCGGCCCCGGCCGGACCCGTAGCCGACCCGGCGCGACCCGCCACGGTGTAAGGACACATCCCCATGAACATCGACTGGGCAGCCCTCGGCACCGTCTTCGGTGTCTCTCTCGTCGCCACCGTCGCCCTGGTGGGCCTCTTCACGCTGGGCATCGTCGGCCTCTCCAGGCAGCCGGAACCGGCCGCGCAGGGCGGGCAGGCCGGCGGGTCCCTGATGCTGGCCCGCGCGGGCGCGTACGTCTGCTTCGGGCTGTGCGCGGCGGCCGTGGCCTACGGGATCTACATGATCGTCGCCTGACGGCCGGAGGGCCCCGCGGGGCCCTTCCCGCTCCTGCTCATCGGGCCGGACGCACCTCGTGTGCGTCCGGCCCGATGTGGGTCTCAGCACACTGCACCGTCGCAGGTCAACGGCAGGTTGACTGACGTTCGCGGAGCGTGGTGGACTGCCGGAGCCATTACGGCGACAGCAGAGGAAGCCGGTGCGAATCCGGCGCGGTCCCGCCACTGTCACCGGGGAGCAGTCCCCCACCACCGGAAGTCACGGTCCACGCCACGTGGACTGGAAGACCGGGGGAACTGCGGATCCGGGAGCCAGGAGACTCTCGTCGCCGGTCACGTCGAACCAGGGCGCGGACCCTGAGTGAGGACATATCGCCATGCCCGGCCGCCGTGCGTCCGTATCTGCGCCGCCCCTTCCACCCGTTGCCCGCACGAAGGTCCTTCGAGGCGTGACGGCCGGCTGAACCGTGCGTGCCGATCGCATCTTCGCGTACGGCGCCACGGCCGGTCTGATCGGCGATCTGCTGCTCGGTGATCCCCGCCGGGGACACCCGGTCGCCGCCTTCGGGCGGGCCGCGGCAGACGTCGAACGCCGTCTGTGGCGCGACCACCGCGGGTGGGGCGCACTGCACACCCTGGTCTGCGCCGGAGGCGCCGCGGGGGGTGCCGCGCTGGCCGCCCGCGCGCTGCGCCGCCGTCCCGCCGCGTCCGTGGCCCTGACCGCCGCCGCCACCTGGTCCGTCGTCGGCGGTACGTCGCTGGGGCGCGAGGCCCGGTCCATCGGGGACGCCCTGGCCGCCGGGGACCTCGCCCTGGCCCGTGAGCGGCTGCCCCACCTGTGCGGCCGCGACCCGCAGTCCCTGGACGGACCGCAGATCGCCCGCGCCGTGGTGGAGTCCGTCGCCGAGAACACCTCGGACGCCGTGGTCGGCGCCCTGGTCTGGGGTGCGCTGGGCGGGGTCCCCGGACTCGTCGGCTTCCGGGCCGCCAACACCCTCGACGCCATGGTCGGCCACAGGTCGCCCCGCTACCTGCGCTACGGCTGGGCCTCGGCCCGCCTCGACGACCTCGCGGGCTGGCCGGGCGCCCGGCTGACGGCGCTGCTCGCCGTGGCCGCGGGCGGACGGCCCCGGGGGGCGCTGCGGGCCTGGCGGGCGGATGCGGCCAAGCACCCGAGCCCCAACGCGGGCCCCGTGGAGGCCTCCTTCGCGGGCGCCCTCGGCGTCCGCCTGGGCGGCACCCTCGCCTACGGCGGCCGGGTCGAGCACCGCCCCGTGCTCAACGGGGAGACGGGCCGGGCCGTGGAGACCGAGGACATCGAACGCGCCGTACGGCTGTCGCGCCGGATCGGTGCGCTGGCCCTCGGCGTGAGCGTGGCGGCCCGCCTGGGCGCGGCCGCGGCCGCACGACGGATCGCCTCGACGCACGGCTCGGGGCCGCACGCCCCGGGTACGCGCACCTCAGGACGGAGACCGACATGAGCGGCGGGCTGCTGGTCGCCGGGACCACCTCGGACGCGGGCAAGAGCGTCGTCACGGCGGGCATCTGCCGCTGGCTGGTGCGCCGGGGCGTGAAGGTCGCGCCGTTCAAGGCGCAGAACATGTCCCTGAACTCCTTCGTCACCCGCGAGGGCGCCGAGATCGGCCGCGCCCAGGCCATGCAGGCCCAGGCGGCCCGGGTGGAGCCGACGGCGCTGATGAACCCGGTGCTGCTCAAGCCCGGCAGCGACCGCTCCAGCCAGGTCGTCCTGATGGGGCGCGCGGTCGGCGAGATGAGCGCCCGCGGCTACCACGGCGGCAGGCAGGAAGCGCTGCTGTCCACCGTCGTGGACTGCCTGGAGCAGCTTCGGAGCACGTATGACGCGGTGATCTGCGAGGGGGCGGGCAGTCCGGCCGAGATCAATCTGCGGCGCACGGACATCGTGAACATGGGCATCGCTCGGGCGGCGCGCTTCCCCGTGGTGGTCGTCGGCGACATCGACCGCGGCGGGGTCTTCGCGTCGTTCTTCGGTACGACGGCGCTGCTCGCCGCCGAGGACCAGGCGCTGATCGCCGGCTACCTGGTCAACAAGTTCCGCGGTGACGTGTCGCTGCTCGAACCCGGCCTGGACATGCTGCGCGATCTCACCGGACGGCCGACGTACGGGGTGCTGCCGTTCGCCCACGGCCTCGGCATCGACGAGGAGGACGGGCTGCGGGTCTCGCTGCGCGGCACCGTGCGGGAGTCGGCCGTCGCCCCGCCGCACGGCGAGGACGTCCTGCGCGTCGCGGTGTGCGCGGTGCCCCTGATGTCGAACTTCACCGATGTCGACGCGCTGGCCGCCGAACCGGGTGTCGTCGTGCGGTTCGTGGACCGCGCGGAGGAACTGTCCGACGCCGACCTCGTCATCGTGCCCGGCACGCGCGGCACCGTGAAGGCGCTGGCCTGGCTGCGCGAGCGCGGGCTCGCCGACGCGCTGCTGCGGCGCGCCGCGGAGGGCCGCCCGGTCCTCGGCATCTGCGGCGGCTACCAGATCCTCGGCGAACACATCGAGGACGAGGTGGAGTCGCGCGCCGGACGGGTCGACGCGCTCGGACTGCTGCCCGTACGCGTCCGGTTCGCCCGCGAGAAGACCCTCGCCCGGCCGGCCGGCGAGGCGCTCGGCGCCCCCGTCGAGGGGTACGAGATCCACCACGGCGTCGCGGACGTGCGGGGCGGCGAGCCGTTCCTCACCGACGGACAGGGGCAGCGCCTCGACGGCTGCCGGTCCGGCGCCGTGTGGGGCACCCACTGGCACGGCTCCCTGGAGAGCGACGCGTTCCGCCGCCGCTTCCTGACCGAGATCGCGCGGGCCGCCGGCCGCCGCTTCGTGCCCGCCCCCGGCACCTGTTTCGCCGAGCTGCGCGAGGAGCAGCTCGACCGCCTCGGTGACCTCATAGAAGAACACGCGGACACCGACGCGCTGTGGCGGCTCATCGAGTCGGGCGCACCGGCGGGACTCCCCTTCATCCCGCCCGGAGCGCCCGCGGTCCCCGCAGCACGCACCGTCCCCGGAGCGCCCGCGGCGCCCGAACCGCTGGAACCCGCCGCCACCAAGGAGGCCTTGTGAGTACGCCGTACCCCTTCACCGCCATCGTCGGACAGGACGATCTCCGCCTCGGCCTGCTGCTCAACGCCGTCTCGCCGGCCGTCGGCGGGGTGCTGGTGCGTGGCGAGAAGGGCACCGCCAAGTCCACCGCGGTGCGCGCGCTGGCCGCGCTCATGCCTGAGGTCTCCGTCGTCCCCGGGTGCCGGTTCTCCTGCGACCCCGCGTCACCCGATCCGGCGTGTCCCGACGGCCCCCACGCGTCCGCGTCCGGCGTGTCGCGGGCGGCGCGGACGGTCGAGCTGCCCGTCGGCGCCTCCGAGGACCGGCTCGTCGGGGCGCTCGACATCGAACGGGCGCTCGCCGAGGGCGTGAAGGCCTTCGAGCCGGGGCTCCTCGCGGACGCCCATCGCGGAATCCTGTACGTGGACGAGGTCAACCTCCTCCACGACCATCTGGTGGACCTGCTGCTGGACGCGGCCGCCATGGGCGCCTCGTACGTGGAGCGCGAGGGCGTCTCCGTACGCCATGCCGCGCGCTTCCTGCTCGTCGGGACGATGAATCCCGAAGAGGGCGAGCTGCGGCCGCAGTTGCTCGACCGGTTCGGGCTGACCGTCGAGGTCGCCGCGTCCCGTGAGACCGATCTGCGGGTCGAGGTGGTGCGCCGGCGCCTCGCGTACGACGACGATCCGGCCGCCTTCGCCGCCCGGTGGGCGGAAGAGGAGGGCGCGTTGCGGGCCCGGATCGCCGACGCGCGGGCACTGCTGCCCGAAGTGAGCCTCGGTGACAAGGCGTTGCGGCAGATCGCGGCCACCTGCGCGGCCTTCGAGGTGGACGGGATGCGGGCCGACATCGTGATGGCGCGGACCGCCACGGCGCTGGCCGCGTGGGCGGGGCGTACCGATGTGCTGGCCGAGGACGTCCGGCAGGCCGCCCTGCTCGCGCTCCCCCACAGGCGCCGGCGCAATCCGTTCGACGCGCCGGGGCTCGATGAGGACAAGCTCGACGACACGCTGGAGCAGAACAGCGGCGAGGACGACGATCCGGACCCGGACGGCCCCGGTGGCGGCGGCCCGCCGCCGCGGGGCGACGGTCCCGACACGCCGCCGCGGCCCGAGGGCGGCGCCGACGACACGCCCACGCCATCCGTGCCCGAGCAGGGCGGGGAGCAAGGCGGGGAGCAGGAACCGGGGCAGCCCCGGCCGGGCGGGGGCGGTGAGCAGCAGCCCGTGCGGGCCGGTGAGCCGTTCCGGACGAAGATGCTGAGCGTGCCCGGCCTGGGCGAGGGCGCGGCGGGGCGGCGCTCCCGGGCGCGTACCGAGCACGGGCGTACCACCGGTGCGCGGCGTCCGAAGGGCGCGCTCACCAAGCTGCACCTGGCCGCCACCGTGCAGGCCGCCGCCCCGCACCAGCGGGCGCGGGGCCGGTCCGGGCCGGGTCTGGTGGTGCGCCGGGACGATCTGCGGCAGGCGACGCGGGAGGGGCGCGAGGGGAACCTCGTGCTGTTCGTCGTGGACGCGTCGGGGTCGATGGCGGCCCGGCAGCGGATGGCCGCCGTGAAGGGCGCGGTCCTCTCCCTGCTGATGGATGCCTATCAGCGGCGGGACAAGGTCGGTCTGATCACCTTCCGGGGCAAGGAGGCGGCCGTGGTGCTGCCGCCCACCTCGTCGGTGGACGCGGCGGCCGCGCGGCTGGAGACACTGCCGACCGGTGGGCGCACCCCGCTGGCCGCCGGGCTGCTGAAGGCCCATGACGTGCTGCGGGTGGAGCGGCTGCGCGATCCGTCGCGGCGGCCGCTGCTGGTCGTGGTGACCGACGGGCGGGCCACCGGGGGGCCGGAGCCGGTGGCACTGGCCTGGCGGGCCGCCCGGCTGCACGAGATCGAGGGCACGGCGTCCGTGGTCGTGGACTGCGAGTCGGGTCCGGTGCGGCTCGGTCTCGCGGTGAGTCTCGCGGACGAGCTGGGCGGCACCGCCGTCACGCTCGACGAGCTGCGGGCGGACTCGATCGCCGGGCTGGTCAAGGATGTTCGGGACAACAGCAGGAGGGCTGCTTGATGCCGCAGGGACAGCCGGTCAGTGTGCCGGACGACGGACTCACCACCCGGCAGCGCCGCAACCGGCCGCTGCTGATGGTGCACACCGGTATCGGCAAGGGCAAGTCGACGGCGGCCTTCGGGCTGGCGCTGCGCGCCTGGAATCAGGGGTGGCCGGTCGGGGTCTTCCAGTTCGTGAAGTCGGCGAAGTGGAAGGTCGGCGAGGAGAACGCGCTGAAGGTCCTCGGCGCGAGCGACGAGGGCGGGCCCGTCGTCTGGCACAAGATGGGCGAGGGCTGGTCCTGGGTCCAGCGCGACCAGCAGCTGGACAACGAGGCCGCGGCCCGCGAGGGCTGGGAGCAGGTCAAGCGTGATCTCGCCGCCGAGACGCACCGGCTGTACGTGCTCGACGAGTTCGCCTACCCGATGCACTGGGGGTGGGTCGACACCGACGAGGTCGTCGAGGTGCTGCGCGACCGGCCCGGTTCGCAGCACGTGGTGATCACCGGGCGCAACGCGCCCGCCGCGCTGCTGGACGCGGCGGATCTGGTGACCGACATGTCAAAGGTCAAGCACCCGATGGACGCCGGACAGAAGGGCCAGAGGGGCATCGAGTGGTGACGGTTCCCCGCCTGGTCATCGCCGCGCCGTCGTCCGGCAGCGGCAAGACCACCGTCGCGACGGGTCTGCTGGCCGCCTTCGCCGGGCGGGGGCTCGCCGTGTCCGGGCACAAGGTCGGGCCCGACTACATCGACCCGGGCTACCACACCCTCGCGACGGGGCGGCCGGGGCGCAACCTCGACGCGTACATGTGCGGGCCGGAGCTGGTCGCCCCGCTGTTCGCGCACGGTGCGCGGGGCTGTGACCTGGCGGTCGTGGAAGGGGTGATGGGGCTGTACGACGGGGCCTCCGGGCTCGGCGAGCTCGCGTCCACCGCGCACGTCGCGAAGCTGCTGCGGGCGCCGGTGGTGCTGGTCGTGGACGCGTCGTCGCAGTCGCGGTCGGTGGCGGCGCTGGTGCACGGATTCGCCTCGTGGGACCCGCGGGTGCGGATCGGCGGGGTGATCCTGAACAAGGTCGGCTCCGACCGTCACGAGGAGTTGCTGCGCGAGGCCCTGGACGAGTCCGGGGTGCCGGTCATGGGGGTGCTGCGGCGGGCCGAGCAGGTGGCGGTGCCGTCGCGGCACCTGGGGCTGGTGCCGGTGGCCGAGCGGCGGGGCGACGCGGTGGCCGCCGTCGCGGCGATGCGGGAGCAGGTGCTGGCGGGGTGCGATCTGGACGCGCTGCTGGCGCTGGCCCGGTCCGCGCCGTCCGTGGCGAGTGAGGTGTGGGACGCGGCGGGGGCCGTGGCCGCCCGCGGCGGGCCTGTTCCGGGGGCGGGAGGGGTACGGGTCGCTGTCGCGTCCGGGGCCGCCTTCACCTTCTCCTACGCCGAGCACAGTGAGCTGCTCACCGCCGCCGGGGCCGAGGTGGTGCCGTTCGACCCGTTGCGGGACGAGGCGCTGCCCGAGGGGACCCGGGGGCTGGTCATCGGGGGCGGGTTCCCCGAGGTGTACGGGCCGGATCTGTCCGCCAACGAGCCGTTGCGCGGGGCCGTCGCGGAGCTCGCGGCGTCCGGGGCACCGGTGGCCGCAGAGTGTGCGGGGCTGCTGTATCTGGCGCGGTCGCTCGACGGGCTGCCCATGTGCGGGGTGCTGAACGCCGAGGGCCGGATGTCCCAGCGGCTGACGCTCGGTTACCGGGACGCCGTGGCGCTCTCCGACAACGTGCTCGCGGCGGCCGGTACGCGGATGCGCGGGCACGAGTTCCACCGCACCGTGCTGGAGCCGGGCGCCGGGGACGAGCCGGCCTGGGGCATGCACCGGCCGGAGCGGCGCGTGGAGGGGTTCGTGCGGCGGGGCGTGCACGCGAGTTATCTGCACACGCACTGGGCCTCCGCGCCCGGTACGGCCCGCCGGTTCGTCGAGCGGTGCGCGGAATGAGCCCCGGGCACCGCACGGGGCGGGAAGCGGCGGGCAGGTCAGTCCGCGATGCCCACGACCAGCCAGATGAAGCCCACTCCGGCGACCGTGCAGAGCAGCGTGGAGCGGGCGGGGTGGTCGTGGTGCGCCTCGGGCAGGATCTCGGCGGCGGCGAGGTAGAGCAGCGCTCCGCCGAAGAAGCCGAGATAGCAGCCGAGGAGTTCCGCCGGAAGGGTGAACAGAAGCGTCGTCGCCGCGCCGACGACGGGCGCCGCCGCGTCCGCGTAGAGCATCGTGAGGGCCTTGCGGCGGGCGTTCCCGTACAGGCTGGTGATCGTGTACGTGTTGAAGCCGTCCGCGAAGTCGTGGGTGATGACGGCGAGGGCGACGGCCGCGCCCATGCCGCCGCCGACCTGGAAGGCGGCGCCGAGCGCCACGCCGTCCATCAGGCTGTGGCCGACCATCGCCGCCGCCGCCGTCAGCCCGACCTGGGGCACCCGTTCCTCGCCCGCGCCGTGTGCGGCCTGGCGTACCGCGAGCAGCCGCTCCACCAGGTGGGCGGCCAGGAAGCCGCCGACGAACAGCAGCAGGGCCGCCGGTACGCCGAAGACGAGGCCGCCGGCGGCCTCGATCGCCTCCGGCAGCAGGTCCAGGCCGACCACGCCGAGCATCAGTCCGCCGGCGAAGCCGAGCACGAGGTGGCGGCGGTCGGTGACGCGCTGGGCGACCCAGCCGCCGGCCAGGGTCATCAGGAACGCGCCGAGCGCGACGAACACCGCCATGGGCTCTTGCTAGCCGATGGACCCCGGTGCCCGCATCTCAGGGCGCCCTCCGTCAGGCCCCGCCCTCACCCGTCCAGAAAGGATCGCTCCATGACCGAAACAGTCGCCGCGGCCGTGACGCTGGCGACGGACGCGGTGGGGGGCCCGATGGAGGGCGCCTCGCTCGCCGTCGGGGTCGGCGCGTCCAGGGGCGCGCCCGCGGACGAGGTGTCCGGGCTGATCAGGGACACCCTGGCCGGGGCCGGGCTCTCGCCGTCGGGCGTCGCGGAGTTGGTGACCGTCGACGCCAGGGCCGAGGAGCCGGGGATCGTGGCCGCCGCCGCACGGCTCGGTGTGCCGCTGCGCACGTATACGGCCCAGGAGCTGGCCCGCGTCGAGGTGCCGCATCCGTCCGGAGCGCCGTTCGCCGCCGTCGGCACGCCCTCGGTGGCGGAGGCCGCGGCGCTCGCCGCCGGCGGCGAACTCCTGGTGCCGAAACGGAAGTCGCAGCCCAAAGGGCGCGCGGCGATGGTCACCTGCGCGGTGGCCCGCCTGCCGCGCCCGGTGCACGGCAGGGCCTGGACCGTTGCGTGAAGCCGGGTGCGGGGCGCATAGTCGTTCTGCCGTACTTCCTCTGCACCGGCGGCGCCACCGGGAGGCCGTCAGGAGCGATCCGCGGATGAACGGCGACTCCCGCGTGTACCGATCTCACTGCCGGGCCTCGAGGACAAGGTGGGACCGCCGCACCAGCCGCGCTTCCACCCTGACGCCGACGGCCATCACCACCACCCCCCACCATGGCGGTCATGCACACTCCCATTGAGAGCCCCGACGCAACCGGCGCGGGCGCGCACGATCTGCGGCATCACGGTGACGCGGAGGTACGGGGACGGGGCCGGGATCTGACCGATCTCGCCGTCAACGTACGGGCCGGTACCCCACCGGCCTGGCTGAAGGAGCGGATAGCCGCGTCGCTGGGCGCGCTCTCCGCCTACCCGGACGGACGCCCGGCGCTCGCGGCGGTCGCCGCGCGCCACGGGCTGCCGCCCGAGCGGGTCCTGCTGACCGCGGGTGCGGCGGAGGCGTTCGTGCTGATCGCACGCGCGCTGCCGGCCCGGCGGCCGGTGGTGGTCCATCCCCAGTTCACCGAGCCCGAGGCCGCCCTGCGCGCGGCCGGGCACGAGGTGGGACGGGTGCTGTTGCGGGCCGAGGACGGCTTCCGGCTGGATCCGGCCGCCGTTCCGGCCGACGCGGATCTGGTGGTGGTCGGCAATCCGACCAACCCGACGTCCGTGCTGCACCCCGCGGCCGTGCTGGAGCAACTGGCTCGCCCCGGGCGGACCCTGGTGGTCGACGAGGCGTTCATGGACGCGGTGCCCGGTGAGCGGGAGGCGCTGTGCGGCCGCACCGACGTCCCCGGGCTCGTCGTCCTGCGCAGCCTCACCAAGACCTGGGGGCTCGCCGGACTGCGGATCGGTTACGTCACGGCCGCGCCGGAGACCGTGCGCAGGCTGGCGGAGGCGCAGCCGCTGTGGCCGGTGTCGTCACCGGCGCTGACGGCCGCGGAGGCGTGCATGGAGCCGAGGGCGCTGGCCGAGGCGGCGGCCGCGGCGGACCGCATCGCGGTGGACCGGTGCCATCTGGTCGCGGGGCTCCGCGAGTTCACCGAGATCCACGTGGTGGAGCCGGCCGAGGGCTCGTTCGTCCTGGTCCGGCTGGAGCGGGCGGCCGAGATACGGGAGCGGATGCGGATGCTCGGCTTCGCGGCCCGGCGCGGCGATACGTTCCCGGGGCTCGGCACCGACTGGCTGCGGCTGGCCGTGCGCGACCGTACGACGACCAATCGCTTCCTCCAGGTGCTCGACCAGGCGCTCCAGGCGCTGACCGCCGTCAGCCGGTGACGGCCCCGCCCGGTCCGGTGTCGCGTCGGGGGCGGGGAGCGATGCTCCACTCATGGAGCACCGCTCCCCGCCCCCTGTTCCCCCTACGGCCCCCCGGCCGCCCCCTCGGGCCCTGACACGGTCTCCCGCGCGTCAGCCCCGCGCACGACGCCGGGTCACGACCATCGCGCCGGCGCCGACGGCCAGCAGCAGCGCCGCACCGCCCGCGATGTAAGGCGTGCTGGAGCTGGAGCCCGTCTCTGCGAGATCGGCGCCGGAGGCCGCGGGTGCGTTGCCGGTGCCGGTCTGCGTCTTCACATCGCCGCCGGAGCCGCCGGCTGTGGAACCCCCGTTGCCGGAGCTGCCGGAACCGCTGGTGCCGCTGGTGCCGCCGCCGTCGGTCGAACCGCCGTCGCTGGAGCCGCCGTCCGTGGAACCGCCGTCCGACGAGCCGCCGGTGGAGCCGCCCGGCGCGGGCGCCTTCGGCGTCTCGCAGGTGGCCTCGGCGAGGGTGACCTCGCCCTGTACGTCGGCGACGTTCAGCTTGAGCGGGTTCACCGAGACCTTCAGCTGAAGTGCCGAGGCCGCCGCGGTGCGTGAGGTGGTGTGCGTCTTCGACAGGTCGAGCGTCACCTCGCCGACACCCGGCACCTTGACCTGGGTGGTGCCTGAGGCGGTGAGGGTGACGCGCTGGCCGAGGACCTTCACGTACCCCAGCACGTCCGACTCGGCGACCGGCTTGTGGCCCACCTCGCAGACCGCCTTGGACGTGACCTGCTCGACCTCGATCAGTGGGAGCAGCGGCAGACCGGGCAGGTGGAGCCGGGCCTTCACGATGTTGGTGTAGCCCTCGGCACGGTGCTTGTCGACGGTCGCGTTCGCCGTCGCGACATCGGCACGCAGCACGTGGACCGGCTGTCCTTCGTCCACACCGTCGAGCCGCACGCTGAGCGCGGTCTCCTTCGCGGTGGCCGGGGCGTGCACCTCGTTGAGCGTGGCCGCGAGCGGCACTTCGATCGACTTGTTCAGGAGCGAGACGTCGAGTGCGGTACGGAGCACTACCGCGCTCGCCTTCCCGCCGCCGGTGGTCGTGGCGGTGGTCGCGGTGGCGGCCTGCGCGGGGACGGCGACCAGCAGTGCGACGGGAGCGGCGGCGATCGCCAGGGCGGCGAGGCGGAAGGTGTTGCTGTTCAAGATGGTGGAACCCCCACAAGAGACTTTGGAGCCACCGGCGCCGTCCAATGGGGGACATCGCGGGCACCGGTGGCCTCGACTCCGTGAATCTTTACGCACAGAGGGTGAACTGGCGGATACCTGAGGTGAGTTCACCCCAAAGGGGGTTTTTCGTGTCTGTATTCGAATATCTCGGCACGTGCGTTCCTCGGGTTCACCCGTTTCACCCGTTTCACTGAGCGTGGGCGGCTCGAAGGCGACCGCCCGGCGCGCACGCGGATATGTTCAACGAGCGGACCGACCCCCGGTAACTGCCGGTCAACACGGTGCACACCCGGGCCGGTCCGAGCCCGGGGCCCGCCCGTCAGCCGATCACGCGCCCGTTCAGCACGACCCTGCGGGGCGCGGCCAGCACGCGCACGTCCGCCCGCGGGTCCTCGTCGTACACCACCAGGTCGGCCGGAGCGCCCTCCTCCAGTCCCGGCCTGCCGAGCCACGCGCGGGCACCCCAGGTCGCGGCGGACAGCGCGGTCAGGGCCGGGATGCCCGCCTTCACCAGCTCGGCGACCTCGTCGGCCACCAGCCCGTGGGCGAGCACACCGCCCGCGTCGGTGCCGACGAAGACGGGGACACCGGCGTCATGGGCGGCGCCCACCGTGTCGTAGCGGCGCTCGTGCAGCCGGCGCATATGGGCGGACCACCGCGGGTACTTGGCGTCGCCGCCCTGCGCCAGCGAGGGGAAGGTGGCGATATTGACCAGTGTCGGGACGATCGCGACCCCGCGCTCCGCGAAGAGCGGGATCGTCTCCTCGGTCAGCCCCGTCGCGTGCTCGACGCAGTCGATCCCGGCCTCGACGAGATCGCGCAGCGAGTCCTCCGCGAAGCAGTGCGCGGTGACCCGGGCGCCCAGCCGGTGCGCCTCCGCGATGGCCGCCCCAACCGCCTCGCGCGGCCAGCACGCCGTCAGGTCGCCCACCTCCCGGTCGATCCAGTCGCCGACCAGCTTCACCCAGCCGTCGCCGCGGCGCGCTTCCTGCGCCACGTACGCCACCAGCTCGTCCGGCTCGATCTCGTACGCGTAGTTCCTGGTGTACCGCCGGGTCCTGGCGATGTGGCGGCCGGCCCTGATGATCTTCGGCAGGTCCTCGCGGCCGTCGATCCACCGGGTGTCGGCGGGCGAACCCGCGTCCCGCAGGAGCAGCGCACCGGCCTCCCGGTCGTCGACGGCCTGCTTCTCCGTGGTCGCCGCGTCGACGGCCCCGTGGTGGTCGAGCCCGACGTGGCAGTGGGCGTCGACCAGACCCGGCAGCGCCCATCCGCTGAGGACCGCCGCCCCGTCCGCACCGGCGGGCCGCTCGTACGAGACGCGTCCGTCGACCGCCCAGAGCTCGTCCCTGACCTCGTCGGGGCCGACGAGCACCCGCCCCTTCACATGCAGCACCCTCGGCGCCTCGTGATCACTCATGCACAGCACTGTACGAGGGACCCGCAAGGCCGTTCGCGAGGTGCTGGGTACCCTCGGTGCGGGCCCGGTCCGCAGGCCGGCCGCACACCGATCCGACCCCGAAGAGAGCACCACCGTGACGCACCCCTTCCTCGACCTCACCCCGCTCACCCCCGCGCATTTCGCGGCCGTCGAGCGGCGGGTGGCCGGTCTCCTCGCCACCGAGCAGGATGTCGTCATCATGCAGGGCGAGGCCCTGCTCCCCCTCGAAGGCTGCATCCGGGGCGGCGCCCGGCCCGGTTCGACCGCGCTGAACGTGGTGACGGGTCCGTACGGGCAGACCTTCGGCAACTGGCTGCGGGACTGCGGCGCCGAGGTCATCGACCTGGCGGTGCCCTTCCACACGGCCGTCACCGCCGACCAGGTCGCCAAGGCGCTGGCCGCGCACCCGGAGATCGACTTCGTCTCGCTGGTCCACGCGGAGGCGGCGACCGGCAACACCAACCCGGTCGCGGAGATCGGCGAGGTCGTGCGCGCGCACGGGGCGCTGTTCATGCTGGACGCCGTCGCCTCCGTGGGCGCGGAGCCGCTGCTGCCCGACGCGTGGGGCGTCGACCTGTGCGTGATCGGCGCGCAGAAGGCGATGGGTGGTCCGGCCGGGGTGTCCGCGGTGTCGGTGAGTGCCCGCGCCTGGGAGCGGCTCGCCGCCAACCCGCAGGCCCCGCGCCGCTCCTACCTCTCGCTGCTGGACTGGAAGGAGCGCTGGATCGACGGCGGCCGCAAGGCGCTGCCGCACGCGCCGGCCCAGCTGGAGATGCTGGCGCTGGAGGCCTGTGTGGAGCGGATCGAGGCGGAGGGCCCGGACGCCCTCATGGCCCGTCACTCCGCGGCGGCCGCGGCCACCCGGGCCGGGGCGCTCGCGCTGGGCGGCGGTCTGGCCCCGTACGTGCGCGAGGCGAAGGACGCGGCGCCGGTGGCGACCACACTGCGCACCCCGGAGGGGGTGGACGCCGCGGGTCTGGTCGCACGGGCGCTCGCCGCGGACCCGTCGCTGCCGCTGATCGCGGGCGGAGGGGCGCTGTCCGGGGAGATGATCCGGGTCAATCACTACGGGGTGGATGCGACGCGGGGCGCGGTGCTCTCCTCGCTCGCGGCTCTGGGGGCGGCGCTGGCCGATGCGGGCCGGCAGGTCAATTTCGAAGCTGCCCGCAAGACGGTTTCGGAAACCTGGCCCAGCGAATAAATCCCGACGCAATCCAAGAATGTGGGGAGCTGCCTCATCGAGAGCAGCTCCCCACATTCTTCTTCCCGCTCCTTCGAAGGCTAAACACCCCAGTTTTCACAGGTCCTTCTCACTCAATTCAGTGATGTCTCACGAGAGTTACCACCTTGTGACCGACTCCACACCAAGGGCGTTTTGCCGGATAAATGCCGGTCAAATCGGGAGGAAGAGGAGGCGATTCGCGCTGGGGCGCGCACCCGCGTGATAGCACAACAAGGCTCTTCACCCAACCCCTTTCCTCGATGCAATTTCGAAACTTGCTGGGTAAATTCAATTCCCATGACCGCCGCACCAGCAGATTTTGCACGTGCCCGAAGCGAATTCATCACTATCGACACCCCACGAGTGGAGGACGGAGCCGCGATCTGGCGCATTGCCCGCGACTCCAAGGTTCTGGACCTCAACTCCTCGTACAGTTACCTGCTGTGGTGTCGTGACTTCGCGGCGACCTCCGTGGTCGCTCGCGACGAGACCGGCAGCCCGGTCGCCTTCGTGACGGGGTACATCAGGCCAGACCGCCCCGAGACGCTCGTCGTCTGGCAGGTGGCCGTCGACCACGGCCACCGCGGCACCGGCCTGGCGGCGAAGCTGCTGGACGAGCTGACCGCACGGGTCGCCGCGGACCAGGGCCTCGCCTCGGTCGAGACGACCATCACGCCGGACAACACCGCATCGGACCGCCTGTTCACCTCCTACGCCCAGCGCCACGACGTGGCACTGGAACAAGAGGTGCTCTTCGACGGCGGCCTGTTCCCGGAGGGCACTCATCTGCCGGAAGTGCTCTACCGCATAGGCCCGTTCCACGCCTGAGCGCGCACTTTCGCCGACGGGCGCCGTACCCGTCGCGATCCCTTCACCGCCGCCCGTCACACCCCCCTCACGCAGGAGACCCGCTGTGACCATCACCCCGCCCGCCCTCAGTGTCTTCGAGACCCTGGAGTCCGAGGTACGTAGCTACTGCCGCGGCTGGCCCGCCGTGTTCGACCGCGCGCAGGGCGCCCGGCTGACGGACGAGGACGGCCACTCGTACCTCGACTTCTTCGCCGGAGCCGGCTCGCTCAACTACGGCCACAACAACCCGGTGCTGAAACGCGCGCTGATCGACTACATCGAGCGCGACGGCATCACGCACGGCCTCGACATGGCGACCACCGCCAAGCGGGCCTTCCTGGAGACCTTCCAGAACGTCATCCTGCGGCCGCGCGACCTGCCGTACAAGGTGATGTTCCCCGGCCCGACGGGCACCAACGCCGTCGAGTCGGCGCTGAAGCTGGCCCGCAAGGTGAAGGGCCGCGAGTCCGTGGTCTCGTTCACCAACGCCTTCCACGGCATGTCGCTCGGCTCGCTGGCCGTCACCGGCAACGCCTTCAAGCGGGCCGGCGCCGGTATCCCGCTGGTGCACGGCACGCCGATGCCGTTCGACAACTACTTCGACGGCACCGTTCCGGACTTCCTCTGGTTCGAGCGGCTGCTGGACGACCAGGGCTCCGGGCTCAACAAGCCCGCCGCCGTGATCGTGGAGACGGTCCAGGGCGAGGGCGGCATCAACGTCGCCCGCGCCGAGTGGCTCCGTGCGCTCCAGGAGCTGTGCCACCGCCAGGACATGCTGCTCATCGTCGACGACATCCAGATGGGCTGCGGCCGGACCGGCGGCTTCTTCTCCTTCGAGGAGGCCGGCATCACGCCGGACATCGTGACGCTGTCGAAGTCCATCAGCGGCTACGGCATGCCCATGTCGCTCTGCCTGTTCAAGCCCGAGCTGGACATCTGGGAGCCGGGCGAGCACAACGGCACCTTCCGCGGCAACAACCCGGCGTTCGTCACCGCCGCCGCCGCGCTCGACGCCTACTGGGCGGACGGCCAGATGGAGAAGCAGACGCTGGCCCGCGGCGAGCAGGTCGAGCAGGCGCTCCTGGCGATCTGCGGCGAGCACGACAGCGCGCAGTTCCGCGGCCGCGGACTGGTGTGGGGCATGGAGTTCAACGACCCGAAGCGCGCGTCCGCCATCTGCGCCCGCGCGTTCGAGCTGGGGTTGCTGCTGGAGACCTCCGGTCCGAAGAGCGAGGTCGTCAAGCTGCTGCCGCCGCTGACCATCACCCCCGAGGAGCTGGACGAGGGCCTGCGCACGCTGGCCCGCTGCGTCCGCGAGACCGCCTGACCCGGGGCCGCCCCGGGCGGGCCCGACGAGATACACCGCTGCAGAGAGAAAGGCACCGACCCACCGTGATTGTCCGATCGTTCAGTGACGTCGAGAACACCGACCGGCATGTGAAGTCCGCCTCCGGCACCTGGGAGAGCAAGCGCATCGTGCTCGCCAAGGAGAAGGTGGGCTTCTCGCTCCACGAGACCGTGCTGTACGCGGGCACGGAGACGTCGATGTGGTACGCCAACCACATCGAGGCCGTGCTCTGCACGGAGGGCGAGGCAGAGCTCACCAACGACGACACCGGTGAGAAGCACTGGATCGCCCCCGGCACGATGTACCTGTTGAACGGGCACGAGCACCACACCCTGCGCCCCAAGACGGACTTCCGTTGCGTGTGCGTCTTCAACCCCCCCGTCACCGGACGGGAGGACCACGACGAGAACGGTGTCTACCCGCTGCTGACCGAGGAGGGCTGAACCATCATGACCGCTGATGTACGCGCCGACCTGTACCCATCGCGCGGCGCCGCCGAGATGACCACTCCCCGCCAGGACCCGGTCATCTGGTCCGCGCCCGGCGCACCGGGTCCGGTCGCCGCGAAGGACCTCCAGGGGTTCGAGCGCGACGGTTTCCTCACCGTCGACCAGCTGATCGCGCCGGACGAAGTGGCCGGCTACCACGCCGAGCTGGAGCGGCTGATCGCCGATCCGGCGGTCCGCGCCGACGAGCGCTCGGTCATCGAGCCGAAGTCGCAGAGCGTACGGTCGGTCTTCGAGGTCCACCGGCTCAGCGAGGTGTTCGCCCGGCTGGTCAGCGACGAGCGCGTGGTGGGCCGGGCCCGCCAGCTCCTGGGTTCGGACGTGTACGTCCACCAGTCCCGGATCAACGTCAAGCCGGGCTTCGGTGCCTCCGGGTTCTACTGGCACTCGGACTTCGAGACCTGGCACGCAGAGGACGGTCTGCCGAACATGCGGGCGGTGTCCGTCTCGATCGCGCTGACCGAGAACTACGACACCAACGGCGGGCTGATGATCATGCCCGGCTCGCACAAGTCGTTCCTCGGGTGTGCGGGCGAGACACCGAAGGACAACTACAAGAAGTCGCTCCAGATGCAGGACGCGGGCACCCCGTCCGACGAGGCGCTGACGAAGATGGCCGACCGGCACGGCATCAAGCTCTTCACGGGCCGGGCGGGTTCGGCGACCTGGTTCGACTGCAACTGCATGCACGGCTCCGGGGACAACATCACCCCGTATCCGCGCAGCAATGTCTTCATCGTGTTCAACAGCGTGGAGAACAAGGCCGAGGAGCCCTTCGCGGCTCCGATCCGCCGCCCGGAGTTCATCGGGGCTCGGGACTTCACGCCGGTGAAGTAGGCCCGGTCCGCGGTGCGGAGGGGGTGGGACGGTGAGGCCGTCCCACCCCCTCCGCCGTGTCCCGTGGCGGTGCCGCGTCGGGACACCGGCGTGCAGACGTCGGCCGAGCGGCCTGCGCGGTGCACGCTCGCGGCGCCCGGCCCGCGTGCGTGCCGGGCGCCGCTCATGCCTCGGCGGAGCCCGTCGCCGCCGCGATCAGGGCGGTCGCCGCCGCGCGGGAGGCCGCGGCCACCGCGGAGTCGTGGTCCATCAGGGCGGAGATGCCCGCGCCGTCGTAGAGGAGTTGGAGCTGGTGGCCCAGGGCGTCGGGGTCGGCGGCGCCGGCTTCGGCGGCGAGGCGGGTGAAGAGTTCGCGCATCCAGCGGCGGAAGGCGTCCGCCGCTTCCTGGACCATCCCGCCGGGGCCGGCCTCCGCGCCGGCGCGGATGAAGGCGCAGCCGCGGAAGTCGGGCCGGTCGAACTGCCGTCCCTGGGACTCGAAGACCGCCAGCATCTGCTCGCGGGGCGTGTCGCGCTCCGCGACGGCCCGGGTGATCCGGTCGACGGTGTCCGCGTGCCGGGCGTCGAGGTACGCCCGGACGAGCTGCTCCTTGCCGCCGAAGGTGTTGTACAGCGACGCCTTGGCCACGCCCGCGTGCTCGATGACCCGGTCGATCCCGACGCTCTGCACGCCCTCGGCGTAGAACAGCTCGTTCGCGGAGGCGAGCAGGCGCTCACGCGCCGACGGCTTCGCGGTGCTCCGGACACGCGCCATGACGGTCACTCCTTCAGACAGATCTGTCTACATTATGCCCCGGCCGGCACCCACCCTCAGGCGTTGCCGCCGACCCGCTCGCCCGGCAGGGCCACCGCCGCGTCCCGGCCGCCGCGCACCAGCCCGAGCAGCGCGAACGCCGCGAGGACGATCACGGCGACGCCGTACTCCTGTGCGGTGGCGGTCAGTCCGCCCGCGTGGACGACGAGGAACCCGGCGATCACGGCGGGCACCCCCATGCCCAGGTAGGAGACCACGAAGAGCAGCGACAGCACCCCGGAACTCTCGTGCGGCCGGGCCAGCGGCATCACCGTACGGATGCCGCCCTGGAACCCGCTGCCGAAGCCGACGCCCGCGATGGCGGTGCCGACGAAGAAGCCGGTGGGAGAGGATCCGCGGATCGAGACGAGGGTGAGGGCCACCCCGGCGATCAGCGCGAGGATGCCGGTGAGCATCACCGTCCGGGTCGCCGCCTTCCGCAGGGCCAGCACCGAGACGACAGCCACCCCGGCGAGCACGAACAGGCTCAGCCCGCCGAGGACTTCGGACCTGGAACCGGTCAGCTGCCGCGCGAGGGACGGGCCGAGCGACCCGTACAGCCCGGCCAGCGCCCAGACGGCGAACAGCACCGGCGCGGCCACCAGCATCGGGCGGCGTACGGCGCGCGGCAGCTTGATCTCCGGCGCCAGGCTGGCCAGCGCCCCCGGCTTGCGGGTCACCGTCTCCGCCATCAGCGCGACGGCGACGGCCTGGAGGACGAAGACCGCCAGCAGCCCGAGGTAGACCAGGTGCGTGGGGGCGGGCAGGAACTGGACGACGAGGCCGGAGACCAGTGCGCCGGTCGCCGTGCCGATGCCGGGGACGACCGCGTTGGTGATCGTGCCGCGCGGCCGGTCGATGTCCATCATCCCGGCCCCTATCGCGCCGAGCGCGGCGCCGGTGGACAGTCCCTGGACGATCCGGGCGACCATCAGTCCCGGCACGCCGTCGGCGGTGGCGAACACGACCATGGAGGCGGCCTGCGCCGCCAGCGCGGCCAGCAGCACCGGCCGCCTGCCGACGTGGTCGGAGAGCTTGCCCATGGTGAGCAGCCCGAACAGCACGGCCACCGCGTAGACGCCGAAGACCGCGGTGGTGGTGATCGGGTCGAAGCCCCATTCGGCCTGGTAGACCGCGTAGAGCGGGGTCGGCGCGCTGGAGGCCGCCAGGAACGAGATGGTGATCGAGGCGAGTACGTACAGCGCCACGTTCGGCGGCAGCCGCCGAACCCGCGCGGCTCGGGCGCCGACGGGCGCGTTCGAGGTGCGCGCCGGTCCGGACGCCGGGACGACCGAGAGATTCGTCATGACCGTTCCCGTCCGAAGTATGAGTAGACCTGTCTGTTCAATAGCGCACCAGATTAGACAGACAGGTCTACTCAGGTCAAGCGGTAGGTGCCCGGGCGGGGACGCGGGGACTACCGCTCCCCGGCGGACTCCCCGCGGCGGGTGGCGTGCAGGCTTCCGAGCAGGGTGAGCGCCTGGGCGTCGGCGCTGTCCGGCTCGGCGTGGTAGATCACCAGCAGCTGTCCCGGCGCTCCGCGGACATCGAAGGACTGGTAGGTGAGCGAGAGCGGCCCGACGTCGGGGTGGTCGAGTTCCTTGGCGTCCTGGGTCTTTCCGTAGACGGTGTGCGAGGCCCAGAGCGCGGCGAAGTCCTCGCTCGCCCCGGTCAGGGTGTCGATCAGCTCGTACAGACGCGGGTAGTGGGGGCCGAGGCCCGTGGCGTGGCGCAGCCCGGCGACGACCGCCTCGGCCGATCTGTCCCAGCGGGTGAAGAATCCCCGTGCCGCCGGGTCGAGGAACGTCATGCGGGCGAGGTTGTCCACCGCTTCGAACGGGGAGAACAGCGCTTCGGCCAGGGCGTTGGCCGCGAGGAAGTCCTTCGCCGGATTCAGGACGAACGCCGGGGCGTTCGTGTAGCCGTCGAGGAGTTGCCTCAGCGGTGTACCGACCGCCTCCCTCGGCAGGTCCCGGTTGTCGTCCCGTACCACGCCCGCCAGCCGGTACAGGTGTTCGCGCGCCGCGTCGTCCATGCGTAGGGCGCGGCCGATCGCGTCGAGGATCTGCGGGGAGGGGCCGCGCTCGCGGCCCTGTTCCAGCCGGGCGTAGTAGTCGCTGTTCATTCCGGCCAGGACGGCGACCTCCTCCCGTCGCAGCCCCGCCACCCGGCGCGCGCCGTACGAGGCGAGGCCGACGTCACCGGGTCGCAGGCGGGCACGGTGGGCGCGCAGGAAGTCTCCGAGATCGTTGCGGGTCACCCGTCCAGGCTATGCCGCCCCCCGGTGCTGTGCCTGGGTGCGCCGTACCCAGGCACAGCCTGTCCTGGCTCCCCCCTCCGCCGCGGCACAGGCTTGTCCGAAGACACCTGCGGACGAAGGAGAGCGTGATGGGCCAGCAGCCAAAAGCCCCGGCCGGTGAGCGGGCGGACGTGGTCGGTATGTGGGTGACCGCGGACGGACACATCCGCCAGGAACTGCGCGCCGACGGCCGCTACGACGAGGCCCGCGGCAACCGCCCCAGCGCCTGCACCGGCCGCTACACGGTGACCGGCAACCACCTCGACTACGTCGACGACACCGCCTTCACCGCCACCGGCGACATCCGCGACGGCGTGCTCTTCCACGAGCACCTCGTCCTGCACAAGGAGGACCAGGCGTGACCCACACAGCCAAGACCGTCCTGATCACCGGCGTCAGCGGCGGCCTCGGCCGCGCTTTCGCCACCGCCGCCCTGGAGGCCGGCCACACCGTCGTCGGCACCGTCCGCAACGGCACCGACGCGGCGGCCTTCACCGCCCTTCACCCGGAACGCGCTCACGCCCGCGTCCTCGACGTGACCGACGACGAAGCCGTGTTCGCCGTGACGGGCGAGGTGGAGGAGGCCATCGGCCCCGTCGACGTGCTGATCGCGAACGCCGGCTACGGCCTGGAAGGGACCTTCGAGGAGACTCCCCTCGCCGACCTGCGCGCCCAGTTCGACGTCAACGTCTTCGGCACCGCAGCCACCGTCCAGGCCGTCCTGCCCTTCATGCGCCAACGGCGCCGCGGGCACATCCTGGCCGTCACCTCCATGGGCGGCCTGGCCGGCTTCCCCGGCGTCTCCGCCTACTGCGGCAGCAAATACGCGGTCGAAGGCATCCTCGAAGCCATCGGCAAGGAAGTCGCCGCCTTCGGCATCCATGTCACCGCCATCGAGCCGGGCTCCTTCCGTACCGACTGGGCCGGGCGCTCGATGACCCGCGCACCGCGCACCATCCCCGACTACGACGACGTCTTCGAACCCATCCGCGCTGCCCGCAAGAAGGCCGACGGACGCCAGCTCGGCGACCCGGCCCGCGCCGCGGAGGCGCTCCTGCGCATCCTCGGCACACCCGATCCGCCCGCCCACCTGGTCCTCGGCTCCGACGCGCTGCGCCTGGTCCGCGCCGGCCGCGAAGCTGTCGACCACGACCTCGACACCTGGCAGGACCTCACGCTCTCCACCGACTTCCCGACTGCGGGAGATCCTCGAACTCCCCAGAGTGTCCGGGCTCGTGGCCGGTGAACAACCAGCACGCCTGTCGCAGTCGGGGGGCCGAGGCGCTGTCCGGCCCGGCGTCCCCAGGGGTGACCGGGGATACGCGAATGACTCAGGCCCCCGCGCTCCTCGGTTGATAGCGTGACCGTCGTGACAGAGCTGGAAGAACTGGTCCTGAGCCCCGGCGAGCGGGCCCAAGGGGCCCTGGTCGACGGTGTGATCTTCAGTATGGACTGGACCGGTGAGGATCACCCGGGCCAGCTGGCGGCGTTCGTGGCCGGTCGGGTACGCGCCTTCGAGATGGAGCCGACCGACGTCGACACCGGCGTCGTCCACGACGCGGCCGAGGCCGACCCGACTCTGCGCCGCGGTGATGTGCCGATCCGACAGCTGGATCATCTGTCCGGCGTGCTGGCACGTCTCGGCTGCGCGATCGTGGTGTGGGAGACCGGTAACGACACCTACGAGCTACTGGTCGCGCTGACCGGTGGGCGCGAGCTGACCGGGTTGACGTACCAGGACTTCCCGGTGCGGCCCTGGGGCTCGGAACCCGAGGAGATCCTGGTCAGCCTGGACAGCCCTTAGTCCTGCGGGAGATCCTCGAACTCCCAGGAGTGTCCGGGATCGTGGCCGGTGAACAACCAGCACGCCTGTCGCAGCCGGGGGGGCGATGGTGGGATCCACCTGTTCGCAGGGCGCGGCGCAGACGTAGGTGGAGTCGCCCTCGTTCCAGCGCAGCCACACGTCAAAGGTGCCGCGCCCCATGCTGTCCAGGCAGTCGGCGTGCTCACCGGCATGGCCCTTGCCGAGTTCACAGGTGAGCCAGTCGGGGAGTTCCTCGGTCTCCGCTCGGCAGTGCGCTTGCGCGGTCCGGAACCAGGGCGGGCGGACGGGTGAGTTGCAGTGGATCACCATGGGTTCTCCCGTTGAGGTGGACGATTCCGGCCCGGCCGGTGACGGGCTGGTGGTGGCGCGGCCGGCTGTCTGCGGCGCGGCGTGGCCGGAGCGGCCGTCCGGCGAGCGTCACCAGCAGGCCGACGGCGGGGTCGAGCACGGTGAGCACGTCGGGCCCTCCGGCTTCCAGACGCGCTATCGCCTGCTCCTGCTGGTCCGGATCGTGCGCCCACGCCCGGAGTCCGTCCGGGGCGGCGGAACTCCGAAAGCCGATCGGCCGGACGTCCCGTTGGCCGCAAGGCGTGAGATCGGGGGCGCCGGGCCCGTCCGCGAGCCGATGTGCCTGTCGCCGAAGCCACCGGAGCGCGAACCGGCGGTTCGCCACGGTCGCCCTGCCGAGCGAAACCGCCCTCCCGCCGGCCGTCGCCGTGACCTCCACCAGGTAGGCCGTGCCGCCCGGAGTGCTCACAGCACCTCACCCCGGCTCCGCGCGTTGCACCGCGCGTTCTCCGCTCGCAGCCGCTCTATGGCATCGGCGGGACGCACGTGCTCGGGCTCGGCTTCCCACTCGGTCCCGCCGCAGACCGGCCGCAGCGACCAGTACGGGCCGGCGACTCCTCGGAACTCACCCACGCGGCCTTGACGGCTGGTGTCCACCAGGAGTTCGCCGGGGGCGGGAAGGTGGTGAGGTCGTCCGTTCAGAGAAACGTTTTCTGTGCACACGATCGTGCCTCTCCGTAGCCGTTCCACTACCAAGGCGGCCCAGCGTGGCCTAACGTCGGGCGGTACTCAACGTGGCAGGTACGGAGAACACATTGGTAAACATCAAGGAGTTGAACCCGGACGCGTCACCGGAAGCGGCGTACGGTGCCCGGTTACGCAGGGCACGAGAGGCACGCGACTGGAAGCAGGACGACCTCGGTGGACGGATCGGGTACACCGGACGGCACGTCTCCGGCGTCGAGAATGGTCGTAAACCGCCAACCCGCAGGTTCTCGATCGGTGTTGATGCCGCACTGGGGCTCGAAGGAACAGCTGATTCCTTCGAGCGCGAGTGGCGGGACATCCGGCACGGCAGTCTGCTGGAAGGCTTTCCGGAGTACGTGGGATACGAGGGCAGGGCAGCGGAGATCCGGCTGTACGAGGTAGGCGTCCTGCCCGGTCTGCTCCAGACCCCGGAGTACGCGACAGTCCTTGCCGAGAGCGCCGTCAAGCGGAGGGCGATCACCTCCGAGCAGGCGCACGAGCGGGTCAGCCTCGTCGCGGAGCGGCAAGCCGCGCTCGTACGGAAGTCCTCTCCGCCGCTTGTCCTGGTGGTATTGGACGAGAGTTGCGTCCGCCGCCCCGTAGGTGGATCAGCGGTCATGGAAGCGCAGTTGGCGCGGCTGGTGGAATTCGCCGAGCTGCCGAACACCGTGCTCCAGATCGCCCCGTTCAGCATGGGGGAGCGCCGCCCGTTCAACCTGCCGCTGTACATCCTGACGCTCTCGGACCGCCAGCTCATGTCGTACGCGGAGTCCGCTCAGCAGGGCCACCTCGACCGGGAAAACACTTCCGTGGTGCCCCTGTTGACCGCCTACCATCAGTTGCAGGCTGAAGCGCTCTCGCAAGCGGCATCCGTGGCCATGATCGAGCAGTTACGAAAGGGCACACCGTGACAACCGACTCCCCCCGCTGGTTCAAGTCTTCATACAGCGACAACGGCGGCGCCTGCGTCGAGGTTGCCGCCAACGTCGCCACCTCGCGTGGCATGGTTCCCGTCCGTGACTCCAAGGATCTGAGCGGCCCCGTGCTGGCCGTCCCCGCCAACGCGTTCGCCTCCTTCGTGGCGGGCGTGAAGGCCGGAGAGTTCGGCACCGTCTGACCGACCGGTTCAGCGGAGCCCCGTCATGCGTCGCGTGGTGGGGCTCCGCTGCACCCGGAAGTCCCTCACGTCGCAGCCCGGCCCCAGGACAACTGGACCGAAAACCAGCATCCATGCGCCCGCGCTTGCGCCCTAGCATCAGCTACAGAGCCGAATCGCCCTCCCAGACGGCATCCCTGGCCATGTTCAAGCAGCTACGAAAGGGCACACCGTGACGACCGAATCCCCCCAGTGGGTCAAGTCCAGCTACAGCGACAACGGTGGCACATGTATCGAATGGGCCCCGTCGAACGCGTACGCAACCGGCACCGTCCCCGTCCGCGATTCCAAGCGCCCGAGCGGCCCCGTGCTGACCGTCCCCGCCAACGCGTTCGCCTCCTTCGTGGCGGGCGTGAAGGCCGGAGAGTTCGGCACCGCCTGAACAACCGAGCGCGCGGAGGCCCGTCACGCACCGCGTGGTGGGGCTCCGCGTATCTCGTTGGACCCGGCGGCGCTCACCGGCGACAGTGTGGCCCATGACTTCTCACGTACATCACGTCACCGTCGACTGCGGCAACGCCTACCAACTCGCCACGTTCTGGGCCGAGGTGCTGGGCGCCTCCCTCGCCGACGACGATTTCCCCGGTGATCCCGAGGCCCTCGTCGAGACCCCCGGTGCCGCGCTGCTGTTCATCACCGTGCCCGAACCGAAGAGCACCAAGAACCGCCTCCACTTCGACATCCAGCCGGACGACCGCACCCGGGACGAGGAGGTCGAGCGGCTGCTCGCCCTCGGTGCCACGCTCGTCGCGGATCACCGCAGGCCCAACGGGCGGGGCTGGGCGACCCTGGCCGATCCGGAGGGCAACGAGTTCTGCGTGGAGTGCAGTGCGCGTGAGCGGGCGCTGCTGACCGGGGCGCGGCTGCCGGTCACCGCGGACGACGTGACCTCTGCGGTACGGCTGGCGGTGGCCGTGCTCAAGGAGGCTCCGGCGGAGGGTTGGCACACCCCGGCGGGGACGCTCACCTGGACCTGCTGGGAGACCGTGGAGCATCTGAGCGACGACCTCTTCGCGTACGCGGGCCAACTGGGGCCGCAGTCACCGCCGTTGGACCGGGACGTACCGTTCCACTGGGCCGTGCGCCGCGAGGGCGGACCGGCCAACGCGATCTTCGGCGACCCGGCGGCCGGTACGGCGGGCCTCCTGCAGGCGCTGGAGGCCACCGGGGCCATGCTGGCGGCGATGGTCCGCTCGACGGCCCCGGAGGTCCGCGCTCACCACAGCTACGGGATCTCCGACGCGGAGGGATTCGCCGCGATGGGCATCGTGGAGACCCTGGTGCACACCCATGACCTCGCGGCGGGGCTCGGCGTCGACTGGACGCCGCCCGCGGAGCTGTGCGACCGGGTGCTGGCCCGGCTCTTCCCGGACGCCCCGGACGACGGCGACCGGTGGACCGTACTGCTGTGGTCCACCGGCCGCGCGGATCTGCCGGGCCGTGAGCGGGTCACCTCGTGGAAGTGGCACGGGGCGCCGCTGGAGGAGAACCCGCAGCCGTAGCGGCCATGGGCCAGGACGTGGGCTGTCCAGACACGGATCGGCCTGTTCAGATGCAGATCACGATCTTCCCTCGGGTGCGTCCGCGCTCGGCGTGCGCGTGGGCGTCGGCGATCCGCTCCAGGGGGTAGGTCTGTTCGATACGGGGTGTGTAGCGGCCTTGCCCGCCCAGTTCCGCCGCCGCGGACAGGAGAGCGGAATCGTTCTCCGCGTTGACCACATGCGCGCCCAGGCGCTGCCCGCCCGCGTGGTCGGCGACCGTCGCGACGCGCTTCGGGTCGCCCGCGATCGCGACGAGGTCGTCCAGGGAGCCGGAGGCCGCGGTGTCGAGCACGACGTCGACGCCGTGCGGAGCGAGGGTGGCGAGGCGCTGTGCGAGGCCGGGGCCGTAGGTGGTGGGAACGGCGCCGAGAGAGGTGAGGAACTCGTGGTTGCGCTCACTGGCCGTCCCGATCACCGTGGCACCTTGCGCCACCGCGATCTCGACCGCCGCGCTGCCCACGCCTCCGGCGGCGCCCTCGACGAGGAGAGTGCGCCCCGCGAGGGAGCCGAGCGCGTTCAGTCCACCCATCGCGGTCACCGACGCGAGACCGGCACCGGCGGCCTGCTCGTCGTTCCACGCGGCGGGGGTGTGCGCCCAGGCCGAGAGGATGAGCAGCTCCGCGGTCGCCCCGGTGACACCGCCCAGTCCGAAGACGCGGTCGCCGATGCCCACCCCCTGCACCCCGTCGCCGATCTCGTCGACCACACCGGCGCCGTCGCGCCCGGGAATGGCGGGCAGCTCCAGGGGAATCAGCTGGCGCAGGGCGCCGGCGCGCAGCTTCCAGTCGATGGGATTGACGCCGGCCGCCGCGACGCGGACACGGATCTCACCGGGTCCGGGGTGGGGGTCGGGGGCCTGCTCGATCACCAGATTCTCCACTCCGCCGTATTCGTGGAACCGGGCTGCGCGCATCATGGTCTGCCTTACTTCGACGGGCCGGAATGACGAGTTCATCCGGCGCTCGTCACTCTAGAACCTGACGTTGACGTGAGGTGCAAGCCACAACTGCCGCCCGCCGGAAGAGGACAGGCGCGTATGAGTGAGGTTGCCGAGCGGGCGGGGGTGAGCCCGGGGGTCATGACTGCCCCCCGAGCCGGCATTGTTAGCCTGAACCTGACGTGAACGTGAGGTATGAGCGGGAAGGGAGTGTCCTGCGTCATGCGCATCGGACAGCTCGCCAGGCGGTCAGGGGTCAGCGTGCGGGCCCTGCGCTACTACGAGGAACAGCGGCTCCTGGAATCGGCGCGGACGCCCGGCGGGCAGCGCGACTATCCCGACGAAGCCCTGGAGCGGGTCCAGCTCATCCAGGACCTCTTCGCGGCCGGCCTCTCGAGCCGTACCGTCGTCGAACTCCTGCCGTGCGTGAGCACCGGCGTCGCGACCCCCGCCATGCTCGACCAGCTCACCGTCGAACACGACCGCATCGCCGCACGCATCCAGGACCTGACCCGGGCCAAGACCAAGCTCGGCCGCGTGATCGAGAACGTGACCGCGGCGACCGTGGCGCAGGACTGATCGACGCGTCGCGAGGGGCGGGGCCCCGAGCTGTCCGGCATCTACCGGGAAGCCCCAGGCGTATCCGGAGGCCGCCGGAACGGCGTTCGTCGCTTCCCGCCACGCCGGGCAGGGCCGGCCGCGGCTGACCACGGTGCCGGCACACCGCAGGACCGGTCAGCTCAGCCGCGACTCGCCCTGCGCACCGGTCAGCCGGCCGTGGCGGCCGGCCGCCGTCCGGTCCTCACGCGCCCAGTGCCGGGTAGTCCGTGTAGCCGCGGTGGTCGCCCCCGTAGAAGGTCGCCCGGTCCGCGGGGTTGTAGGGGCCGCCGGCCCGCAGCCGCTCCGGCAGGTCCGGGTTGGCCAGGAACAGCGCCCCGTACGAGATGACCGACGCCACGCCCTCCTCGACCAGGGCCAGCGCCTCGGGACCGGTCGGGCCCTCGCTCGCCGGGTTGAGGACGAGCGTGCCGTTGAACTCCTTGCTCAGCGTGGCGGTCAGCGCCCGGTCGTCGGTCTTGGCCTCGACGATGTGCAGATAGGCGAGCCCGACCGGTTCGATGGCCTGCACCAGTGCCCGGTAGGTGGCCTCCGGCGCGGGCTCGTCGATGTCGTTGAACGGGTTTCCGGGCGAGATCCGGATCGCGGTGCGCGCGGCTCCGATCTCGGCGGCGACGGCGCGCACGGTCTCGGCCGCGAACCGGATGCGGCCCTCCGCGGAGCCGCCCCATTCGTCGGTGCGCAGGTTGGAGTTGGGGGCCAGGAACTGGTGGATCAGGTAGCCGTTGGCGCCGTGCAGCTCCACGCCGTCGAACCCGGCGTCCACGGCGTTGCGCGCGGCGGTCACGAAGTCGGCGATCGTGGTCCGGATCTCGGTGCCGGTCAGCTCGCGCGGGGTGACGAAGTCCTTCGGGCCCTCCTGCGTGTAGACCTGGCCCGACGCGGCGACCGGGGAGGCGCCGACCGGGGTGAGCCCGTCGGGCAGCAGGACCGGGTGGCCGATGCGGCCGGTGTGCATGAGCTGCGCGAAGATCGTGCCGCCCCTGGCGTGCACGGCGTCGGTGACCCTGCGCCAGCCGGCGACCTGCGCGTCGCTGTGCAGCCCGGGGGTGCTGGGGTAGCCCTGCCCGACGGCGGAGGGCTGGACGCCCTCGGTGATGACGAGCCCGGCCGAGGCGCGCTGAGCGTAGTACTCGGCGGTCAGCTCCGTCGGTATGCCGCCCTCGCCCGCCCGGCTGCGGGTCATCGGGGCCAGGGCGATGCGGTTGGCGAGCTGCGTGCCGGCCAGGTCGAGCGGGTCGAATGCGGTGGTCATGGAGAGCCCCCAAGATTTATGTGGTCGGCCAAGCATCTGCGACGCGTGCCACTGTAACGCATTACTTGGCCGACCAAGGTAATGTTGCCAGGACGTCTCCGGCACTCGCGGCGCGACCGCCCCGGGGCCCGCCGCGCACCACCCCGAGGAGTCCCGATGGCATCCGATCCCGCCTGTACCGAGCTACCGAGCGCCGCCCGGGGCGGCCCGGTCAGCCATGCCGTCTCGCGGCTCGCGCGGCTCCACCGGATCGCGGCGGGGAAGCTGCTCAAGAGCGCGGGCCTCTACCCCGGCCAGGAGTTCCTGATGATGTACCTCTGGGACTCGGGCGCGGTGCGCCAGTCGGAGGTGATCAAGGCCGTCGATCTCGATCCGTCCACGGTCACCAAGATGCTCCAGCGCCTGGAGCAGTCCGGGCACGTCCGCCGCAGCCCCGACCCGGCCGACCGCCGGGCCGTCCTGGTCGAGGCCACCGACAACAGCTGCGCCCTGCTCTCCGAGGTGGAGCGGGCCTGGACGAATCTGGAGGAGCACACCCTCGCGGGCCTGGACGGGGGCGAGCGGGAGGAGCTGGCCCGGCTGCTGGCCAAGGTCGAGGAGAACCTCTGCCGGGAGACGGCGGACTGCCCGGAGAACCGCTGACCCGCGCCCGCCCGCGGCGCGGGTCAGCCGGACAGCACGTCCAGCGCGCGGTCCACGTCGGCCTCGGTGTTGTACAGGTGGAAGGACGCCCGCAGATTTCCGGCCCGGTCGGAGACCATCACCCCGGCGCGCTCCAGGTCCGCCGCCCGGTCACCGAGTCCGGGCGCCGCGACGACGGCCGTCGTGCCCGGCACCGGCTTGTGCCCCAGCCCGGTCAGCCCCGCCCGGAACCGGTCCGCGAGCCCGGTGGCGTGGTCGTGGAGGACGTCGACGCCGATCTCGTTCAGCAGCGCGAGGGAGTGCTCGGCGCCGTGGTACGGGAGGAACGCGGGCGCTTCGTCGTAGCGGCGGGCGCCGGGGGCGAGGGTCCGGACCGGTTCGTAGAGGCTGTTCCACGCGTCCGCCGCCGCGCCCCAGCCGGGGAAGACCGGCGCCAGCGATCCCTGCGCCTCCTCGGTGACGGTGAGGAACGACGTGCCCCGGGGGCAGAGCAGGAACTTGAAACCGCCGGCGACCGTGTAGTCGTACGTCCCCGCGTCCAGGGGCAGCCAGCCCGCGGACTGGGTGGCGTCCAGCAGCGTACGGGCGCCGTGGGCGGCCGCAGCGGCCCGCACCGCCTCCAGGTCGGCGAGCCGGCCGTCGGCGGACTGCACCGAGGAGAAGGCGACGAGAGCGGTCCGCGCGCGCACCGCGTCGGCGAGGTCCGCCAGCGGGACGTACCGCATCCTGAGGTCACCGCGGACCGCGAACGGGCTGGTGACCGAGCTGAACTCCCCCTCGGGCACGAGCACTTCGGACCCGGCCGGCAGCGAGCAGGCGATCAGGCCCACATGGACGGCGACGGAGCTGCCGACCGCGACCCTGCCGGGGCCGACACCGGCGATCCGGGCGAATCCGTCCCTGGCCCGCTCCACCGCCTCCGCGTCACCCGCGCCGGCCCTGCGGCCGGTGGCGTTCTCCTCGGCGAGGGCCTTCACCGCGTCGACGGTGCGGCGGGGCAGCAGCCCGCAGCTGGAGGTGTTGAGGTAGGCGGTCTCCGGCGCGAACTCGGCGTCGACCGCACGACTGAGCGAAGAGATCATCATGCGCCCAGCCTGAAGCCCCCTTGACTCATAGTCAATCACCAAGAGTTAAGGGGTGACCCCAAGCAATGCTTATGTATGCGGGTGGCCGGAGGTCAGCCGTTGCCGCCGGTCGCCGGAACCTCGCACGCGCCGTCGGCGTCGCACGCCGCCGCGTCCCCGCCGATCGCGGTCAGCGGGCGGTCCTGCCACGCCTGCTCCAGCGCCTGGGCGAAGACCTCGGCGGGCTGGCCGCCGGAGATCCCGTACCGCCGGTCCAGCACGAAGAACGGCACCCCGTCGGCACCCAGCTCGGACGCCTCCCGCTCGTCGGCCCGCACCTCGGCGGCGTACGCCTGCGGGTCGGCGAGCACCGCACGCGCCTCGTCGGCGTCCAGACCGGCCTCGACGGCGAGCTCGATCAGCACGTCGCCGTCGAACACGGACCGCTCCTCGGCGAAGTTCGCCCGGTAGGCGAGGTCCAGCAGCTCGTCCTGCCTGCCGCGGGCCTTGGCCAGGTGCAGCAGCCGGTGGATGTCGAAGGTGCTGCCGTGGTCGCGCCCCTCGGTGCGGTAGCCGAGCCCTTCGGCGTGCGCGTTGGCCGCGACGTTCGCCTCCATGGACCGGGCTTCCTCGGGGGTACGGCCGTACTTCTGCGCGAGCATGTCGATGACCTGCGCGGTGTCGCCCTTGGCGCGCCCGGGGTCGAGCTCGAAGGAGCGGTGCACCACCTCGACCTCGTCGCGGTGGGCGAACCCTGCCAGGCCCTTCTCGAAACGGGCCTTGCCGATGTAGCACCACGGGCAGGCGATGTCGCTCCAGATCTCGACGCGCATGACTCTTCTTCTCTCCAGGCTCTCGGGCGGCCGCTGACGCGGCACGGAGGAACCCTCCGCTCTCGGGTGAACGCGTGTCCGGACCCCTGTCATTCCCCCGGGGCCCGGGAGACGGCCGGGGCCCCCTACGCGTCGCTGCGGGCGCCGGCCGGCACCGTCAGGCGCAGCACCAGATGGGTGCCCGCGCGGGGGTGCGCCGGATCGGGGGCCCAGCCGTGGGCCACGTAGAACGACTGGGCGCGGGTGTTGTGGACGAAGACCTCCAGGCGGGCCTCCGCCACGCCGTCCCGCTGCCAGGCCGCCACACACGCGTCGTGCAGTTCCGTCCCGATGCCCCGGCGCCAGTGGGCCGGGGCCACATGGAGCTGGGCGAGGTGCATGACGCCGTCGCGCACGGCGTGGGCCGCGATGCCCGCGAGGACACCGTCCCGTTCGGCGCAGAGCACGGTGGACTCGGCCCGGTCGATGGCGCGCGCCCAGCCCTCCCGGCTGCGGCCGACCTCCTCTGAGCCCATGTACTCCTCCTCCGGGAGGTGGCCCCGGTAGTAGGTGGCGCGTGCCGCGGTGTGCAGGTGGACCATCGCGTCGAGATCGGCGGGGGTGGCGGTTCTGATCATGGTGAAGGGGACGCCTCCGGCCGTCCGGAGGTTGCGGCCGTGTCCGCCGTGCAGAAGGGACGGCCGCCCGCATGGCCGGAAGTGGCGGAGGGCACCCCCGACGGGGCGGGGGCGCCCTCCGCCGCTGATCGGCTAGATCTTGCCGGCGCCGGCCCCGCCGGTCACCGAGGAGACGACGGAGGAGGCCGGCTCCGCGGTGTACGAGTACGGCACCTGGGTCAACGTGCCGACCTGCGAGATCTCGGTGGCCGCGCCGCCGAGGTCGTTGCCGCGCTCCACGACGTAGCCGTCCTTGTCGCTGTCACGGATGGTGGTGATGGCGACTCCGGTGCTGCGGAAGACGTTGTTCTCCACCAGCATCTGCGCGCCCATCCGGGAGTGCACCGCTGTCGAGGCGCCCACGACGTAGTTGTCGTAGAAGTGCCCGGTGCCGAAACGGAGGCTGGGGATACGGGAGTTGACGTTGTTGAAGTAGTTGTGGTGGTAGGTCACACGGAGGTGGCCGGTGTCCTCGCTCGCGTTGCTGTCGCTGTGGCCGACCAGGCTGCCCTTGTAGTGGTCCTTGAAGGTGTTCCAGGAGACGGTGACCTGGTCGGAGGCGTGGGTGATGTCGAGCAGGCCGTCGTAGTAGTCCTTGTCGTGGTCACGGTCGGCGGAGAAGGTGTTGTGGTCGATCCACACCTTGGTGGACTTCTGCACGGTGATCCCGTCGGCGGGGGCCACCGGCTTGCTGATGTTGAGATTGCGGATCACGATGTTCGTCGAGTTCTTCAGCCGCAGCCCGCCACCGGTGAACCCGGAGGACGAACCGACGCCGAGCACCGTGGTGTTGGACCCGACGTCGACCTGGCCGCTCAGTGAGATGAGGCCGCTGACCTTGACCGTCTTGGCGGCGGTGCCGGTCACGGCCGTCTTGAACGCGGCGAGGCTGGTGACGGTCACGGCGGCGGAGCTGCCGCCGCCGGTCGTGCCGGCCCCGTAGCCCACGGGGGAGGATTCGGCGGCTCCGGCGGAGCCCGGAAGCAGGGCGACGGCGACGACGGCGACTGTTCCGGCGGCGAGGGCCGTGAGACTGCGGCTACGGGTGCGGAGGTGGGTGCGCATGATGTCCCTTCGGTACGACGACGTGCGGGAGGGTGCGGTGCTGGGCGGCTCGCGAGCGGTGCGGTCTCTCCGCTCGCGAGGCGCTGTCTCCCTGTTGTCGTCGCCGGGGAGCCGGGGGTTGCCGGGTCGGGGACGTAATTTCGCGGACGGGGCCGGCGGAGGGGGCCGGCGGACGGGTCAGCGGAAGGCGTCGGCGTTCTCCGAGGCCCACTGCCGGAACGGGCGGGCCGGTGTTCCGGTGACCTGGGCGACCGTGTCGCGCACCCTGAGCAGCTCGTCGTTCACGTCTCCGCCGGTGACGTCCAGTACCGCGTCCGCGGCTTCGGCCCCGAACACGGCGGCCATCCGCGCGTGGGCCTCCTCGCGGCTGATCTCGGCGAAGGGCACCTCCCGGCCCAGTACGGCCGCGATGGCCTCGGTCTGCCCGCGGGCGCTCACCGGCTCCGGACCGGTCAGGGCGTACACGCGGCCGCGGTGACCGGGCTCGGTCAGTGCCACCCGTGCCACCGAGGCGATGTCCGCGGGGTGGATGGTCGGCAGCGCGGTCTCCGCGTACGGCGCGCGGACGGTCTCGTGGCCGCGGACGGAGGCCGCCCACATGAGGGCGTTGGAGGCGAACTGCGTCGGCCGCAGGACCGTCCAGGCCATGCCGCTCGCTCCGAGCAGTTCCTCCACCGCCAGGTTCTCACCGGCGGGTCCGAGGTGGGGGTGGGTCAGGACGGTGATCGACGACACCAGCACGACGTGCTCCACACCCGCCTGCCGGGCGGCTTCGAGGATGTCGGCGTCCGGGCCGAGGCGCGACACGAGGAACATCGAGCGCACCCCTTCCAGCGCGGGCTTCAGGGACGCCGGCTCCGTGAAGTCGCCCTCCACGGCCTGGACCCCGTCGGGGAAGGTCACCCGTGAGGCGTCACGGGTGAGCCCCCTGAGCGGACCGGCGCCGTGTGCGTGCAGTTCCTTCAACAGAGCGGTGCCGATGTTTCCGGTGGCTCCGGTCACGAGGATCATGAGTGTGTGTCCCGTCGTCAGGTGATGAACCGGACCACACGCTAGAACCCCAAGCGGACTTCAGGTCAAGGCGTCATTCGCCCCTGCCCCGTCAGACGCACGCGTACGCGCCGTGACGAGTGGCGTCACGGCGCGTACGCGCGGCGGGGCTTCGGTCAGCTGCCGTCGCGGAGGTCGTCGAGGCCCGTCGGGCGGAACACGATCCGGTCGAAGGAGGCCTCGCACCCCTCCCCCGTGGGTGACTGGACCAGGAAGCCGACGGACGCGGCCGCCGCCTGCTCCGGGGTGCCCAGGGCGAAGACGCGGACGAAGGTCCACTTCTCGCCGTCGGCGGAGGCGTGGCAGGCGAAGACGTTGCCGGTACGGCTCAGCCGCAGCCAGTGGCTGTCGCCGTCCACGACGGAGGAGTTGACGTCGTCGGAGTGGCCCCGGGTGACGACGGTGCAGACGGTGGGGTGGTCCGGGGAGAGCTCCAGGCAGAGCTTGGCCCACTCGCGGTCGCCGACGTGGAGGTAGAGGACCCCCGCGTCGAAGGCGGCGGCGAAGCCGACCCTCACCCGGGCGATCAGCTGGAAGTCGCCCTCCGGCGCGGTGCCCAGCAGCCGGGGCGCGTCGCTCTCGGAGTCGAGGGCGGCGCCGCCCGGCGGGACGAAGCGGTCCTGCCGGGCGCCCGCGCGGGCGGTCAGGGTGCCGTCCTCGTAGTTCCACCCGGTGGCCGGGCCGAACGCTTCGAGGCCGAAGGGGAGTTCAGGGAGTCGCAGAGTCATGAGCGGCGTCCGTCCACCCGGCGGGGCAGGCCCTGCGGGTTGTCTTCGCGGAGCTCCGGCGGGAGCAGCGCATCGGGAGTGGTCTGGTAGCTGACCGGTCGCAGCCAGCGTTCGATCGCGGTGGCGCCGACCGAGGTGGAGGTGGAGGTGGTGGCCGGGTAGGGGCCGCCGTGGTGCTGGGCGGGGGCGACGGCGACGCCGGTCGGCCAGCCGTTGACCAGCACGCGTCCGGCCAGCGGGGTGAGCGCGGCGAGGAGGGCGGCGGCGCTGCCGTCGGCCTCCTCCGTGGCGATCTGGAGGGTGGCGGTGAGGTTGCCGGGCAGCCGGGAGAGGACCGCGGTGATCTCGTCCTCGGAGGTGTAACGGGCCACGACGGTGACCGGGCCGAAGCACTCCTCCAGGAGGGCGTCGTGCGGGCCCTCGCTGGTGAGGAGGTGGGCCGGTACGGTCAGGAAGCCGGCCGCGACGGTGTGTTCGCCGCCCGCGCCGGGGGTGACCGGGGCGTCCACGTCCGGGAGTTCGGCGCGCTCGCGCACTCCGGCGAGGAAGGCGTCGCGCATCCGGTGGTCGAGCAGGACGCCCGCCTCGGTGTCGCTGACCGCCTCGGTGAGCGCCTTCAGCAGCCGGTCGCCGGTCGGGCCGGCGGGGGCCAGGACGAAGCCGGGCTTGGTGCAGAACTGGCCCGCGCCCATGGTCATCGAGCCCGCCAGCCCGGCACCGATCTGCTCGCCGCGCTCGGCGGCGGCCGCCTCGGTGACGACGACGGGGTTGAGGGAGCCGAGCTCGCCGTGGAACGGGATGGGGGCGGGCCGGGCCGCCGCCGCGTCGAAGAGGGCGCGGCCGCCGCGCACAGAGCCGGTGAAGCCGGCGGCGCTGACGAGCGGGTGACGGACGAGCTCGACGCCCGCCTCGAAGCCGTGCACCAGGGTCAGGACGTCCTCGGGGAGTCCGACCTGGGCGGCGGCCCTGCGGAGCACGGAGGCGCAGAGTTCGGAGGTCGCCGGGTGGTCGGGGTGCGCCTTGACGACGACCGGGCAGCCGGCCGCGAGGGCGCTGGCGGTGTCGCCGCCGGGGACGGAGAACGCGAGCGGGAAGTTGCTGGCCGCGTAGACGGCGACGACGCCGAGCGGGATCTTGTAGCGCCGCAGGTCGGGCCACGGCGGGGTGCGGGTGGCGTCCTCGTGGTCGATGTGGATGTCGAGGTACGCGCCCTCGTCCACGACCTCCGCGAAGGCCCTCAACTGGGCCGCGGTGCGCGCGAGTTCGCCGGTGAGCCGGGCCGGGCCGAGTGCCGTCTCGGCGTCGGCGGCCTCGATGACGTGCTCGCCGGCCTCGGCGAGCAGATCGGCCGCCGCGCGCAGGAACGCGGCGCGCACGGTGCGGTCGGCGAGCGAGGCGCGTACGACGTGGGCGGCCCGCACCGCCCGGTCGACCTCCTCCGCTGTAGCCTCCACCGCAACCTGCTCACGCGGGTTCCCGGTGCGGGGGTCGACGCTCCAGACTGGTGCTGCTGCCACCGTGTTTCCTTCCGCTCCACTGCCACACATCAGAAGTTGTTCGGTATTCTGAACAGAGTTCCTGATCGTGAATATGAAGCGACTCTATTTCCGGGCGTTCGGTGTTGGCAAGAAGTCGCAGGTTTCGTAAGTGGGCTGGAAGGGGCGTAGGGCGATGTCGGTTGCCGAGTCTGGTGGGGCACAGGTCAAGTCCGCGGTACGGACGGTGGAACTGCTGGAGTACTTCGCCGGGCGGCCGGGCATGCACTCGCTCGCCGCGGTGCAGGAGGCTGTCGGATACCCCAAGTCCAGCCTCTACATGCTGTTGCGCACCCTGGTCGAGCTGGGCTGGGTGGAGACGGACGCGACGGGGACCCGGTACGGGATCGGCGTACGGGCACTGCTGGTCGGCACCTCGTACATCGACGGCGACGAGGTGGTCGCGGCCTCCCGCCCCACTCTGGACCGGCTCTCGGACGACACCACGGAGACCATCCACCTGGCCCGTCTCGACGGGACGAACGTGGTGTACCTCGCCACCCGCCAGTCCCAGCACTATCTGCGCCCCTTCACCCGTGTCGGCCGCCGGCTGCCCGCGCACTCCACCTCGCTCGGCAAGGCGCTGCTGGCCACCCACAGCGACGAGCAGGTGCGCAAGATGCTGCCCGAGACGCTGCCCGCGCTGACCGAGCACACCCTGACCGACCGGGAGAAGCTCATCGAGGAGCTGCGCCTGATCCGCGAGCAGGGCTACGCGGTGGACCGCGAGGAGAACACCCTGGGGCTGCGCTGCTTCGGCGTCGCGATCCCGTACCGCACCCCGGCCCGTGACGCCATCAGCTGCTCGGTGCCGGTCGCCCGGCTCACGCCCGCGCACGAACAGATGGTCAAGGACGCGCTGTTCGACGCGCGCGACCGGCTGACCCTCGCGACCCGGAGGCTCTGACCCGTGAAGGTCTCGCTGCGACCGGTACAGGACGGCGATCTACCGCTGTTCTTCGCGTGGATGGCCGACCCCGAGTCGGTCCGCACGGCCGCCTTCACCGCCGAGGACCCCACCGACCGGCACGCGTTCGACGCCCACTGGACGCGCATCCTGGCCGACGGGTCGGTCGTGATGCGGACCGTGCTCGCCGACGGGGTGGCGGTCGGCAACGCCGGTGTCTACGGACCGCCGGACGACCGCGAGGTCACCTTCTGGATCGACCGCGCGCACTGGGGCCGCGGGCTGGCCACGGCTGCGCTGCGGGCACTGCTCGACTCCGCACCGGAGCGCCCGCTGTACGCGCGTGCCGCGACCGACAACGCGGGGTCCCGGCGGGTGCTGCAGAAGTGCGGGTTCACCGTGACGGGCACGGACCACGGCTGGGCGCACGCCCGCGGCGAGGAGACGGACGAGCTGCTGTTCACCCTGCCCGGGTGAACCCGCGCGGCCGGCCGGTCATCCGTCCGGTGGCCTGCCTCCGCCGCACCCGCCTGGGTGGCCCGGCTCACCGACCGGGAGGCGGACGTCCTGCGGCTGATGGCGGCCGGGCTCACCAACGCGGAGATCGCCGCCCGGCTGCGGGTGGGCGCGGCGACGGCGAAGACCCATGTGGCGGGCGTCCTCGCGAAGACCGGCGCCCGGGACCGCACCCAGGCCGTCATCGCGGCCTACGAGTCGGGGTTCGTCACACCGGGCTGAGCCGTGGGCACGGCGGCGACGATGAGTAAGGGGTGAGAAGGCGCACACCGGGGAACGACGCGCCGCGCCCCGCACGTCCCCTGTAAGGGATGAACAAGACCATAAGGCGCGCCTCGGTCTTCTGCCTGCTGCTGGTCCTCGCCCTGCTGGGGCGGGCGACCTGGGTGCAGGCATACCAGGCAAAGGCGCTCGCAGACGACGACCACAACCGGCGGAGGACGATCGCGCAGTACGCGCGTCCGCTCGGGGACATCATCGTGGCCGGCTCGCCGGTCACCGGATCGAAGAGGACGGAGGGCAGCGATCTCGCGTACAAGCGCACCTACAAGCAGGGCGACCTCTACGCCGCCGTCACCGGATACAGCTCACAGGCCTACGGCTCCACCCAGCTCGAAGGGATCTACAGCCATGTGCTGGACGGCACCGACGACCGGCTGAAGAACCCCGTCGACGTGGTCACCGGCAAGAAGACCGCTCCCGGCAGTGTGCTCACCACGATCGACCCGGACGTGCAGAAGGCCGCGGCCGACGCGCTCGGCGACGACAAGGGCGCGGCCGTGGCGATCGACCCGAAGAGCGGGCAGATCCTGGGGATGGTGTCCTCGCCGTCCTACGACCCGTCGGACATCAGCGGGACGGCGGACGGCGACACCTGGAAGAAGCTGCTCGCCGACCCGGACAAGCCGCTGATCAACCGCGCACTGCGGCAGCCGCTGGCGCCCGGTTCGACGTTCAAGCTGGTGGTGGCGTCCGCCGCGCTGGAGAACGGGCTGTACAGCTCGGTCGACGAGGCCACCAGGAGCCCGATGCCGTACACCCTGCCCGGCACCAGCACCCCCCTGCCGAACGAGAGCGCCTCCGCCCCCTGCGAGAACGCGACGCTGCGGGTGGCGCTCCAGTACTCGTGCAACAACGTCTTCGGCAAGGTCGCCGCCGACCTCGGCCAGGACAAGATGCGGGCGATGGCCGAGAAGTTCGGCTTCAACACGGAGGACCTCGATGTGCCGGTCAGGGCCTACGAGAGCGTCTACCCGACCGGGATGGACAACGCCCAGACGGCGCTGACGGGCATCGGCCAGTTCGAGGTCACCGCGACCCCGCTCCAGATGGCGATGGTCTCCGCGGCCCTCGCCAACGGCGGTGAACTCGCCGCACCGCACATGGTGTCCAAGGTGACGGACTCCGAGGGCGGCACGCTGGAGGACTTCGCGGACGGCGACATGAAGCGCGTCGTCTCCTCGTCCACGGCCAAGCAGCTGCGCAGCGCGATGGTGACCGTCGTGGAGCAGGGCACCGGCACCAACGCCCGGATCGGCGGGGCCGAGGTGGGCGGCAAGACGGGGACCGCGGAGAACGGTGTGGGCAACAGCAACACCCCGTACGCCTGGTTCACCTCGTACGCCAAGGACAGCTCGAACGGCCGGGAGGTCGCGGTCGCCGTGATCGTGGAGGACTCGGGTTCGGCGGCGTCGGAGGTCAGCGGCAACGGCCTCGCGGCCCCGATCGCCCAGAAGATGATGAAAGCCGCGCTCCAGCGCTGACCGGAGGAACACGACGCCCCGGCACCCGGATTCCGGGGCCGGGGCGTTCGCCGTGTCCCGGCCCCTTCAGGTTTTCGCCGTGTTACGCCTTACTTGGTTGCGCACCCGTGTCGAAGCGCTTCCGGGGTGCGCTGGTACGCTCTCGCCCCGCCCGCACACCGTGAGCGGGGTCCGGGAACGTACACAGCGGGGAACGTGCGCGGCCGGGGACCGGCACGCGCACCGGCCATCCGAGCGCAGGGACGAGGTAGCTGTGGGCACATCCATCGACGCCGACGATGCCGCCGCCGCGGAGTTCCACGAGTTCTTCGAGGCCCACTACGCCGAACTCGCCCGGCTCGCGCACCTGCTGACCGGTGAGGCCGATGCCGCCGACGATCTGGCCGCCGACGCCCTGCTGGCGCTCTGGCACCGCTGGGACCGGGTCAGGAACGCCGACCACCCGGTGGCGTACGCACGCGGTGTGGTGGCCAACCTGGCCAGGACCCGGATCCGCAGCGCGGTGCGCGAGCGCCGCCGGATCGCCCTGTTCTGGGCGCCGCGCGGCGGCGGGGACGGGTACGCGGTCGACGATCCGGACGTGTCCGCGGTGGTCGACGTCCAGGGTGCGCTGCGCAGGCTGCCGTTCCGCAAGCGCGCCTGTGTGGTGCTGCGGCACGCCTTCGACCTCTCGGAGCGGGACACCTCGCTGGTGCTCGGGATCTCGGTGGGTACGGTGAAGAGCCAGACCTCGCGCGCCGTCGCGGAACTGCAACGGCTGCTCGGTCCCGATACGCCCGCCGCGCACGTACACGTGGCCGTCGCGGCGCAGCGCACCGGAGGAAGCCAGTGATGGACGAGGAGTTGCCCCGGCGGCTGCGGGACGCCGCCGAGGCGCACCGCCCGGACCGGGAGCGGATGCGGGCCCGGGTCGAGCGCGGGATGGCCGGGGGCCGCCCCCCGGCGCGTGCCGTGCGCCCGCCGCGCGCCGCGACGCCGTGGCTGCGGGTCGCGGGGGCGACGGCCGCGGTCTGCGGGGTGCTGGCGGTCGGCGCGTTCGCCGTCACCTCCGCAGGTGGCGACGAGCCGCGCGGGAAGCGGGTGGCGGCCCCGCCGTCCGCCGTCACCACGCCGTCCGCCACCGGGACGCCGGCCGCGCCCGGCGGTGCGCCGCGCACCGAGGACGGCCCGCTGTGGACGGACGGCGCCGTCGACCCGCACAGCAACGCGTACTGGGCCCAGAGCAATGTGACGCTGCGGACGACGGAGCCGCTCTCCTCGCTCACCGTCGAGCTGCGGATCGCGCTCACCGGCGGGGTGGCCAGCACCGGTTCCTGGCGCTCGCTGCCCGAGCGGGACTTCACCGTGTCGGCGACCGAGGACGGCGGCTTCCTCGTCTACCGGTGGGCCCTGAGGCCGGGGCGCACCGTGCCGGCCGGCACGCACACGTTCGCCGGGCAGTACAACCACGCGGAGGGCGAACGGGACGCCTCGGGCGACTCCCTGACCGCGCACGCCGTCCGTTCCTCCGGTCAACGGGCCTCGGTGGGCGACTCCTTCGGCCGGGATCACTGACCGGCCCGGACGGGGCAGAAGGACGAGAGCCCCTGGCCGCGGTGCCGGTCCTCACGCGTACGGGCGCCAGTCCCCGAGGTAGGCGGCCGGGGTGTGCAGCCGCGCCTGGGCAGCGGTCAGCCGGGGGCGGTTGGCGGGTACGGTGACCCGCGCGCCGGGGCCCGTGTTGCGGTACTCGGCGAAGCGCTGCTCCTGCCAGGGGAAGCCCGCGGACATGGTCCCGTAGGGCTCGTCCGTGTCGATGCCCGCGCCGAGCCGGCTGTCGCGCACGGTCAGCATCGGGCGCGCGGTGAGGTCGGAGGAGGGCACCCAGGGGCGGGCCAGCTTGACGTACCCGTCCGGCGCGGTGCCGGTGACGCGGGAGCGCAGCACCAGATAGCCGTGCGGGTTGGCTCCGGCGGTGCTGGGCGCGAAGACGAAGCCGTACGGGGCGGCATCCAGGTCGGTGCGGGTCAGGGTGCGGAAGTGGCAGCGGTCCAGGACGGCTGTGGCGCGGCCGAAGACGAAGTCGACGTCTCCCTCGACGAAGCAGTCGCGGTAGTACTGGCGGGCGAAGTCGGTGAGGGCGGGGGAATCGGCGTACAGGGTGTCCTGGTGGCCCAGGAAGCGGCAGCCGTGGAACGCCGAACGGTCGCCCGTCACCTTGATGGCGACGGCCTGGGTGCCGGTGTACTCGGGGTGGCCGGCGCGCAGCCAGTCGTTGGCGAAGGTCAGCGCGTGCGCGGTGAGGCCGGCGGGCCGGGAGGTGACGGTGGCGGATCCGCTGGTGCCGTAGGTGCCCGAACCGTCGGGCAGGGGTGTGCCGTTGGCGTTGTCGTACACGATGACGGTGTCGTGCGGGTCGCCGCTCGCCCCGATGAGGGTGAGGCCGGTCCGGTCGGCCGGGATGTCGACGGTCTCGCGGTAGGTGCCCGGGGCGATCACCAGGGTGCGGCCGGTGCCGGTCGCGGCGTCGACGGCGGCCTGGACTCCGGTGTGGTCGCCCCTTCCGCGCGCGTCGACGTACAGCGTCCCGCTGTCGAGGCGGCGGGACGGGGAGCCGTGGCGTCCGAAGGGGCGGTCGTGGGCGTGGGCCGCGGGGGCCGCGCCGAGGGCGAGGGCGGCGCCGCCGCCCGCGAACAGGGTCAGGGCGCTGCGTCTGCTGGGCAGGGGTACGGGCATGGCTGGCTTCCTTCTGCGGAGGGGCGCGGAGGGGGACGGGTCCGGGCGGCAGCCCGGACCCGTCAGGCAGCGGTCAGGCGCCGGGAATCCGGCCGGTGCCCGCGCCGAGGCCGACGAGCAGCGGCACCAGCAGCGGGTGGTCGACCCTGTTGCGCAGGGCCGGGGTCCAGCCGGCTCCCGAGGTGAGCTGTTCCTCGGGAACGCCCGCGTTGTGGACGGCGATCAGGTCGGTCCTGCGGCCGTTGACGTAGTTGTCGGCGGCCGTCAGCGAGGACTCGGACCACTTCTTGATGATCTTGGCCTTGTCGAACTCGCCGCTGAGGGTGAACGCGTTGTGCTCGGCGACGAGGTGCGACTCGGCGCCGACCCCGTAGGAGTAGCCGTAGACGCTGCCCTTGGTGGCGACGAAGTGGTTGTTGTACGAGTCGACCTGGCCGAAGCGGACCCGGGGCGCGCGCTCGTTGACGTCCTTGAAGAGGTTGTGGTGCAGGGTGACGCGGAGCTTGCCGCGGTCGGTGGCCGCGGCGCCGTCGCTGTTGCCCAGCAGCATCGTCTTGTCGTGGTCCTTGAGGACGTTCCAGGACACGGTGACCAGGTCGGCGCCCTTGACGATGTCGAAGAGCCCGTCGTGCTGCTGGTACAGCTCGTCGAAGTAGCGGGGCTGGCCGGCGTCGGGGCGGTCCCCGTCGCTGAAGGTGTTGTGGTCGACCCAGACGTGGTCGGAGCCGTGGACGACGAGGTTGTCGTACTCGGAGTTCCAGTGGCCGGTCTCCCCGTCGGTGGGGTCCCACTGGGGGAAGCAGTCGTAGGTGTCCTCGAAGCCGATGTTGCGGACGATGACGTTGGAGACGCCCTGGATCTGGATGCTGGCGCCGATGACCGTGGCGTCCTTGCCGACGCCGATCAGGGTGGTGTTGGACGGGACGTAGACGTTCACCGCGGCCTTCTGGAGCTTCGCGGAGGCCAGCCGGGCGTCCTCCATGGGGCCGGACGGGACCTCGGTCCGGCCCCAGGTGGCCGGGTCGTAGGCGGCGAGGTAGCCGTCCAGGGTGTAGCCGTCGGTCCGGTACGCGTCGCAGTCGATCGGGGTGCCCTCGGCGTCGGCGTTGCCGTGGACGGTGCCGTCGATCCTGACGATCTTCGGGGCGTCGCCCGCGTCCTTGAAGGCGGCGATGAGCTCGGCCCGGTTGCTCACGGTGTAGATGTGGTCGGGGGTGGCGGCGGCGCCTCCGGTGGTGGAGCCCTCCGCGGAGGCCCAGCCGTCGCCTGCGGGAAGCACCGAGCGCTCGACGCCCTTCCCGCCGGGGTGCGCGGAGGCCTGGGCGGGGACGCCCAGGGCCAGGGCCAGCGAGGCGCAGCCCATCGCGACGGCGATGGCACGGGTGCGGGATCTGCGTGCGGACATGACGAATCCTCAGCTCTCGTTCGGGTGTGCGGGGTGCGGGGTGCGGGGCGTGGGGCGGTGGGGCGGGGCGGGCCGTGTCAGGCCTGCGGCCAGCTGATCCACGTCTCGGGGACGGGTTCGTCGGCGCGGCGGATGTCGCGGGCGGCGAGCACCCGGGTGTCCAGCAGGGCGCGGGCCGTCATGCGGGCGACCTCGATGGCGCCCGTGGGCCGGAAGTGGGTGTTGTCCTGCTGCCCGTCCGGGTAGTTCGGGAACTCCCCCGGCTCCAGCCGGTTGAAGTACGCCTCGGTCCCGTCGGGGCCGAGTTCCTGCCAGCGGGCGAGGGACAGGGCCTGCAGGTCGAGCAGCGGCACCCGCTCCCGGGCGGCCAGGGCGCGCATGGCGGCCGGGTAGTCGCCGTGGGTGGGCGTCGCGGTGCCGTCCCCGGCGAACCGGCGGCGTTCGACCGGGGTGATCAGCACGGGCCGGGCGCGGCGGGCCCGCGCCGCGGCGATGTACCGGCCCAGACAGTCCTGGTAGGTGGTGTACGGATCGGTGCCGCGGGCCGGGTCCTCGGTCTTCTCGTCGTTGTGCCCGAACTGGATCAGCAGGAGGTCTCCGGCGCGGACGCCCTCCAGCAGGGCGGCGAGCAGGCCCTCGTCGATGAAGCTCTTCGAACTGCGGCCGTTCATCGCGTGGTTGGCGACGGTGAGGGTGCGGCTCAGGAAGAACGGCAGGGCCATGCCCCAGCCGGTCTCCGGGGCCGCGTCGGCGTACTTCCGGGCGGCCGTCGAATCGCCCGCGATGTGCACGGTGCGCGGGCGGCGGGCGGCGCCGTGCGCTGCGGCGGGGGTGGTGGTCGCGAGGGCCGGCGGCAGCGCGGCGAGGGCGGCCACGGTCCGCCTGCGGGTGAGTGACACGGTGGGACTGCCTCTCTCATGGATGCGTACGGGGTCGTACGGATGTGCAGGAGGAGAGGGGCCGGCGGCGGGACGCGGCCCGCCCGCCGGCCCCCGGTCACCGGGGTGTCGGCCTTGCGAGCGGCCGGCTCAGCCGTTGCCGATCTCCTTCCACTCCGTCTGGGCCTTGTTCAGCTCTTCGGCGATCTTGTCCAGGAAGGCCTTGGCCGTGACCTTGCCGAGCAGCAGCTTCTGGAACTCCGGCTCGTTGTCGGCCTTGCTGATGTTGTTCCAGTCGGGCAGGTAGTACGGCAGCTGCACGATCTTGGTGGAGCCGTCGGTGAGGGCCTTCGCTGCGAGCTCGGTCGGCTCGGCCGCGCTGATCCACGGGTCCTTGGCGGCCTCGGTGTTGGCCGGGATGGCGCCCGCGGACTCGTTCCACTTGCTGTTGGACGCGTGCGAGGCCGCGAACTCGATGAACTTCCAGGCGGCCGTCTTGTTCTTGCTCGACCGGAACAGGCCGAGGCCGTCGACCGGGTTGGAGACCTGGACCCGGGTGCCGCCGTCGCCGATCGGGTTGGGGATACCGGCGAACTTCTCCTTGCCCAGCGCCTTCAGGTGGTCCTGGTAGGAGCCCAGGTTGTGGCTGAGCATTCCGATGGTGCCGGTGTCCCACTGGGCGACCATCTTGGTGAAGTCGTTGTTGACGTCGGCGGCGGGCGTCGACCTCTTGTAGAGCGCGGCGTACTTCTCCAGCGCGGCGACGTTCTTCGGGTCGTTGAGGGTCGTCCTGTCGCCGTTCCAGAACTCCGTGATGCCGGACTGGCCGTACGCCGCGTCCATGGCCTGGGCGATGGAGCCGGCGCCGCCGCGGATGGTGTAGCCGAACTTGTTCTTCTTGCTGTCGGTGAGCCTGTCGGCCGCCTTGTAGAAGTTGGCCCAGGTGGTGGGTGCTTCGAGGCCGGCGGACTTGAACAGGTCGGTGCGGTACCAGATCGCGCCGTTGTTCGCGGAGGTCGGCACGGCGAACATGTCGTCGCCCCGGCCGCCGGCGTCCTTGACGCTCTCGACCATGCCCTCGACGAGCTTGCCCTTGAGGGCGGAGTCCTTGATCCGGTCGGTGAGCGGGTCGAGGGCCTCCTGCGAGACCATGTTGGCCAGGTAGGCGGTGCCCACGCCGCCCACGTCAGGCAGTCCGCCGCCCGCGATGGCCGTGTCGTACTTGGACTGCACGTCGGCGATCGGGATCGGCACGTACTTGACCTTGATGTCCGGGTTCGCCTTCTCGAAATCCTTGATGATCTCGGTCCAGATGGCGGTGCGTGGACCGCCGTTGTTGTCCCAGAAGGTGATTTCGCCCTTGCCGCTGCCCTCGGTGCCGCTCCCGCTGCCGTCGTCACCGCAGGCGGTGGCGGTCAGGGCGAGTACCGCCGCGACGGACACCGCTGCCGCGGCACGCCCCCGCTGCGTCTTCGAGATCTTCATGGTCGGCTCTTCTCTGTCGGTTGTCCGTGTGAAGGGGTGCTCTGCGTGGGGGGCTTCGTACGGTCAGGCGGTGGTGCGGAATCCGGTGAAGCAGGCCGTCCCGGCCGGCCCCGTCCCGGTGGGTGCGGTGGCGAACAGTCCGAGGAGGGCGCCGACCCAGCGCCACGGCTCCGCCGCGAAGACCTGGCCCGAGGGCCTGAACCCGGTCCCGTCCCCCGTGTCGGCGTGGAAGCGGCAGCGGGCCCCGGCCCCGACCTCGATCCGCAGCCGGGCCCGCCCCTCGGGGGCCGGTCTGCTGTGCTCGGCGTCCCGTTCGTGCTCGGCGACCGTCTCCGCGTACCGGTGCACGAGCCGGACGCCCCCGCCGTCCGACCGCTCCAGGCCGATCCAGCTGAACGCGTCCCCGAGCACGGCGAGCCCGGCCTTGGCGCCCGCCACCTCACTGCCGAGGCGGACCTCCACCTCGGCCGTGAACGTCTCGGCGGGCAGCCGCTGGACCAGCACATGGGGCAGGGCCCGCAGATCGTGCGCGTAGGCGGTCCGTACGCAGCTGAGCCGCAGCCCGTCCCCGGCGTGCTCGACGGTCCAGCCGGGGCGGGGGTTGGCGGTCCACTGCCACTGTCTGCCGTACCGGCCGCCGGGGAAGCTGTCGCTGCTCGCCGGCGCCTCGGCGGGCTGGCGGGGCACGGCCGGCTTCGGGTACGCGGACACGGGTTCGCCCGCGTCACCGATGACCGGCCAGCCGCCGCCGTCCCAGCGCATCGGCTGGAGGTGGACGACCCTCCCGTACGCCCCGCGCTCCTGGAAGTGCAGGAACCAGTCCTCGCCCGCCGCCGTGCGGACCCAGCCGCCCTGGTGCGGTCCGTTGACCCCCGTACGGCCCTGGGCGAGGACGACGCGTTCCTCGTACGGTCCGAAGAAGTCGCGGGAGCGGAAGGCGCCCTGCCAGCCCGTCGTCACCCCGCCGGCCGGGGCGAGGATCCAGAACTCGCCGTCGTGCCGGTAGAGCTTGGGGCCCTCCAGGGTGAACCAGCCGGGGATCGTGTCGGCGTCGACCAGGGTCTTGCCCTCGTCGAGCAGCTCCCGGCCGTCGGGGCTCATCCGGTGGCCGGTGAGCCGGTTCTTGATCCCGGAACGGGACTTGGCCCAGGCGTGCACGAGATAGGCCTCGCCGGTCTCCTCGTCCCACAGCGGGCAGGCGTCGATCAGCCCCCTGCCCGCCTTCAGCAGATGGGGAGCGGTCCACGGGCCCCGGATGTCCTCGGCGCTGATCTGCTGGATGCCGTGGTCGGGGTCGCCCCAGAAGATCCAGAACCGTCCGGCGTGGTGCCGCAGCGACGGCGCCCAGACCCCGCGGTCGTGGCGCGGCACCGCGAAGTCCGCGGCGGGTTCGAGGCGGTCCAAGGCGTGGCCGACGAGCGACCAGTTCACCAGGTCGCGCGAGTGCAGCAGCGGCAGTCCGGGGACCCGGCCGAAGCTGGAGGCGGTGAGGTAGAAGTCCTCGCCGACGCGCACCACGTCGGGGTCGGACCAGTCGGCGTTCAGCACCGGGTTGCGGTAGGTGCCGTCACCGAGGTCGGCGGTCCAGGGCCGTCCGCCGGAGGTGCTCACGCGGTCACCGCCCGGCGGACGTAGGCGGCGGCCGTCGCCCGGTCGAGCCGGCCGTCGGCGATGACGGTGACGACCCGGCGCACGACGGTGGCGCCCGCGGGGACGGGGAGCCGGTGGGCGGCGGCGAGGGACGAGCCGACGCCCGGGTACTCGGTGGTCCGCACGAACCACGGGTCCTGCCGGGTCTCCTCGGTCGCCCCCGCGAACACCAGGGTCCAGCCGTCGCCGCTCATCGCGACCCAGTCGGCGGCGTGTCCGTGCACCGCCTCCTCGCCGTCCCCGAGGCCGCTGAACACGGCGGGCGCCGAGGGCTCCTTGGGGGCGCGCCAGAAGAAGCCGCCGTATCCGGCGCCCGGCCGGCCGTTGGTGGCGGGGCTGCCGATGGAGAGGTCCGAGGTGCCGCGGTTGGTGAGGGAGAAGGAGAAGTCCAGCGCCCAGGCGGTGTCGGAGAGTTCGGCGGTGGCGACCGTGCGGTGCTCCCGCAGGAGCTCGGTGTCGCCGGCCTCCCAGCTGAGCTCCTCGACGAAGCCGTCCGGGTCGCGGAGCTTCCAGCCGAGGTGGCGCTGGACCCCGTGGTTGTCGAGCGCGGTGGGGCCCTGGTCGCGGACGAAGGTGCGGCCGCCCCAGAAGTTGTGGCCCGCCACGTCGGGCACCGCGACGGAGGTGCCGAGGTGGTGGAGGTGGTCGGCCGGGCGCTCCTCGGTGACCGGGATGCCGCCGAGGGTGGTGACGGGGTGGAGGTAGGGGCGGCCGTCGGGGGCGGGGAGGTAGGTGTAGCGGCCGACGGGGCGGCCGGCGCAGCTCAGGAGTGCGGTGGTCGTCACGGTGAACTCACCTCGGTGGGGAGCGCCCAGGGGACGCCGAGTTCGGAGAAGAGCGTGAGGGTGTCGGCGCCCGCCGCGACGGCCGCGTCGATGCCGCGCACCACCCGGCGGGTGCCGCCGCCGGTGAGGGCGGGGGCGGTGTGCCAGGCGCCGGACGGCAGGGCGAGCGGTTCTGGGGCGGTCCGGACGGCTTCGACGACCTCCATGAACGCCCCGGTGCGGTGCGGCGGCACGAGCAGCGCCGTGCCGTGCGTCAGGTGGTCGACGAGGTTCTCCAGGAGGTCGGTCCGTCCGTGGACGGTCTCCCGCGGGCCGTGTCCGGCGCGCTGGAGGAGGACCCGGTCCTGCTTGTACCAGAAGGTGATCCGGCCGCGGTCGCCGTGGACGATCACATAGGGTTCGCCGGCCTGTTCGGCGCAGAGGGTGACGGCGACGGTGACCGGCAGCCCGGACGTGGTGGTGACGCGTACGCAGGAGGTGTCGTCGGCCTCGATGTCGTGGGCACGGAAGAGTTCGGTCTCGATCGATGCGATGTCCTGCGCCGCCGCGCTGCCGGCGAGTTCGAGGGCGGTGGCGACGGCGTGCGCGAGCGGGTTGGTCAGCACCCCGTCGACCACGTCGGTGCCGCCGATCCGCCGCCGCCCGGCCCAGGGCGCCCGCCGGTAGTAGGTGTCGTCGCGGACCCAGGCGCCCGCGGCCCCGTAGCCCCGCACGGTGCCGACGGCGCCGGTGCGGACGAGTTCCCGGATGGCGGGTACGGCGTGCGAGCCGCAGGACTGGAAGCCCACCTGGCAGGCGATGCCGGCGTCCCGTACCCCGGTCAGGATCCGCTCGAAGTCGGCCCGGGTCGCGGCGGGCGGTTTCTCCAGCAGGAGGTGGACACCGCGTCCGGCGGCGGTGAGCGCCAGCTCCGTGTGGGTCTGGATGGGGGTGCAGATGACGGCGGCGCGGGCTCCGGTGGAGTCCAGGAGCGCCCCGAAGTCGGCTGACTGCTGCGGGAGTTCGGTGGCGAAGGCGGCGAGCTCGTGCGCGCCGAGCGGGTTGAGTTCGCAGATCCCGGCGAGCCGCACGAGGCCCTGGTCCTGGAGGCGGCGGATGTTGGCGAGGTGCCAGCGCCCGTGGCCGCGGGCGCCCGCGAGGACGATCGGCAGCGGGGTGGGGCGGGTGTGTGTGGGGCCCATGCGCGTCAGCCCTTCACGGCGCCGGCGCTGAAGCCGGTGATCAGCCACTTCTGGATGAAGGCGAAGACGATCACCACGGGGACCGCGGCGATCACACCGCCCGCGGCGAGCGCGCCCAGATCGACGCTGTCCGCGCCGATGAGGGTGTTCAGGCCGACCGGGATCGTCTGCTTGTCCTGCTCGCTGAGGAACATCAGGGCGAACAGGAAGTGGTTCCAGCTGTGCACGAAGGCGAACGAGCCGACCGCGATCAGCCCCGGCCGCAGCAGCGGCAGCACCACCGCGCAGAAGGCACGGAAGCGCGAGCAGCCGTCCACCCAGGCGGCCTCCTCCAGCGAGACGGGCACGTTCTTGATGAATCCGCTGATCAGGATGATCGACAGCGGCAGCTGGAAGACCGTCTCCGCGATGACCACGCTCCCCAGGGAGTTGATCATCTGGAGGTTCTTGAAGATCTCGAAGAGCGGTACGAGCATCAGCGCGCCCGGGATGAACTGCGAGCAGAGCAGCGCCAGCATGAAGGCGTTCTTGATCTTGAAGTTGAACCGGGCGAGGGCGTAGCCGCCGGCCAGCGCGACGAGCGTGGTGGCGATCAGGGTGCAGACCCCGACGATCATGCTGTTCTGGAAGAAGAGGGCGAAGCTGCGCTCGTTCCAGACCTTGTCGAAGTGCTCCCCGGTCATCGGCCACGGCACCAGCGAGGTGGACCCGGCGGGGCGCACGGCGAACAGGAACATCCAGTAGAACGGGATGAGGGTGAAGACCAGGTAGATGCCGAGCGGTACGTAGATCTGCCAGCGCGGCACCTCGTCGAAGGCGCGCTCGCGTCCGGGCCTGCGGCGCCGGTGCTCGGCGGCCGGCCGGCTGCTCGGGGCGGGCGGGTGTGCGGAGTCGGTGCCGTTCTTCTCGGCCAGTGCGGCAGTCACTTGTGGTCGCCTCCGAACTTGCTCAGGCGCAGATAGACGATCGAGCAGAAGAGGAGGATCACGAAGGCGACGGTGGTGAGCGCGGAGGCGTACCCGAAGTCGTGGCCCTCGATGCCGGTGTTGGCGACATAGAGCGGCAGGGTGGTGGTCTCGCCCGCCGGCCCGCCCCCGGTGAGGGTGTAGAGCAGGTCGACGTTGTTGAACTCCCAGACGCCGCGCAGCAGGGTGGCGAGGATGATCGCGTCCCGCAGGTGCGGCAGCGTGATGTGGAAGAACTGGCGCAGTCGCCCCGCTCCGTCGACGGACGCCGCCTCGTACAGCTCCTTGGAGACGGACTGGAGGTCGGCGAGGATGAGGATGGCGAAGAAGGGGACTCCGCGCCAGAGTTCGGCGACGGTCGCGGCCCAGAAGACGGTTCCGGTGTCGGAGAGCACGGAGGTTCCGTAGTCGCCGATGCCGGCGTCCGCGAGGTAACGGCTGAAGCCGGTCGAGGAGTTGTAGAGCAGGATCCAGATGGTGCTGGTCAGTACGCCGGAGACGGCCCAGGGCGAGAAGACCATGGCGCGGGAGATGCCGCGGCCGATGAAGGTCTGGTTGACGATCAGGGCGAGGGCGAGGCCCAGGGTGAGCTGAAGCGCCACCTGGGTGACCACCCACTGGGCGCTGAAGCCCAGGGTGGTCCAGAACTGGTCGTCCTCGGTGAAGATCCGGGTGAAGTTGTCGAGGCCCGCGAAGCCGTTCCGCCACGGCTTGGTGACGTTGTAGTTCTGCAGGCTGTAGTAGAAGACGCTGATCACCGGGTAGGCGATGAAGCCCAGCATCAGCAGCCCCGCGGGGGCGATCAGCAGGTACGGCAGTCGGCGGGGGCTCGCGGAGCGGCGCCTGGGCACCTTGGGCGGTGTGGCCACAGCGGCGGCTTGGGCCATGACACGTCTCCGTTCTCTGAGGTACTGGGGGTGCGGGCTGGTGCCGGGGCACTCGGCGGGGACCGGTGGTGCCTGGTGATGCGTGTAGTGCGCAAGCGCTTCCCGCATGCCGTTCGGCGGGTCGGACGTGCGGTGCGCGGAATTCCGGTGGGGCCGTTCAGCCGGCGTACGGGTCGGGCACTTCTCCCGGCCGGGCCAGGAAGGCGAAGTCGCAGCCGGTGTCGGCCTGGGTGATCTGGTCCTGGTAGAGCGCCCCGTATCCGCGCTCGTACCGGTTGGCCGGCGGCGTCCACTCGGCCGCGCGCCGCGACAACTCCTCCTCGGTCACGTCGAGATGGAGCAGGCGCGCCTCGACGTCCAGGGTGATCAGGTCACCGCTGCGGACGAGGGCGAGGGGCCCGCCGACATAGGACTCGGGTGCGATGTGCAGCACGCAGGCCCCGTAACTGGTGCCGCTCATCCGGGCATCCGAGAGCCGCACCATGTCGCGTACGCCCTGCTTCAGCAGGTAGTCGGGGATCGGCAGCATGCCGTACTCGGGCATCCCGGGGCCGCCCTTGGGTCCGGCGTTGCGGAGCACCAGCACATGGTCCGGGGTGAGGGCGAGCGCCGGGTCGTTGATGGTGCGCTGCATCTCCTTGTAGTCGTCGAAGACGACCGCGGGACCGGTGTGGCGCAGCAGGTGCGGTTCGGCGGCGATGTGCTTGATGACCGCGCCGTCCGGGCAGAGGTTGCCGCGCAGCACCGCCACCCCGCCCTCGTCGGCGAGCGGGTTGTCGCGCTCCCGGATGACGTCGCTGTTGTGCACGAGCGCGCCGTCGAGCTGCGCGCGCAGGGTGTCGTGCGCGACGGTGGGCCGGTCCAGGTGGAGTACGTCGGTGAGGCGGGCCAGGAAGCCGGGCAGCCCGCCGGCGAAGTGGAAGTCCTCCATGAGGTACTTCCCGCCGGGGCGCAGATTGGCCAGCACCGGGACGGTGCGGGCGATGCGGTCGAAGTCGTCGAGGGTGAGCCTGATCCCGGAGCGGCCCGCCATCGCGATGAGGTGGATGACGGCGTTGGTGGAGCCGCCGAGCGCGAGGACCGTGGCGACGGCGTCCTCGTACGCGTCCGCCGTGAGGATGTCCGACAGTTTCCGCTGCTGCCAGACCAGTTCGACGATCGCGAGCCCGGACCGCGCGGCCATCCGGTCGTGGCCCGAGTCGACGGCCGGGATGGAGGAGGCGCCGGGGACGGTGACGCCGAGCGCCTCGGCCGCGGCCGTCAGGGTGGAGGCGGTGCCCATCGTCATGCAGTGGCCGGGCGAGCGGGCGAGCCCGTTCTCCAGTTCGGCCATCTCGCAGTCGCCGATGAGTCCGGCCCGCTTGTCGTCCCAGTACTTCCACATGTCGGTGCCGGAGCCGAGGACCTCGTCGCGCCAGTGCCCCGGCAGCATCGGCCCGGCCGGTACGAAGACGGCCGGCAGGTCGACGGAGGCGGCGCCCATCAGCAGCGCGGGCGTCGACTTGTCGCAGCCGCCGAGCAGCACCGCACCGTCGACGGGGTAGGAGCGCAGCAGCTCCTCCGTCTCCATCGCCAGCATGTTGCGGTAGAGCATCGGGGTCGGCTTCTGGAACGTCTCCGAGAGGGTGGCGACCGGGAATTCGAGCGGGAAGCCGCCCGCCTGCCAGACGCCCCGCTTGACCGCCTGGGCGCGGTCGCGCAGGTGGACGTGGCAGGGGTTGATGTCGGACCAGGTGTTGAGGATCGCGATGACGGGCTTGCCGAGGTGCTCCTCGGGGAGGTAGCCGAGCTGGCGGGTGCGGGCGCGGTGGCTGAAGGAGCGCAGCCCGTCCGTGCCGTACCACTGGTGGCTGCGCAGCTCCTCCGAGCTGATGCGGCCGGCCCCGGGGATCATATGGACCACCCCGCGACCTGGTCGGCGACCTCGGCACGCTGGGCTTCGGGCAGCACCCGGCTGGGCGGGCGGACGTCGCGGCCGCACAGGCCGAGCGAGGCCAGGGCCTCCTTGACGACCGTCACGTTGTTGGCGGACTGGCGGTCGGCGCGCAGTTCCTCGAAGCGGCGGATCTGCTCCCAGACCTTCATCGCGGCCGGGTGGTCGCCCGCCCGCAGCGCCTCCAGCATGGCGATCGAGACGCCGGGGGCGACGTTGACGAGGCCGGAGGTGAACCCGGTGGCGCCCGCGGAGAAGTAGGAGGGGGCGTACAGCTCGGCGAGGCCGGCGATCCAGACGAACCGGTCGAGACCCGCGTCCCGGGCGAACGCGGCGAAGCGGGCGGCGTCCGGGACGGCGTACTTGACGCCGATGACGTTGGGGCAGGCGTCCGCGAGCGCCGCCAGGGCATCGCCGTCCAGGTGCGGGTTGCGGATGTAGGGCACGACGCCGAGTCCGGGGACGGCGTCCGCGATGGCCCGGTGGTAGTCGATCCAGCCGTCCTGCGAGACGTACGGGTGGACGGGCTGGTGCACCATCACCATCTCGGCGCCGGTGTCCCTGGCGTGCTCGGCCGCGGCGACGGCGGTCGGCACGTCGTGCCCGACCCCGACCAGGATCGCGGCACGGCCGCCCGCCTCGTCGACGGTCAGCTCGGTGACGGCGCGCCGCTCCTCGGGGGTCAGCGCGTAGAACTCGCCGGTGTTGCCGTTCGGGGTGAGGATGCGTACGCCGCCGTCGAGGAGCCTGCGCAGCAGGGCGCGGTGCGCCGCCGTGTCGATGGTGCCGTCCGCGGCGAACGGGGTCACCGGGATCGCCACGACGTCTGCGAGGGCCGCCTTCAGCGGTGTGAGGTCCATACGGACAGGCCTTTCTTCGGTGTGCCGGTGGTTCACGCCGCGCCGCCCCCGTCTTCGTCGTCGGGGAACGCGCGGCGGACGAACGACGCGATGTGGTCGTGCAGGGCCCCGGCCGCGGCGTCCGCGTCGTCGGCGAGCGCGAGCCGCAGGATCTCCCGGTGCTCGGCCGCCTCCCGCTCCCAGGACGGGATGGTCGCCCAGGCCACGGTCGAGACGAGGGCCGCCTGGTCGCGTACCTCGTCGAGCATCCGGGCCAGCAGCGGGTTGCCGCAGGGCAGGTAGAGCGCCCGGTGGAAGTCCCGGTTGGCGAGCGACCTGTCCGCCTTGTCGCCGGCCGAGTCGGCCCGTTCCAGGGCCTCCTGGGCCTCGTCGAGCGAGGCCTTGCGGGTGATGGAGCGGCGCAGCGCCTCCGGTTCGAGGAGCAGCCGCACGTCGTACACCTCCCGGGCCATGGTCGCGTCGACCAGGCGCACGGTCGCGCCCTTGTACTGGCTCATGACGACGAGTCCGGTACCGGCGAGGGTCTTGAGCGCCTCACGGACGGGGGTCTTGGAGACCCCGAACTGTGCGGCGAGCTCGGTCTCGACGAGCGCCTGCCCTGGTCTCAGCTGCGCCGTGAGGATCGCGTGCTTGATCGCCTCCAGCACGTACTGGGTGCGGGACGGAATCGGGGTGGGCGCAAAGGTCATGGGTGAAGGGCTCTCGCATCTCGCGTATCGCGTCTCATATATGACGTACGAAGTACGACGCGATGAAGCTAGAGGCGCCAGGAATGTTTCGTCAACGCTTCTGACAGAAGAACTTCACCGGACTACGACGTGTGCCGTACACGGATCGCGGCACCGGACCGCCCCGCCGAACGGCGTACGGCATCTGCCCGATGCCCCGCGAGGGCCTTAACGGACAGCCTGACCGCACAACACACGTGCAGGTCAGGGAGGTTCGGTGGGTGCGATGGCGGGGTCGGCGGCGGGGCGGGTACTGAGGGACCGGACGGCGGGGCTGTTCCTGGCGGCGGTCGTCGTCTCCGGGTTCGGCAGCTCGGCGATGTCTCTGGCGGCCGGGATCTGGGTCAAGTCGCTGACGGGCTCGGACAGTCTGGCGGCGCTCGCCCTGTTCACCGTCTGGCTGCCGGTGCTGCTCGGTCCACTCCTCGGGGCGGTGGCCGACCGGCTGCCCGGGAAGCCGCTGCTGGTCTGGTCGAACATCGTGATGGCCCTGCTGCTGACCACCCTGACCGCGGTGGATTCCGCGGGACGGATCTGGATCCTGTTCGCGGTGCTCCTGCTGTACGGGACGAGCTTCGTGCTGATGGACTCGGCGGAGTCGGCGCTGGTCGGGCGGGCGGTGGACGCCCGGCTGCTGGGAGACTTCAACGGGCTGCGGATGACGGCGAACGAGGGCATGAAGCTGGTGGCCCCGCTCACCGGCGCGGCACTGTACGCGCGCTTCGGCGGCGTCTCCGTGGCCCTGCTGGACGCGGCCTCCTTCGCACTGGCCGCCGGGCTCTACGGACTGCTGCGGGTGCGGCGGCCCGCCCCGGCGGCGACCGGGGACACCGGGGACGGGGCGGACGGCTGGACCGCGGGGATGCGGCAGGTGTGGGGGTCACCGGTGCTGCGTCCGCTGGTGCTCGCCGGATCGGTCACGATGCTGTGCGCCGGGCTCAACGGGGCGACGCTGTACGCGGTCGTGGACAGGACGCTGGGTCACTCCCCGGCGTACGCGGGGGTGCTCTCCGCGGTACAGGGCGTCGGGTCCGTCGCCATCGGGCTGCTGGCCGGGCCGCTGCTGCGGCGGCTGCCGGAGCGGGTGTTCACGGCGGTGGGCATCGCCGTGTTCGGGCTGGCGGTGGGGCTGCGCGCGGTGCCGTACGACGCGGTGGCGCTGGTGGCGTGCGGGCTGATCGGGGCCGGGCTGCCGTGCGTGCTGATCGCCGCGATGACGGCGGTGCAGCGGGAGACGCCGCACGCGCTGCTGGGCCGGACGGCGGCGACCGCCAACACGCTGATGTTCGCGCCGAACGCGGTGGCGCTGGCGCTGGGCGCGGGGCTGGTGGCGGTGGTGGACGTCCAGGTGCTGCTGCCGTTGGTGGGCGCGTCGGCGCTGGCGGCCGCGCTGGTTCCGGTCACGGGCCGGCGGGGGCGGCTGACGGGCGCCCCCACCGGCCCGCTTCCGTCATCGACCGAGGCGTGAGAGCGCTCCGGCGACGGCTTCGAGGTCCGGGCCGGAGGCCAGCCCCGCGTGGTAGAGCCGCAGTTGGCCGGCGCCGAGCGAGGCCGCGTGCCGGGCGTCGCGCTCCAGGGTGTCCGGGCTGCCGCCCATCCCCCGCACCACGGTGAGGTTGGCCGCGATCACACCCTCGCGGCCGGCGAACGGGCCGAGCACGGCCTCGCGCGCCGCGTCGGTGCCGGTGCAGGGCAGCACCACCCCGTCCGCCACGGACAGGATGTGCTCCGGGTCGACGCCCACGTTCGCACCGGAGCGGTACGGCGCGGGGTCGGCGTGCAGCAGCACCTGGAAGTCCGGCGCCGCGGCCGCCCGCACCGCGGCGACCACCGAATCCTGCAGCCCGCGGGCCACTTGGGCGCGCCACTGGAGGGTGGCGGCGGCGAGGTCCGCGCCGAGGAGCTTCTCGACGCCGGACCAGCCGGCCTCCGGGGAGCCGGCACCGGCCCAGGCCGGCTCCAGCGCCCGGCGTACGGCTCGGCCCAGCTCGTCGGCGTCCAGCCCCTGACCCGCGTACCCGGTCCGGCAGTCGGGGCAGAAGCAGAGCGACATCAGGTACTGCGCCGCGTCGCCGAGGCCGACGCCCGCGATCTTGTCGTGGGCGTGCAGATGCGCGAAGCCGTACCAGCCGCAGGACTCCAGCTCGGTGCCGTGCGTACCGCCGCGCACCGCCGCCTCCGCCGCCAGGTCCACCAGATGGGCGCGGACACCGGGCTGCGCGACGCAGGGGGCCCACGGGTAGCGGTCACCGTAGGCGTTGACCACGGAGATGTCCGGGTGCTCGGCGCCCAGCCGGGAGTTGTGCGCGAGGACCACCCAGCTGTGCACCTGGAGACCCGCACCGGTCAGGGCCTCCGCGGCCTCGGCGTAGGGGTCGTCCGAGGCCACCCAGGACTGCGCGCGGGGCCGCAGCCCGCGCTCCGCCCACCGTGCGGGGTCCGGCGGGTAGAGCACCGCGGCGTACTCGGCCGTGACGATGCGGTGGCCGGGGTGGCGCGGGGTCAGTGCCCGGGTGGAGTGGTAGGCGGAGGCGAGCGTCACCTGCTGGACGCCGAGGTCCGCGACACGGGCGGCGGCGTCCGGGTCACCGACGACGTCCCAGGGGTACAGGAAGGCGGAGGTCCTCACCCGCGCTCCCCGGTGTCGCCGCCGGCGCTCCGCTCCAGCAGCGCGCGGCCGCTCTCGATGATCGCGGTCAGCTCCTTGACGTGCGCGGCCGGCGGCTCGGTGAGCGGGCTGCGCACCTCGCCGACTTCGAGGCCCTGGAGCCGGACGGCCGCCTTGACCAGCGAGACCGCGTAGCCGCGGCCCTTGGCCCGCAGTTCGACGAGGGGCCGGTAGAAGTGGTCGAGCAGCGCGTTGACGAGGGCGTCGTCACCCGCTTCGAGGGCCCGGTAGAAGGCCAGCGCGATATCGGGCGCGAAGGCGAAGACGGCGGAGGAGTAGAGCGTGACGCCGATGCCCCGGTAGGCGAGGCCGGTGAGCTCTGCGGTGGGCAGCCCGTTGAAGTACAGGAAGTCCCGGCCGGGCAGCTCAGTGCGGACGGCGCTGACGATGCGCTGCATCAGGTCGAGGTCGCCGTAGCCGTCCTTGAGGCCGACGACGCCCGGCGTCTGCGCCAGGGCGACCACGGTCTGCGGGGTGAAGACGGCGTTGTCGCGCTGGTAGACGATCGTCTCCAGGCCGGTGGCGGCGGCGAGTGCCGTGTAGTGGGCCAGCAGCCCCTCCTGGTCGGCCACGACCAGGTACGGCGGCATGGCGAGGAGCCCGTCCGCGCCCGCCTCCTCGGCGAGCTTCGCGAACTGGACGGCGAGGGCGGTGCCGTATCCGGCGCCCGCCACGACGGGCACCCGGCCGGCGGTCTCCTCGACGGCCGCGGCGACGACGAGGCGGAACTCCTCGGGCGTCAGGGCGTGGAACTCACCCGTCCCGCAGCAGGCGAAGACAGCCGCCGCACCGGCGTCGATGCCCTTGCGCACATGCGCGCGGAAGACATCGAGGTCGACGGAGCCGTCGGGTCCGTAGGCGGTGACGGGGAAGAAGAGCGGCCCGGCGACAGCGGTGAGTCGGGCGGCGAGTGGGGCTGAGGTCACGGGCGCTCCCTGAGCGGATTCAGGCGTGCACAATTCTGATCGACGTCCATACTTATGAACGGTGCTTACGCTAAGGCAGTGGCTCGGCGCGGGTCAAGGCGGGTTCGCGCCCCTGTCCTGGGCGAGGGGTTCCGTCCTCAATCGCCGGACGGGCTGGAGAGGTGCGGGTGCCCCGCGGGGGTGCGCCTTCCCGGTGGGTGGGGGTTCGGTGCCCCTCCGGGGCGTCTCCTCGAACGACGAACGTGCGGCGGGTACGCGAACGGACCCGGGTATCCGTTCGTCGTCCTGCGGGGACTCCCCTGCACGGCCCCGAACCCGGCCGTCCCGCGTCCGCGACAGCAGTCTCGCCGGCGTGCAGACGCGCGTGATGCAGGGGTGGGGACGTGCAGGGGAGTCCCCGCAGGAAATGGCGTACGACCCGGGTCCCCCACGTCGCCGGGTGAACACGCCATTTCTGAGGAGACGCCCCGGAGGGGCACCACCCCCCACCCACCGGACATGGCGCACCCCTGCGGGGCACCCGCACAAAATCAAGCCCGTCCGGCGATTGAGGACAAAGACCCGCACCCCGGAACCCCTCTTGACGCAACCCCACACCGCTCCATAACTTGTCCACGGATGTGAACCCCACCCAAGGACCCGGCGAGCGCAGCCGCCCCCGTACCGAGGAGATCCCGCGTATGCCCGCCCCCCGTACCGTCCTGCTCACCGGCGCCGCCGGCGGCCTCGGCACCCTGATGCGCGGACTGCTGCCCGCTCACGGCTACGAGCTCCGCCTCCTCGACATGGTCCCCGTCGAGGGCGAGCCGGACGCGATCACCGCCGACCTCGGCGACAAGGAGGCACTGCGCGAGGCCGTACGGGGCGTCGACGCGATCATCCACCTGGCGGGGATCTCCCTGGAAGCCTCCTTCGACAAGATTCTCCGGGCGAACATCGAGGGCACGTACCACCTCTACGAGGCCGCGCTCGCGGAGGGCGTGCGGCGGATCGTCTTCGCCTCCTCCAACCACGCCGTCGGGTTCACCCCCCGACCGCTCCCCGGCGATCCGCTGATCCCGATCGGGACCCCGCGCCGCCCGGACACGTTCTACGGCCTCTCCAAGTGCTTCGGTGAGGATCTCGCCCAGCTCTACTGGGACCGGCACGGACTGGAGACCGTCTCCGTGCGCATCGGCTCCTGCTTCCCGGAGCCGACGTCCGTACGGATGCTCTCGGTCTGGATGAGCCCCGGCGACGGCGCCCGGCTCTTCGACGCCGCGCTCACCGCCGAGAACGTGGGGCACACCGTCGTCCACGGCTCCTCCGACAACACCCGGCTGTGGTGGGACCTCACCTCCGCGCGGGCGCTCGGCTACGAGCCGAGGGACGACTCGGAGCCGTACGCGGAGAAGCTCATCGCCGAGCAGGGCGAACTCGACCCGGCCAACCCGGACCACGCCCACCTCGGCGGCCACTTCTGCACCAACCCGCCGATCTGGCCGCACTGAGCAGGGAACAGGCCGCCCTCGCACCGGCCGAGGCCGGGCGGGAGTGGGGGCGGGCGGCCCTGCCGCCGTACGGGCGAAGCCGCCCAAAGGTAAGGGAACGGCAAAGCCGGGTCATTCGTTACCCCGTGCATGACCGCTATGACACCCGGCTCGAACATCCCTCTCTCCGCCCCTCGCGTGGCGGTGGACGTCGCCGCTCCGGTGCGGCTCGACGTGTCGGGCCTGCTGCTCACCGCCGACGGCAAGGTGCGCTCCGACGACGACTTCATCTTCTACAACCAGCCCACGGGCCCCGGGGTGACCTACCGCTCCGGCGGCGGCACCGCACCCGACGCGATCGTGGTCGACACCGCGGCCGTGCCGCCCGGCATCGAGAAGATCGTCGTCACCGCGAGCCCGGACGGAGCGGGTCAGACCTTCCAGGGCGTCGAGCCCACCGCCACCGTGCGCAACGCGGACGACGGCAGTGCGCTCGCCACCTTCACCCCGCCCCAGCTGGGCGCCGAGACCGCGCTCGTGGTCATCGAGGTCTACCGGCGGGGCGGCGCCTGGAAGGCCCGCGCGGTCGGCCAGGGCTATGCCGACGGGCTGGCGGGCATCGCCACCGACTTCGGCGTCTCGGTCGAGGACGAGCCCGCCGCCGCGCCCGCACCCGTGGCGCCCCCGGTGACCGCCGCCGCCCCGGTGACCCCGCCGGCGCCCGCCGCTCCGCCGGCCCCGCCCGTCGCCCCTCCGGCGGCCCAGGCCCCCGGCCGGATCAACCTGGACAAGGGCCGGGTCAGCCTGCGGAAGAACGAGACGGTGTCGCTGGTCAAGGGCGGGCGGCCGCTGCTCTCCCAGGTCAAGATGGGCCTCGGCTGGGAGCCCGCGTTCCGCGGCAAGGACATCGACCTGGACGCGTCGGTGATCGCCTACGGCCCGAACCGCAACCACCTGGACAGCTGCTACTTCGGCAAGCTCTCCATCCTGAACGGCGCCATCAAGCACTCGGGCGACAACCTCACGGGCGAGGGCGCCGGGGACGACGAGGTGATCGTCGTCGATCTGGGCCGGATTCCGGCGGAGGCGACCGGCCTGGTCTTCACGGTCAACTCGTTCACCGGCCAGAAGTTCACCGAGGTGGCGAAGGCCTACTGCCGGCTGATCGACGCGGCCACCGGCGACGAGCTGGTCCGCTTCGACCTGACGGGCGCCGAGCCGCAGACGGGCGTGATCATGGCCAAGCTGATCAAGCAGTTCTCCGGCGAGTGGGAGATGACCGCGGTGGGCGACTTCGTGAAGTCACGCACCGTCCGGGGCATGGTCAAGCCCGCCGCCCAGTCGCTGTAGGCCGTCTCCCCGGCCCGGGTCGCCCCGGAAGCCGGTGAACGGCTTCAGGGGCACCCGGCTGGTGGCGGGTGCCCCTGAAGGCCGTCTGCGAGAGGAACAAGGCGGACACGTCGGACGCGGCGCGTGCTCGTCGCTTCTCTCAGAGCTTGGTCAGCTTGGAGTACGGGCTCAGAATCCTCCCCTGTCGCCCCGAGAAGTCGATGAGCACTGCGTCGTTGTCGCCCTCGACAGCAAGGACTCGCCCGAGTCCGAACTGGTCGTGCGACACCCTGTCGCCCACATCGAACAATTCGACCGGTGGGGCCGCCTGGGCCGGGCGGTTGAAGGGACTGGAAGGCAGGTGACGCCGGGATCCGGCTGACTGTTTCATTACCTTGAGTATGCGCCCTGGAAACGCCCGACGCCATGCCCGACCGCTCCTGGGGCCCCACTGATGCCGGATTCGTAATCAGCGATTCCGCGGCCGGCCGGCCTCCCGGCCCGCTTCCGACAAGGGCACCGCCCCGAAGCGCGGGGCCCGGCAGACCCCGGAGGTGTGGCGGTTATCGCTTTCCGACGGGGCGTGCCCGCCGCGGCGCACCGGCCCCTGCCGACGGGCGGCGCCGGGCCGCCCGCCGGTCCGGCGTCCCGGGCCGGGGGGGGCACCACCACGCCCCCCTTCCGGGTGACATGGGTGCGACCGGCCCGAACCACTCGTACGGGTTACTGACCCCGTCGCGGCTGACGCTTCCACGGGCCGGTGATGGCCACCATGATCCCCGGCGTCTGGATGTTGGCGAACAGGGTCTTCCCGTCGGGCGAGAAGGTGACTCCGGTGAACTCGCTGTACTCCGGCTCCTCCTCGGTCCCGGCGTTCAGCTCGTTGCGCGCGATGGGGTAGGTGCGGCCGCTCTCGGTGGCCCCGAACAGGTGCTGGACGCCCTCGCCGTCCTCGGCGATCACGAGGCCGCCGTACGGCGAGACGGTGATGTTGTCCGGGCCGTCGAAGGCACCGTCCACGGAGGGGTCGGCGTTGACGCCGAGAAGCACCTTCAGCGTCAGTGTGCGGCGCTTCGGGTCGTAGAACCAGACCTGGCCGTCGTGCTGGACCGGGCTCTCGTCACGGGCGAACGAGGAGACGATGTAGGCGCCGCCGTCTCCCCACCACATGCCTTCGAGCTTGCGGGCCCGGGTGACGTCCTTGTCGCCGAACTGCTTGCGCACCGAGACGGTCCTGGCGTCGCGGTCGGGGACGTCGACCCAGTCCACGCCGTAGACCGTGCCGATCTGCGTGGCGCGCGAGAGGTCGTCGACGAACTTGCCGCTGTGGTCGAAGCACTTGGTGGCCTGGAGGACACCGGCGTCGGCGGCGAGCGTGCGCAGCTTGCCGCGGCCGTGCCGGAAGCCGTGCGGCGGGACCCAGCGGTAGAGCAGCCCGTTGGGGCCGGACGCGTCCTCGGTGAGGTAGGCGTGGCCCTGCTTGGGGTCGATGACGACGGCCTCGTGGGCGTACCGGCCGAACGCCTTGACCGGGCGCGGGTCGCGGTTGGCGCGCTTGTCGTACGGGTCGACCTCGAAGACGTAGCCGTGGTCCTTGAGCAGCCCGTTCTTGCCGGCCTTGTCCTCGGTCTCCTCGCAGGTGAGCCAGGTGCCCCACGGGGTGGCGCCACCGGCGCAGTTGGTGGACGTGCCGGCGATGCCGACCCATTCGGCGGTGCGGCCGTCGCGGCGGGTCTCCACGACGGTGCAGCCGCCGCCCGCGACCGCGTCGTAGACGAGGCCCTCGGTGAGCGGGACCGGGTGCTCCCAGTCGGTGCGGACGCCGGCCAGCTCGTGGTTGTTCACCAGCAGGGTGACGCCGCGGGCGCCCTCGAAGGCGGCCGTGCCGTCGTGGTTGGAGGGGGTGTACTCGCCGCTCTCCAGCTTGGTCACACCACTGTGGGTGATGACCTTGTACGAGAACCCGGCGGGCAGCGCGAGTATGCCCTTCGGGTCGGGGAGCAGCGCCCCGTAGCCGGGCTCGTGGCTGTGCCCGTGGCCGTCGTGACCGTGGCCGTGGTCGTCGTGGCCGTGCTTCGGGTCCCCGGCGGCGAGGGCGCCGGGCGCGGTGGCCAGCGCGGCTACGGTTCCGGTGAGGGCGATGCCTGCACCGGTGAGGGCGGACTGCCTGCTGAATTCCCTGCGCGTGAAGGCCATCACGTACTCCTGATGCGGCTGGGGCGGTTGTTGGCGGGATCACCGTCCCGCGCCGACGCCAACACCAGTTGAACTGAGGACGACTTCCAGGGAATGCCTTCCGTGAACTTCCCCGGCGGCGGGGGCGGGCCGCCCCCCCCGCCCCGCCCCCGCCCGTCTCAGCCGGCCGAGCCGCTCCGGGACCGGGCCTTGAACGCTGCCTTGCGGGCGTCCTTCGCCAGCTTCTTGTCGCTGTGCAGCCGGCCCATCGCATCGAGGACGTCCGCCGTGGCCGGGTGGTCCACCCGCCACACCTCGTCGAAGAAGCCGCTGTGCTGGCCGGACAGCCCCTCGACCAGGCCCTGGAGCTCGTCCAGGTCGCCGTCCGCCTCCAGTTGCGCCGCGATCGTGTCGACGGCGAGCCAGAAGATCATCGACTCCGGCGGCGCGGGCACACCGGCGGCGCCCAGCTCCGCGAGCCAGACCCGGGCGAGACCGCCCAGCTCCGCGTCGTCCAGCACCGCGCGCACGGCGGGCTCCGCCTCCGCGCCGACCAGGGCGAGCGCCTGCTGGCAGTGCAGCCGGCGCAGCGGTGCCTGCGGGTCCTCGCCGCGGGCCGCGTCCAGGAGTTCGGCGGCCGCCCCGCCCGCGCCGCGCCGGGCGAGCCACAGCTGGACCTCGCTGCGGGCCGCGTCCTCGGGGTAGTACGCGATGCCGCCGAGGAGCGCGTCGGCGCCCTTGTCGAGGAGGTCCCCGATGGCGGGGGCATCCACGCCCGCGTCCAGCATCCTGGCGCGGATGCCGTACAGGCCGAGCGGGGTCAGCCTCACCATTCCGTACCGGGTGACGTCGTCGTCGTCGGCGGGCGGGGTGGCGTCCTCGCCCTCCTCGGCCAGCAGGGCCTCGTCCACCGGCTGGTACTCGACGATGCCGATGGGCTCCAGGACCCGGAACTGGTCGTCGAGGCGCATCATCGCGTCCGACACCTGCTCCAGGATGTCGTCGGTGGGCTCGCCCATGTCGTCGGGCACGATCATCGACGCGGCGAGCGCGGGCAGCGGCACGGGTGCGTCGCCCGCGGCGCTGTCGGAGACGGTGAGCAGGTAGAGGTTGCCGAGCACGCCGTCGAGGAATTCGGCCTCGGTCTCCGGGTCCCAGTCCAGTGCGTCGAAGTCGATCGACCCGTCCTCGTTGACGAGGTCGGCGAAGTCGTCGAAGAAGGGGGCGGTGGCATCGGCGTGGGCGGCCTCCAGGCCGTCGAGCCAGATCGCCAGGACGTCCTGCGGTGATCCGCCGGTCAGCAGCGCCAGGTTCTCGCCCGCGGTGACGGTGCCCTCCGGCTCCTCACCGAAGCCGTCCTCCTCCCCCGGCTCCGTTCCCGGGTCCGTCTCTTCGTCCGCCGGGTCCTCGACCTCGACGAGCCCGGTGTCGACCGCGAGCCGCCAGGCCTCACTGGCCTCCGCCGCACCGTCCTCGTCCGCGGTGAGGCCGAGGTGCTCGGCCGCCGCGGGCAGTTGCGCTTCGACGAGCTCGCCGCCGGCGCCCACCCTGGTGCCGGGCCCGGCCCAGCGGGCGAGCCGGACGGCGCGGGCGAGCAACGGCGCGGCAAGCGCGTCCCGTGCCAGCTCGGCCTCGGTGTGCAGCCGTACCGGCGGCAGGGTGGGGCGCTCTGCGGACATCAGGGGGTTCTCCTAGGAACGTACGGGGCGCACGCGTCGCCGGGGCCGTGGCTCCGGGCGCGTACGGGGACAGGCGGCCCAAGCGTAGACGCATTTCGCCCCACGCCGCCCGGTACCCGGGCAGGTCCACCGCCGCCCGCCCGCCGGGCCCCGGCGACGGGGGGCCGCACCCGCGCGGTTACCGCCCGCGAACCCCCGGTCGCAGACTGAGCGCGGGGGTGTAGCGGTGCACGCCGCCGCCGGTCACCCCGGGGTGGTTCTGCACCCGTTCCCACTGCGGTGTCCGTGACCCGACCCCGTTCCCGGGAGCGGCCAGTGCGTCGATGTGGGCCTGGGCGCTCACCCATTCCGCGTAATTGAGCACCCGGGTTCCGTCGGTGCTCACATGGAAGTGCCCGCCGATACCGCCCGGTGCGGGCGCCCGGTCCGTCCCCAGTGCCTCGAACACACCGTCCACCCAGTCGCGTTGGCGGGCCTTGTCCGCCCCCTCGAACTCCACGTCGACGATGACGACGCACCCCGGCTCCCGCCCGTCCGGGCCGCCGAGCGACGCGGAGCGGTAGAGCTCGTACGTGTGCAGCGCGATCCGCTCGATCCCCGGCACGGCCGCGTCGATGTCGGCGTTGCGCGCGTCCCGGCCGGCCCGGACGAAGGCCCGGTGGCTCTCCTCGTCCTTCCACTGCGAGTAGTGGAAGAGCGTCCTGCCGTCCTCCCCCGCGTGGACGGTGTACGAGAGCGGGCCCGGCCGCGGCCACTCCCGGGCGGCCCAGGTGTCCCGGATGGCCTCGACCGCGAGCCCCTGCCGCTCCGGTGTGCCGACGTCCCAGGTACTGGCCTTGACGATGCCCGCGTCCGCTCGGGTGAAATCGGGCCTGGACACGAATTCGACGCTCATGGCTGCTCCCCTCACCGGCGCTCCCCTGCGGTGCGCCCGTGACAGCCACCCTGTGACGTCAAGTGCGCTTGAGGTCAACTGCGGGCCGCGCCGTCGTCGTTAGGCTGACGAATCGGACAACGAACGGAGTACCGGATGTCGCTGCGGGTCGAGGCCATCACGCGCGAACAGCACCTGGCGTTTGTCGCGGAGCGGGGCTCCGCGAGTCATATGCAGGTCCCGTCGTGGGGCGAGGTGAAGCCGGACTGGCACGCGGAGAGCATCGGCTGGTCGGAGGCCGGGCGGATCGTCGGCGCCGCGCTGGTGCTGTACCGGCCGATCCCCCGGGTGAAGCGGTATCTCGCCTATCTGCCGGAGGGGCCGGTCATCCCGTGGCACGAGGGCGACCTGCGCCTCTGGCTGGATCCGCTGGTGGCCCATGTCAAGGCGCGGGGCGCGTTCACGGTACGGATGGGCCCGCCGGTGATCGCCCGCCGCTGGGAGGCGCAGACCGTCAAGGACGCCATCCCCGATCCGGCCGCGCGCAGGCTCCGCGACGTCGAGCCGGACGTGAGCGAGCCGGGGGCCGCCGAGCTGGTGGCCCAGCTGCGCCGGCTGGGCTGGCAGCAGGGCGAGGACGGCGGCACGGACGGCTTCAGCGCCGGCCAGCCCCGGTACGTCTTCCAGGTGCCGTTCGCCGGACTGTCGCTGGAGGAGATCCGCGGCGGGCTGAACCAGCAGTGGCGGCGCAACATCAAGAAGGCGGAGAAGGCGGGCGTCAAGGTGGTCGAGGGCGGCCGCGACGACCTGCCGGCCTTCTACGAGCTGTACCGCGAGACGGCCGAGCGCGACCGGTTCATCCCCCGCCCGCTCGACTACTTCCAGCGCATGTGGACCGCGCTGCGCGCCGAGGATCCCGAACGGATGCGGCTCTACCTCGCGCACCACGACGGGGAGGTCCTCTCCGCGGCGACGATGCTGACGGTCGGGACGCACGTCTGGTACTCCTACGGTGCCTCCACCAGCCGCCGGCGCGAGGTGCAGCCCAACAACGCGATCCAGTGGCGGATGATGAGCGACGCGCACGAGCGGGGCGCGACCGTCTACGATCTGCGCGGCATCACCGACACCCTCGACGAGGGCAACCACCTGATGGGCCTGCTGCGCTTCAAGGCGGGCACCGGCGGCCGGGCCGCCGAGTACGTCGGCGAGTGGGACTATCCGGTCAACAGGCTGCTGCACAAGGCGTTCGGCCTGTACATGGCCAGGCGTTAGGCCGGGTCCCACAGCGGGTGCGCGCGGGCGCCGGCGACCGTGTGACGGGCCCCGGGGCGGATGGCGACGCGCTGGGCCGCGGTGGTTGCCGCGCACCCCGGAGTGGTACGCGTGCCGGCCGTCATGTCCACCGCCCGGTCACCATCGCCTTCGCGGGCAGCGTGCCGGCCACGGCGCCCAGCACCTGCCGGCAGAGCGGCCCGGCATTGCGTGACGCCGTCCCCGGCCATCTGCCCGAGCCGATGCCGTTCCTGCCGCATCTGCTCGCCGGCGGTGCGTGGGTGACCCACACCGTGCCGGTCGGCCATGGGGCCGGGGTGCTGTCCGGATACTGACGCGCCGGGCCACCGTGCCAGAATCCGGGGTGTGAACCTGCGTACCGCCACCCGCCAGGACCTGCCCGCCGTACTCGCCCTGCTCGCCGACGAGGACGTGGTCGTCGACCCGGCCTCTGTCGTCGTGGACGAGGCCTACGAGAAGGCGTTCACCGATATAACGGACGATGCACGCAACGAGATCCTGGTGCTGGTGGACGGCGGCACGGTGGTCGGCTGCCTCCAGGCGACCTATGTTCCGGGGCTCGGCAAGCACGGTGCCGAGCGGGCGCTGATCGAGGCCGTGCGGATCAGGCCGGACCGGCGGGGCGGTGGGCTCGGGCGCGAACTGATGGAGCGGGCCGTCGAGCGGGCCGGGCGGCGGGGTTGCGCGCTGGTCCAGCTGACCAGTGGCAAGAACCGGACGGATGCGCACCGGTTCTACGCCTCGCTGGGCTTCGCCGCGAGCCACGAGGGCTTCAAGCTCGCCCTCTGAACGGGCCCCGTCCGCGAAGGTCACTCGGCCGTCGAGGTCCGCCAGCCCGTCATGTTGAACTCGTCGAGCAGCCGTACGTCGCTGCCCTCCAGCGGGAAGGTGCGCGCCTCCAGGCCGGGCGCCGGGGCGATCTCCAGCGCGTCGCCCTCGATCAGGTCGCCGCCGGTCGGGGTGGAGACCCAGACCAGGAGCGACCGCATGGTCTTCCCCGGGGCCAGCATGACCTCTTCCGGGCCCTTGTCCTGGCCCATGTACGACGAGCCCGGGTTCACCTTCACCGGCAGCGCGTCACCGTTCTCGTCGACGGCCTGGACCGAGGGGTAGCCGTCGACCCGGACGGGCTTGCCGCCGCAGTTGGTCAGGGTGAGCCCGACGGCCCGGTGGCCGAGGGCCGCCTGCACGGGGCCCATGTCCACGACGAGGCCCGAGTCCGGGCAGCCGGTGGCGGAGGGTGCCGGGGTCGGGCGGACGGGCGCCCCCGGACGCACGGCGGGCGGGGAGGCGATGTCCAGGGGAGACGGTGTGCTCACGTGCACCCCCGCGGACGCGGTGTGCGACGGGCTCGGGCCCACCTCCCCCTCCCCCGCCGGCACGAGGAACCCCGCGCACCCGGACAGGGTGAGCGCTCCCGCCACGGTCAGCGCCGCCGGGACAGCTCTCCGTGTTCCCGTCCCCCACAGTGCCCGCACGCCCATGTGTCCGCCCCCCACGTCAGCCCGCCCCGATGTGCGGCCGATCATGCCAGAGCACCGGATTGTTGAGCTTTCCTTCAGCCTCACCCGAAGAAGAACTAAGTAGACCTTCACGGTCCGGTGGGCGGACACTCCGGACATGACGCCTCCCGCAGCACCCCGCCCGCGCCCCTTCGGCCGTGCCCTCTGCGCCATGATCACCCCGTTCACCGCCGAGGGCGCCCTCGATCCGGACGCGGCCGCCGGGCACGCCGCGGCACTGGTCGCGGCCGGCTGCGACGGCCTGGTGCTCAGCGGCACCACCGGCGAGTCCCCGACCACCTCCGACGCCGAGAAGACCGCGCTGCTGCGCGCGGTGCGGGAAGCGGTCGGCGCGCGGGTGCCTGTGGTCGCGGGTGTCGGCAGCGCCGACACCCGGCACACCGTGGAGCTGGCGCGGCAGGCGGAACGGGCGGGCGCCGACGGCCTGCTGGTGGTGACGCCGTACTACAGCCGTCCGCCGCAGACCGCCGTCGAGGCGCACTTCCTGCGGGTCGCCGAGTCCACCGGCCTCCCGCTGATGCTGTACGACATCCCCGGCCGCACCGGCACCCGCATCGAACCGGACACGGTGCTGCGGCTGGCGGAGCACCCGCGCGTCGTGGCGGTGAAGGACTGCTCGCAGGACCTGCTGGGCGCGACGAGGGTGATCGCCGCCACCGCGCTCGCGTACTACTCGGGCTGCGAGGAGCTGAACCTGCCGCTGTACGCGGTGGGCGGCGCGGGCTACGTCAGCACCGTCGCCAACGTGGTGCCTCGCCGGCTGCGGGCGGTGCTGGACGCGTTCGATGCCGGGGACACCGCCGGGGCGGCGCGGCTGAACGGGCTCCTGGCGCCGCTCGTCGAGCTGATGATGGCGTCCGGGCTGCCCGGCACGGTGACCGCGAAGGCGCTGCTGGACGCGGGCCCGGTCCGGGAACCGCTGCAGCCCGCCGGGCGCGAGGCGGCCGACGGGCTGCGAGAGGCGTACGAGGAACTGCGGGCGGTTTGTTAGCCGTTGCTGTGCAGGACGTCGTTGAGGCCGTCCCAGACCGCGTTGTTCGGGCGGGCCTCTACGGTGCCGGTCACCGAGTTACGGCGGAAGAGGATGTTCGAGGCGCCGGAGAGCTCGCGCGCCTTGACGACCTGGCCGTCCGGCAGGGTGACCCGGGTACCGGCGGTGACGTACAGACCGGCCTCGACGACGCACTCGTCGCCGAGCGCGATCCCGACCCCGGCCTCCGCGCCGACCAGGCAGCGCTCGCCGATCACGATGCGCTCCTTGCCGCCGCCGGAGAGGGTGCCCATCGTGGAGGCGCCGCCGCCGATGTCGGAGCCGTTGCCGACGACGACGCCCGCGGAGATGCGGCCCTCGACCATGGAGGTACCGAGGGTGCCGGCGTTGAAGTTGACGAAGCCCTCGTGCATCACGGTGGTGCCCGAGGCCAGGTGCGCGCCGAGCCGCACCCGGTCGGCGTCGGCGATCCGCACGCCCTTCGGCGCGACGTAGTCCGTCATGCGCGGGAACTTGTCGACCGAGGTCACCTGGAGGTGCAGGCCCTCGGCACGGGCGTTCAGCCGCACCTTCTCCAGGTCGTCGACGGCGACCGGCCCGAGCGAGGTCCAGGCCACGTTGGTGAGGAGGCCGAACAGGCCGTCCAGGTTCTGGCCGTGCGGCTGGACGAGGCGGTGCGAGAGCAGGTGCAGCCGCAGGTACGCGTCGTGCGCGTCGAGCGGCTTGTCGTCGAGCGAGCCGATGACCGTGCGCACGGCGACCACCTCGACCCCGCGGCGGGCGTCCACGCCGATGGCCTTGGCGGCGCCCTCGCCGAGCAGGTTGACGGCACGGTCGGGGGTGAGCCGCTCGGTTCCGGCCGGGCCGGGCTCCGCGGTGAGCTCGGGCGCGGGGAACCAGGTGTCGAGAACGGAACCGTCGCCGGCGATGGTGGCGAGGCCGGCGGCGACGGCGCCGGTGGTACGGGTGGAAGTCGTGTCGGTCATGACCAGAACCTAACCGGCCGGGGGCCGCCCCGGCGAACCGGTCTCGGCCTCCGGGCGTCGCGGCGTCCGGAGGCCGGCAGCGGGAGCGGCAGCCGGGCATCGGTGGTCACGGCGTGACGACGGCGAAGTCGGGGTCGGGGTGTCGAGCAGGCCCACCAGGGTGGTGAGGACCCGCGGGTCGCCCTGGACGCCCACGTCGTAGAAGTTCATCTCCGGGGGCGCCTCGGTATCCGGTGTCATCTGCTCGGACAGGTCCTGCTTGTCGCGTGGTTTCGGCTCTGCCGCCAGAGGCCGGCATGCGCGGTGACCGCATCGCGGATCGAGAAAGTTCCCCTTGGGAACGGACTGTGGCAGCATGTTCTCCGCAGGTCGATCCAGTTGAACGACCGTCCGACGTGACGGAGGAACCCCATGCCCCACCGCACCAGCCTGGCCGACGCCGACTGCGCGATCGCCCAGGCGCTCGACGTGGTCGGCGACTGGTGGACCCTGCTGATCGTGCGGGACACGGCGCGCGGGGTGCACCGTTTCGACGCCCTCCAGCATGAACTCGGCGTGTCCCGCAAGGTCCTGACCGAGCGGCTGCGGCTGCTGGTCGAGGCGGACGTGCTGTCCAGGGAGCCCTACCAGGAACGGCCCGCCCGGTACGAGTACCGGCTGACCCCGCGCGGCCGCGCCCTGCTGCCGGTACTGATCGCGCTCCAGGACTGGGGCGACGCCTGGGTGACGGGAGACGGAGCGACCATGGCGACCACACAGGAGTCCTCGCAGGAGGCCGCACGGGTGCACGCGCTGGTGGGCACCCGGCTGCCGGAGCTGAGCCTGCCGTTCCACACCGGCGGCGAGCACGACCCGGTCGCGGCGGCCACCCCGTACACCGTCCTGTACTTCTTCCCCGGCGCCTACGCCCGCCCGGAGTCCTATCCGCCGGACTGGTCCGGGATTCCCGGCGCGCGGGGCTGCACCCTCGAATCGCGCACCTACCGCGACCAGCTGGCCGAGTTCACGGCGGCGGGCGCGACGGTGCACGGCGTCTCCACCCAGCGCCCGGACGAGCAGCGGGCGTTCGCGGAGGCGGAGCGGCTGCGCTTCCCGCTCCTGTCGGACGCCGGACTGGAGCTGACGGCGGCACTGCGGCTGCCGACGTTCCGGGCCGCCGGGATCAGCCGGCTGAAGCGGCTGACGCTGGTGGTGGACCGGGACCGCACGGTCCGCGAGGCGCTGTACCCGATCACCGACATCGAACAGAGCGTGCGGGCGGCGCTGGCCGCGGTCCGGGCCGCGGGATAGACGCTGATCCAGCGGTCCCGCCGGCCCGATCCCGCGCCGCCCCGGCCGCGTCCGCTCAGCCGGTGATCCGGCCCAGCATCTCGCGCGCGTACGCCTCGTCGTAGACCCCGCCGGTGAGCAGGACCTGGAGGCAGATCCCGTCCATCAGCGCGATCAGGGCCCGCGCGGTCGCCGGATCGGTGCGTGCCGCGAGGAGCGCGGCCGTGTCGTCGGTCCACTCGGCGGCGACCGGCCGCAGCGCGGGCCTGCGCAGGGCGGCGAGGTAGAGCTCGTACTCCAGCTCCGCCCGGCCCCGGCCGCCGCCGAAGAACTCCCCGAGCAGCCGGGCGAGTTCGGCCGCGAGGTCGGCGGCCGGGTCGGCGAGGGCGCGGCTCTCCCGCATGAGCCCGGCGAAGTTCTCGTTCGACCGGCGGAGCGCGGCGGTCAACAGCTCGTCCAGCGAGGCGAAGTGGTACGTGGTCGAGCCGAGCGGCACATCGGCCTCGGCCGCGACGGAGCGGTGGCTGAGTCCGGCGATGCCCTTGGCGCCGACCACCCGGATCGCCGCGTCGATGATCCGGGCGCGCCGCTCGGGGTCGTACCGCCGTGCCATCAGTGCGCACCGCCCAGGTTGAGCACCACGACACCGGCGATGACCAGCGCGATGCCCGCGAGCTTGACCAGGTTGCCGGACTCCCCCATGAACAGCATCCCGATGACGGCGACGGCGGCGGTGCCGATGCCGGCCCAGATCGCGTAGGCGGTGCCCATCGACATGGTCTTGAGGGTCTGGGCGAGCAGCGAGAAGGCGAGCAGATAGCCGACGACGGTGATCAGTGAGGGCCAGAGCCGGGTGAAACCCTCGCTGTACTTCATGGCGGTCGTCCCGGCCACCTCGGCCGCGATGGCCGCGGCCAGCAGTCCATATCCCATGTGTACGAGTGTACGCATCGGCCCGTGCGGAAAGTCCGGGGCCGTCCGGGCACCGGGGGCGATACGGTGGCCCGTCCATGTACATGACCGACTGACAGGCGGAGCAGCAGTGGCGCAGGACGCAGGGTGGGGCGGCGGGCCGTACGGGGGCGCGCCGTACGGGGGGCCTCCCGGAGGGCCGCCCGGTTGGGGCGGCTGGGGCGGCGGCTGGATGCCGCCCAAGCCCGGGGTGATACCCCTGGGGCCGCTGAGGCTCGGGGACATATTCAACGGCGCCTTCTCCACCGTGGGCCGCCACGGCAAGCAGCTGTTCGGCGTCGGCGCGGCCGTGTACGGCGGGGCGCTGGCCGTGGTCGTGGCAGCGGTCGCGATCGCCTACTCCGCGACCTCCGACCACCTGCACCGGATGTTCTCGCTCAGCTACGACGAGGACCCCAGGACCGAGGACTGGGCACCGGTGGTGATCGCCCTCTGCTCGGTCGCGCTGGTGTGCCTGATCGCGGCCGTGCTCTCGACGGCCCTGATGTACGCGGCCGTACCCGCGGTCCTCCAGGAAGCGGTCCTGGGCCGGCCGACCACCTTCACCGCCGTCTGGCAGCGGGCCTGGGCACGGGTGCCCGCGGTGATCGGAACGGTATTCCTGACCTGGGTGATCGCGATGATCCCCCTCTTGCTGGCCTGGTCCGGTGTCGTCGCCCTCATCATCGGCCTGGCGAGCGCGGGCGGCGGTGACGGTGCCTCGGTCACGCTGGTCGTCGTCGGCCTGCTCGGCGCCCTGGCGACGGCGCCGCTGGCGGTCTGGCTCTGGGTGAAGTTCAGCCTGGCGCCGTCGGCCGTGGTCTTCGAGAACCAGGGCCCCATCGCGGCGCTGCGCCGTTCGTCCGTGCTGGTGCGCGGCGACTGGTGGCGGATCTTCGGCATCAGCCTGCTGGCGGGCGCCATCGCGGGGGTCGCGAGCTATCTGATCCAGCTGCCGTTCACGTTCCTCGGGATGTTCTCGGGGATGCTCGGCTCGGCGAACCTGGGCGACGACCCGAACCCGGCCTCGGTCGTCGTCGCGATGAGCGGTTATCTGATCGCCGTCATGATCGGACAGCTGGTCAGCCAGCTGATCGTGGCCACCTTCCCGCCGCTGGTGACCGGACTGCTGTACGTGGACCGCCGCATCCGCGCCGAGAACCTGGGCCCGGTCCTCGCCGAGGCCGCCGCGGTACCGCCGCAGTACACGGGCTGAGTCCGCCTCGCCGGCACGGCTGGACCCGTCGCGCCGGTGGGTGCGGAGGCCTGGATTCCGAGGGCGGTTTCTGGTCGATCACGTCCGGGCCGGATTGCCGATCCCGGTTGTCTTCTGCCTGCCCGCCCCGGATATCCCAACCCGCGTACAGCGACGTTGCGCATGTCGCAACGAGAAGTGCACCCTCGCGGCGGATGGTGGAGGGCAAGCCATCTCTTGTTATCCGTAGCTCACTTGTGCGATTAATCGGCCGTCGCGGGGGCTTTGGCTCAGAGACATCTGAGGAGCACGACGTATCAGCGGCAGCCGCATGTCCTGTGGCTGAGGCTCCCTTCCGTGTTCTGGACTTCGCCGGCTGAAGGAGTACGCACCAATGACACGTACGAAGATCGTTGCGGCTGCGCTGTTCACCCTCGCCATCGCCGTGCCCACGGCCACGGCGGCGGCAGCAGTGGACGCCTACGCCGGGGGTGCGCACGGCTGGTCTCCGGCCAAGGCCGACAGCGGGATGGTGGCCGTCAAGGACAACAGCAGAGACGGGGACCCGGTGAAGGCGGAGTACTACCGGATCAACAACGTGGGATCGAAGCACACGCTGTGGAACCACAGTGGCCCCGGAACCACCTCGTACTCGGCCGACGGGTCGAGCATCTACGAGTTCAAGGTCTGTGACGAGAACTACGGTGCGCCGGACGACTGCTCGGGCTGGAAATTCCCGTAACCGGAATTCTCAAGGCTGTTCCTGCCGCACCGGACCGACCAGGGCCGGTGCGGCACCCCCATTCCTGAGACAAGAGCATTCCCGAGACAAGAGGCACGTTCGGTGTACCAGAAGGACTCGTCCGGGCTCCATATCAGCAACCTGCGCTACCAGGTCGGAGGGCGGACTCTCCTCGACGGCGTGGAACTGTCCGTGCCCCGGGGCGAGTCGGTCGCCGTGACCGGCCCCAGCGGGTCAGGCAAGTCAACCCTGCTCATGTGCGTACTCGGGCTGATCAAGCCGCAGTCGGGCACGGTCACCGCCGGGGGAAGAGACATCACCGGACTCGGATCCGCGCGGCTCGCCCGAGCGCGCCGGGAGACGTTGAGCATGGTGTTCCAGTTCGGCGAACTCCTCCCTGAACTGAGCCCGGTGGAGAATGTCGCCCTGCCGGTCCTGCTCGACGGAGGACGGCATCAGGACGCGTACCGGCGCGCGGAGGAACTCCTCGGTGCGCTCGGTGTCCCCGCCGGCTCCACTCCGACCGGCATGCTCTCCGGCGGTGAGCGCCAGCGGACCGCCGTCGCCCGCGCCCTGATCACGGAACCCGCCGTGCTGCTCGCCGACGAACCCACCGGCGCCCTCGACCCGGACGCCAAGGAGGCTGTCGCCACCCTCCTGTTCACGGCCGCCCGGGACCGTGGCTGCGCACTGCTGGTCGTCACCCACGACCTCTCGGTGGCCGGCCGTGCCGACCGGCGCCAAGAACTGCGCGGCGGGATCCTGGCCGAAGCAAGGGCGCTGTGATGGGGAACAGGTTCCGCACCACGTCCAAACTGCTCAGGATCGGTCTCGCCGCCGGCCGGTCCACGCCGGGCGACCGCTTGCGATGGTGGGGCCTGTTCGGCGCGGCGGCCGCCGTTGCCTTCGTCGTCCTGGCAACCGTGGCCACGCTCGCGACGTACGACGGCCGGGAGACCAGGGCGCAGGCCCGGGGGCCAGTGGTGGACCTGGGCAGGGATGCCGCCCTGTTGTACCGGCAGGGGGGCGACTCCGTCGGCGGCAGACCCGTCTCCCTCGTGTTCGTACGGCCACTCACCGCCGGGGCTCCCGTTCCCGCCGGTGTGACCCGCTGGCCGAAGCCGGGCGAAGTCCTGCTCTCTCCCGAACTCGTCAGGACCGGCAGCGGGGAAGGAATCCTGACTCGCTACGGGAGGTTCGCCGGCACCATCACCACGGACGGCCTGGTCACACCCTCCGAACGGATCGCCTACGTCCGGGTGGGAGACGGGGCCCCCAGGAACGATCGCCGGTGGCTTCCCGTGTCGGCCTTCGGCAGCAACGGCGGAGCGACGGGAGAGATGGTCGATCAGCCGGCGGTGAGCTCTCCTCTCCTCGCGCTGTGGGCCCTGGCCGGACTGCCCGCGCTCGCTCTGACCGTCGTCGCCGCACGGGTCGGCTCCCGCACCCGTGACCGACGCGGCGGTCTGCTGCAGGCACTGGGCGGCACATGGCGGCACCGCATGATCGTCAACACCGGTGAAGCGGCGGTCCCGGCCGTGCTGGGAACGCTCACCGCGCTCGTCCCGTATGCCGTCGCGTCCGTGCACAGCACACGCCTCGCGCCCACGGGATACGTCCTCGATCACCATGATGTGCGGGCCGCCTGGCCCATGGCCGCCGCTTCGGCCGTGGTGTCGCTGCTGGTCGTGCTCGGCATCGTGGTGGGCACGCACCGCATCCACCGGGACGGCACGTCCACCCGCCCCGCGTCCTTCAGCTCCCGGGTTCCCGCATGGCGTCTGACACTCTGCGGTGTGGGGGTCGCGTTGGTCCTGACGAGCCAGTACATGCCTCGCAGGGCTCAGCTCTTCGTCTTCACCTCAGGGACCGTCGTGATGTGGGCGTTCCTGTCCTCCGTGGTGGCCCTCCTCACCCGACATCTGGGCTCATGGCTTGCCGAGAGCGGGCGGCGGAAGGGCCACGCGGGCCGTCTGATCGGCGGGCGATGGACACACGCGCACCCGGGCGTCATCGTCCGTCTCGCCCTGGCGATGGTGATCGGTATCGGCATCGTCGCCCAGATGCAGGTGTGGACAAGCAGGCTGGGCGTTCACTCGCAAGCGGCCGTGGCCACCCATCAGCGGATCAAGGACACCGTGATCGAGGTGACCCCCAGCAGTATGACCGCGGCACAGACCGGCCGCCTCCGTTCAGCTCTGCCGGCGGGCGCGGTCCTGCTGAGCCGTACGTTCCACGATCCCGGGCCGCCGAGAGAACCGTGGGTCACGGTCACAGGAACCTGTCGCGACCTGCGTGTACTGCGGGTGGAGTGCCACGGCGGCGCGACAGCGCCGACCGGCGGAAACGCTCAGGTGGAGGAAATGCGCCGCTGGTGGGGCGGCTTCGAGTTCGTCCCGGCACCCCCTGCCGGTGTGAAGACGGACGGCACACAGTCCCTCGTCGTCGTGACCCCCGCCGCCGGGCAGCTCGCCGCGGTAAAACAGGCCGCGTTCACACTCCCCAACCCTTCGGTACAGGTGGAGGCACTCGGCGGGAACTGGCTGGGGTCCTCGCGTTCCCGCCTGCCGAACTGGATCCAGCTGTTCGGCATCACCGGCATCCTCTTCGTTCTCGTGGCCGGAGCGGTGAGCGCTGCGGCCGAGTTCGTCCGGATCCGCCACGCGCTCGCCCCGCTGTCCGTCCTGACCGGTCGACGCCGCGTGTTCCGGTCCGTCGCCTCGTGGCATCTCACGGTGCCCCTGCTCATCTCGACCGTTGTCACAGGGGCGGTGACCGCATGGCACTCGGTGTTCTTCATCGCCCTGGTGAAGGAGGGCTCCGTGTCCTGGACCGTCCTGGCAGCCGGCATCGGCGCGTGCGCGGCGGTCTCCCTGGCCGTCGGATTCCTCGGCGCACGCGCGGCAGCACGCGAGGCCGAGCGATGGCGCCCGGCAGCCGACTGAAGAGGTGTCCCGGCCGGCGGCGGGGCGGGGTGCGACCGTCCGGCGCACCCCGCCCCCCTGTCAGCCGCGGGCGACGGCGATCGAGCCCTGGAGCCGCGCGCCCGCCTCGTGGACCATGTACGGCACTCCGTGGTCCGTACCGAAGCTCGGGGACGCGCTGCGGCCGTTCTCCGGGGCGGCGGTGCCCGAGTCGTAGAGGACGCCGAGGTGAGTGCGGCGGGAGAAGTCGTTGCCGACCTCGGTGATCAGCAGGTTGCCGCCGCTCTCCTTGTCGGTGTTGTAGACGACCGTTCGGCCTCGCAGCGGTCAAGGGTTCGCACAAGACTTCCTTCGGCCCTTCCGCGACGACCTCCGGCCGCGGCCTCCCGCCGGAGCCCGCCCCTCTCCCCCGGCGAACGCCTCCGCGGTGCCCGAAGCGGCATCGGCCTTCCCAGCCGACCGGCGGCGAGCGACAATGCGTGTCAGCGACGGAACCGCAGCACGGTTCTGTCCGACATACGGGGGACACATGATCGTTGTCATCGCCATGGTGGCCGTACTCGCGGCGGCCGTCTGCGGGTGCCTGGTCGTACTCCGGCGCAGAGGCGGCTCGGGGGAACGCGGCGCGCTGGAGCGCGGGGCGGCGCAGCAGGGGCTCGCACAGGGCCTGGGGACGGGGAACGCCCAGAGGCAGAACACGGGCCCGTTCTGAACACGTGCCCGTTTTAGAACCGGGTGTGAGTAGTTGCGGTACAGAAAGTGCCGCTGAGATTGATCATGGTCGGCTAGCACATCTACCGGGGGTGCCGCTGGGGTTCTCGGAAAGATCGTCGGGTGGCTGTCGGTGCTGACTACGGTCCGGTCGTGCCGGTGGAATTTCTGACTGATGAGCAGGCCGAGGCGTACGGGGCGTTCACCGAGGTGCCCACGCGCCCGGAGCTGGAGCGGTTCTTCTTCCTCGATGACGACGACCGTGATCTGATCGCGCTGCGCCGTACGGACGCGCACCGACTGGGGATGGCGGTGCAGATCTGCACGGTCCGCTACGTCGGCCGGTTCCTGGGTGAGGACCCGCTCGCAGTGCCGTGGGAGGTCGTGGAGTACCTGGCCGGGCAGCTCGGCATGGCGGACGCCTCGTGCGTGAAGCGGTACCCGGAGCGGCGCAGGACACCGTACGAGCACGCAGCGGAGATCCAGGAGCGGTTCAAGTACCGGGACTTCACCGACCGGGACTGGGGGCGGGAGTTCCGCGGCTTCCTGTACGGGCGGGCGTGGACGCATGCCGAGGGGCCGGTGGCGTTGTTCAACCACTCGGTGACGTGGCTGCGCAAGAACCGGGTGCTGCTGCCCGGGGTGAGCGTGCTGGCCCGGCAGGTGTCGGAGGCCCGCACGGTGGCCGAGCGGCGTGTGTACGAGGCGGTGGCCCGTGCTGCGCACCGGGCCGATCCCGCGCTCGCGCTGGCGCTGGCTGAGCTGCTGGTGGTGCCGGAGGGCAAGCGGGTCTCGAAGCTGGAGCGGCTGCGGACGCCGCCGACGAAGTCGACGGGCACCGCGATGGTGCGGGCCATGGAGCGGGTGGAGGAGATCTCCGCGTTCGCGCTTGGGCGGGTGAACTTGTCCCGGGTGCCGGTGAACCGGCTGTCCACGCTGGCCCGGTACGGGCAGCTGAGCAAGGCGCAGACGATCGAGCGGGCGCCGGAGCCGCGGCGGACCGCGTTGCTGACGGCGGTGGTGCGGCAGCTGGAGGCGCAGGCGGTCGATGACGCGCTGGACTTGTTCGCGGTGTTGATGGCGAACCGGCTGATCAGCCCGGCGCGGCGGGCCTCGGAGCGGGAGCGCCTGGCGATGCTGCCGCAGCTGGAGAAGGCCGCGCGCATCCTGGCGAAGGCGTCGAAGATCCTCACGGAGGAGCTGGACCTGGTCTCCGAGCACGATGCGGACCTCGACGTCGCGGCGCTGTGGGCGGCGGTGGAGGAGGCCGTGCCGCGTACGGCGGTGGCCGGGGCGGTGGCGACCGTCGAGGCCCTGGTGCCGGAGGACGACGGGTCGGCCGAGGCGGCGATGCGCGAGAAGCTTGCCCTGCGGTACAACACTGTGCGCCCCTTCCTGGCTCTGCTGGGCGAGTCGGACGCGCTGGGCGCCGCCCCGGCCGGGCGGCGCATCCTGAAGGCGGTGCGCCGCCTGCCCTCGCTCTCGCGCCGGAGGGTCAAGGACCGGCCGCTGCTGCCCCGCGAGGTCGACGCCGAGCTGGTGCCCGCCATGTGGAAGCGGGCGGTGTTCTCGAACACCAAGCTGCCCCAGGGCGCAGTCGACCGGGACGCGTACGTGGTGTGTGTGCTGGAGCAGCTGCACCGCGCGCTGAACCGGCGCGACGTGTTCGCGGCCCCGTCGAACCGGTGGGCCGACCCGCGGGCCCGGCTGCTGGACGGGGCGCGGTGGGAGGCGATGCGCGCCGACGTACTGGCGGGCCTGTCCCTGACCGAGGACGCGGGCGAGCACCTGGCCCAGCTCACGCGAGGGCTGGACGCGGCGTGGCGGCAGATGGCCGACCGGCTCGCCGAGGCCGGTGACGACACGAAGGTGGAGGTCGTCGTCCCCGAGGGAGGCGGCCGTGCCCGCCTGTCGGTGGACAAGCTCGGCGCGGTGGGCGAGCCGGAGTCGCTGACCTGGCTGAAGACCACCACGGAGGCGATGCTCCCGAGGATCGACCTGCCGGATCTGCTGTTCGAGGTGCACTCCTGGACCGGGTTCCTCGACTCGTTCGGCCACGTCTCCGAGCGGCGCACCCGCATGGAGGGCCTGCTCGTCTCCCTGGTCGCGCTGCTGGTCTCGCAGAGCTGCAACATCGGCCTGACCCCGGTCATCGACCCGGAGAGCAAGGCGCTGACGCGCTCGCGGCTGTCCCACGTCGACCAGAACTACGTGCGCGCCGATACCCTCGCCGAGGCGAACGCCGCGCTGATCGCCGCGCAGTCCCGTATCGAGCTGGCCCAGATGTGGGGTGGCGGGCTGCTCGCCTCCGTCGACGGCCTGCGGTTCGTCGTCCCCGTCAAGAGCATCAACACCGGCCCCTCGCCCAAGTACTACGGTTACAAACGCGGTGTGACCTGGCTCAATGCAGTAAACGACCAGGTGGCGGGGATCGGCGCGATGGTGGTGCGCGGCACGCCGCGCGACAGCCTCTACACCCTGGACACCCTGCTGAACCTCGACGGCGGGGTGAAGCCGGAGATGGTCGCAACCGACAACGCCTCGTACTCCGACATGGCCTTCGGCCTGTACAAGATGCTCGGCTTCCGTTTCGCTCCGCGCTTCCGTGACCTGGCAGACCAGCGGTTCTGGCGGGCCGACCTGCCCGACGGAGAAGGGCCTGCCGCCGGGTACGGGCCGCTGGAGACCGTGGCCTGCAACAAGGTCAACCTCAAAAGGATCGCCACGCACTGGCCGGACATGCTCCGGGTCGCCGGGTCGCTCATCACCAACCAGGTCCGCGCCTACGACCTGCTCCGGATGTTCGGCCGCGAAGGCCACCCCACCCCGCTGGGCGCCGCGTTCGCCGAGTACGGACGCCTCGACAAGACCATGCACCTGCTCGCCCTGGTCGACCCGATGGACGACACCTACCGCCGCCTGATGAACCGGCAGCTCACCGTCCAGGAGTCCCGCCACCGCCTGGCCCGCGCGATCTGCCACGGCGGCCGGGGCCAGATCCGCCAGGCGTACCGCGAGGGCCAGGAGGACCAGCTCGCCGCCCTCGGCCTGGTCCTCAACGCCGTGGTCCTCTGGAACACCCGCTACCTGGACGCCGCCGTCGCACAGCTCCGCGCTGAGGGCCACGATCTCAAGGATGAAGACGTGGCCCGGCTCTCTCCGCTCAAGGACCGGCACATCAACTTTCTGGGCCGCTATCAGTTCAACATCGCGGCCAGCGGGCCACACAGTGGCCTGCGCCCACTGCGCGATCCGGACGCGACAGAAGACGCGGACGACGACGAGTAAGACCAGAACGGGAGCACGGTCCCGCGCAGACACCCGCCAGATCCGCGCTCCTGGGCGATCGTTGAGCCGGTAAGTCCTGCATGAAGCGGGATGTTTCGGCGCTCAGTGCCCGCCGGTCACCGACGTAGATTGGACTTTCGGCAGTGGTCGGAGGGCGCCCGATGTCCGTACTGTCACCTCCGTGGACAGCACAATGATCAACGGTGGGACCGCGACCGGAACCGCTGTTCTACGGCGGGCACTTGATCCTGGGGCCATTCTCGCGGCGGCTACCGCGGTGGCCGCCGGTCTGAGCGTGATGAACCCGTGGTGGGCTGTCCCGACTGCCGTCGCCGCGTTCCTGGCAGGACGACGTCCTGGACGGACGGGGGCGACAGCGCTCGCTCTGGTCGCGATTCTCGCGGCCGGCGTGGTGGCCCTGTCCGTCGTTCCTGCTTGGCTACCTCTGGCCAGCCGCTTTGTGACAGTGGTGGTTGCCGCCACGATGCTGCCCTGGTTCGCGGGCCGGTTCTGGTGCCAGTACCGGCAGCTTGTCCGGGCCGGTTGGGAGCTTGCCGATCAGCTGCAACGCGAGCAGCAACTGATCGCTGATCAAGCCCGGCTGCGCGAGCGGGCGCGTATCGCTCAGGACATGCATGACGTACTCGGCCATGACCTCAGCCTGATCGCCCTGTCGGCCGGCGCACTCAAACTCGCGCCGGACCTTGAAGAGCACCACCAAAAGGCCGCAGGGGACATCCGAGCCAGAGCCGCGGCCGCGGTGGAGCGTCTCGGCGAGGTGATCGGTGTCCTGCGTGAGGAGACCGACGCAACGCCCATGGACCCCACCAACTCCAGCCTCACGAGTCTGACCTCCGAGGCTTCCGCGGCCGGCCTCACAGTGGAGTTGCGCACCGGCGGCGAGGCGGACGACGTGCCGCCCGTGGTCAAACGTGCAGCTCACCGGGTCGTGCAGGAAGCTCTGACCAACGTTGCCAAGCACGCGTCCGGCGCGACCGTGACTGTCCACGTGACGCATACGGCAGCAGAAACAAAGGTCGTCGTGGAGAACGGCTCGCCATCGTCTGCGGCCAATCAGCGGCCCCGGCCTCGGAGTGGAGGGCGTGGCCTTATCGGCCTCCAAGAACGTATGCGGTTGACCGGCGGTTCGTTCGACCACGGCCCGCACGACGGAGGCTACGCAGTCGTCGCGCGTATCCCGCACACACCCTCGCCGCCGCTCGCACACTCAGCCTCCCGCGGTTACGAACTGCCGCAGGAACATCGCCGCGCTCGGCGCCGGGTCGGCCGGGCTCTGGTCGCCGCGGTCATGGTGCCCCTCGTGACGGGAGCTTTGCTGAGCGGAGCCCTCATGGGCTGGGAGATACTGTCGGCGTCACAGTCGGTCCTGGACCCACGCGACTATGCCCGCCTGCATGTGGGGCAAGATCGTCCCGAGGTCGAGCGTTTCTTGCCGGACCGGCAGACGAACTATCGACCGCTGACTGCCGAGCCGACAGGAGACGGCGTAACGTGCGAGTACTACGCGATGACGGCCGACCGGTTCGACGACCGGTCCGGCGACGCCTACCGGCTCTGCTTCCGGAAGGACACCCTGGTGTCCCTGGACACGATCACCCCGTGAGCGCTTGATGATCCGGGTGCTGATCGCTGACGACGAGCCGATGATCCGCGCAGGGGTACGCGCTGTCCTGGCCACGGATCCGGACATCGAAGTCGTCGCCGAGGCCGTCGACGGGCACGCCGCCGTTGAATTGGTCCAACGCCATCGCCCCGCGGTGGCCGTACTCGATATCCGCATGCCGGGAATCAACGGCATCGACGCCGCTGCGGAAATCCGCAACACAGTGCCGACCACGAACATCATCATGCTGACGACCTTCGGCGAGGACGACTACATCCTCCAAGCGCTCGGCGGTGGTGCAGCAGGCTTCCTGATCAAGTCGGGCGAGCCCGAGGAACTGATCACCGGAGTCCGAGCGGTGGCCGAAGGCGCCGCCTACCTGTCACCGAAAGTCGCGGCTCGGGTCATCGCGCACCTCGCCGCGACGGGCGCGGGCACTCTGGCCGGTCGGCGCTCCACCGCCCGCCACCGGGTCGCCGCCCTTACCGCCAGGGAAAGAGAGGTATTGGCCTTTCTCGGAAGCGGCCTGTCCAACGGGCAGATCGCCCGGCGGCTCCATGTGGTCGAGGGTACGGTCAAAGCCCACGTGAGTTCCATCCTGGCGAGGCTGGGGGTCGACAACCGTGCCGCTGCCGCGGTCGTGGCCCACGAAGCCGGGATCATTCCGCCTCAGCCTTCCCAGCCGTGATGCCACCGATTGAGCAAGGGGCATGAACGCGAGTAGCACCGCCGCCACGACAGCGCCGCCGAGCGTCGCGCCGGCGAGCACATCGTGCGGGTAGTGAACCCCCACCAGCACACGCAGCAGCGCGGCAGCCCCGGCCAGCGGCAGCGTGACCGCGGCGAGGCGGGGCCGCAGCACGGCGAGACCGACGGCCAGGCCGGCGGCCAGGGTGGCGTGGTTGCTCGGGAACGACCAGTCCCCCGCTCCGGGGCATTCCGCGACAGATTCGGCGCCTGCGCGTAACGCACGGCAAGGACGCTCCTCGTCCACGACGAGCTTCACCGCTTCGCTCACCGCATAGGCCGCGACGGTGCCGAGACCGGTCAGCACGGATCCGGCGACCTCTCGTGTGTCTTTGCGGCGGATTGCCGTCCACCACATCCAGACCAGCAGCATTCCGAGGATCACCAAAGTGCCCTCGGTGGCCGCTTCCAGGAGCGGGCCCAGCCACGACGGTGCATCCGCCACCGCCCCGGCCACCGACCGGTACGCGGATGCCGAAGCCCCGCCCGTGACCTCGACAGCACCAGCCTCGCCCAGCCCACCGGGGGACAGCCAAGTGACAACTCCTGCTCCCACGCCCAGGACGGCCAACGCGCCGAGCAGCCGACCGGCTCGGACCTTCATTCGCGGTTCTCGTTCCATGAGGCCAAACGTAGAAGCGGGAACGGTTGGGAACCCGAGACGAACGGCAACATCGGACCTTGACGATCGTCAGGATTGACAGCTCCGGGCACCTTCGTTCCGCGTCACCGGACACACCCCGACCTTCAACAAACCTTCGTTTTCTGAAGATCGCTTTGCGAGACCGCCTGGACCCTGCAGGACCTTCAAAAACCCCTTCAAAAACCTGGGTCATTCAACAACCCCGAACCACCGTTTTCTGACATGATCCGGGGCCATGACTTCTCTCGAACCGGCCGAGCCGGGCCTCCTCGTCGCCGAACCACTCGTCCGCACCGAGATCAAGATCGGATACGCGCGAGTCTCGACCAGCGGGCAGAAGCTGGAGCGGCAGCTCGACGCGCTTGCCGCCGCCGGGTGCCGGAAGATCTTCGCGGACAAGAAGTCAGGCAAGAACGCGCTCCGCCCCGAACTGAAGGCGTGCCACGCCTTCCTCGACCCCGGCGACACCCTCGTCGTCCCGAGCCTGGACCGCTACGGCCGCAGCCTCCAGGACCTCATCAACATGGTCGCCGAACTACGCGAGCGCGGGATCGGCTTCACCTCGCTGCACGAGAACCTGGACACCACCACCCCCGGCGGCCGGCTCGTCTTCCACGTCTTCGCCGCGCTCGCCGAGTTCATCCGCGAACTCATCGTCATCGGCACCAACGAGGGCCTGGCCGCCGCCCGCGAGCGCGGCCGGGTCGGCGGGCGCCCGAGCGTCGCCACCGAGGAAGTCATCCGCGCCGCACGCGATCTACTGCCCGACCCCGGCCGCTCGATCACCTCGATCGCCAAGCTGCTGGGCGTCTCCCCGGGCACCCTCTACAACCACATCCCGGACCTGCGCGAGCTGCGCGCTGGCGCCGTGCCCCGTCAGCTCGAAGCGCCGACGAGGTAGGCCAACTCCAACAAGATCAATCTCAGCGGCACTTTCTGTACCTCAACTACTCACACCCGAGAACCCGTCCGGCGGATCGGTCCGGTTACCGGGATACCGGGTTACTGCACCCCGCGCGGCCGGAACTGGACGCTGATGCGCCCTCCGGCGGACCGGGCCGACTTGGGGATGGCGTGCTCCCAGGTCCGCTGGCACGAGCCGCCCATCACGATCAGGTCGCCGTGCCCCAGCGGGCGGCGGACGGTCGCGCCGCCGTCGCGCGGGCGGAGCAGCAGGTCGCGGGGTGTGCCGACGGAGAGGATGGCGACCATCGTGTCCTCGCGGGCGCCCCGGCCGATGCGGTCGCCGTGCCAGGCCACGCTGTCGCGCCCGTCGCGGTAGTGGCACAGCCCGGCCGTCGTGAACTCCTCGCCGAGCTCGGCGGCGTAGTGCGTGGACAGGGCCCGGCGCGCCTCGTCAAGAACGGGGTGCGGCAGTGGCTCGCCGGCCCGGTAGAAGGCGAGCAGGCGGGGCACGTCCACGACCCGCTCGTACATCTCCCGGCGTTCCGCCTTCCACGGGACGTCCGCGGCCAGCCGCTCGAACAGCGCCCCGGCGCCGCTGAGCCAGCCCGGCAGCAGGTCGATCCAGGCCCCGTCGCCGAGGACCGTCCGGCGGATCCCGTCCAGCGGGCCCAGGCGCACGTCGTCGCCCTGGTCGAAGAGCGATCCCTGGAGCTGGTGCGTTGCCATGGGACCAGCCTACGCGCGAATCGAACAGATGCACGAATATGGCTCGCGCGGCTCCGCCCCGGGCGCAGGCGAGCCGGTGCGGCACAAAGGACACAAAGAGGGCCTCATCCTTCGCCATCAAGGATGAGGCCCTCCGCGTGCCGCGCGTGCGGCCTCAACGTTGGTCGGTTCAGCCGGTGGCGTCCTGACGCCTGCGGCGCATCCACCACATCAGGGCCGCGCCCGCCACGACGACCGCCGCGGCGATGCCCGAGATCAGCCCGACCGGAGTGTCGGAGCCGGTGTCGGCGAGGCCGCCGTCCGGGTCCGGCCTATTCGCCGGCGGCTGGGTGTTGCCGCCGGCGTGGGTCGGGGCCGGGGCCGAGGGCGACGGGTGGTCACCCGGCGTGCTCGGGTCGGGGCCGGGCTTCGTGGAGGTGGGGGTAGGAGTGGGCGTGGGCTCGGGGCTCCCGCCGTCACCTTCCGTCGGTTTGCCACCACCCAGGTAGAGGGTGTCGGTCTCCTGGTACGAGACGTCATCGGACTGGAGCGACGTCTTGGTGGTGGTGTCCAGGGTGCGGTGTTCGACGTTGAACCGGGTGCGGGAGATGTTCTTCTTGGGCTGCTTGGAGAAGTCGACGCCGCCGACCCCCAGGTTGTGGACCTCGCCGCCGTACTCCAGCTCGAACCACTCGATGCCCTCCTTGAGGGAGTCCATGTAACGCTTGTGGACGCCTTCGCGGGTCCAGTTCTCGTTGGGCGCGCGCAGCGGCCACGCGGAGGCGTCGTTCGAGTCGATGATCTTGTGGAAGTCGGTCGGGGACTTCGCGTCCTGCTGCCGGACGTACTCGGCGGCGACGCGGGCGGTGTAGACGGCGCGCAGGTCGGCGTAGTCGGCGTCGGTGTTGACCCGCTCCTCCACCAACGGCAGCACGTTCGTGCGGACGTTCGCCTCGATGGCGTGCTTCTGCGTGTCGGTCAGGTCCTTGCACTCATCGGAGCCGGGTGCCTGCCACTCGACGTCCAGCCACTGGGTGGACACCTTCAGGGGTGCGTCGAGGATGTAGATCCCGCCGTCCTGCTCGCGGACCTGGGCGGGCTTGGGCTCGATCCAGAAGCGTACGCCGGGGAAGCAGGGCATGCCGTTCTGGCGGGGCGCGGTGTCCCAGTACCGCTTGGCGCCGGCGTGCTTGTCGGGGTTGAGGGCCTCGGCGAAGTCGTGCTTCATCTCCAGGTCGGATTCGAGCAGGACCCGGCCCGCGTCGGTCCTGCCGAACGTGGCGTCCATGACCCGGTCCGGCTCGTCCGGGTTGAGGTTGACCCAGAACTTCTCCGGTGTGAGCGCGAGCCAGGTGAACAGCGCGTCGGAGGAGAGCCGCATGCGCGCCTCACCGCCGAACCCGGGGTTCTCGTCGGGGTCGGGCATCTGGTCGGCACGCATGGAGTACTGCATGCCCTTGCCCTTGCCCAGGCCGCCGACGTAGCGCAGTTCCAGGGTGGTGAAGTCGACGCCGCCCGGACCGCCGCGCGGGAGGGTGCCCCGGGTGTCGAGCCGGCGGGCGTCGGCCTGGATCCTCTTGGCTTCCTCCAGGGTCTTCCCGGAGCCGTTGATCCGGTCGTTCAGCGGGCCGCGGGTGCCGCAGTTGGAGGCGGCGGCGAGCTGTGTCCCGCCCTGGCCGCCCTGACAGCCGGGGGCGAACCACCTCTGGTGGTCGGAGTAGCCCTTGATGGGCTTGGTCCGCGGGACGGGGTTGTAGGTCCGCTGGTTGCCGCGGACCTGGTTCGTCTGGCCGGGCCGCAGCCGGTTGACGTACCGGTTCAGGTTGTCGATCTTCTTGCGCTGGGTCGCGGTGAACGCCTTCGCGCCGGTGACCCGGAACTTGTGGTCCGGCATGAGCCGGGCGACCTGCCGGTCCTTCGCGAGCTGTTTGTTCGTCAGCTCCGAGTTCGACTTGAACTCGTTGAACTCCTTGGTGCGCTTGTTGTAGGCGTCGTACCGGCGGGTGTCGACGACGTTGCCCTGGGCGTCGATGAGTTCGACGGTGACCTCGCACAGCCAGTCCGGCCCGACCAGGCGGAAGTCGCGGACGAGCTGGCGCTCGAACGACGATCCCTTGTGGTTGTTGATCTGGTTGCGGATGAACCGTTGCTCGAACCAGTGGTCGAAGGTCAGGCCCTCCTTGTTGTGGAAGTACCGGGCGTAGATCTCGAACCTGCGGTCCTCCGGGTCACCGGACGCGTCCGCGATCTTCTGCCATGCCTTGTAGTTCTTCTCGGTGTCGTTCGGAACCTTCGACATCGCCTCGGCCTTGTTGGCGGCCGTCGGCGGCTTCACCCCGTCGTACGCCCTGCCCGGCAGTTCGTAGGTGAAGTTCTTGGGCTTGCCCTGCCAGGCGGAGAAGTTCGAGCCGGTGGGGTCGTCGGGAAACCCGGAGTTCTTCGGCGTGCTCTGTTCCGCGCGCCCCAGGTTCTTCGTGTCGCAGCGCTGGGCACCGGGCTTGATCCTGGCCGAGACGGCGCGCGGCGCGGCGGTGGCGGTGTCGGTCTCCATGCCGGGCAGCCCGGTCATGGTGATCGCCGAGGCGATCCCGAACGCGGCCAGCACACGGCCGGCCAGACGCCAGCGCTCGGGTATCCGTAATGCGGTGTTCAAGAGTGGCCTTCCCTCACGTGTGGGGCCTTGAGGGCATGGGGGCGACGCGTAAGGCCCCCGTGACGTGTACGCGTCGCCTATGCACCCTAGACCGACCCACCGACAGGCAAAGAACGATTAAAGGGCGTGTCGCACAGTCAACTCACATCGTTGCAGGGGGCTTTGACGCTCATTCAGTCACCGAAGTACAGGCCTTCCATGTGGCTGGTCGCGTGCTCGCTGTGCCGCACCCGCAGCGAGGAGGCGTCCAGATCGGCCCTGCCCCACGGGTCCGCGTCCCCGAGACACGCCGTGGCGAGGGCGCCCCAGTCGTTCTGGTTCGGCTCGTCGTCCGGGTCGAAGTACACATCGATGTCTTCGAGGGCTTCCACGGTGATCCCGAGGGCGGACATCACCCCTTGCGGGTCGCCGGTCACGACGAACGGTTCGTCACCGGGCCAGCCACAGGCATGGAACATGGTCCCGTCCGGCAGCCACACGAGATCCTCGGTGTGCTCGGCGCCGCAGTGCACCTCCACCCGGCCCACGATCCGCGCGTCGGGGAACCGCTCACGCAGCCGGGTGGCCTCCGCGAGCAGCGGCATGTCGTTGCCGTCGTCCGCGAACGCCGGATCGGAGACCGACATGACACTCCCCCACACCCCCACCCGGACGACATCCAGATCGGCCCTCGTGGCGACCGTGGCCAAGTCGCTCTGCTTACGGGGTCCGAGGTTCTCGATCACGTCGTCGATCGCCCCCAGCGAGCGGGCGAACTCAGCCGCCTGATCAGCTGAGTTGGGGGGAAGCTCACTGGCGTCCACGGCGAACGGCGGCTGGAGGACGGTCAGTTCGTAGCGGCTGCCGCTGCCCTGGGTCATGCGCTCGGGAGGCAGGGTCCAGAAGTCGGTGTCAGACATGCCCGTCACCGTAACGGGTGGCTTCGGCGGGGAGCCCCCTTCTCGGCTGCCCAGGCGATCGGCTGGGTCTTGAGGTGCTCGGGCCCACCTCTTCCCTCGGTACCCACCGGACCGACCTTCCGCACAGCGACGCGGAACCTGCGTGAGGACATCCACCGCCGAACAGCGGTCGCCCTGGCTCCACGCCCTTGGACCGGGCTGAAACTGCCAGGTCGCATTACTCACTCGAATGAGTGGTGACGCTTTGGCGCCGGCGCCCGGGAAGGGAAACGCTGCCACCCTGAGCTCACGATTCATTACTCGTGGACCGGGGCGCGGTGGGTACTCGATTCGCCCACCGCACAAGACAGTTCGAGGTCTTCGCATGCCGGAAAAATCCATCATCCACAGCAAGGCCCGGCACTACTACAACGTGTTCCATCACGAGCGCGACGGATGGGTCAGCGTCACCGACGTCTACGCCTGGGTGGGCCGCACGACGCAGGAATTCAAGCTCACGCCAGTCCCTATGGACACAGACGGGGACGGCGTCGTATCACGCGACGAATTCCTGGCCGGGTTTGTCAGCCTGGAGGACAAGCCGGATGACTACGCGCGGATTGTCACGCCGTCCGCCAAGGTCTTCGTGGCCACCGCCGACGTCGACGGAGACGGCGAACTCGACAAGTCCGAGTTCAAGCGCCTGTTTCAGTCCTCTTTCGCGCTGAGCGACGAAGACATCGACGTGTCGTTCGCCGACATCGACACCGACAGCTCCGGCTCCATCTCAGAGGGGGCCCCGGCCCGTCCCGCATCGAGCCGTGCTCAAGAAGAACACGCCAGGAGAGACGACCGTGACCACCCATCTGGGGACGACCAAGGCCCCGCTGGTGACAGCACACGCCAAGCACATCGTGGCCGAGACCGGTGTCCTGAACAATCCGTACTTCCGAACGCTGGTAGACGGAAGCATGTCGTTGGAGAGCTTCCGCACAAGCCAGGAGCAACTAGGTTTCGCCGTTACCTACTTCGCCCGTCCGATGGCTGTGCTGGTGTCCCGCATCGAGCACCCCGCGGATCGCGTCGGCATCCTGGGCAATGTCGTGGAAGAACACGGTGGATTCCGCCCTCAGGAATTCCATCACGAGACCTTCCGCGCGTTTCTGGCCGGCATCGGCAGCGACACCGCACGGCTGAACAGCCTGAAGATGATGCCGGCCGTCCACGCGTACAACAGCGTTCTCAGTGCGGTGTGTACGTGGGAGGACCCGCAGGTAGGAATTGGCTGCATGGGTGCGATCGAGTACGCATTCGCCTCGGTATCGGCCATCACGGGTAGCGCGGCGGTGAACCGCGGCTGGGTCGCTCAAGCCGATCTGACGCACTACGGCCTCCACTCCGAAATCGACGAACAACACGCAGAGGACTTCTTCCTGCTGCTGGAACCCCACTACCAAGATCCAGCCGCACGACGCCGAATCGACCAGGGCCTCGGCCTGGGCGCGTACGCGCTGAACCGCCTCTACAGCGATCTGTCCGAACTGGGTCGTTCACAGCAGAACTGATCACGGCTGGGCGAGCAGGAAGGCTGCGAGCGCGGTGAACTCGTCACCGCCGGCGAGCAGCCGCCAGGCCGTCGATGTTGAGGCGACTGGGCCGAAGGCCTCTGCCTGGTCCCGCGCGGGCGGGCCGGTCTCGGAGGCGCCTTCGCCTTCAGGGCATCGCCGCACGTGACCGGCCCGGAACCGCACGGAGCGAGCAACGAGCGCGCGTCAGACGCCCTTCAGAACACGATCAAGTGCCGCCCGGCCCGCAGGTCCCCAGTGCGGCTTTCCGCCGGGAAGGCCCTGATCCCCGTTCTGCCCCATGAGCATCAGGAAGAGACTCTTCATAGCGGCCAGCCCGCGGGCACGCCGGATCGCCGCCTCGTCCGCACGCGCGTACGTGTCGAAGAACCGTGAGGCCGTGCCCGCGGGCAGCAGCACCCAGGCGGCGGCGAGGTCCCACGCCGGATCGCCGGCGAACATGTCACCGAAGTCGACGATGCCCGAGAGCGTTCCGTCCGAGACGACGACGTTCGCGGGATGGAGATCGCCGTGCCCCCACACCGGCGGGCCCTCCCACGCGGGGGCCGCGACGGCGTCGTCCCAGACAGCCCGGACGTCGGCGGCGATGTCGTCGAGGGCAACACCCTGGAAGAAGGCCTGGAAGCCGTCCGTGCAGTTCCTGGGATGGGCACCGCGGCTGGTGGAGACGGGCGCCTCGGGCGGCGCCTCCACATGGAGCGCCCGGAGGAAACCCGCCAACGTGTCGGCCGCGTGGGTGCCGCGGCTGATCGAGCCGTGGTCCAGCGGCTCGCCCGGAACCCACGTCATCACGGTCCAGTGCTTGGGGAAGCGCTCGGACGGTTCACCGAACCGCACCGGAAGCGGCACCGGGAGCGGCAGGCGCGGGGCCAGCACGGGCAGCCAGCGCCGCTCCTTGAGCTGCAGCTCCGGGGTGGGGTCCATGCGCTGCATACGCACGGCCAGCTCGTCCCCGAGGCGCCACATCTGGTTGCCCCAGCCGCCCGCCACCTCCCGGATGGCCAGCCCTGCAAGGTCTGGATGCTGCTCCTCCAGCAGGTCGCGGACCAGGTCTGCGGTGATCTCGATCTCGGTCATGCGAAGCCACAGTACCGAGGCGAGGGGAGAACCGCCGCCCCCGCGATCAACCGGCGGCCTCACTGGGCGAACAACGAGCCGAGAGAATCAGCGACGAGCAGGACCGACTGCTGCGCGGCCCCAGCTCGCCCCGAACGCACCTGCCACCTCCGCCCATCGCGGCGGCCGGACACATCGGCGATCCGGGAGCACTTCACCGCTACGGCGAACTGCAGCAGGTCGCGGCCCGCGAGCGAGCTCAGGAGTCATAGCTGCGGATACCGCCTGCGAGGGCCCTTCGGCGCACAACTGGACCCACGCAAGGCGGAACATCCATACAGCGGTCAGACAGCGTCGAACTCTCCGGACTTGGCACCTGCCACGAAGGAGGCGAACGAGGCGGCGGCGACGTTGAGAACCGGGCCGGCGAGGTTCTTGGAGTCACGCACGGGGACCACACCGTGCGGGGTAACGAGGTTGGTGGCAACCTCAATGCACTGGCCACCGTTCTCGCTGAATGAGGACTTGAACCAACGGGGGGATTCGGTCGTCACGGGTTGCCCTTTCGTAACTGGTTAATCATGGCCACGGACGCCGCTCGGGGCAGCGCTTCGGCCTGTAGTTGATGGTAGTCCGTCAACAGGGGCACTACCGAGCTACTGTCCCGCTCCAGGTGACCCCGATTGGCAGACTCCGCGTACGACACGAGCGAGCGGTCCGGCATCGTGAGCAACGTTACCGGCAGCGTCATCGGGCGGCGGGCCCCGATGGCGAACGGGGCAACCTGAAGCACGGTGTTCGGCAACTCGGCGAACTCCATCAGCCGCGTGAACTGTGCGTCCATGAGTGCGCTGCCACCGATGGGACGCAGAAGGCAGCTCTCGTCGAGGACGACAAATACCAGCGGGGACGGCGTTCGTGTCAGCGACGCCTGACGCTGCGCGATCAGGGAAATTCGTTCGTCGGCCTGCTCCCGGGAGGCAACGCCCCGTTTCACTGTGCTGTCTCCGAGCGCTGAGGCGTATTCCTGTGTCTGGAGCAGACCAGGTATCACACCGACTTCATAGAGCCTGATCTCCACAGCGCGCGCCTCGTGCGCCACGTACTCCGGGAATCCTTCGAGCAACGCTCTGTACCGGACGGCCCGGCTCTGACGTTGCAGTCGATCTCCGCTTCCGAGAGCCCTGTCAGCACTTGCCGCGAACTGTTGAGTTGGAGTCCGCCGCCCAGTTTCGACTGCGGAAATATGCGCCCCGGAACACCCGATGCGCTCTGCCAGCTCGTCCTGTGTCCAGCCTCGTTCATCCCTCAAACTGCGAAGAAGTGCCCCGAACGCTGCGCTGGGCGACCGCTCGGGATCAAGTTCCTTTCGGTTCACCATCCGTTACCTACTTGCCTGTCATTCTGCGTAAGTTGAAGACCCCCTGACTCTAAGCCACGCTGAACGCCCTTGGTAGTGAAACGACTACAGAGAGGAGCGGCGGTGTCTGAGCAGCAACGCGCCCAACTCCCGTCCGCCGGGACGCTCATGGCGGACAGCAGCCGTAACGACCGCATCGGGGAGTTCCGAGGGGTCTCCGGCCCCTACTGGTCGCTGCGGCCCATCGGCGGAGGTCCCGAGTGGGAAGCCGTCCCCGAACACGTCCGCCCCGCCACCCGCGACGAGCGCCTCCGCGCCCGTACCGCGTACGAGAACGCCAGGAGCCGGGGGGAAGTGGCATGACCGACCACAGCAGCGCCGAGCCTTCCGGGACCGCCGAGTGCCGACAGTGCCAGGAGTTCGATCTGGCCGAAGCCGTGGCCCGGCGTGAGCGGGACGAGAGCCGGGCGACCGACTGCCGGGTGCTGCGCAAGCGGCACCTCGCCGCCGCGCACGGGGAGCGGTCGTGAAGCGGCGCCCGGGTGGGGAGTGCGCCGCGTGACCGGTGCGGGGTACGCGGTGGAGGTCACCGCGACGACCGGGCAGCGTGCCGTGTCGCTCGGCGGGGCCGTGGTGAGGAATCGCCGGCTCGCCCTGCGGTGGCTGCGGCGGCAGGCGCTGCGGCTCGTGGACGGGCGCGGCGCCGCGTGCGGTTCCGGGTGGTCCGGCGGAATGGACGTACGCACGGTCATCCGGCAGAGCTCCGGTGTGCGCGACGCGCTCCGGGCCTGGGGCGATGACCTCGGCCAGCAGGAGCACGCCATGGCCCGGCTGGAATCCGGGTGCCCCGACGTGTTCACCGTGGTGGACCCCGCGCTCGGCCTCCTGGTGACGCTCGCCGGGCGGCGCCTTCGGCCGGAGCGTGGCGTCGGCGGACAGCGAAACGGCCGCGCTCGCCGGGCGGACCGGCGGGCGCGGCCGTGCGGAGGGCGGACCGTGGGGTTCGCCGCTGTGGGTCAGCCGTTGACGGTGAACCAGGTGGCGCGGGACTTCTTCCACTCGTCGTGGTCGAGGTCCTTGGCCTCCGTGCCGTCCCCGTACAGATCGGCCGAGCCCGCGTCCGTGATCAGCTGGGCGCGTGCGCCGGGCGTGTTCAGGTCGGGGACGTCGACGACGGCCTCCCAGCCGCCCGGGTCGGTGGTCGGCAGATCGAGGCGCTTGACCGGTGCGTGGCCCGCGATACCGTCCCAGGAGTAGAGGGCGTACGGGTCGGAGTTGTCGTCCGCCGCCCAGGAGCCGGCCACGATCAGATACTGGTCGGCGGAGTTCTTGCGGATGTCGCGGATGCTGAGTCCGCCGAGGTCCAGCTCGATCGGGGTGCCGATCGTCGCCTTCGCTCCTGAGCCGGCCACCTTGTCGAAGTTGGTGACGGGCACGATCAGCGCCTTGCCGCCGTCCTTCGGCGGGACGAGCGGGGCACGGAAGCCGAGGTAGGCGGTGGTCGTCGAGCCGGGTGCGAACTCCAGGCCCTCGATGTTGAACCCGTCGATCTGCTTGGGCGCCTCGCCGTCCTTCGTCCCCGCCGCGAAGCCGTAGCGGTTGCCGTTCGCCTTGTCCCAGGCGACGAGGTCGTCGCGGAGCTTCTTGTACTTCCCGCCGACCGTCAGCTGGGTGGCGGCGCCGGAGCCGCTCACCGTGGTCGTGAAGACGGTGTTGCGGTCGGACTTGTACTCACCGTCCTTGTTGTTGCCGAGCGAGCCGGTCCAGTAGATCGTGTTGCCGACCCGGGCCGCGCCCTCGATGTCGATCTCCTTGGACACCCCGAGCTTCGAGGCGACGTCCCAGGTACGGACGGGCGCCCCGGAGACCGAACTGTCGTAGAGGCGCAGGGTGTTGGTCTCGTCGTCGGCGACCACCACATAGCCGCCACCGGCGTCGACGGCGGCCGAGGCGTCCGAGGAGCCGGTGAGGTAGCGCGTGTCGGCCGCGTTCCGGACGGCGGCGGACGCCGCGTAGTGCAGGGACTTGGTGGCGGTCTTGCCGCCGAGGCCGGTGACCTTGATCGTGAGGTCGGTGTAGCCGCGGGCGTGCGCGGCGACCCGGAGCTGCCGGGTGGCGCCCGCGCCGGTCACCGTCACATCGCCGGTCCCGGCGACGGAGGACGTGGAGCTGGCGGACGCCGCCACGCCGAGCGCCGACACATCGGCTCCGCTCTGCCCGACGGTGACCGTCACCACGGGGTCTGCGGTCGCGCCGACGGCGCCGGAGAGATAGCCGGCGGACAGCGTGATCGTCGGCGTTCCGTAGCTCGCGGCGTGCGCGGGTGCGCCCAGCCCCAGGGCGGCCAGCGCCAGTGCACCTCCCGCGGCGGCGACGGTCCGGCGGTGAGGGAGGACAAGCTGATGCAGCACGGTGTGCCTCTCGTCGGCGGGGTGTCGAGAATCAGGTTCTGATTCTCGCGCCAACGGCGGGCGGACGCCGGGGATACGGCGGACGAACAACGCCGAACGGCCCCCGGCTCAAGGAGCCGGGGGCCGTTCACACGCACACGGTGTCGCTCAGACGTTGAAGCCCAGCGCGCGCAGCTGCTCGCGGCCGTCGTCCGTGATCTTGTCGGGACCCCACGGCGGCATCCAGACCCAGTTGATCCGGAGCTCGTTGACGATGCCGTCGGTGGCGGACCTCGCCTGGTCCTCGATGACATCGGTCAGCGGACAGGCCGCCGACGTCAGGGTCATGTCGAGGGTGGCGATGTTCGCGTCGTCCACATGGATGCCGTAGATCAGGCCCAGGTTGACGACATCGATGCCCAGCTCGGGGTCGACGACGTCGTACAGCGCCTCGCGGACCTCCTCCTCGGAGGCCGGCTTGGTGGTCAGGGTCTCGTTGTCGCTCATGCCGTCTTCCCTTCGGACAGCGCCTTCGCCGTCGCGTCTTTCCACGCCATCCAGCTCAGCAGCGCGCATTTGACCCGGGCCGGGTACTTGGAGACGCCGGCGAACGCGACCGCGTCCTCCAGCACCTCCTCCATCGCTTCGTCCGGCTCCAGCTGTCCCTTGGACTGCATCAGTTCCAGGAACGCGGCCTGGATCTTCTGGGCCTCGCCCAGTTCCTTGCCGACCAGCAGCTCGTTCAGCACGGAGGCGCTGGCCTGGCTGATGGAGCAGCCCTGGCCCTCGTAGCTCACATCGGCGATGGTCTCGCCGTCGTACCGCACGCGCAGCGTGATCTCGTCACCGCACGTCGGATTGACGTGATGCACCTCGGCGTCGCCGTCCCGCAGGCCACGCCCGTGGGGGTGCTTGTAGTGGTCCAGGATCACTTCCTGGTACATGGAATCAAGCTTCACCAGTCAACCCTCGCCGCTGTCTAACCGAAAAAGTTCCGGACGTGTTCCAGGCCGTCCACCAGGGCGTCGACCTCGGCGGGCGTGGAGTACAGATAGAACGACGCTCGCGTCGTCGCAGGAATTCCGTACCGCAGGCAGACCGGCCGTGCGCAGTGGTGTCCGACCCGGACGGCGATGCCCTGCTCGTCGAGTACCTGACCCACGTCGTGCGGGTGGATGTCGCCGAGCGTGAAGGAGATCGCGGCCCCGCGGTCCTCGGCGGTGGCCGGACCGATGATCCTGAGGTCCGGGACCTCCAGGAGCCGCTTCACCGCGTACTCGGTGATGGCCTGCTCGTGGCGGTGGATGTTCTCCATGCCGATCGCCGAGAGGTAGTCCACGGCCGCGCCGAGGCCGACGGCCTGGGCGATCGGGGGCGTACCGGCCTCGAACTTGTGGGGCGCCGGGGCGTACGTCGACGAGTTCATCGACACGGTCTCGATCATCTCGCCGCCGCCGAGGAACGGCGGCAGGTCCTCCAGGAGCTCCTGCCGTCCCCAGAGCACACCGATGCCGGTCGGACCGACCATCTTGTGGCCGGTGAAGGCCACGAAGTCGGCCTGCAGCGCCTGCACGTCGAGCACCATGTGCGGGGCCGCCTGCGAGGCGTCGATGCAGACCAGCGCGCCGACTTCCTGGGCGCGCCGGACGATCTGCTCGACCGGGTTGATCGTGCCCATGATGTTCGAGACCAGCGTGAAGGAGACGATCTTCGTCTTCTCGGTGATGATCTCGTTGATGTGGGACAGGTCGAGCCGGCCGTCGTCGGTGATGCCGAACCACTTCAGCTTCGCGCCGGTGCGCTGCGAGAGCAGCTGCCACGGCACGATGTTGGAGTGGTGCTCCATCTCCGTGATGACGATCTCGGTCTCGTGGTCGACCCGGTAGGGCTCGTCGGCCCAGCCGAGCATGTTGGCCACGAGGTTGAGCGACTCCGAGGCGTTCTTGGTGAAGATCACCTCGTTGCGGCTGGGTGCGTTGATGAACGCGGCGACCTTGTCACGGGCGCCCTCGTACAGCGCCGTGGCCTCCTCCGCGAGCACGTGCACGCCGCGGTGGACGTTGGCGTTGTGCCGCTCGTAGTACTCGTTGAGGGCATCGAGCACCTGGCGCGGCTTCTGCGAGGTCGCCGCGTTGTCCAGGTACACGATCTTCTTGCCGTCGTGGACCGTGCGGTCCAGGATCGGGAAGTCCTTGCGGATCGCCTCGGTGTCGAGGAGGCCGGAGAGCCCCTGTCGGGCGTCAGTCACGCGGAAGCGCCGCCCTTCGTGTAGGCCTCGTAGCCCTCGTTCTCCAGCGTGTCGGCGAGCTCGGCGCCACCGGACGCGGCGATGCGGCCGTTGGCGAAGACGTGCACGAAGTCGGGCTTGATGTACTTGAGGATGCGCGTGTAGTGCGTGATCAGCAGCGTGCCGACCTCGCCGGACTCGCGGACCCGGTTGACGCCCTCGGAGACGGTCTTCAGCGCGTCGACGTCCAGACCGGAGTCCGTCTCGTCGAGGATCGCGATCTTCGGCTTGAGGAGCTCCAGCTGGAGGATCTCGTGGCGCTTCTTCTCGCCGCCGGAGAAGCCCTCGTTCACGTTGCGCTCGGCGAAGGCGGGGTCCATGTGGAGCTCGGACATCGCCTCCTTGACCTCCTTCACCCAGGTACGCAGCTTGGGGGCCTCGCCGCGGACGGCGGTGGCGGAGGTGCGCAGGAAGTTGGAGACCGAGACACCGGGGATCTCGACCGGGTACTGCATGGCGAGGAACAGACCGGCGCGGGCGCGCTCGTCGACGGTCATCTCCAGGACGTTCTCGCCGTCCAGGGTCACCGTGCCGCTGGTGATCGTGTACTTGGGGTGGCCTGCGAGGGAGTACGCGAGGGTGGACTTGCCGGACCCGTTGGGGCCCATGATGGCGTGGGTCTCGCCCTGCTTCACGGTCAGGTCGACGCCCTTGAGGATCTCCTTCGTGGCGTTGTCGGCCTCGACGGTGACGTGCAGGTCGTGGATTTCAAGCGTTGCCATGGGTGACTCAGGTCTCCTGGGTGACGGAGACGAGCACATCGTCCCCTTGGATCTTGACGGGGTATACGGGGACGGGGCGCGTCGCGGGAAGGCCGGACGGCTTGCCGGTACGCAGGTCGAAGCTCGATCCGTGCAGCCAGCACTCGATCATGCAGTCCTCGACCTCGCCCTCGGACAGCGAGACGTTCGCGTGCGAGCAGATGTCGTTGATCGCGAACACCTCGCCCTCGGTGCGGACGACGGACACCGGCGTGCCGTCGAGCTCCACCCGCTTGGGGGTGTCGTCCTCCAGCTCGCTCAGCGCACAGACTTTGACGAAGGCCATCAGACCGACGCCTTCAGCTCGGTCTCGATCTTGTCGAGGAGACGGGCTTCGACGTCCGGCAGGCCGATCTGCTGGACCAGCTCGGCGAAGAAGCCGCGCACGACGAGGCGGCGGGCCTCTTCGGCGGGGATGCCGCGGGACTGGAGGTAGAACAGCTGCTCGTCGTCGAAGCGGCCGGTCGCGGAGGCGTGGCCGGCGCCGACGATCTCGCCGGTCTCGATCTCCAGGTTCGGCACCGAGTCGACCCGCGCACCGTCGGTGAGAACCAGGTTGCGGTTCATCTCGTAGGTGTCGGTGCCCTCGGCGCTGGCCTGGATCAGGACGTCACCGATCCACACGGCGTGCGCGCCGTCGCCCTGCAGCGCGCCCTTGTAGGCCACGTTGGACTTGCAGTGCGGGGCGTTGTGGTCGACCAGGAGGCGGTGCTCCTGGTGCTGGCCCTTGTCGGTGAAGTACAGGCCGAAGAGCTCGGCCTCGCCGCCGGGGCCCGCGTAGGCGATCCGCGGGTGGATGCGGACGACGTCGCCGCCGAAGGTGACGACGATGGACTTGAACGAGGCGTCCCGGCCGACCAGCGCGTTGTGCTGGCCGACGTGGACGGCGTTCTCGTCCCAGTCCTGGACGGAGACGACGGTCAGCTTCGCACCGTCGCCCAGGACGTAGTCGACGTTGGCGGCGAGGACCGCGTCACCGGTGTGGTCGATGACGACGACGGCCTCGGCGAAGGCGCCCAGCTGGATGACCTGGTGGCCGTAGGCCACCCCGCCCTCGCCGTGCACCGTGATCCGGATCGGCTCGGTGAGCACGGCTTCCTTGTCGACGGTGACGACGGAGGCCTGCTCGAAGGACGAGTAGGCCTGGGCGGCCACCCGGTCCACCGGCGTACCGGCCTTGCCCAGCCGGGCGTCGTCGCGGCCGACGGTCTCGACCGTGACGCCCGAGGGCGCCTCGATCGCGACCTTCACACCGCTGCCGGTGGCGATGGCCGTGCCGTCGTGCAGACCGCGCAGCCGCTCCAGCGGCGTGAACCGCCACTCCTCCTCGCGGCCGTGCGGGACCGGGAAGTCCGCGACGTCGAAGGACGGGGGGGCGCTCATGCGCGTGGCGACGGTCGACTCGGCGGCCACCGCGATGGAGCCGGCGGTGGTGGAGCCCGCCGGAATGTTCTGAGCCTCAGCCATGGCTGTCGTAGTGCTCGCTTTCTCAGTCAGACAGATGTCAGGGGGATTCGGTCGTCGGCGTACTAGCCGACCGAACCCTCCATCTGCAGCTCGATCAGCCGGTTGAGCTCAAGGGCGTACTCCATCGGGAGTTCCTTCGCGATCGGCTCGACGAAGCCGCGCACGATCATCGCCATTGCCTCGAACTCGGTCATGCCGCGGCTCATCAGGTAGAAGAGCTGGTCCTCGGAGACCTTGGAGACGGTCGCCTCGTGCCCCATCGACACGTCGTCCTCGCGGACGTCGACGTAGGGGTAGGTGTCGGAGCGCGAGATCGTGTCGACCAGCAGCGCGTCACAGAGCACGTTGGACTTCGCGCCCGGCGCGCCCTCGCCGATCTCGATCAGACCGCGGTAGGAGGTGCGGCCGCCGCCTCGTGCCACCGACTTGGAGACGATGTTGGACGAGGTGTTCGGGGCCATGTGGACCATCTTGGCGCCGGCGTCCTGGTGCTGGCCCTCGCCCGCGAAGGCGATGGACAGGGTCTCGCCCTTGGCGTGCTCGCCCATCAGGTAGATGGCCGGGTACTTCATGGTGACCTTGGAGCCGATGTTGCCGTCGACCCACTCCATGGTCGCGCCCTCGTAGGCGACGGCGCGCTTGGTCACCAGGTTGTAGACGTTGTTCGACCAGTTCTGGATCGTCGTGTAGCGGCAGCGGCCGCCCTTCTTCACGATGATCTCGACGACCGCGGAGTGCAGCGAGTCCGAGGAGTAGATCGGCGCGGTGCAGCCCTCGACGTAGTGGACGTAGGCGTCCTCGTCGACGATGATCAGCGTCCGCTCGAACTGGCCCATGTTCTCCGTGTTGATACGGAAGTAGGCCTGGAGCGGGATCTCGACGTGCACGCCCTTCGGCACGTAGATGAACGAGCCACCGGACCACACGGCCGTGTTCAGCGAGGCGAACTTGTTGTCACCGACGGGGATGACGGTGCCGAAGTACTCCTTGAAGAGCTCCGGGTGCTCCTTCAGCGCGGTGTCGGTGTCCATGAAGATGACACCCTGCGCCTCCAGCTCCTCGTTGATCTGGTGGTAGACGACCTCGGACTCGTACTGCGCGGCGACACCGGCGACGAGGCGCTGCTTCTCCGCCTCCGGGATACCGAGCTTGTCGTACGTGTTCTTGATGTCCTCGGGCAGGTCCTCCCAGGACTCCGCCTGCTTCTCCGTCGAGCGCACGAAGTACTTGATGTTGTCGAAGTCGATGCCCGACAGGTCGGAGCCCCAGTTCGGCATGGGCTTCTTGCCGAAGAGCTTGAGGCCCTTGAGCCGCAGCTTCAGCATCCACTCGGGCTCGTTCTTCTTGTCCGAGATGTCGCGGACGACAGCCTCGGAGAGGCCGCGCTTGGCCGCCGCGCCTGCCGCGTCGGAGTCGGCCCAGCCGAATTCGTACGTGCCCAGGCCATCGAGCTCAGGGTGGGCAGTCTCCGTAGGGAGCGTCATGCGGGGTTCCTCCCGGACTTGCTTGTGGATGCTGATTCAGTGGTCTGTGAGGTGGGGTGACCGCTGCGCGGGATGTAGGTCGTGCACACCCCGTCGCCGTGGGCGATGGTGGCGAGACGCTGCACATGCGTCCCCAGGAGGCTGGAGAAGAACTCCGTCTCCGCCTCGCACAGCTGTGGGTACTGCTCGGCGACGTGTGCGACCGGGCAGTGGTGCTGGCACAGCTGCTCGCCCTGCTGCGGGCCCGGCGCGCTACGCGCCGTAGCAGCGTACCCGTCGGCGGACAAGGCCTTGGCCAAGGCCTCCGTACGGGTCTCGGGGTCCGCGGCGTCGATCGCCGCGCGGTAGGCCGCCGACTGGTCGGCGACCCTGGCACGGGCGAACGCCATGACCGCGTCGTCGCCCGCGGTCTCGGCGATCCAGCGCAGGGCGTCCGCGGCGAGCGCGTCGTAGGACTGGTCGAAGGCGTCCCGGCCGCAGTCGGTCAGGGCGAACACCTTGGCCGGGCGGCCACGGGTCCGCGTCCCGTACACCCGCTGCTCGCGGGCCTCCACGACATCGTCGGAGACGAGGGCGTCGAGCTGTCGGCGGACGGCGGCCTGGGTGAGCCCCAGGCGCTTCGCGAGATCGGCGGCGGTGGACGGGCCGTGGTCCAGGACGGAGCGCGCGATCCGGTTGCGCGTCGAGCGCTCACCGGTCGCGAGTTCCTCCTGCGGAGCCTCGCCAACGTATTTCACAACGCCATTGTTGCGTAATTCATCCGGCCCTGACAACCACGGTCCGGAACGATCTCCCGTGGAATCAATCACTTAGGGTTACCTAATCAAGCCCCGGAACGGGGGCCCGGACGGCGGCTGCCTAGACTTACCACCCATGAAGAGCGAGCCCGCCCCACCCCCGTCCGGCCCGGCTGTCCAGGTCCGTGGCCTGGTGAAGCGGTACGGCGACCGGACCGCGGTGGACGGCCTCGACCTGTGCGTGGGCGCCGGTGCGGTCACCGCGGTCCTCGGCCCCAACGGCGCCGGGAAGACCACCACGATCGAGACCTGCGAGGGATACCGCCGTCCGGATGAGGGGACGGTCCGGGTCCTCGGTCTCGACCCCGTCACCGACGCGGCGCGGCTGCGCCCACGGATCGGCGTGATGCTCCAGTCCGGCGGCGTCTACTCCGGCGCACGCGCCGACGAGATGCTCCGCCACACGGCGAAACTCCACGCCCACCCACTGGACGTGGACGCCCTGATCGAGCGCCTGGGCCTGGGCGGCTGCGGCCGCACCGCATACCGGCGGCTCTCCGGCGGACAGCAGCAGCGGCTCGCCCTCGCGATGGCCGTCGTCGGCCGCCCCGAGCTGGTCTTCCTCGACGAGCCGACCGCGGGCCTCGACCCGCAGGCCCGCCGCTCCACCTGGGACCTCGTACGGGAGCTGCGCGCCGACGGCGTGTCCGTCGTGCTCACCACCCACTTCATGGACGAGGCCGAGGAGCTCGCCGACGACGTCGCGATCATCGACGCGGGCCGGCTCATCGCCCAGGGCAGCCCGGAGACGCTCTGCCGCGGCGGCGCGGAGAACACCCTGCGCTTCACCGGCCGCCCCGGTCTCGATCTCGGCTCCCTGCTGAAGGCACTGCCCGACGGTTCGGAGGCGGTCGAGCTCAGCACCGGCGCGTACCGCATCACCGGCCAGATCGACCCGCAGCTGCTGGCCACCGTCACCTCCTGGTGCGCGCAGAACGGCGTGATGCCCTCCGGCATCTCCGTCGAGCGCCACACCCTGGAGGACGTCTTCCTGGAACTGACCGGCAAGGAGCTGCGCGCATGAGCGCCGGTACGTACACCCCCCGGCCGGGCGCGGCCCCGCTGCCCCGCATGATCGCCGCGCAGACCGCGCTGGAGACGCGGATGCTGCTGCGCAACGGCGAGCAGCTGCTGCTGACGGTGGTCATCCCGACCCTGCTGCTGGTCCTGTTCAGCGCGGTCGACATCGTGGACACCGGCTCGGGCGCGTCGGTCGACTTCCTGACCCCCGGCATCCTCGCGCTCGCCGTGATGTCCACGGCGTTCACCGGCCAGGCCATCGCCACCGGCTTCGAGCGGCGCTACGGGGTGCTCAAGCGGCTCGGCGCGTCCCCGCTGCCCCGCTGGGCGCTGATGACCGCCAAGACGCTGGCCGTGCTGGTCACCGAGGTGCTCCAGGTGGTGCTGCTCACGGTGATCGCCTTCGCGCTGGGCTGGTCGCCGCACGGCAACCCGTTCGCCGTCCTGCTGCTGCTCGTCCTCGGCACCGCCGCGTTCTCCGGGCTCGGCCTGCTGATGGCCGGGACGCTGAAGGCGGAGGCGACCCTCGCCGCGGCCAACCTGGTCTTCCTGCTGCTGCTCGTCGGCGGCGGGGTCATCGTGCCGCTGGACAAGTTCCCGGAAGCCGTCCAGTCGGTGCTGGGGCTGCTGCCGATCGCGGCCCTGTCCGACGGCCTGCGCGACGTCCTCCAGCACGGTGCGGCGATGCCGTGGGGCGACCTCGGCATCCTGGCCGTCTGGGCGGTGCTGGGCCTCGGCGCGGCGGCGCGCTTCTTCCGCTGGGAGTGACCCCGGACACGCGACAGGTCACGGTTCGTCCCCCTCGTGAAAGCTTGCACAAGCGGCCGCCTACGATGGTCCCCGTGCCCAAGCTGACCCGAGCCGAAGTCGCTCAAGCCGTACGGAACCCGCTTCAGTACATCGCCGAACGCTGGACGCCGTCCCCCCGGACAGTGCGCCGCGCGGCCATGTCGGCCGTCGTGATGGCCGTCGCCATCGTCGTCACCGGCGGTGCGGTGCGGCTGACCGGTTCCGGTCTCGGCTGCCCCACCTGGCCCAAGTGCACCGACGAGAGCCTCACCGCGACGAGCGCGATGGGCTTCCACGGCGTCATCGAGTTCGGCAACCGGATGCTGACGTACGTCCTGTGCGCGGCGGTCGGGTGGGCGATCATCGCCGCCCGGTCGGCGAAGCCGTGGCGGCGCGGCGTCACCCGGCTCGGCTGGGCGCAGTTCTGGGTGGTCATGGGCAACGCCGTCCTCGGCGGCGTCGTGGTCCTGGTCGGCCTCAACCCGTACACCGTCGCGGCGCACTTCCTGCTCTCCACCGCGCTCCTCACGATCGCCCTGCTGACCTGGCACCGCATCGGGGAGGGCGACACCGCGCCCCGTCCGCTGGTCGGCAAGGCGGTCTCGCAGCTGACCTGGCTGCTGGTGGTGGCGGCCGGGCTGCTGATCGCGGTCGGCACCGTGGTCACCGGCGCGGGCCGGCACGCCGGGGACTCCAGCGACGTCCACCGCATCCCGATCGACTGGAGGATGATCGCGCAGCTGCACGCCGATCTCGCCTGGGTCGTGGTGGCGCTGACCGTCGCGCTCTGGTTCGTCCTGAAGGCCGTCGACGCGCCCGTCGGCCCGCTGCACCGCGCCCGGGACCTCTTCCTGATCCTGATGGCGCAGGGCGTGATCGGGTACGTCCAGTACTTCACGGACACGCCGGAGATCCTCGTCGGGCTGCACATGTTCGGCTCGTGCCTGGTGTGGATCGGAGTGCTGCGCGTCCTGCTGTCGCAGCGCGAGCGGCCGGTGGACGTGGCCGAGGTGCCCGGCCCGGCGGCCGAGCAGCCGGAGCCCGCCGCGGCGGGCTGAGCTCCGGCCACGCCCCCGGTCGCTACCCGTTGACCGAGCACGACACGTGGCGTCCCTCCCCTTCCGCGTCCCCCGCGTCCAGCAGCGCGGCCAGCCGGGCCGGCTCCGGCAGCGGGCCGTGGTCGCCGGTCACCCGCAGTGCGGCGCCGGCGGTGAGATGGCCGAGGCGCAGCGCCCGTACGGTGTCCTCGCCGCGCAGCAGTCCGGCGAGGAACCCGGCGGCGAACGCGTCGCCGGCGCCCACCGGTTCGACGACCGCGACCCGGGGCGCGGGCACGGTGTGCGTCCGGTCGCCGTCGAAGGCGGTGGCGGCCCGCCCGCCGTCCTTGACGACGAGGACGCGCGGCTGGGGCAGCAGCGCGCGCACGGCGGCCGCGTCGGTCAGCCCGGCACCCCACAGGGCCTGCGCCTCGTCGAGGCCGACGAAGGTGATGTCCGCCTGCCGGGCGAGGCCGAGCAGCACGTCGGGCGCCGTACCGTCCGGCCAGAGGGCGGGGCGGTGGTTGACGTCGAAGCTGACCGGGCGGGGCCGTTCGGCGGCGGGGACCTCCAGCAGCGCGGCGACCAGGGCGTGGCAGTCCGGGGAGAGCGCCGGGGTGATGCCGCTGAGGTGCACGAGCCCGGCGGTGCGTACCGCGTCGTCGTTCAGCACGTCCGCCGTCAGGGCGGAGGCCGCCGAGCCGCGGCGGTAGTAGTGGACCCGGGTGGAGTCCGTGCCGGGGTCCTTGACGAGGAGTCCGGTCGGGCGGTGCGGGTCGGTGCGGACCCCGCTGACATCGACCCCGGCCGCGGCCACCTCGTTCAGGATCCGGCGGCCGAAGGGGTCGTCGCCGAGCGCGGAGACCCAGCGGGCGGGCACCCCGTGGTCGGCGAGGTACACCGCCACGTTGGACTCGGCGCCCGCGATGCGTACGCCGAGCCGGGCGGCCCCCTCCAGCGGGGCGACGGGGTCCGGGACCAGCGCGGCCATCGTCTCCCCGACGCAGGCCACCGGGGGGCGGGCGGGCCGTCCGGCCCAGGCACGGATCGCGGCGGTCATACGGAACTCCCCTGCCGGTAGGCGGCGGTGGGCAGGCCCGGAACATCGACCCGTACGGAGAACACCGCGCCGTCCAGCGGACCGGGCGCGGTGAGTCCGTGCCGGGCGCTGGTGACGTACAGGGTGTCGCCGTCGAGGCAGAGCCCGGCGGGCTGGACGGCGGGGAACCGGATCTGCCGGTCGGGGGTGCCGTCGGCGCGGAAGCGGTGGGCGGTTCCGGTGCCCCAGACCGCGGTCCACAGGCCGCCCTCGGCGTCGACCGCCATGCCGTCCGGGCTGCCCCGGTCGAACGCGGCGAAGGTGTCGGGCGCCCCCAGCAGCCCGCTGTCCGGGTCCACGGGGTAGCGGCGGATGACGCCCTTCGCGCTGTCCGCGAGGTACATCGCACCGCCGTCCGCCGTGAACGCCGGGCCGTTGGGCACCGTGAGCCCGTCCAGCACCCGGTCCACCGTGCCGTCGTGGCCGACCCGGTAGAGGGAGCCGGCGCCCTCCGCGGCGTCGCACGCCATGCTGCCCGCCCAGAACCGGCCCCGCGGATCGGCGGTGGCGTCGTTCATCCGCATCGCGGGGGCGGCCCCGTCCTCGGGCCGGGCCAGCCACCGCGGGACGCCGTCCGGGGCGATCAGGCAGATGCCGGTGCCGGCGGCCGCGATCCAGTGGCCGGGGCGCCCGTGGACGGGGGCGACCGCGCCCAGCGGTTCGTCGAGCCGGATCAGCGGGACGAGCGGGGCGGTGCGGTCGGCGGGGCCGGTCAGCAGCCGGCCGGTCAGGATGTCGACGAGGACGATGCGGCCGTCGACCGCCCGGATGCCCTCGCCGAGCCCGAGCCGGTCCGGCCACAGCGCGGCCGGTGCGCCGGCGCTCATCGCCCGGTGCCCGACGGGACGCGTACCGCGGCGAGGAAGGCGCGGATGCGCTCGCGCAGCGCGTCGGTGCCGCCGCCGTCGGCGGCGTCGCCGATCAGCGGGGAGCCGACGCCCACCGCGGTGGCGCCCCGGGCGAGGTAGTCGCGGGCCGCTTCGGCGTCCACTCCCCCGACCGGGACGAACGGCGCGTCCGGGAACGGCCCGCGCAGCGCCGACAGATAGCCGGGGCCGCCGGCCTGCGCGGCGGGGAAGAGCTTGTACGCGTCGGCGCCGAGCCGTTGCGCGGCGACGATGTCGCTCGGGGTCATCACTCCGGCCAGTACGGGCAGCCCGATGCGCCTGGCCTCTGTGACGCCCTCGCAGACGGCCGGGGTGACGACGAAGTCGGCTCCCGCGTCGCGTACCGCCTGCGCGTCCTGGGCGGTCAGCACGGTGCCGGCGCCGAGCGGTGCGGCCGGGCCGAGGGCGGCGCGGGCCCGGCGGATGACACCGAGTGCGTCCTGTCCGCTGAGGGAGACCTCGATGAGCGGGAGTCCCTCCTCGGCCAGGGTGAGTACGGTCCTGAGTGCGGCGTCCGCGTCGGCGCCGCGCACGATGGCGACGATCCGGTGGGTGCGCAGCGCGGTCAGCAGCTCCACGTACGGGTTCCCTTCTGATTGTTCGGTACGTCTGTCATGGTGTGCGCCGTCACGGTGAGACGCCAGCGGACCACGCCGCCGGCCGGGACGACGGCGGCGTCGCCCTCCCCGGCGGCCGCGAGGCCGAAGACCCGGCCGAGCACCGGTTCGACGCCGACCGAGGGGTACGGGCCGTGCTCGGGGAAGCCGCCGAGGTTGCGCCACAGCGCGACGGACACCGGCTGGTCCCCGGCCTCGACGGCCTGCCGCAGCACGGCCGTTCCGTCGTGGACGGACACCTGCCGGGTGTCGACGACCGCGCCGACGGCCGTCCCGTCGTCCGGGCCGATCCGGTCGAGGCCCGAGGGCCAGGCGCAGGGGGTCCACCGGTCGCCGCCGTCCGGGTAGGGGCGGACGGGGGCGCCGTCCGCGATCCCGGTGCGGGCGCCCGGTGCGAGGTCCAGCAGGGCGTGGGCGGCCCACAGGAAGCGGTAGCCGGGTTCCGCGGTGAGCCGGTAGCCGGCCATAGCGCGGTCCCCGTCGGCGTGGACGCGCCGCTGATCCGGAAGTCGGGGCAGTCGGCGGACTCGGTGCCGTCGGCCGCCCGTTGCCAGGGCCTGGACCAGGCGTCGCCGTGGTCGGGGGTGCCGCGTACCGTCGGCACGCACTCCTCCAGACCGCCGGCGTCGGCGAAGGCGTCGCCGGGACGGACGCCGGGGCGGCGCGGCTCCGCCCGGTGCCGGAGCCATTCGCGGCCGGCCGCCCGCGGCGAGGTCCACCGGCCGCCGTGCGCGGGGTCGGTCTCGATCCGCAGCCGGCCGGGGCGCTCACCATTCGGCGAACGATCCGTCGTCGTGCCGCCACACCGGGTTGCGCCAGGCGTGTCCGGAGCGGCTCGCCGCGCGGACTGCGTTCTCGTCGACGGTGATGCCGAGCCCCGGCCGGTCGGTGCGCCGGGCGTGGCCGGCGTCGAAGCGGTACGGCTCGGTGTCCACGACGTAACTCAGCAGGTCGGCGTCCTTGTTGTAGTGGATGCCCCGGCTCTGCTCCTGGATGAGGAAGTTCGGGGTGGCGAACGCGATCTGGAGGCTGGCCGCGAGCGCGATGGGGCCCAGCGGGCAGTGCGGGGCGAGCTGCACCCCGAAGGTGTCGGCGAGCGAGCCGATGCGGTGGACCTCCGAGATGCCGCCGGCGTGCGAGAGGTCCGGCTGGGCGACCGCGATCCCGGCCGTCAGCGCGGGCAGGAACTCGGCGCGCCCGTAGAGCCGTTCGCCGGTGGCGATGGGGACGGAGGTGGCGGCGGTGAGGGCGGGCAGCAGATGTCCCTGCTCGGGGAGGAGGGGTTCCTCCACGAACAGCGGGTGCAGTGCCTCGATGGCGTGCAGTACCCGGCGGGCCCCGGCCGGTCCGAATCTGCCGTGCATGTCGATGGCGACGTCGCGGCCGGGGCCGAGCACGTCGCGGACGGCGGCGACCCGTTCGACGACGGCGGCGGTCTCTGCGGGGGTGGTCAGCGGTGAGGTGCGGCCGGCCGCGTTCATCTTGACGGCGGTGAAGCCGGCCTCGACCTGGGCGGTGACCTCCTCCGCGAGGCGGGCGGGTTCGTCGCCGCCGACCCAGGCGTAGACCCGGACCCGGTCGCGGACGGGGCCGCCGAGCAGGGCGTGGACGGGGGCTCCGTACACCTTCCCGGCGATGTCCCACAGCGCCTGGTCGATTCCGGCGACGGCGCTGGAGAGCACCGGGCCGCCCCGGTAGAAGCCGCCCTTGCTGAGGACCTGCCAGTGGTCCTGGATGCGCAGCGGGTCCCGGCCGACGAGGTATTCGGCGAGGACGCCGACGGCGGCCCTGACCACTTCGGCGCGGCCCTCGACGACGGGTTCGCCCCAGCCGACGACGCCCTCGTCGGTCTCGATCCGGCAGAACAGCCAGCGCGGCGGGACGAGGAAGGTCTCGATACGGGTGATCTTCACCGGTTCACGGTCCCCTCTTCGGTGCCTTCGCCGGTGCCGTGCACCCGGTCGAGGTCGCGTACGGCCTGGTCGAGCAGGGCCCGCATGGCGTGCTCCGCGGCGGCCGGGTCCCGGTCGCGGACGGCGTCCAGGACGGCTCGGTGGCTCGGGACCGGGTCCTCGCCGTGCTGGGAGCTGTGCACGATCTCGTCGCGGTGGGCGAGGCCGGACTCGATGACCATCTCCATGCGTTCCAGCAGTTCGTTGTGGGTGGCCGCGAGGAGGGCGCGGTGGAAGGCGAGGTCCGCCTCGACCGCGTGGGCGGGGCCGCCCTCCTGCTCGCCCATCGCGGTGATCGCGGCTTCGAGGACGGCCAGGTCCGCGTCGGTCCGGCGGCCGGCGGCCAGCCGGGCCGCGGCCGGTTCGACGATGCCGCGGACCTCGCCGAGGTTGCGCAGGAGTGCCGGGTCGGTGCCCGGCTCGGTGCCGCCGGCGAACTGCCAGCGCAGTACGTCCGCGTCGAGCAGGTTCCAGTCCGCGCGGGCCCTGACGAAGGTGCCGCGCTTCTGGCGGGCGTCCACGATCCCCTTGGCCGCGAGGACCTTCAGGGACTCGCGCAGGGCGGTCAGGCTGACGTCGAGCTCGCTCTGGAGCGCCACGAGGTCGAGTGTCGCCCCTTCGGGGATCTCGCCGCTCAGGACCCGGCGCGCGAGAGTCTCCACGGTCTGGCCGTGCACTCCGCGGCGCGCGTACGGCGTCATGTCTGTGGTGCCTTTCTGTAGTGCGACGGGGGACGGTGGCGGTCAGGCCGAGGCCTTGACGACGGACCAGCCGCCGTCCACGAGCAGGCTCGATCCGGTGATGTAGGACGCTTCGTCGGCGGCGAGGAAGGCGATGGCCGCGGCCGCCTCCTCGGGGGTGCCGAACCGGCCCGCGGCGGTCTCGGCGACGCTCTTGCGGCGGTCCTCCTCCCCGACCCGGTCCCAGGCGCCGGTCAGGATGGGACCCGGCAGTACGGCGTTGACCCGCACCTCGGGCCCGTACTCCACCGCGAGCTGTCCGCACAGCGAGAGCAGCGCGCCCTTGGACGCGGCGTACGCGGGGTGTCCGGGGATGCCCTTGTGGGCGTGGACCGAGGAGGTCAGCACGGCGGCGCCGCGCTGTGCGCGCAGGTCGGGCAGGACCGCCCGGAAGCCGAGGAAGGTGCCGGTGAGGTTGACCGCGAGCTGCCGCTCCCAGGAGGCGAGGGTCATCTCGTGGGCGGGGGTGACGTCGACCGTGTAGGCGTTGCTCACCAGGACGCCGACGGGGCCGAAGGTGTGCGCGGCGGCCACGGCGCGCTGCCAGTCGCCCTCCTCGGAGACGTCCGTGCGGACGAAGCGGGCCCGGCCGCCCCGGGCGCGGATGCCTCTCGCGACGCTCTCGCCGGGGCCTTCCGCGATGTCCGCGAGGATCACCGCGGCGCCCTCCGCGGCGAGCCGTTCGGCGGTGGCCGCGCCGATGCCCGAGGCGGCTCCGGTGACCACGGCCACCTTGTCGGCGAAGCGGGGGTTTCCGTTCATCGTGCGGGTCGGCTCCTCGGTTTCAGCGGTGCTGTCGTGACTCCAGTGACGAGGTGCCGGCGCGGGCGCAACCGCCGGGCCCGGACGGAGATCACGGGGCGGCGCCTCGGACAGGACTGTGACGGCTCACCCGACTCCCCGTCAAGATTAATTACTAATTAAGTGAAACTTGGGTCACGGGTGGGCGGACACGGAAACGGCGGAGGCCGGTCGGACCGGTGTCCGACCGGCCTCCGCCGTGGTGTCTGTTCGGCCTGCGCGGCCCGCTCGCCCCTCAGCCCTTGTCGGCAGGGCCGCCGACCTGGATGCCGGCCATCCGCGTCCACTCGTACGGACCCGTGCGCACCTTGGCGGCGAACTCGCCGTCGAAGGACTCGTGCATCGTGATCCCGGACTTCCGCGCGGCGCTCTCGGCGACCGCGTACGAGGGGGCGACCAGATCGCCCCAGCCGCCGTCCTCGCCGACGAGGACGATGCGGGTGCCCGACTCCCCGATGTAGGCGAGCTGCCCCTCGGCGCCGCCGTGCGCCTTCGCGAAGGCGCCGATCCGCTTGGCGAGCCGCGCCGCCCTGCGCTCCGCGCGCGCCGCCTGCTTGCCGTCCACCTGCTGGGTCTCAGCCGTCTCTGCCATGGACAGGATGCTACCGACGGGTAGCTGAACTGGCGACGGGCGGGGCGCGTGGCGTGGGCCACGCACCCCGCCCGTCGGCGGAGGCAGAAGGAGCGGACTACCTCAGGAAGGGGTCCACCGCGACGGCGACGAACAGCAGCGACACATAGGTGATCGACCAATGGAACAGCCGCATCTCCTTGAGCTTCGCCCCGGCCGCGCCGGCCTTGGCCCGGCTCTGCAGGCCGTGCGCCTCCCAGAGCCAGAAGCCGCCGGTGAGCAGGGCCACCACCGTGTAGAACCAGCCGGTGTAACCCAGCGGGGTCAGCAGCAGCGAGACGATGACCATGACCCAGCTGTAGAGCACGATCTGGCGGGCGACCACCCGGTTGGTGGCAACGACCGGAAGCATCGGGACACCGACCCGCGCGTAGTCGTCCTTCACCTTCATGGAGAGCGGCCAGTAGTGCGGCGGCGTCCAGAAGAAGATGACGGCGAAGAGGATCACCGCGGCCCAGGACACCGAGTTCGTCACGGCCGACCAGCCGATGAGGACCGGCATGCAGCCCGCGATACCGCCCCAGACGATGTTCTGCGAGGTGCGGCGCTTCAGCAGCATCGTGTACACGACGACGTAGAAGAGCAGGGCGCCGAGCGACAGTGCCGCCGACAGCCAGTTCACCAGCAGACCGAACCAGACGGTCGAGATCACCGCGAGGCCGATACCGAAGGCCAGGCACTCGCGCGGGCTCACCATGCCGGTGACCAGCGGTCGCTGCGACGTACGGTCCATCAACGCGTCGATGTCGCGGTCGATGTACATGTTCAATGCATTGGCACCGCCGGCGGACAGGTAGCCGCCGATGGTGGTAGTGAGCACGAGCCACAGGTCGGGTACACCCTGAGCGGCCAGGAACATCACTGGAACAGTGGTGATCAGCAACAGCTCGATGATCCGAGGCTTGGTCAGTGCCACGAATGCCTTGACACGGGCCCCGAATGGGCGATGGCCCCCTGGGCTCGGAGTCAAGGCGACCCCTGCGGGTCGGGACTCGACGGCCGTCACGCACACCCCTGACAGAGAAATCCCAGCAAGCTCCGGGCGTGAAGGCCCAGTAAAGACTTGCGCGAACCAGTCCACTGTAGACGTTGGGGACATGCCGATCTTCGCGGGGGTGGGGTCGTGTTGATGTGGCGTGGAGAGCCGTTGCGGCACCTGCGCGGAGGGCTTGGCTCATCCGGGTGACACGCCGGGATTCCCGGGCCTGCGGAGGACCCGCCCAAGGGCGCGTCGGCGCACCTCAGGAGTGGGTCCCCGCGCTCATCGGAGTGGCGCATCGGTGAGCCTCCGCGCTCATACGGGAGGCGAATCCGGCGGGCCGCCCGCACCCTGGGATTACCCGGAAATCGCGGGTTGCGACGGGGGTAGGCTCGACAATGTCCGGTGCGGTCACAGCCACCGGTTTACAACAGTGGAGAGGAGCCCTGACTCAGGGTGAGCACCAAGCCGACCACCACAGACCTCCAGTGGACCGAATTGGACCAGCGGGCCGTGGACACTGTCCGCGTTCTCGCCGCGGACGCCGTACAGAAGGTCGGAAACGGCCACCCGGGTACGGCCATGAGCCTGGCTCCCGCCGCGTACACCCTCTTCCAGAAGGTGATGCGGCACGACCCCGCCGACGCGGAGTGGACCGGCCGTGACCGGTTCGTGCTCTCGGTGGGCCACAGCAGCCTGACCCTCTACATCCAGCTCTACCTGGCCGGGTACGGCCTGGAGCTGGAGGACCTCGAAGCCTTCCGCACCTGGGGCTCGAAGACGCCGGGCCACCCGGAGTACGGCCACACCACGGGCGTGGAGACGACCACCGGTCCGCTGGGCCAGGGTGTCGCCAACGCCGTCGGCATGGCCATGGCCTCCCGCTACGAGCGCGGCCTGTTCGACCCCGAGGCGGCCCCCGGCACCTCCCCGTTCGACCACATGATCTGGGCCATCGCCGGTGACGGCTGCCTCCAGGAGGGCATCTCCGCGGAGGCGTCCTCGCTGGCCGGGCACCAGAAGCTGGGCAACCTGGTCCTCCTGTGGGACGACAACCACATCTCCATCGAGGGCGACACGGAGACCGCGGTCTCCGAGGACACCCTCAAGCGCTACGAGGCGTACGGCTGGCACGTCCAGCGTGTCGCGCAGCTGCCCAGCGGTGACCTGGACCCGGCGGGTCTGTACGAGGCGCTCCAGGCCGCGAAGGCCGAGACCACCCGCCCGTCGTTCATCGCGGCCCGCTCGATCATCGCGTGGCCCGCTCCGCACGCCCAGAACACCGAGGCCGCGCACGGCTCGGCCCTCGGCGCCGACGAGGTCGCCGCGACCAAGAAGGTCCTCGGCTTCGACCCGGAGAAGTCCTTCCAGGTCGCCGACGAGGTCATCGCGCACACCCGTGAGGCGCTGGACCGCGGCCGCGAGGCCAAGGCCGCGTGGGAGAAGACCTTCGGCGCCTGGCGCACCGCGAACCCGGAGCGCGCCGCCGAGTTCGACCGCATCCGTGCGGGCGAGCTGCCCAAGGGCTGGGAGGACAGCCTGCCGGTCTTCGAGACCGGCAAGGGTGTGGCCACCCGCGCCGCCTCCGGCAAGGTGCTCCAGGCACTCGGCGAGATCGTCCCCGAGCTGTGGGGCGGCTCCGCCGACCTCGCGGGCTCGAACAACACCACGATCGACAAGACGTCGTCGTTCCTCCCGGCGGGCAATCCGCTGCCGGGCGCCGACCCGTACGGGCGCACGATCCACTTCGGCATCCGCGAGCACGCCATGGCCGCCGCCATGAACGGCATCGCGCTGCACGGCAACACCCGCGTCTACGGCGGCACCTTCCTGGTGTTCTCCGACTACATGCGCAACGCCGTACGCCTGTCCGCGCTGATGCACGCGCCGGTGACCTACGTGTGGACGCACGACTCCATCGGTCTCGGCGAGGACGGCCCGACCCACCAGCCGGTGGAGCACCTGGCCTCGCTGCGCGCGATCCCGGGCCTGAACGTCGTCCGCCCGGCCGACGCCAACGAGACCACGATCGCCTGGCGCGAGATCCTGCGCCGCTACACCAAGGTGTTCGGCAAGGGTGCCCCGCACGGCCTGGCGCTGACCCGCCAGGGCGTGCCGACGTACGAGGCGAACGAGAACGCGGCCAAGGGCGGCTACGTGCTCTTCGACGCACAGACGCCCGACGGGCACGTCGCGACGCCCCAGCTCGTCCTCATCGGCACCGGTTCCGAGGTGCAGCTCGCCGTCGGGGCGCGCGAGGAGCTGCAGGCGGCCGGCATCCCGACCCGGGTGGTCTCGATGCCGTGTGTCGAGTGGTTCGAGGAGCAGAGCCAGGCGTACAAGGACAGCGTCCTGCCGCCGTCGGTGAAGGCCCGCGTGGCCGTCGAGGCGGGCATCGCGCTGACCTGGTACCGGTACGTCGGGGACGCCGGCCGGATCGTCTCGCTGGAGCACTTCGGTGCCTCGGCCGACGCCAAGGTCCTCTTCAGCGAGTTCGGCTTCACCGCCGAGCACGTCGTCGCCGCCGCCCGGGAATCCCTCGCGGCCGCCGCGCGCTGACGCCGTTAACGACTAGTAGGAGATGCATTTCTCATGACAGACGCACTCAAGCGCCTCTCCGACGAGGGCGTGGCGATCTGGCTCGATGACCTGTCGCGCAAGCGGATCACCTCGGGCAACCTGGCCGAGCTGATCGACCAGAGCCACGTCGTGGGTGTCACCACCAACCCCTCGATCTTCCAGAAGGCGATCTCGCACGGCGACGGTTACGAGCAGCAGCTCACCGACCTCGCGACCCGCAAGGTCACGGTCGACGAGGCCATCCGCATGATCACCACGGCGGACGTCCGTGACGCCGCCGACATCCTGCGTCCGGTCTTCGACAGCACGGACGGCCAGGACGGCCGGGTCTCCATCGAGGTCGACCCGCGCCTGGCGCACCGCACGGATGCCACCGTCGCCGAGGCCAAGCAGCTGGCCTGGCTGGTGGACCGGCCGAACACGCTCATCAAGATCCCGGCGACGAAGGCCGGTCTGCCGGCGATCACCGAGGTCATCGGCAAGGGCATCAGCGTCAACGTCACGCTGATCTTCTCGCTGGAGCGCTACCGCGAGGTCATGGACGCCTACCTGGCGGGCCTGGAGAAGGCGAAGGCCGCGGGCCTGGACCTCTCCAAGATCCACTCGGTGGCCTCGTTCTTCGTCTCCCGGGTCGACACCGAGATCGACAAGCGGCTCGACGCGGTCGGCACCGACGAGGCCAAGGCGCTCAAGGGCAAGGCGGCTCTCGCCAACGCCCGGCTCGCCTACCAGGCGTTCGAGGAGGTCTTCTCCTCGGACCGCTGGTCCGTGCTCGACAAGGCGCACGCCAACAAGCAGCGTCCGCTGTGGGCCTCCACCGGTGTGAAGGACCCCGCTTACAAGGACACCCTGTACGTGGACGACCTGGTCGCCCCTGGCACGGTGAACACCATGCCAGAGGCGACCCTGGACGCCACCGCGGACCACGGGCAGATCACCGGCAACACCATCGCCGGCACCTACGAGCAGGCCCGCGCCGAGCTCGACGCCATCGGCAGGCTCGGTGTCTCGTACGACGACGTCGTCCAGCTCCTCGAGGACGAGGGCGTCGAGAAGTTCGAGGCTGCCTGGATCGACCTGCTCAACTCGACAGAGGCGGAACTCAAGCGCCTCGCCCCTTCGGAGGGCTGACCACTTTGTCTGGTGTTCCCGGAGCCAACCCGCTCCGTGACGCCCAGGATCGACGGCTCCCGCGCATCGCGGGGCCGTCGGGCCTGGTCATCTTTGGCGTCACGGGCGATTTGTCCCGTAAAAAGCTGATGCCCGCCGTCTACGACCTGGCCAATCGCGGCCTGCTGCCGCCGGGCTTCTCGCTCATCGGTTTCGCGCGCCGCGAATGGCAGGACGAGGACTTCGCCCAGGAGGTCCACGACGCCGTCAAGCAGCACGCCCGTACCCCGTTCCGTGAAGAGGTCTGGCAGCAGCTCATCCAGGGGATGCGCTTCGTCCAGGGCACCTTCGACGACGACGACGCCTTCGAGACCCTGAAGGCGACCATCCAGGAGCTCGACAAGGCGCAGGGGACGGGCGGCAACTTCGCCTTCTACCTCTCCGTGCCGCCGAAGTTCTTCCCCAAGGTCGTCCAGCAGCTCAAGAAGCACGGGCTCGCCGACCAGAAGGAGGGATCCTGGCGGCGTGCCGTCATCGAGAAGCCCTTCGGCCACGACCTGAAGAGCGCGCAGGAGCTCAACCAGCTCGTGCACGACGTGTTCCCGCCCAACGAGGTCTTCCGGATCGACCACTACCTGGGCAAGGAGACGGTCCAGAACATCCTGGCGCTGCGCTTCGCCAACACGATGTTCGAGCCGATCTGGAACCGTTCGTACGTGGACCACGTCCAGATCACGATGGCCGAGGACATCGGCATCGGCGGCCGGGCCGGCTACTACGACGGCATCGGCGCCGCCCGTGACGTCATCCAGAACCACCTGCTCCAGCTGCTGGCGCTGACCGCGATGGAGGAGCCCGGCTCCTTCCACCCGAAGGCGCTGGTCGCCGAGAAGCTCAAGGTGCTCACGGCCGTCGAGCTGCCGGACGACCTCGGCAAGCACACCGTGCGCGGCCAGTACGCGCACGCGTGGCAGGGCGGCGAGGAAGTCCTCGGCTACCTGGAGGAGGACGGTATCGACCCCAAGTCGAAGACCGACACCTTCGCCGCGATCAAGCTGACGATCAACAACCGCCGCTGGGCGGGTGTGCCGTTCTATCTCCGGACCGGAAAGCGGCTCGGCCGCCGGGTCACCGAGATCGCGATCGTCTTCAAGCGCGCCCCGTACCTGCCCTTCGAGTCCGGCGCGACCGAGGAGCTGGGCAGCAACGCCCTGGTCATCCGGGTCCAGCCGGACGAGGGCGTGACCGTGCGGTTCGGCTCCAAGGTGCCCGGCACCTCGATGGAGGTCCGGGACGTCACGATGGACTTCGCCTACGGCGAGTCCTTCACGGAGTCCAGCCCGGAGGCATACGAGCGGCTCATCCTCGATGTGCTGCTCGGCGACGCCAACCTCTTCCCCCGCCACCAGGAGGTCGAACTCTCCTGGGACATCCTCGACCCGATCGAGGAGTACTGGGACAAGCACGGCAAGCCCGCGCAGTACTCGTCGGGCACCTGGGGCCCGGCCGAGGCCGACGAGATGCTCGCACGAGACGGACGGAGCTGGCGCCGGCCATGAAGATCGATCTCACGGAAACCACTTCCAGCAAGATCAACCAGGCGCTCGTGTCGGCCCGCCGTGCCATCGGCACCCCGGCGATCGGCATGGTCCTCACGCTGGTCATCGTCACCGACGAGGAGAACGCGTACGACGCGCTCAAGTCGGCGGGCGACGCCTCGCGCGAGCACCCCTCGCGGATCATCGCGGTGATCAAGCGGGTCAGCCGTTCGCCGCGCAGCCGGCGCGACGCCCGGCTGGACGCCGAGGTCCGGGTCGGCTCCGACGCGGGCACCGGCGAGACCGTGGTGCTGCGGCTCCACGGCGAACTGGCCAACCACGCGCAGTCGGTGGTCCTTCCCCTGCTGCTGCCCGACGCGCCGGTCGTGGTCTGGTGGCCGGAGGCGGCGCCCCCCGATCCGGCGAAGGACCCGCTGGGCGCGCTCGCCCAGCGCCGGATCACGGACGCGTACTCGGCGGAGCACCCGAGCGCCGAACTGGCGGTGCGCGCGAAGTCGTACACCCCCGGCGACACCGATCTGGCCTGGACCCGGATCACGCCGTGGCGCTCGATGCTGGCGGCCGCGCTCGACCAGCAGGCCGTGGACGTCGTCTCGGCCACGGTCGAGGGCGAGTCCGAGAACCCGAGCTGCGAGCTGCTGGCCATGTGGCTCGCGGACCGGCTCCAGGTTCCGGTGGAACGCACCATGTCGGGCGGCCCGGGTCTGACGGCCGTCCGGATGGAGACCAAGAACGGCACGATCGTGCTGGACCGGGCCGACGGTTCGCTGGCCACGCTCTCCATGGTGGGGCAGCCGGACCGCGCGGTGGCGCTCAAGCGCCGGGAGACCGCGGAGCTGCTGGCCGAGGAGCTGCGCCGGCTCGACCCGGACAACACCTATGAGTCCTCGGTGAAGTTCGGCGTGGAACGGCTCGGGGAAACGGCGGGGCCCAAGGCGGCAGCGGCCGCCAAGCCGGCCGACGCCTCCGCCGCGCCCGCCGCTCCGGCCAAGAAGACGGCGGCGGCGAAGAAGGCGGCCTCGAAGTGAGCGTCGTCCCCCAGCTCGTCGTGCACCGCGACAAGGAGCTGATGGCACAGGCCGCGGCGGCCCGGCTGATCACGAAGGTCGTGGACGCCCAGGCCGCACGCGGTCATGCCTCCGTGGTGCTCACCGGCGGACGCAACGGCAACGGCCTGCTGGCCGCGCTCGCCGAGGCGCCCGCCCGGGACGCGGTCGACTGGTCGCGGCTCGACCTGTGGTGGGGCGACGAGCGGTTCCTGCCGGAGGGGGATCCGGAGCGCAACGTCACGCAGGCCCGTAAGGCCCTGCTGGACTCGGTGCCGCTGGACCCGTCCCGGGTGCACGCGATGCCCGCTTCCGACGGTGCGTACGGTCGGGACGTCGATGCCGCCGCGGCCGCGTACGCCGCCGAACTGGCCGCCGCGGCCGGGCCGGAGGACCACGGTCCGGTGCCGGTGTTCGACGTGCTGATGCTGGGCGTCGGCCCGGACACGCATGTCGCGTCGCTCTTCCCCGAGCTGCCCGCGGTACGGGAGACCGAGCGCACCGTCGTCGGTGTGCACGGGGCGCCCAAGCCGCCGCCCGTCCGGGTCACGCTCACGCTGCCGGCCATCCGGTCGGCCCGCGAGGTGTGGCTGCTCGCGGCGGGCGAGGACAAGGCGGAGGCCGCGGCCATCGCCCTGTCGGGTGCCGGGGAGATCCAGGCCCCGGCGGCGGGCGCCTACGGACGCGGCCGCACGCTGTGGCTGCTGGACGCGGCGGCCGCATCCCAGCTGCCGCGCGCCCTCTATCCGCCGGCCTCCGCCTGAGCGGACGTCAGTGGCAGTACCCGCGGGCCCGGCCTGCTCCTCGGAGCGGACCGGGCCCGCGGCGTGCAGGGCTCACCCCGCGCCGCACCGGTCTCACTCCCCCGCCGGAACCCGCTCCAGGAAGGGCTCCAGGAGGCCGTGGACGGCCTCGGAGGCGAAGTCCAGCCCCTCGGCAGCGTCCGCGTCGTACACCGTGTACTCACCCGCTCCGGCGGCTGTCGTGGCGGTGATGTTCAGCAGCCCGGCCCGCCGCTGGAAGTACGACTGGCGCACCGTCCAGCCGATCACCCCGGCCCGTTCCAGCGCGGCCGTGGAGCGGCGCAGCGCGCCCGAGCGGGTCACCAGGTATCCGCCGCTGAGGGCGTGGCCGAGGCTCCGGTAGGCGTCCCGGGCCAGCAGCACCCCCACGGGGAGGCCGACGGCAGCGCAGCCGAGCGCGATCCAGAGCAGGACGGGCGTCAGCAGGGCACCGAGCAGCGCGAGGACGAGGACCGGGCCGAGGACCGCCCAGAAGGCCCGGCGCAGCCGCCGACCGCGGGCGGTGACGGGGTGCGCGGTCAGCGGGGCGCCGGTCGGGGACACGGTCTCGCGGAGCACGGCGGCGGCGACGGCACCGGCGACCGGCCAGGGTGCGGCGGGCAGCAGGGTGTTGTGGTCGCCGTGCTGCTCCTCGTCGTCCTTGGCCAGGCCGGTGGTGATGGCGTCGACCCGGGCGGCGCCCAGCAGCCGGACGCCGAGCGGCTCGACGAGGTCGACGCCGCGCAGCCGGCGCTCCTCGATGGAGACGGACCGGGAGGTGAGCAGTCCGCGCCGGATGCGCAGGGTGCCGCCGGGTTCGCGTTCGAGGCGGTAGTTCCACCACATCTCGACCCAGAGGCCCAGCGCGCCGACGACCCCGGCGAGTACCCCGGCGACGGCGAGGAGCACGATCACCGAGAGCAGGGAGGTGTCCCGGTAGCGGTCACCGACCCATTCGATGACCTGGCCCTGCGCCCCGAACCAGTCGCTGACCTGCAGCACGGCCCCGGCCGCCGCGCCGCCGAGCGCGGGTGCGACGAACGAGACCGGTGCGTAGCGGATCCAGCGCGGGTCGAGGGAGACGAGCTCGCCCTCGCGGTGGCTGCCGGAGGTGGCGGTGGGGCCTCGCTCCAGGAGGGCGCGGCGCAGGCGTTCGCCCTCGGCCCGCAGGACCGGGTCGAGCTCCAGGGTGGATTCGCCGCCGGCGTGCTCACCGGTGCCGATCCGGACGGTGACGAGCCCGAGGACGCGCTGGAGCAGATGGGCGGTGAGGTCGACACTCCGGATGCGTTCGCGCGCCAGCGAGCGCTTCTTGACCAGCAGCAGGCCGGTGTGGAGTTCGACGCGGTCGGCGCCGACGCGGTACCGGGTGCGGCGCCAGCGTATGTAGTCGGCGCCCGCGCCGGAGGCGATCAGGAGGGCGGCGCCCGTCAGTACCCAGGCGACGGCGGGGCCGAGGCCGAGGCGTCCGGAGAGCCCGAGTGTGGTCGGCACGGCGGCACCGGCCGCGACCCCGGCGGTGACGACCGCGGTGAGCAGGACCGTACGCCCGTCGAGGCCCCGCCAGTCGGCGCCGGGCACGGCCTCCTGGCCCGGGTCGGTGCTGCCCGGGGCCGCCGCCGTGCTCATGTGGCGTCCCCGGGGGTGTCCTGGGTGATCCGGGTCAGCCGCTCGGCGAGCTCGGCCGCCAGCTCGTGGTCGAGGCCCTCGATCCGGACCGCGCCCTTGGCGGAGGCGGTGGTGACGGTGACCGTGGCGAGCCGGTAGAGCTGTTCGAGGGGGCCGCGCACGGTGTCCACGGTCTGGATCCGGGACATCGGCGCGATCCGCCACTCCTGCCACAGCACCCCCGTGCGGACGTACACCGCCTCGTCGGTGACCTCCCAGCGGTGGGTGCGGAACCACCACAGGGGGAGCAGGACGGCGCAGCCGGCGCCGACGGCCGCCAGGACCGCGGCGCAGAGCAGCAGCCAGAACCGGGCGGACGTGAGGAACACGCCCAGCACGGCCAGGACCACCACCGGACCGGCGGTCAGCAGCAGCCACCGGGTCCGCCACCAGCCGACGACCCGCGGGTCCAGCGTGTGGACCGGCGGCCGCAGCCGTACCGTCCCCTCCCCCGTGGGCATGGACTCAGCGCCCCCTGCGCTCGCGGTACGCGGCGACGAGCGCGGCGGTCGAGCTGTCCAGCCGCTCGGCGGCCTCGCGCTCGGCCGCCTCGTCCTCGGTCAGCAGCGGCTCGATCTTCTTGGCGAGGACCTTGCCCAGTTCGACACCCCACTGGTCGAAGGAGTCGATGTTCCAGACGGCGCCCTGGACGAAGACCTTGTGCTCGTACAGCGCGATGAGCTGGCCGAGCACCGAGGGGGTCAGCCGGTCCGCGAGGATCGTCGTGGTCGGGTGGTTGCCGCGGAACGTCTTGTGCGGCACCAGCTCCTCGGCGACGCCCTCCGCGCGCACCTCGTCCGGTGTCTTGCCGAAGGCCAGCGCCTGGGTCTGGGCGAAGAAGTTGGCCATCAGCAGGTCGTGCTGGGCGACCAGTCCGGGCAGCAGACCGTCGACCGGCTCCGCGAAACCGATGAAGTCGGCCGGGATGACCTTCGTGCCCTGGTGGATCAGCTGGTAGTACGCGTGCTGCCCGTTGGTGCCGGGGGTGCCCCAGACGACCGGTCCGGTCTGCCAGTCCACCGGGTTGCCGTCGCGGTCCACCGACTTGCCGTTGGACTCCATGTCCAGCTGCTGGAGGTACGCGGTGAACTTGGACAGGTAGTGGCTGTAGGGCAGCACGGCGTGCGACTGGGCGTCGAAGAACGCGCCGTACCAGACGCCGAGCAGCCCCAGCAGCAGCGGGGCGTTCTCCTCGGCCGGGGCGGTGCGGAAGTGCTCGTCGACGAGGTGGAAGCCGTCGAGCATCTCGCGGAACCGGTCCGGGCCGATGGCGATCATCAGCGAGAGGCCGATGGCGGAGTCGTACGAGTAGCGGCCGCCGACCCAGTCCCAGAACTCGAACATGTTCGCGGTGTCGATGCCGAAGTCCGCGACCTTCTCGCCGTTCGTCGACAGCGCCACGAAGTGCTTGGCCACCGCGTCCTGACCGGCCCTCAGACCGGTCAGCAGCCAGTCGCGGGCGGAGGTGGCGTTGGTGATCGTCTCGATCGTGGTGAAGGTCTTCGACGCGATGACGAAGAGCGTCTCGGCCGGGTCGAGACCCTGCAGGGCCTCGTGGAGGTCGGCGCCGTCGACGTTGGAGACGAAGCGGACGGTCAGCGAGCGGTCCGTGAAGGAGCGCAGCGCCTCGTACGCCATCGCGGGTCCCAGGTCGGAGCCGCCGATACCGATGTTGACGATGTTCTTGATCGGCCTGCCGGTGTGACCGGTCCACTCGCCGGACCTGACGCGCTCCGAGAAGGCGGCCATCTTGTCGAGCACCGCGTGCACGGCGGGCACCACGTTCTCGCCGTCGACCTCGATCACGGCGTCGCGCGGGGCGCGCAGCGCGGTGTGCAGGACGGCGCGGTCCTCGGTGGTGTTGATCTTGTCGCCGCGGAACATCGCGTCCCGCAGTGCGGCGACCCCGGTGGCCCCGGCGAGTTCGCGGAGCAGCCGGAGCGTCTCGTCGGTGACCAGCTGCTTGGAGTAGTCGATGTACAGGTCACCGACCCGCAGCGTGTATCCGGTGCCGCGCTCCGGATCGTCCGCGAACAGCTCGCGCAGATGGGTCGTCCCGAGCTGCTCACGGTGCTTTCCCAGCGCCGTCCATTCCGGCGTCTGGTTGAGCCTGGTTCGACTTTGTGCGTTCATCCCGGACATCAGCCCACTTCTCCTCGTCACCGCAGTTCCCCGCTGCCCCACCAACTTAATTGATCAGGAGGACGGACGGGACGGCGGCGGGCTGCGGCACGGCGGAAGCATTCCGGCCGGGCACCCTGGGGGTGTCCGGCCGGTGAACAACTTCTGGAAACGCGAGCTAGATCTCGCCGCGGAGTTTCGCGAGGGCTTCGGCGAGGATCGCCTCGCCGTCCTCGTCGCTGCGCCGCTCGCGCACGTACGCGAGGTGCGTCTTGTACGGCTCGGTGCGCGGCGGGTCCGGCGGGCTGTCGCGGTCCTGGCCGGCCGGGAAGCCACAGCGCGGGCAGTCCCAGGTCTCCGGTACCTGCGCGTCATGGGCGAAGCTCGGCTGCGTCTCGTGCCCGTTCGAGCACCAGAAGGAGATGCGGGCGCGTGGCGCGGACTCGCCGCGCTCGGCCTCCCCCATCGGCCCCGCTCCGACCCGGCTTCCCCGGATCGCGTTGCCACTTGCCACGGTCGTAACTCCCTGCGTGATGGTGCTCGAAGATGCCCCAGTCTACGTAAGGCCCAACGCGCGTCCAGTGATTGGAGTTACACCCTCACAGGAATCGCGTACGACGGGTCAGTTGTCCAGCTTGATGAGCAGACCAAGCACCACAATGCATGCGAACCAGCCCAGACCGACCACGACGGTGATCCGGTCGAGGTTGCGCTCGGCGACCGAGGAGCCACCGACGGACGACTGCATGCCGCCACCGAACATGTCGGAGAGACCGCCGCCCTTTCCCTTGTGCATCAGCACCAGCAGCATCAGCAGCAGGCTGAAGACGATCAGGGCGATCTCGAACGCCAAAATCACGGCTGGTCCCTACTTTCCGGAATTCCTGGACTGCGTATGCGAACAACGGGGGCCGGGAGGCTGTGCCCTCCTCGGCCCCCGCAAGGGTACGACGGATCCGCGCTACCGCATACTCACTGGTCGCGGAAGCGGACGATCTTGACGAACTCGTCGGTGTCCAGTGCGGCGCCACCGATCAGCGCGCCGTCCACATCGGGCTGCGCCATGATCGCGGCGACGTTGCCGGACTTGACCGAGCCGCCGTACTGGATGCGGACCGCGTCGGCCAGCTCCTGCGAGTACAGCTCCGCGAGACGGCCGCGGATCGCACCGCAGACCTCCTGCGCGTCCTCGGGGGTGGCGACCTCACCGGTGCCGATGGCCCAGACCGGCTCGTAGGCGATCACGATGGACTCGGCCTGCTCGGCCGGGACGTCCTTCAGCGCGCCGTCCAGCTGGGCGAGCGTGTGGGAGACCTGCTCACCGGCCTTGCGGATGTCCAGGCCCTCGCCGACGCAGAGGATCGGGGTCAGGCCGTGCCGGTACGCGGCCTTCACCTTGGCGTTGCAGACCTCGTCGGTCTCGGCGTGGTACTGGCGGCGCTCGCTGTGTCCGACGGCGACGTAAGTGCACTTCAGCTTGGCGAGCATGGCACCGGAGATCTCACCGGTGTACGCGCCGGAGTCGTGCGCCGAGATGTCCTGGGCGCCGTACTTGATCTTCAGCTTGTCGCCGTCGACCAGCGTCTGCACGGAGCGCAGGTCGGTGAAGGGCGGCAGGACGGCGACCTCGACGGCGTCGTAGTCCTTGTCGGCCAGGGCGAAGGAGAGCTTCTGGACGTGAGCGATGGCCTCAAGGTGGTTGAGGTTCATCTTCCAGTTGCCCGCCATCAGCGGGGTGCGGGTGGTCATGAAAGGTCAGTCCTCCAGTGCGGCGAGGCCGGGAAGCGTCTTGCCCTCAAGGTATTCGAGGCTGGCGCCGCCACCGGTCGAGATGTGTCCGAACGCGTTCTCGTCGAAGCCCAGGATGCGGACGGCCGCGGCGGAGTCGCCACCGCCGACCACGCTGAAGCCGGACGAGTCGACGAGGGCCTGGGCGACCGCCCTGGTGCCCTCGGCGAAATCGGGGTGCTCGAAGACGCCCATCGGGCCGTTCCAGAAGACGGTGGCCGCGTCGGCGAGCTTCGATGCGTAGAGCTTGTTGGTCTCCGGACCGTTGTCCAGCCCCATCTGGCCGGCCGGCATGGCGTCGGCGGCGACGGTGGTGGGGTGGGCCGGGGCCTTGGTCTTGAGGTCGGGGAACGCCGGGGCGACCACGACGTCGACGGGGAGCACGAACTCCACGCCCTTCTCCTCGGCGCGCTTGAGGTACTCCAGCACGACCGGGATCTGGTCCTCCTGGAGCAGCGAGCTGCCGACCTCGTGGCCCTGGGCCTTGAGGAAGGTGTACGCCATGCCGCCGCCGATGAGGATGCGGTCGGCCCGCTCCAGGAGGTGGTCGATGACGCCGAGCTTGTCGGAGACCTTGGCGCCGCCGAGCACGACCGCGTAGGGCCGCTGCACGTCATCGGTGAGCTTCTTCAGGACGCCGACCTCGGTGGCGATCAGGTCGCCCGCCGCGTGCGGCAGCCGGGCGGGAAGGTCGAAGACCGAGGCGTGCTTACGGTGCACGGCGCCGAAGCCGTCACCCACGTACACATCGGCGAGCTCGGCCAGCTGGTCGGCGAACGCGCCGCGCTCGGCGTCGTCCTTCGACGTCTCGCCGGCGTTGAAGCGGAGGTTCTCGATGACGGCGACCTCGCCGTCACCGAGAGCGGCGACCGTGGCGCGGGCGGACTCGCCGACCGTGTCGGTCGCGAAGGCCACGTCGGTCCCGAGCAGTTCACCGAGCCGGGTGGCCGCGGGCGCCAGCGAGAACGCCGGGTCCGGGGCGCCCTTGGGGCGGCCCAGGTGCGAGGCGACGACGACCCGGGCACCGGCCGCGGCCAGCTTCTCCACGGTCGGCTGGACGGCGCGGATGCGGCCGTCGTCGGTGATGGTGGTGCCGCTGAGCGGCACGTTGAGGTCGGCCCGGACGAATACGCGCTTGCCGGTGACCCCTTCGGCGAGAAGTTCGTCGATGGTCTTCATCTTCTGGACTCCTTGGAGGGACGAGAGAGCATGCAACGAGGCTCGAACTGCGCTTCATTGCGCTGTTCGAGCCCCGTACTCACATCGAGGTGCCTGCCGGTTCGAAGGTCAGAGCTGGCTGCCGACGAAAACGGTCAGGTCGACGAGGCGGTTGGAGTAGCCCCACTCGTTGTCGTACCAGCCGAGGATCTTCACCGTGTTGCCCTCCTGGACCATGGTCAGGGAGGAGTCGAAGGTGCAGGACGACGGGTCACCGACGATGTCCGAGGACACGATCGGGTCCTCGGTGTACGTCAGGAAGCCCTTGAGGTCGCCGTCGTCGGAGGCCTTCTTGAACGCGGCGTTGACCTCGTCCTTGGTGACCTCGCGCTCCAGGGTCACGACGAGGTCGGTGGCGGAACCGGTCGGGACCGGGACACGCATCGCGATGCCGTCGAGCTTGCCCTTGAGCTGCGGGAGGACCAGAGCGGTCGCCTTGGCGGCACCGGTCGTGGTCGGAATGATGTTCTCGGCGGCGGCGCGGGCGCGGCGCAGGTCCGAGTGCGGGAAGTCCAGGATCCGCTGGTCGTTCGTGTACGCGTGGACCGTCGTCATCAGGCCCTTGACGATGCCGAAGTTCTCGTCGAGAACCTTGGCCATCGGCGCCACACAGTTGGTGGTGCAGGAGGCGTTGGAGATGACGTGGTGGCTGGCCGCGTCGTACTTGTCCTGGTTGACGCCCATCACGATGGTGATGTCCTCGTCCTTGGCCGGAGCCGAGATGAGGACCTTCTTGGCGCCGCCGGCGATGTGCTTGGCGGCGTCGGCCTTCTTGGTGAAGATGCCGGTCGACTCGATCACGATGTCGACGCCCAGCTCGCCCCACGGAATGTCCGACGGGTTGCGCTCGGAAAGCACCTTGATGGTGTGGCCGTCGACGGTGATGGTGTCGGCGGTGTGGCTGACCTCGGCCTTGAGACGACCCAGAATGGTGTCGTACTTCAGCAGGTGAGCCGTGGTCGCAGTGTCACCCAGGTCGTTGACAGCCACGATCTCGATGTCCGCACCCTGCTCCAGCAGCGCGCGGAAGTAGTTACGACCGATGCGGCCAAAGCCGTTGATGCCTACGCGGATCGTCACGAACCGATCTCCTCGTTAGGTACGCCGGTTTTCGACGCCGGCGAGTTGTATGGGATGTCCCCGACCGCCTACGACACTACCCCTCCGAGGCCCCGGGAGTGACATCGAGCGGGGCGGGAGGGACGGCGGGGTCCCGTACTCCCCAGTAGGAGTACGGGCCTCCGGTTGCCCTCCCCCGCCCGCTGCGACGACTACGCAGGGTCAACGCCCCCGGGAACGTGGCGCGTTCCTGCTCCGGTCCGCCGGCGAGGGCCCTGATCAGCCGACCAGGCCGTCGGCCAGCTCTTCGCTGAGGGTGGATTCCGTGCTCGGGATACCCAGGTCCTGGGCCCGCTTGTCGGCCATCGCCAGGAGCCGGCGGATACGGCCCGCGACGGCGTCCTTGGTCAGCGGCGGATCGGCGAGGGCGCCCAGCTCCTCCAGGGAGGCCTGCTTGTGCTCCATGCGCAGCCGTCCGGCCGCCGCGAGGTGCTCGGGCACCTCCTCGCCCAGGATCTCCAGCGCGCGCCCCACACGGGCACCCGCGGCCACCGCGGCCCTGGCCGAACGGCGCAGGTTCGCGTCGTCGAAGTTGGCGAGGCGGTTGGCGGTGGCGCGGACCTCGCGCCGCATCCGCCGCTCCTCCCAGGCGAGCACCGACTCATGGGCACCCAGTCGGGTGAGCAGGGCGCCGATCGCGTCACCGTCGCGGACGACGACCCGGTCCACGCCGCGCACCTCGCGGGCCTTCGCCGCGATGGAGAGCCGCCGGGCGGCACCGACCAGAGCGAGCGCCGCCTCCGGCCCCGGGCAGGTCACCTCCAGCGAGGAGGAGCGCCCCGGCTCGGTGAGCGAGCCGTGCGCCAGGAAGGCCCCGCGCCAGGCGGCCTCGGCATCGCAGGTGGCCCCCGAGACCACCTGCGGGGGAAGCCCGCGGATGGGACGGCCGCGGCCGTCCACCAGACCCGTCTGGCGGGCCAGCTGGTCGCCGCCCGCCACCACCCGTACGACGTAGCGGGAGCCGCGCCGCAGCCCGCCGGGTGCCATCACGATCAGCTCCGAGCTGTGCCCGAAGATTTCGAGAATGTCCCGCTTCAGCCGGCGCGCCGCCATCGCGGTGTCCAGCTCCGCCTCGATCACAATCCGGCCGCTCACCAGGTGCAGCCCACCCGCGAACCGAAGAATCGCCGAGACTTCTGCCTTCCTGCAGCAGGTCCGGGTTACGGGAAGCCGAGAGATTTCGTCCTTCACCGCTGGCGTCATCGCCATGGGCCGATCCTTCCATGCATCCGAAAAATACGGTCGTACGCGGCGGCCAACAGCTCCGGATCGTGAATCGGAACGCCGTCGGGTGAGGCAACCGGCGCCAGCTCGACCGCGGCACCGAGCCGTTTCGCGGCATCGGAGAGGGACTCGCGGTCGGGCACGGCGGCCTCGTCGGCCAGCACCACGTCCAAGGCGAGTTTAGGGGCGTGTCGTCCCAAAACCTCCAAATGACGCTGCGGAGAGAAGCCATCTGTTTCACCGGGTTGCGGCGCGAGGTTCAGCGAGAGGACCTTCCGGGCCTTCGTTTCGATCAGCGCGTCCAGCAGATCGGGGACGAGCAGATGGGGGATGACCGAGGAGAACCAGGACCCCGGACCGAGCACCACCCAGTCCGCGTCCAGGACCGCGGCGACCGCCTCAGGGACGGCCGGCGGGTCGGCCGGGACGACGTGCACGGACTGCACCTCGCCCGGGGTGAGCGCCACGGTGGCCTGGCCGCGCACCGTGTCCACCTCGTCCGGGCGCTCCGGGTCGTGTCCCCGTACGAGCGCCTGGAGCTCCAGGGGCACGGCGGACATCGGGAGCACCCGGCCCTGCGCCCCGAGGAGCTTGCCGACCAGGTCCAGGGCCTGGACGTGGTCGCCGAGCTGCTCCCACAGGGCGACGATCAGCAGGTTGCCGACGGCGTGCTCGTGCAGATCGCCCTTGGACTGGAAGCGGTGCTGGATGACCTGGGCCCAGGTCTGGCCCCACTCGTCGTCGCCGCACAGGGCGGCCAGCGCCTTGCGCAGGTCGCCGGGCGGCAGCACGCCCAGCTCCTCGCGGAGCCGGCCGCTGGAGCCGCCGTCGTCGGCGACGGTGACCACGGCGGTCAGATCACCGGTGATCCGCCGCAGCGCGGTCAGGGAGGCGGACAGCCCCATGCCGCCGCCGAGGGCGACGACCTTGGGCTGTGCGCCGCGCTTGCGGCCGGACAGCCCGGAGGTGGCCCTGCGCAGCCGGCGCAGACGTATGGTGCGGCTGGTCACTCGCGCCCCATGTCCCGGTGTACGAGCACGGTCTCGATCCCTTCGGCGGCCAGCCGGGCGGAGAGCTTCTCCGACATCGCGACGGAGCGGTGCTTGCCGCCCGTGCAGCCCACGGCGATGGTCACGTAGCGCTTGCCCTCGCGGCGGTATCCGGCGGCGATGAGCTGGAGCAGCTCCGTGTACTGGTTGAGGAACTCCTTGGCGCCCGGCTGGTCGAAGACGTACGCGGAGACCTCCTCGTTGAGCCCGGTGAAGGGGCGCAGCTCGGGGACCCAGTGCGGGTTGGGCAGGAACCGGCAGTCCACCACCAGGTCGGCGTCGACCGGCAGCCCGTACTTGTAGCCGAAGGACATCACCGTGGCGCGGAGCTCCGGCTCCTCGTCGCCCGCGAACTGGGCGTCCATCTTGGCGCGCAGTTCGTGGACGTTGAGGCTGGAGGTGTCGATCACCAGGTCGGCGTCGCCGCGCAGCTCGCGCAGCAGGTCGCGCTCGGCGGCGATGCCGTCGACGATGCGGCCGTCGCCCTGGAGGGGGTGCGGGCGCCGGACCGACTCGAAGCGGCGGACCAGCGCGTCGTCGGACGACTCCAGGAAGACGATCCGCCTGGTGACGCCCTTGGCCTCCAGGTCCGCGAGGGACTCCCGGAGGTTGTCGAAGAAGCGGCGGCCCCGTACGTCGACGACGACGGCGATCCGGGCCACGTTGCCCTGGGACCTGGCGCCGAGCTCCACCATGGTGGGGATCAGCGCGGGCGGCAGGTTGTCCACGACGAACCAGCCGAGGTCCTCCAGACACTTGGCCGCGGTGCTGCGTCCGGCGCCGGACATGCCGGAGATGATCACCAGCTCGGGGATGGCCACCGTGCTGTCGCCCGTCTCGGCCGGGGTGCCCGTACTCATCTGTCCTGCTCCGTCTGCTCGGTCGGTGCGGTCGTGCCCTTGTTCATGTTCGCGCTCAGTCATGTCTTGCTGCCCCCGTCGTCCTCTTCGATGATCTCTCCTGTGGCCGTGTTCACGGCGGGCGTGGCCGGGGTGGTCGAGGCCAGCGCGACGGCCACTGATTCCGCCGTCCTGCGGCCTATCCCCGGAACCTCGCAGATCTCGTCGATTGTCGCCTGCCTCAGCTTCTTCACGGAGCCGAAATGCTTGATCAGGGCCTGCTTCCGGGTCTCTCCGAGACCGGCGACGTCGTCCAGGGGGCTGGAGCGGATGCGCTTGGCCCGTTTGGCGCGCTGGTAGGTGATGGCGAAGCGGTGCGCCTCGTCGCGGATGCGCTGCAGGAGGTAGAGGCCCTCGCTGGAGCGGGGCAGGACCACCGGGTCGTCGTCATCGGGCAGCCAGACCTCTTCGAGGCGCTTGGCGAGGCCGCAGACGGCGATGTCGTCGATCCCCAGCTCGTCCAGCGCCCGCTTGGCCGCGGCGACCTGGGGCTGGCCGCCGTCGACCACGAGGAGCTGCGGCGGGTAGGCGAACCGCTTGGGCCGGCCGTCGTCCTCGCGGGGCTCGGCGGCGGCGTCCGGGGCGGGGCCTTCGGGCGCGGGGCCTTCGGGCGCGGGGTGCGCGGGCGCGGGGCCGGTGGGCGCGGGGCCCGTCCGCGCGGGGTCCGCGTCCGCCGGGGTGTCCTCCCACTCCCCCGTGCGCTCCTTCTCCTGGAGGTAGCGCCGGAAGCGCCGGCCGATCACCTCGTGCATCGAGCGGACGTCGTCCTGTCCCTCGAAGCTCTTGATCTGGAAGCGGCGGTACTCCCCCTTGCGGGCGAGCCCGTCCTCGAAGACCACCATCGACGCCACCACGTCGTCGCCCTGGAGGTGGGAGATGTCGAAGCACTCGATGCGCAGCGGTGCAGTGTCCAGGCCGAGCGCCTCGGAGATCTCCTCCAGGGCCCGGGAGCGGGTCGTCAGGTCGGACGCCCGCTTCGTCTTGTGCAGCCCCAGGGCCTGCAGGGCGTTGCGCTGGACCGTGGCCATGAGGTCCTTCTTGTCGCCGCGCTGCGGGATGCGCAGGCTGACCTGGGAGCCCCGGCGGTCGGCCAGCCACTGGGAGACCGCGTCGGGGTGCTCGGGGAGGGCCGGGACGAGGACCTCCTTGGGGACGGCGTCCCCGGCCTCCTCGCCGTACAGCTGCTGGATCGCGTGCTCGACCAGTCCGGAGGTGTCGACGTTCTCCACCTTGTCGGTGACCCAGCCGCGCTGCCCGCGGACCCGGCCGCCCCGGACGTGGAAGATCTGGACCGCGGCCTCCAGCTCGTCCTCGGCGACCGCGATGAGGTCGGCGTCGGTGGCGTCGGCGAGCACGACGGCGCTCTTCTCCATGGCGCGCTTGAGCGCCTCCACGTCGTCGCGGAGCCGGGCCGCCCGCTCGTACTCCATCTCCTCGGCCGCCGCCATCATGTCCTTCTCCAGGCGGCGGATGTACGCGCCGGTGCGGCCGGCCATGAAGTCGCAGAAGTCGTCGGCGAGTTCGCGGTGCTCCTCGGGGGTGACCCGGCCGACGCAGGGGGCCGAGCACTTGCCGATGTAGCCGAGGAGGCAGGGGCGGCCGGTCCTGGCGGCGTTCTTGAACACCCCGGCGGAGCACGTGCGGACGGGGAATACCCGCAGCATCAGGTCGACCGTCTCGCGGATCGCCCAGGCGTGGCCGTACGGACCGAAGTAGCGCACGCCCTTCTTCTTGGCCCCGCGCATCACCTGGACGCGCGGGAACTCCTCGTTGAGCGTGACCGCGAGGTACGGATAGCTCTTGTCGTCGCGGTACTTGACGTTGAACCTGGGGTCGTACTCCTTGATCCAGGAGTACTCCAGCTGGAGCGCCTCGACCTCCGTGGAGACGACGGTCCACTCCACGGACGCGGCGGTGGTCACCATCGTGCGCGTACGCGGATGGAGGCCCGCCAGGTCCTGGAAGTAGTTGGCCAGGCGCTGGCGCAGGTTCTTCGCCTTCCCGACGTAGATCACCCGGCGGTGTTCGTCGCGGAATTTGTAGACCCCCGGGGAGTCGGGGATCTGTCCCGGCTTGGGGCGGTAGCTGGAGGGGTCTGCCATGTCTCCCACCCTACTTGCGGGCAGTGACAGCGCGGCGTGCCCGTGGACGGCGCCGTGCTCCGGAGCGCGCGTTGGGGTACGCGCCCCGGAGCACGGGGTCGTCGGGCGCGGGCGGCTCCGGCCGTCAGCCGCGCCCCCGCCTCGCCGGGCCGGTCACCGGGCCCGGCGGCGGCGCAGGGCCTTCGCGCCACAGAGGCCGAGCAGGGCGGCGGCGCCCGCCGCCGCGGCGCCGGAGGCGGCCGTCAGCGCGGTGTCCGCGCCCCGGTCCGCGCCGGTGTCCGCCGCGATGGCAGGCCCCGGCCGGGCGGCGGCCGCGGGGTGTCCGGCGGCCGGTTCCGCTGCGGCGGGTCCGTAGCCGCCCGCCCGGCCCGAGCGGGCGTATCCGGAGCCGGGGAGCTTGTCCGCGTACGCGGCGCGCACCCGGGTGCGGTAGGCGGCCAGGGTGGTGCCCCGCGCGCCGACCGCGTGCACCGCGTCCTGGTCCAGCGGGAGCACCCGGCTGCCCTTCTGGACGTACCAGGCGTTGATCTGCGGCTCCCGGAAGACGGTGCCGCCGGGCAGTGTACGGGCGCCCGCGGCCGTGTACCGGGCCTCGTCGTCGCCGGTGGCGATGTTCACCACCTGCCACCTCCCGTCCTTCCCCGGCTCGGGGAGCGTCCACAGGGACGCCTTCTGCCCGTCCGAGGAGACGGCGGTGCTGGCGAGGTAGTCCAGGCCGGCGACCGGGGCCCCCGGTTCACCGGCGACGAAGTCCGCGGCCAGGGTGCGTACGGGCACGGCCGCGCCCTCGATCCGCGGCGCGGCCGCCGCCCGGGTGACCGCGCCCTCCCGGGCGAAGAACCGGGACAGCGTGTCCAGGGTGGCGGGGTCGGTGGCGGCCTCGTGGGCCGCCGCCAGGGCCGCCGGAGTGGCCGCGGGACCGGTGGCGGCGGCCGCCTGCGGGGCGGCGACGGTGAGCAGTGCGGACCCGGCCAGCACGCCGGCCGCGGCGAGGGCCGCCGCGGCCGAGCGCGCGGTGCGTGCGGCGGGGTGGACCGGGACTCCGGTGGAGGTCATGCCGTCACGCCCCGATCCGGTAGAGCGAATGGGTCCAGGAGAACTCGCTGTTGTTCACGTACCAGGCGTGCGAGGCCCAGTTGTAGCGGTTGTCGGAGGGCCAGGGATCGCCCCAGTAGACCCAGCTGTTCGCGTCGTCGTAGCCGTACAGCACGTGCATGTGACCGCCGCCCGAGGACCACTGGATGCGGGTCTCCACCGGCCTCCCGGCGGCGATCTCGGCCTGCACGGTGGGATAGCGCAGCCAGCCGGTGACGTACGAACCGGGGCTGATGCCCGCCCAGGACAGACCGTCCTGGACGTTGCCGAGCGAGGCCTGCGAGTTGGGGCACTCGTAGCCCTGGCCCCGGCCGAACGCGGCGTTGCAGAACTCGTTCTGCGTGTGGTTGCGGCCGAACCAGGCGGCGACGGTGTTGCCCGCCGCGGCCCAGCACCAGTTGGTCTTCTGCTGGGCCTGCATGGTGATGTTCAGCCGCTGGGCCGCGGCGAGGGTGGCGGTGGGTGCGGAGCTGTTCCGCTCCGACGCGGTGGCGGTCGCCGCGGGTACGGCGAGCAGCAGGGCGGCGAGTACGGCCGTGACCGGCAGCAGTCGGGGCCTGACTCTTCGGTTGCGCATGGTGGTCCTCCCGGGGCGGGGGGGTGGGGTTCCAAGGAGCGCGTCCGGACGCTGTCGAGGAGCATCAACCGTTGTCGGGAGCGGGTCAACACGCTTCAATGCGGGGGAACATCGCGGTGTGAACGCCAGGGGCGGACACGTGAACGCCTCCCCCTGGCCACCTGCGGACCGGCATCCGTCGGCGCGGCCCCGCTCCCGCACGACGTGAACGTTCACCTGGAGGACCCATGCAGCACACCGAGGCCGAACTGGCGCAGGTGCTGCACACCGGCCCGTTCCATCTGGCGCTGCGCACCGCGCTCTCCGTGCGCGGGCTGCCGCTCCAGCGGGTGCAGCACCATCTGGCGCACCGCGGGGTCAAGGTCGGTGTGACCAGCCTGAGTTACTGGCAGCAGGGGGCCAGGCGCCCGCAGCGCCCCGAGTCCCTGCGGGCCGTGAAGGCGCTGGAGGAGGTGCTGGGGCTGCCGGGGAACTCGCTGCTCGGGCTGCTGGGGCCCGGGGAGCCCCGCGCGGAGGCCGACCGCCCGCCGGCCCGCTCGTACCGTTCCCTGGTGGACGCGTCCGGCGCGGTCGAGCGGCTGCTCACCGCGATGGAGTCACCCGCGGACGGCGGGCTGCACACGGTGGGGCACCAGGAGCGGGTACGGATCGGGCCCGGCCGCCGGATGCAGCGCCGCGACTCCCAGCATGTGGTGCGCGCGCACCGCGACGGGATCGACCGCTATCTCGCCGTGTACCGCGGCGATCCGGGCTGCGATCCGGCCCGGGTCGGGGTGAGCGCCCGGGAGAACTGCCGGACGGGCCGGGTCCGCTGGGACGCGGAGACGGGGGTCCTGGTCGCCGAGCTGCTCTTCGACACCCGGCTGCGGGCGGGCGAGACGTACCTCTTCGGCTACGGCTTCGAGGACGGTACGGGAGGGCCGTGCGGCGAGTACGTGCGCGGTTTCAGCTTCGGCGGCGGGCAGTACGTGCTCCAGGTCCGGTTCGACGAGGAGGCGCTGCCGGTGCGGTGCCGGCGCTTCGCCCAGGTGTCCGCGGGGGCGCCGCGCGGCGCCCGGACGGACCTCACCCTCACCGGCCGGCACCGGACGGTGCATCTGGTGGAGCAGGGGGTGCGGCCCGGTCTGGTCGGCATCGACTGGGACTGGGAGTGAGACGGGCCGGCGGGCGCGAGGGGCCTCGGGCCGGTTCAGGCGTCGGGGCCCGCGACCAGCCGGCCGCCCTCGACCCTGACCGGGACGGAGGGCAGCGGCACGGTCGCCGGACCGTGCACGGCCTTGCCGGTGGTGGTGTCGAAGAGGCTGCCGTGGCAGGGGCAGTGCCCCTCGTTCTCCTCGACCTTGTCCAGCAGGCAGCCCGCGTGGGTGCACTGGGCGCTGAACGCCTTGTACTGGCCCTTGGCCGGGCAGGTGACGATGACGCGCTGCTCGCGGTAGAGCTTGGACTGGCCGACCGGGATCTCGTCCGGGGCGCCGAGCTCGACGGGTGCGGTGGGGGTCGGCGTCTGGGCGTGCCCGAGCTTCGAGTCGGTCGAGCAGGCGGCCACTCCCAGCCCGGCGACGCCTGCGAGAGCGGCGCCCTTCAGCACGGTACGGCGGGCGGCGGGCTGGCCGGACATGCGGTCTCCACTGGTCGGAGGGGATTCGGTGCGCCAGAGGTGCCCGGGACGGCTGAGGCAGCGGCGCATCGGTGACGTAACCGACGATACCGGCGGAGACGAATGCCCCTGCGCCCGGCCCGGCCGCATCCGGTCGTGCCTGGTCAGAGCCGTGCTCTCGGGCCGGGGCCCCGAGGCGGGCCGGCCGGCTCCGGACACACGGCGAGGCGGTGGTTCCCGGTGCCGGGAACCACCGCCTCGCCCGGCCGTCAGGCCTTGCGCGCGCCGGCCGCCTTCTTCGCGGCCGTCTTCTTGGCTGCGGGCTTCTTGGCTGCGGGCTTCTTCGCCGCCGTCTTGGTCGTCGCGGCCGTCTTCGTCGCGGCCGTCCCGGTGGCCTTCACCTTGGTGTTCCGGGCCGCCTTCGCCGTCGCCGTCTTCCTGGCGGGGGCGGAGTTCGCGGCGACCGCCTTCTTCGCCGCCGCCTTGCGGGCCGGCTTACGGGCGGAGGGAACCGCCGCCTCGCTGACCCGGTCCGCGTCCAGGATGCCCTGGAGGAACTTTCCGGTGTGGCTGGCGGGGACGCCGGCCACGTACTCCGGGGTGCCCTCGGCGATGACCAGACCGCCGCCGTTGCCGCCCTCGGGGCCCATGTCGATGACCCAGTCGGCGGTCTTGACGACATCGAGGTTGTGCTCGATGACGATCACCGTGTTGCCCTTGTCGACCAGCCCGGAGAGCACCTTGATGAGCTTGGAGATGTCCTCGAAGTGCAGACCGGTGGTCGGCTCGTCCAGCACGTACACCGTGCGGCCGGTCGAGCGCTTCTGGAGCTCGCTCGCCAGCTTCACCCGCTGTGCCTCACCGCCGGAGAGCGTCGGCGCGGACTGGCCGAGCCTGACGTATCCGAGACCGACCTCGTTGAGCGTCCGCAGGTGCCGCGCGATGGTCGGCACGGCCTCGAAGAACGCGAGGCCCTCCTCGATCGGCATGTCCAGCACCTCGGCGATGGACTTGCCCTTGTAATGGACCTCCAGGGTCTCCCGGTTGTAGCGCGCTCCGTGGCAGACCTCGCACGGGACGTACACGTCCGGCAGGAAGTTCATCTCGATCTTGATGGTGCCGTCGCCGGAGCAGTTCTCGCAGCGGCCGCCCTTGACGTTGAAGGAGAACCGGCCCGGCAGGTAGCCGCGGACCTTGGCCTCCATCGTCTCCGCGAACAGCCTGCGGACGTGGTCGAAGACACCGGTGTACGTGGCCGGGTTGGACCGGGGCGTACGGCCGATGGGCGACTGGTCGACGTGCACCACCTTGTCGACGAGATCGTCCCCGTCGACCCGGGTGTGCCGGCCGGGGACCGACTTGGCGCCGTTCAGCTCGCGCGCCAGGTGGGTGTAGAGGATGTCGTTGACCAGGGTCGACTTCCCGGAGCCGGAGACCCCGGTCACGGCGGTCAGCACACCGAGCGGGAAGGAGACGTCGATGTCCTGGAGGTTGTTCTCCCGGGCGCCGTGCACCGTGAGCAGGCGCGAGGGGTCGACAGGACGCCGGACGTCGGGCATCGCGATCGACCTCTTGCCGGTCAGGTACTGACCGGTGATCGACTTGTCGTTGGCCAGCAGCTCCTCGAGCGATCCGGAGTGGACCACCTTGCCGCCGTGCTCACCGGCGCCGGGGCCGATGTCGACGATCCAGTCGGCGACCTTGATGGTGTCCTCGTCGTGCTCGACGACGATGAGGGTGTTGCCCATGTCGCGGAGCCGGACCAGGGTCTCGATCAGCCGGTGGTTGTCGCGCTGGTGCAGGCCGATGGACGGCTCGTCCAGCACGTAGAGCACGCCGACCAGGCCGGAGCCGATCTGGGTGGCGAGCCGGATGCGCTGGGCCTCGCCGCCGGACAGGGTGCCGGCCGCGCGGTTCAGCGAGAGGTAGTCCAGGCCGACGTCGACCAGGAACTTCAGCCGCTCGTTGACCTCCTTGAGCACCCGCTCGGCGATCTTCTTGTCGCGGGCGTTCAGCTTCATGCGGCCGAGGAACTCGGCGCACTCGCTGATCGACATCGCCGCGACCTGGGCGATGGACTTCTCCATCACCGTCACCGCGAGGACGATCGGCTTGAGCCTGGTGCCCTCACAGGTCGGGCAGGGCACCTCGCGCATGTAGCCCTCGAAGCGCTCCCGGCTGGAGTCGCTCTCCGCCTCGGAGTGCCGCCTCTTGACGAACTGCACCGCGCCCTCGAAGGAGGGGGTGGTGTAGGCGCGCTCGCGCCCGTACCGGTTGCGGTAGCGGACCTCGGTCTGGATCTTGTGGCCGTGCAGCAGGGCCTTCTTGGCGCGCTGCGGCAGCCCGGCCCAGGGGATGTCCGTACGGAATCCGAGGGCTTCGGCGAGCGCGTTGATCTGCCGCCCGAAGTACTCCTTGGTGTGGCCGTGCGACCACGGGTGGATCGCGCCCTCGTCGAGGGACTTCTCCTCGTCCGGGACGATCAGCTCCGGGTCGACCTCCATCCGCGTACCGATGCCCGTGCAGTCGGGGCAGGCGCCGAAGGGCGAGTTGAAGGAGAAGGAGCGCGGCTCCAGCTCCTCGAAGGAGAGGTCGTCGTACGGGCAGTAGAGGTGTTCGGAGTACATCCGCTCACGCTCGGGGTCGTCCTCGGGGAGGTCGACGAAGTCGAGCACGACCATGCCGCCGGAGAGGCCCAGCGCGGTCTCGACCGAGTCGGTCAGCCGGCGCTTGGCGCTGTCCTTGACGGTGAGGCGGTCGATGACCACCTCGATGGTGTGCTTCTCCTGCTTCTTGAGCGCGGGCGGCTCGGAGAGCTGGATGGTCTCGCCGTCGACCCTGGCCCGGCTGTAGCCCTTCGTCTGCAGATCCGCGAAGAGGTCGACGAACTCACCCTTGCGCTCGCGCACCAACGGCGAGAGGACCTGGAAACGGCTGCCCTCGGGCAGGCCGAGCACCTTGTCCACGATGGCCTGCGGCGACTGGCGCGAGATCGGGCGGTGGCACTCGGGACAGTGCGGCTTGCCGATCCTGGCGAAGAGCAGCCGGAGGTAGTCGTAGACCTCGGTGATGGTGCCGACCGTCGAGCGCGGGTTGCGCGAGGTCGACTTCTGGTCGATGGAGACGGCGGGCGACAGGCCCTCGATGAAGTCGACGTCCGGCTTGTCCATCTGACCGAGGAACTGCCGGGCGTACGAGGAGAGCGACTCCACGTAACGGCGCTGCCCCTCGGCGAAGATCGTGTCGAACGCGAGCGACGACTTGCCCGACCCGGAGAGTCCGGTGAAGACGATGAGGGAGTCGCGGGGAAGGTCGAGCGAGACGTTCTTGAGGTTGTGCTCGCGAGCGCCACGGACGATGAGACGGTCGGCCACGCCGGTCCGCACCTTTCTAGAGAGAAGCGGGGGAACTGAGCCCCTGCCCCAGGGTATGGGGGGTGCCACAGCGATGTACGGAGCTTTCGACTCCGAGCGTATAGCACGCGCATTCGATTTACGGACGGCTGATGACTCCTTCACCCAAATGAGTGGCGGGGCTACGCTCGGCCCCATGATTGATCACGTGCACGACCTGGACGCCCTACGTGAAGCGACGGACCGGCTGCTCAGCGCCACGGAGAAACTGGACGACTCCGCGCTCGCCTCGCCGTCGCGACTGCCGGGCTGGAGCCGGGGTCATGTCGTCGCGCACCTCTCACGTAACGCCGACGCGCTGGTAAATGTTCTCCAGGGCCGGCCGATGTACGCAGACAGCGAAACCCGCGACCGTGACATCGAGCGCGACGCCCCCCGGCCGCGGGCCGAACAGCTGGCGGATCTGGCGGAGAGCGCGGCCCGTTTCGTGGCGGCGGCCTCGGCCCCGGCCGACTGGTCACGCACGGTCGCGATGCGCAACGGTGTGACGGACTCCGCCTCCCGGATTCCCTTCCGCCGCCGCATCGAGGTCGAGCTGCACCACGTCGACCTGGGGGTGGGGTACGAGCTGGAGGATCTGCACGACGACTTCACGGCCCGGGAGATCGACTTTCTCGCCGAGCGGTTCGCCGGACACCCGGACGTCGTGTCCATGGGCGTGGCCGACGGCACGGGCCGGACCTGGACGACGGGTGGCGGAGGGGAAGACGCCCCGGTCGTTGTCCGCGGGACGGCGTCCGAGCTGCTCGGCTGGCTCAGCGGCCGCCGCGACGGGTCGGCGCTGACCGTCGAGGACGGACAGTCCCTGCCCGTACTGCCCCCGCTATAGGCTGAGACGCATGACGTACAGCGGAGCGGTCAAGGTCGGCGGGCGGGCGGACGTGCACGAGCTGACGGATCTGATGATCTCCAAGGTCGCCGTCGGCCCGATGAACAACAACGCCTATCTGCTGCGCTGCCGGGCCACCGGCGAGCAGCTCCTGATCGACGCGGCCAACGACGCGGGCACCCTGCTGGGGCTGATCGGTGAGGACTCGATCGTCTCGGTCGTCACCACCCACCGGCACGGCGACCACTGGCAGGCGCTGGGCGAGGTCGTGGCGGCCACGGGCGCGCGTACGTACGCCGGGCGGTACGACGCCGAGGGGATTCCGGTCCCGACCGATGTGCTCGTCGAGGACAACGACACCATCCGGGTCGGGCAGGTCGCCCTGACCGCCCGCCATCTGACCGGGCACACGCCGGGGTCGATCGCGCTCATCTACGACGACCCGCAGGGCGCTCCGCACCTGTTCACCGGGGACTGCCTCTTCCCGGGCGGGATCGGCAACACGTTCGAGGACCCCGAGGCGTTCGTGAGCCTGCTGCACGATGTGGAGACCAAGCTCTTCGCCCCGCTGCCGGACGAGACCTGGGTCTACCCGGGCCACGGCCACGACACCACGCTGGGCGACGAGCGTCCGCGGCTGCCCGAGTGGCGCGCCCGCGGTTGGTGACACGGCCCCGGTGACAGCCGCGGAGCGGATGTCACCGGGGCCGCACCATGGGCGTCACCGGGCCCGGCGGCCGGTTCAGGCGTCGATTCCGGCGCCCTTGTCCGCGCTGTCGTCGGCCTTCCCGGCCTCCGCCGCGGCCTGCTTCTTGTTGGCGAGGAGGCTGGTGATCGTGGTGATCACCAGCACGCCGCAGATGACGCCGAGCGAGACCGGGATGGAGATCTCGGGGACGTGCACCCCGGACTCGTGCAGGGCGTGCAGCACCAGCTTGACGCCGATGAACCCGAGGATCACCGAGAGCCCGTAGCTGAGGTGGACCAGCTTCTTCAGCAGACCGCCGATCAGGAAGTACAGCTGCCGCAGACCCATCAGGGCGAAGGCGTTGGCGGTGAAGACGATGTACGGGTCCTGGGTGAGCCCGAAGATCGCCGGGATCGAGTCCAGCGCGAACAGCACATCGGTGGTGCCGATGGCGAGCATGACGACCATCAGGGGCGTCAGAACGCGCTTGCCGTTGTTGCGGATGAAGAGCTTGGTGCCGTGGTACCGGTCGGCGACACCGAAGCGGCGCTCGATCGTCTTCAGGAGCCGGTTCTCCTCGAACTCCTCTTCCTCCTCGTCGGACCGCGCCTCCTGGATGAGCTTCCAGGCGGTGAAGATCAGGAACGCGCCGAAGATGTAGAAGACCCACGAGAAGTTGGCGATGACCGCGGCGCCCGCGGCGATGAAGACCGCCCGCAGCACCAGTGCGATCAGTACACCGAAGAGCAGCACCCGCTGCTGGAGGTGGGAGGGCACCGAGAACTTCGCCATGATCAGCACGAAGACGAAGAGGTTGTCGACACTCAGCGATTTCTCGGTGATGAAGCCGGCGAAGAACTCGCCCGAGGCCTGGGTCTCGCCGAAGACGAGCAGGCCGAGTCCGAAGAGGGCGGCCAGCGCGATCCAGACGACCGTCCAGATTCCGGCTTCCTTGGTCGACACGTCATGGGGCTTGCGCCCGATGAAGAAGTCGACGGCGATGAGGGCGCTCAGACCAAGAATGGTCAGCGCCCAGAGGGTCCATGAAACGTCCACTGCGCCTCCGGCAGTTCGCTACGGCTACTGATCAGCGTCGTCGCTGCCGGAGGTCTCTTCCACCTGGGCGCGCGGGCTGCGCGCCTGGCCGGCGCCCCGGGACCGGTCACAGTCCGTACTGACGGGAACGCCGCGATCGGGAGTACTCCCCTCCGCTCAAGAAACAGTACAGGAATTACCAAGGAAAGGTAAAGAGAAGGCTAAAAGAGAACCAAAACACCAGGTCAGGGCGGTACTGGGGCAACGGAGGGGGACGGGGCAGGTCAACGGGGTCCGGTGCGGCGGGCGGCCGCCACCCGGGCGAGCACCAGGTCAAGAACGCCGCTGCCGGGAGGCGTCGTCAGCGGCTCGTACGTCCAGGCGTGGCCCACCCAGGGGTCCGCCAGATGGTCGTCCGCGACCGGGGTGATCCGGAGCAGCGAGCGCCACAGCGGATCGAGCACCGGCCCGAACCCGGAGGCGTCCTCCCGGTCCGCGACCATCAGGAGGTGGACGCCGACGGACGGCCCCTCGTCCGCGAGGTAGCGCAGCTGGGTGACGGCCCGGTCGTCGAAGCCGTGCGGGAAGTCGTTGACGATCAGCAGCTGCTCGGCCGGGTCCAGATCGGGCGGCAGCGAATCCGCGGCGCCGGCCCGGACCGCCATCTGCACCAGGTCGACCCGCCGGGTGAGCTGGGCGAGGACCGAGGACACTCCCCCGGGCCCGGACGCGGGCGGGCCCGCGAGCACCCCGGAGCGGACCAGCGGGGCGAGCGAGGCCGAGGCGGAGCCCGCCGGGTCGATGACGTGGACCGAGAACTCGCCCGCCGGGTAGACGGCGAGCAGCCGGGCCGCGTGCAGGACCGCGCTCTCCATGGCCAGCCGGCGCAACTGGTCGCTGTCCGTGAAGGCGGCGGCCTCGGAGGCCGTGCGCCCGCTGTCGATCCAGATGCCGCGCTCCAGCGGCAGCCGTACGAGCAGCGGGATGCGCAGGGCGGCGCTCTCCGGCAGGTGCAGATCACCGATCCGCAGCGCCATCGGGATCTCCATCGGAACCCGGTAGGCGTGCCAGACGGGGTTGTCCCAGCCCGCGTAGGGGGCGGGGAGCGCGGGTTCCACCACGGCGGACTCGGCGGCCAGCTGGGCGAGGTCCCGGTCCAGCGCCTCACGGGCCCGGCCGGTCAGCTCGTCGCGTTTGGCGCGGGCCTGCTCACGGGCCAGGTCGCCCGCGCCGCCCGTCCGGCCGCGCGGGTCGGACAGGGTGCGCTCCAGCTCCTGGTCCATCCGGGACTCGGCGAAGTCGACGGCGCTGCGGTACGCGGCGGTGGTCCTGGCCAGGTCCTCGAACATCCCCCAGATCTGGTTGTAGAGGCGCTCGTCCATGGACCATCCGGTCGCGTCCCCGGCAACGGGCCGCGCCGGCTGTCCGGGGCCGGCGGGCGGCGCTGCGGGAGGGGGCGGCGGGGGCGCGGCGGACTGGCGGCGCGGGTGCGCGTAGTCGATGGGGCCGGACGGAACGGCGGCCGGGGGCTCGGGCTGCGGGGCGGCCGGGGGCCGGACGGGGGGCTGCCCGCCGCCCGGGGCGGGTGCGGGTCCCGCCGTGTGCCGGACCCGGTCGCCCTCCGGGGTGCGGGGCGGGGGCGGTGACACGGAGCGGGCCATGCCACGGGCGACGGCCTCCTGGATCGAACCGGCCAGTTCGGCCGCCCGGTCCACGCCCTGGTCGGCGAGCATCGCGGCGAGACCGCCGGCGTAGCCCTGGCCGACCGCGCGGACCTTCCAGCCGCCCTGCCGTCGGTAGAGCTCCAGGGCGGCGACCGCGGACTCGGTGTCCAGGCCGGTCAGGGTGAAGGTGGCGATCTCGGTGCCTTCGAGTCCGGTGACGGCGACGAAGGGCGCGGCCACGGCTCCGAACCGGGTCGGGCCGCCCGCCTCCAGCGGCAGGGCGAGCAGCACGGTGACCCGGTGCACCCCGTCGGGCAGGGCGTCGAGGTCGACGGCGAGCCGGTGGTCGGCCGCCGCCTGCCTGGACACTTCGAGCCCCGGCAGGTGCGGCGAACCGGGGTGGGCGATCCGCTCGACGCCGTGGACGGTGCCGTGCTCGTCCCCGAGCGTGGCCCCGGCCACGACGGGCGCCCCTGCCGAAACCCGTATCTCCAGACGGGTCTGGGGCAAGGTGTGGTTCTGCCCCCGGACCAGCTCGGCCGTCATTGCCCTGTCCCCTCGACGAGTTGCCGCATCGCGGCACGGTGCCGCGATGCGATGCAGCTCCCGGCGGCCGATGCCTCCGGGAGCTGCGGTTACCGATACGGACCGGCTGGTCCGGCCCTGCCTACAGGTGCGGCAGGATCGCCGGCATGAGGTCCTGGAAGGTGCGGCCGTTGGCCGGGGTGCCGATGGCGGTCATCTGCCATCCGTTCCCCGCGCGGTGCACCTTCGCCATGATCTGAGCGGTGTACTGCCCGCCGCCGTCCAGCGTGTAGCGGGCGAGCTCCTGGCCGTTGGTCTCGTCGACGATGCGGCAGAAGGCATTCTGCACCTCCTGGAACGTCTGGCCGGTGAAGGAGTTCACCGTGAAGACGATCTGGTCGATGTGGACCGGCACTCGCTGGAGGTCGACCAGGATCGCCTCGTCGTCGCCGCCCGAGCCCGCGCCGCCGACCAGGTTGTCCCCGGTGTGCTTGACGGAGCCGTCGTCACTGACGAGGTGCCGGAAGAAGACGACGTCGACCGGCTGCTTGTCGGCGAACAGGACCGCCGAGGCGTCCAGGTCGATCTCCCGGGTGCGCGAACCGAACAGACCGCGACGCGGCGCCGCCTGCCAGCCGAGCCCCATCCGTACCGCGGTCAGGGTCCCCCCGTCGCTCTTCTGCAGGCTGATGGCCTGGCCCTTGGTCATGTTGACCGTCACGCGCTGTCCCCTCTCCGCTTCCCCGCAAACCGTCCTTGCGCGGTTTCCAGCACCCTACGCAGTCACTCCACCGGCGCATCGGGTGCGGGCCGTTTTGTGTCGGTTCTGCAACACACCCCGCCTCGCGGGGTCAGGCCAGGCCCGCTTCCCGCATCTGGCGCAACTCCTTCTTCAACTCCCCCACCTCGTCCCGCAGTCGGGCGGCCACCTCGAACTGCAGATCCGCCGCGGCCGCGCGCATCCGGTCGGTCATCTCCTCGATGATCCCGGCGAGCTCGGTGGCCGGGCGGTCGGTGACCACCGCCCCGTCCCCCTTGGCCTTCCCGGAACCGGCCTTGACGCCCAGCGTGGGCACGGGCGCCTTGGCGCCCTTCGCCTGGCGGTAGCCGGTGCCGAGGAGCTGCTCGGTGTCGACCTCCTCGCGGGCGATCGTCGCGACGATGTCGTTGATCTTCTTGCGCAGCGGCTGCGGGTCGAGTCCGCGCTCGGTGTTGTAGGCGATCTGCTTCTCGCGGCGCCGGTTCGTCTCGTCGATGGCCTGCGCCATCGCCGGGGTGATCTTGTCCGCGTACATATGGACCTGCCCGGACACGTTACGAGCGGCGCGGCCGATGGTCTGGATCAGTGAGGTGCCCGAGCGCAGGAAGCCCTGTTTGTCGGCGTCGAGGATCGCCACGAGCGACACCTCGGGCAGGTCGAGGCCCTCGCGCAGGAGGTTGATGCCGACCAGGACGTCGTACTCGCCGGAGCGCAGTTCGCGCAGCAGCTCGATGCGGCGCAGGGTGTCGACGTCGCTGTGCAGGTAGCGGACCTGGATGCCGAGCTCCAGGAAGTAGTCGGTGAGGTCCTCCGACATCTTCTTGGTGAGGGTGGTGACCAGGACCCGCTCGTCCTTCTCGGTGCGCTTGCGGATCTCGTGCACCAGGTCGTCGATCTGGCCCTCGGTGGGCTTGACGACGATCTCCGGGTCGACGAGGCCGGTGGGGCGGATGATCTGCTCCACGAAGCCGTCGCCCCGGGAGAGCTCGTACTTGCCGGGGGTGGCGGAGAGGTAGACCGTCTGGTTGATCCGGCCGAGGAACTCCTCCCACTTCAGCGGGCGGTTGTCCAGGGCGGACGGCAGCCGGAAGCCGTGGTCGACGAGGGTCCGCTTGCGGGAGGCGTCGCCCTCGTACATCGCGCCGATCTGCGGCACGGTGACATGCGATTCGTCGAGCACGAGGAGGAAGTCCTCGGGGAAGTAGTCGAGGAGGGTGTTGGGCGCGGTGCCGGGGGTGCGGTCGTCGAAGTGCATCGAGTAGTTCTCGACGCCCGAGCAGGTGCCGATCTGGCGCAGCATCTCGATGTCGTACGTGGTGCGCATCCGCAGCCGCTGGGCCTCCAGCATCTTGCCCTGCTTCTCCAGCTCGGCCAGCCGCTGCTCCAGCTCCTTCTCGATGCCGCCGACGGCCTTCTCCAGGCGCTCCGGTCCCGCCACGTAGTGGCTGGCGGGGAAGACGTGGAGGGACTGGTCCTCGCTGATGACCTCGCCGGTGAGCGGGTGGAGGGTGGAGAGCGCCTCGATCTCGTCGCCGAACATCTCGATGCGGACGGCGAGCTCCTCGTAGACCGGGAAGATCTCGATGGTGTCGCCGCGCACCCGGAAGGTGCCGCGGGCGAACGCGAGGTCGTTGCGGCTGTACTGGATCTCGACGAAGCGGCGCAGCAGCTGGTCGCGGTCGATCTCCTCGCCCACCTTGAGCTGGACCATCCGGTCGACGTACTCCTGCGGGGTACCGAGGCCGTAGATGCAGGAGACGGAGGCGACCACGATGACGTCACGCCGGGTGAGCAGGGAGTTCGTCGCGGAGTGGCGCAGCCGTTCGACCTCCTCGTTGATCGAGGAGTCCTTCTCGATGTAGGTGTCCGACTGCGGGACGTACGCCTCGGGCTGGTAGTAGTCGTAGTACGAGACGAAGTACTCGACGGCGTTGTTGGGCAGGAGCTCGCGGAACTCGTTGGCCAGCTGGGCGGCGAGGGTCTTGTTCGGCGCCATCACCAGGGTGGGGCGCTGCAGCTTCTCGATCATCCAGGCGGTGGTCGCCGACTTTCCGGTGCCGGTCGCGCCGAGGAGCACGACATCCTTCTCACCTGCCCTGACGCGCCGCTCCAGCTCGGCGATGGCTGCCGGCTGGTCGCCGCTGGGCTGGTAGGGACTGACGACCTCGAAAGGCGCCACCGAACGTTCGATCTTCGAAACGGGCCGCATGCAACCACCGTACGACCCCCCACTGACAACGGGGCGGCTCAGCGGTCGTGGTGCCGTACGGGGTCGCGCCGCTGCGAGTGGAAGGACGCCGGGTCGGCGTGCGTGCCGAACCGGGGTACCTGGCGCTGGGCGGGGATGCCGAGGGCCCGTCCGGCCGGGGCGTCGCCCCAGTCCGGGGTGCCCATGACGACCAGGGGGTCGAACATCACGACGACCCCGGCGAGCAGCAGGAAGCAGGCCGGGCCGATCAGCATGGGCACGAGCAGGCCGGTCGGGGTCTCGCCGGCGGTGGTACCGGTGAGCGTGGCGGGGTGCAGGTGGACCCGGAGCGCGGCCATGCCCGTGTAGTGCATTCCGCTGACGGCGACGCCCATCACGACGGCGGCGCCGAGGCTCGGCAGGAAGCCGTGGATCGAGACGGCGGCCCAGAGCGCGGCGGTCGAGGCGACCACGGCGATGACCACGGAGAGCGTCACGGTGATCGTGTCGTACTCGAACTGCCCATCAAGTCGCATACCGGCCATGCCGAGGTAATGCATGGTGGCCACGCCGAGTCCGGTGATCGTGCCGCCCGTCACCAGAGCCATCGGGGTGGCGCCCCGGTACCCGACAAGGAAGATCCCGACACCGACCATGACGATCGCGACGGCGAGGCTGGCGAACGTGATCGGCTTGTCGTAGCCGATCGGTGCCTCCTCGACGGAGAAACCCATCATCGCGATGAAGTGCATCGTCCAGATGCCGGAGCCTATGGAGGTCGCACCGAGAGCCAGCCAGCCGGCCTTTAAGGAACGTTCCGTACGCAGGGAGCGGGTGGTGCAGCGCAGCCCCAGTGCCGCGCCGAGGCAGGCCATGAGGAACGCCGCGACGGGGGTCACCGCCCCATAGCTGAAACCGTCGATTGTGCCCTGCATACACACACCCTTCGCAGAAGCCCGGGTGCGGACGACCCTAAGGCGCGAGGCCCGGCAAACAAACAGGAGAACTGCATTTTATCGACAGGGGCACCGGTCCATGACGCGGTCCCCGGGTGCGTTCACATCGTGGCCACCCTTCGCCCGTCCCCTGTTCGACGGCGGCTGCGAGTCTCGGGCCGTACGCAACTCTGACGCAAGGAGTCCACGTGCACGCAGGCACCGCAACCGCCTCCGTCGCCGCCGCCGCCGCCGCGCTGCTGGGCGCCGGCACGTTCCTGTTGTCGAACACCGGCACACCGGTCACGGACACCACCGCGGCCGGGCACACCGTGACGGTGACCCCCGCCGGCCCCGCCCGGGGCACGGCAGCGGCCACCGGTGGCGGAGTCCGGACGGCGGGCGACCCCGCCCCGGCCCGGACCACCGACCCGCTCGTCATCTCCCACCGGGGCGCGTCGGCCTACGCCCCCGAGAACACCCTCGCGGCCGTGGACAAGGCCCACGAGCTCGGCTTCGACTGGGTGGAGAACGACGTCCAGCTCACCGAGGACGGCGTACTCGTCGTCATCCACGACACCGATCTGAAGCGGACCACCGACGCGGAGCAGGTCTTCCCGGACCGCGCGCCGTGGGCGGTCAAGGACTTCACGGCGGCCGAGATCGCCCGGCTGGACGCGGGCAGCTGGTTCGGGCCGCAGTACGCCGGCACCCGGGTGCCCACGCTCCGGCAGTACCTGGACCGGATCGGGCACAACCGCCAGAACCTGCTCCTGGAGATCAAGAGCCCCGAGATCTACCCGGGGATCGAGCGGGCGACCCTGCGGGTGCTGAGCCAGGCGGGGTGGCTCGACGGCGGGCATGTCCGCGACCGCCTCGTGATCCAGAGCTTCGGCGCGGACAGTGTGCGCGAGGTGCACGAGCAGCGCCCGGACGTCGTCACGGGCTTCCTGGGCACCCCGGCCGTCGCCGAGCTGCCCTCGTACGCCCAGTTCACCGATCAGATCAACCCGACGTACACCTCGGTCTCGGGCGCGTACGTGACGGCGGTGCACGCGCTGAAGGGGCCGCACCACAAGACGCTCCGGGTCAACGCGTGGACGGTCAACGACGCGGCGCACGCGCTGCGGGTGTCCGGCTACGGCGTGGACGGCATCATCACCAACGCGCCGGACGTGGTGCGGGCGGCCACCGGAACACGTGAGGCCGCCGGGGGTGCGTGAGGCCGCCGGCTGACCGTCCCGGGACCGCCGTCGCGGCCGGCCCGCGCCCGTTGTCAGTGGCCGGCCGTACGGTGGTCTCCATGAACAGCAACGGGGTTGTCGAGTGGGCCGTCGTGGAGAGCGACATCGGCCCGCTGCTGCTGGCCGCGACGGACGCGGGGCTGGTGAGCGTGGTCTTCCACGCGCGTCCCGCGGTACGGGACAGGGCGCTGGCCCAGTTGCGCGACCGGCTCGGCGCGGAGCCGGTCGAATCACCCGGCTCCGCCCGGCTGGCCGAGCCGATACGCCAGTTCGCGGCGTACTTCGCGGGCACGCTGCGGGATTTCTCCCTCGATCTGGACTGGTCGCTGACGAGCGGGTTCAACCGCCAGGTGCTCCGTGAGCTGTCGGAGGGCGTGCCGTACGGCACGGTCGCCGGTTACGGGGACCTCGCCGGGCGGGCCGGGCAGCCCGGGGCGGCCCAGGCGGTCGGGGCGGCCATGGGGTCCAACCCACTGCCGGTCGTGGTGCCCTGCCACCGGGTGGTGGAGCGCGACGGCGGGATCGGCGGCTTCGGCGGCGGGCTGGAGACGAAACGGCAGCTGCTGGCGCTGGAGGGCGTGCTGCCCCCGCCGCTGTTCTGACCGGCCCGCCGCTGTTCCGGCCGGCCCACCGCTGGCACACTGCGTCGGTGACCAACACCCTCGACGCATCCGACACCCCCGACGGGCCGGCTCCCGCCGGGCGGGTCACCGCGGCGGAGCTGCCCGCGCTCCGGCGCAGAACGACCGCCGTCCTCATCGCCGGCCAGATACTCGGCGGCCTCGGTGTGCCCGTCGGCATCACCCTGGCCCCCGTACTGGCGACACAGGTCAGCGGCTCCGAGGCGCTGTCGGGCCTCGCGCCCACCGCGTCGGTGACCGGCACGGCCCTGCTCTCGCTGCCGCTGGCCGCGCTGATGACCTCGCGCGGCCGCCGCCCCGGCCTCGTACTGGCGTATCTGATCGGTGCGCTCGGGGCCGGCCTCGTGGTGCTGGCCACCGTGGTGGGGAACTTCCCGCTGCTGCTCCTCGGCATGGCCGCGTTCGGCGCGGGCTCCTCCGCCAATCTGCAGGCACGGTTCGCCGCGGCGGATCTGGCCGAGCCCGAGCGGCGCGGCCGGGCGATCTCGACCGTCATCTGGGCCACCACCATCGGTTCGGTGCTGGGGCCCAACATCGCGGCTCCGGCGGGCCGGGTCTTCCGCGGCACCGCCGTGTCGGAGACGGCCGGGCCGTTCGTCTGGGCGGCCGGCATCTTCCTGCTCGCCGCGCTCGTGGTCGCGGCGCTGCTGCGCCCCGACCCGCTGCTCACGGCGCGCGCGCTGGCCCCCAAGGAGGAGAGCAGGTCGGCCGGGGACCGTTCGCTGCGTGCGGGCCTCGCGGCCGTGCGGGCCTCACCGATGGCCCGGCTGGCGCTGGTGACCGTGACCGTCTCGCACACCGCGATGGTCTCGATCATGGTGATGACCCCGGTCGACCTCGGCCACCACGGCGCGGACCTCCAGCTGATCGGCCTGGTGATCAGCGGCCACATCGCGGGGATGTACGCGTTCTCACCGGTGATGGGCTGGCTGTCGGACCGCTTCGGCCGGCTCACCGTCATCGGCCTGGCGGTCGGGCTGCTCTCCCTGGCCGCGCTGCTGGCGGGCACCGCGGGCGCCGCTCACGGCAGGACCGCGGCCGGCCTGTTCGTGCTCGGGCTCGGCTGGTCCGCGGGGCTGGTCGCCGGTTCGGCGCTGCTCACCGACTCCGTACCGCAGCCCGCCCGCGCCGCCGTACAGGGCCTGTCGGACCTGACCATGAACGCGTCGGCGGGCATCGGCGGCGCGGTCGCCGGGGTCATCGTCTCCCAGGCGAGCTACGGCTGGCTGAACCTCACCGGCGCCTGTCTGCTGCTGCCGATGGCCGCGCTGGCGCTGCGCCGGTCCCTCACCCGGCCCGCCTCGGTCTGAGCCGGGGCGGGCGGGGCACCCCTCAGAGGCTGATGTGGTAGGCCTTGCGCAGCGTCTCGTGCACGGTCCACGTCGTACGGTCGCCCTCGCGCAGCACGCAGGCGTCGCCCGGTCCGATCTCCAGCGTCGCGCCGCCCTCGACCGCCACGGTCGCGCGCCCGCTGACGACCACGAAGAGCTCGTTGGCCTCGGTGTCCGTGACCACGCCGGGCGTGATCTGCCAGATACCGCGCACCTGCTTGCCGTCGGCCGACTCCCACAGCACCCTGCCGGTGACCTGCGGATCACCCGACACGATCTGTGCGGGATCGAGCGGCTCCGCTTCGAGCACGGCGTCCGGGATGTGCACGGCGAAAGAGGCGGGAGCTTGATCAATCGTGGTCATGGGCGGTCACTCTAGCGACCGCCCCGGAGCCTCCGGCAGGGCCCCGGGCCGAGACCGCGGAGCGTCCGGCCAGGTCCGGCCCCGGACCGTGTCAGCTCCGTGGGTCCGGGGCGGCGGAGCCGACCGCGGCGAGCCAGGCATCGGCGATCAGCCGGTGCCCGAGACGGCTCGGGTGGACGCCGTCCGGGGCGAGCTCCGCCGGTTCCCGGTCCTGTGCCGCGCGGGTCACGACGAGGTCGGCGCGGACCACCTGGGCCCCGTTGTTCCCGGCTGCCCGCAGGACGGCCTCGGTGCGCGGGGTGAGGTCCTCGAACCAGCTCTCCTGGTCGGGCCCGGCCGGGAGCAGGAACGGGGTGATGACGACGAGCCGTGCGGACAGCTCGCGCGCCGTGTCCGCGAGCAGCCGGTCGAGGCACGCCTCGAACATGTCGACCGGGCTGAGCACTCCGTGGTCGTAGCGCCGCCAGGTGTCGTTGATGCCGATCTTGACCGTGACCACGGTGGGCCGGTGGTCGATGACGTCGGCGGTCCAGCGGGTTTCGAGGTCGTACACGCGATTGCCGTTGATCCCCTTGTTGATGACACGGGGGCCGGGTCCGCCGTCCGCGCGGTCGCGCAGGGTCTGCGCGATCTCGTGGACGTAGCCCGTGCCGAGCGACGCGGGATCCGTACGGTCGCGGCCCGCGTCGGTGATGGAGTCACCGATGAACAGGAGCGTGTCGTCGTTGTTGATGTGCATGTCTGCCGTCCTGACGTCGGGGGCGCCGGAACGTCCCTGGTGATCTGCCGGAGTTCGGTGGCTACGGTAGGCCGGAGGAGGGGTTCGGCCCGCGCATGCCCTGAGTGTGGCGGCCTCCCGCGTCAGCACCGCGGGGTCGTCGCCGGGCACGAACTCGAGGAGCGCCTCGGCACCCCGGCCGGCCAGCAGGCCGAGGGCGGCCGCCCACAGGTCCGAACGGTCCGCCAGCGGGAGGCGGTTGTTGCCCGGCCACCACGAGAAGGCGCGCACGGCGCAGACCCGGTCGGCGAGCGATGCCAGCCCCGCCAGCGCCTCTTCAGCGGGTGTGTCGAGCGGCGGCTGCCAGTACGTGCGGACGTTGTCCGCGTCCACCTCGTCCAGCAGCCGGGCGGTCGAGGCGACGGTGTCGGTGAGCGTTCCCCCGTGGAACTCGGCGCGAGCAGCAGTACGTGGTCCGCGGCGATCCGGGCCGCCTCCCGCAGGCAGTTCACGGTCTCGTGCCGCTCCTCGGGCGGGGTGGACCGCGATCCGGTCGCGCCCGCCCACACCCGGATCCGGGGCGCCCCGAGAAGCACCGCGGCGCGGGCGACGGCGGGGAACCCGGCCAGTTCGCCCCGGCCGGCGCGGACGTACGAGCCGTACGAGGGACAGGCCGGCCCGTACCGGTCGGTGGCCTCACGGACCGCGCTGACGGTGCCGGGCTCCCCCGCGGGCGCGTGCACGTCGGCCCCCCACTCGATCACCTCCAGGCCGGCGTCCGCGGCGCGCCGCGCGACCTCGGCGGCGGGCAGCCGGCGGAAGGTGACCGAGCACAGGCCCAGCCTGAGCCTTCCCGCGTCCGGCCCGGCCGGCGGTCGGAGCGGGTCGCGGCCCGCCGTACCCCGGCTGCTCTCCTCGGTCATGAATCCGCCTTCCCGCGGTCGGGCCCTCGGGCGTTCTCGTGCGGTCCGCCCGGACGGGGCGGGCGGACCGGGCCGACTGGTCGGTGCCCCGTCACCGGGGTCGCTCAGGCCGCGTTCGGACCCACGTCCGCCGCCGTGAGGGGGTGGCGGAGCGCGGGAGTCGTCGCGTACTCGTCGGCGCCGATGTCCCGTACGCTGCCGCGCCGGTCCCCGTCGATGTCCTCGGCGACGGCGGCGCCGCTCAGGGTGGCGGCGCCGATCGCCGGGCTGCCCGACGACAGCCGCAGCACACCGTCCGCGCCCTGGCTGAGCAGCGGGTCGGCCCGGGTGAAGCCCCCGGAGGGGATGTTGCCGTTTCCGGCCGCGCCCCACAGCAGGTTGGTCTGCCAGGTGAAGCCGGAGGTGGCTCCCATCGCGACGAGGCTGCCCGAGTCGCCGACCAGCAGGTTGTCGGCGACGGTCACACCCTGCGGCTCGTACGCCCGGGTCTCGCCCGAGAGCATTCCGGTGTTGTTGATGAGGGAGTTGTGCACGATCACCGCGCGGTCGCAGGCGTCGTTGCCCCGCCGCTCGTCCTCCGTCTCACCGGAGTTGTGGTCACGGGTGGTGCCGCTGCCGATCACCAGGGCCCTGCCGGACAGCCCGCTGAGGTAGTTGTTGACGATTCTGTGGTCGTTGCCGTAGATGCGTACCCCGTCCGTGCCTCCGATCAGGTGGTTGCTCTCCACCACGGAACGGTTGCCGTGGCGCAGCACGATGCCGCCGCGGCTGTCGCGGATGGTGTTGTACCTGATGGTGTTGTCCGAGGACTTCACCGAGATGGCCTCGGGGTCGCCGTCACAGCGCTCGAACAGGTTGTACTCGACGACGGCGTGGGCTCCGGACAGGGCCCGGCTGCTGACGCCGAGGCGGATGGGCTCGCCCCCGTTGGCCCCGGTGAAGCTGTGGTCGGAGAAGTGGTTCCGGAAGATGTGCAGGTTCTGGGCCATGGCGGTCGGGCCGGAGCCGTCGACGACGATGAAGATGCCCGCGGTGGTCTTGTCGTGGAAGTGGTTGCGGTCGATCTTCGTGTCGTCCGCCCGCACGGCGAGCCAGTACGGGTCGCCGGTGTCCGCGAGCTGGAAGTCGTTGCGGGTCAGCCGGATCGCCGAGCAGTTCGCGGGGATCTCCATCGTGGTGCTCTGCCGGAAGGAGAAGCCGCTGAGGGTGATGTTGCTCGAACCGCTGAGCACGAAGCCGCGTTCGCCACGCAGTACGGCGCCGCCGCGGGTCTTGGAGACGATGGTGATCTGTGCGGCGGCGGTGCCGTTCTTGCCCGTGATGTTGATCGCGCTTCCCGACGGGACCGTGTAGGTGCCGTCGGCCACGACGATCCGGTCACCGGGGGCGGCGCTGTTGATGGCGCTCTGGAGCTGGGCCAGGGTGGCGACCGGGATGTCGGCCGCCGACGCGCTCCCCGACAGCGAGGTGGTGAGCGGTACGGCGGCCAGTGCGGCCACCGCCGTGCTCCTGAGGAACGTGCGGCGTTGCATGGTGCCTCCGTGAGTGTGGTGGACGGAGCCTGTTCCGGCTGCGGATCAGCGGTCGGGATCAGCGGTCGGCCGGGGTGCCCAGGAACAGTTCGATGACGGGGACGGGGGTGTCGGGGCGGCGGACCGGGATCTGGAGCGTGAGCGTTCCGGCGGGCTGGCCGCCCATCTCGGTGTTGGCCGCGGGCCGGTCCGGGTCGATGTGGACCGGGATGATCTCGGACGCGTCGTTCAGCAGCTGGGCATAACGCACCCGGCCGGCGAGGCCCGGCAGGTGCAGATGGCGGGGCGGCCAGGCGAACAGGTGGACGTAGAGCCGGTCGCCGCGCTGGGTGTACCGGCAGTCGGCGGGGGGTGTGTACGGGGACGGGCCGCAGCCGCGGACCGACCGCTCGTGCAGCTCCGTCCAGCGGCCGATCTCGCCGAGGATCGCGACATCGCGCGGGTCGAGATCGCCTCGGCCGGTGGGGCCCACGTTGAGCAGCAGGTTGCCGCCCTTGGACACCCCGTCGACAAGCATGCGGATCAGCAGGTCGGCGCTCTTGTGGTCGAGGTTGTCGCGGTCGTAGCCCCAGCTTCCGTTGAGCGTCTGGCAGGCCTCCCAGAGCGCGGGACGCCCGTTGTCGGTCATCGGGCCGGAGGGCTGGTACTGCTCGGGGGTGACGAAGTCCCCGGGAAGGCCGGTCCGGTCGTTGACGAGGACGTGCGGCTGGAGTTCCCGGACCGTCTCCAGGAGCTTCGGGGAGTCCCAGTCGTCGGGGCCCTTGCCTCCCCACCAGGTGCGCCCGGCGTAGGAGAAGTCGAAGAACAGGTAGTCGATGCGCCCGAACGACGTCAGCAGTTCCCGGACCTGGCCGTGCAGGTAGCGCTGGTAGTCGCGGATGTCGCGGTCCGCGTTGGCGGCCTTGAACTCCTCGTCGTCGCGCTGCGGGTGGGTGCCGTCCACCGGGAAGGACGGGTGGTGCCAGTCGATCAGCGAGTAGTAGAGGCCGACCTTGAGCCCTTCGGCGCGGCACGCCTCGACGAACGGGGCGACGAGGTCGCGGCCGTGCGGGGTGTTGGTGACCTTGTACTCGGTGAGGGCGCTGTCCCACAGGCAGAAACCGTCGTGGTGCTTGGTGGTGAGGACGACGTAACGCATCCCGGCAGCCTTGGCCGCCCTGGCCCACTGGACCGGGTCGTAGCGGTCGGGGTCGAAGTGGTCGAAGTAGACCTGGTACTGCTCGTCGGTCAGCTTCTCCCGGTTCTTGACCCACTCGTGCCGCGCGGCGAGGGAGTACAGCCCCCAGTGGACGAACATGCCGAACCGGGCGGCGGTGAACCAGGCCGCCTCCGGGGCCCCTTGGGGATCCTGGCTCCCGGACGGCTGGGCCTGCGGGGTGTCGGCGCTCGGGGTCATGGGGAATCGCTCCTTCTCATCGGCGTCCGGTGGGTGCGCGGTGCGCGTCGGGGACGGTCGTACGGGGACGGTGGTCGGCGGGCGGGTACGTCGGGCGGTGTCGTGCGAGGGCGGGGCGCGGGCCGCGGGGTCAGCCCTTCAGCGCGCCGGAGGACAGACCGCTGACGAAGGAGCGCTGGAAGAACAGGAAGACGATCACGGAGGGCAGCAGGGCCAGCAGCGAGGCGGCCATCACCACTCCGGGGGTGACCGCGGGGTCGATCCGCAGGGTCCGCAGCGCCAGCGGGAGCGTGTAGGGAGGAGGAGTCGGTGGAGACGAGGAGGGGCAGCAGGTACTGGTCCCAGATCATGGTGAAGCCGAAGACCCCGATGACGCCGAGTGCGGGCTTGCACATCGGCAGGATGATCTGGGCGAAGATCCGCAGGTCTCCCGCGCCGTCGATGCGGGCGGCCTCTTCGAGTTCGCGCGGCACGTCCTTCATGAACTCGGTCATCACGAGGATGGAGAAACCCCAGGCGCCCAGCGGGACGATCATTCCGGCCAGGGTACCGATGAGGTTGAAGTGGAGGACCGGCAGGTCGGAGAGGATCAGGGACAGCGGGAGCGCCAGGATCTCCTCGGGCAGCATCAGCGTCGCCAGGACGGCGACGAGCACCAGCGTCATCTCCGGGGAAGACCTTCCTGGCCAGCGCGTACCCGGCCAGGACGGAGACGGCCACCTGGAGCAGCAGCCCGCCGCCGACCACGAGGAACGAGTTCAGCAGGTACGTGAGCACCCCCTGGTCGAACGCGATCCTGAAGTTGTCCAGTGTGATGCCCGAGGGGATGACGCTCAGCTGTGTCGGGTCCTTGACGTGCCCGAAAGCGCTGACGAGCAGGGCCAGCAGGGGCCCCGCGAAGACGATCAGGACCAGCAGGTGGACGACGGCCCTCAGGATCCGGCCGCCGGCGCTCCGGCTCTCGGTCAGGCCCAGCGCGGTCTCGGTCTGCGCACTCACTTGCTCTCCCTCCGCCGCAGCAGTTGGACGACGACGGTCAGGATCAGCGTCGCGACGAACAGCAGGACCGCTCCCGCCGCTCCGACACCGAGCCGGTTCTGTTCCAGCCCGAGCTTGTAGATGAGGGTCATGACGACCTCGGTGGAACCGTCGGGTCCACCGTTGGTGAGCAGGAACACCTCGGTGAACACCCGCAGTCCGCGGATCGCGGCGAGGATGAACAGGATCGAGAACACCGACCGCAGTCCGGGCACCGTCACGTGCCACACCCGCTGCCGCCTGGACGCGCCGTCGACCTTCGCCGCCTCGTACAACCCGCGGTCCACGCTCGTCAGACCGGCGAGGATGATCATCATGTCGTAGGGGGCGCCCCGCCAGATGCCGGTGAGCATGATGGAGGCCATCGAGGTGTCGGGGTCGTTGATGAACCCCGACGGGTCCATCCCCACCAGGCCGAGGAGGGAGTTGAGCATGCCGTCCCCGGTCGGGTGGTACATGATCCGCCACAGTTCGGCGACGACCGCGATCGGCACCACCGGGAGGAACGCCGCGGAGCGCACGACCTTCAGCCGGCGGCTCTGCCCCTCCATCAGCAGGGCGAGGGAGAGGCCGAGCGCCATCGAGCCGGCCGTCTGCCCGGCGGCGAGGAGGACGGTGTGCCACGCGGCCTCGCGGTATCCGTGGGACTGGAGCACGGTGGCGTAGTTCTCGGTGCCGACCCACTTGTTTCCCAGGTAGGGCTGGACCTCCTGGAAGGACATGGTCAGCGCGTTGGCCATGGGGATGAACTTGAAGTACAGGAAGAGGAGCAGAGCGGGGGCGAGGAACAGCCAGGGCGTCCACCACCGGCCCGCTCTGCGGCTGCTCCCCAGGAAACCGGTGGCCCCGCCGTCCCGGCGGCCCGTCTTCCGCGGGGAGGGTACGGCCGCCGCAGGGGCGGCCGGTTCCGCCTGGTCGAGGCTCATGACGCGGCGATCCCCTGCTCCTGGAGGATGTCGGCGAGCTGCTTGTCGAGCTCACCCAGCTTGGCCACGGCACCGGCTCGAAACGACCCGGGCAGCAATACGCCCCCGCGCGAGGCCTCTCGGCTACTCGTCCCGCCGCAGCCCCGTCCAGGCGGGATGGCGCGGATCGTCGGCCCGGACGACCGCGTCGGCGCTCCCGGCGGGCGCCACCTCGTCCTCGTACCGGGCGAAGGCGGGCAGCGTCCACTGCTCGCCCTCCTCGGTGCGCCGCCGCAGCGCACCCGGCGACAGCCGCAGGTGGACACTCAGGTCGAACGGGAACCAGTGCCCCAGCAGCAACGGCCCGTGCATCACCAGCACCCCGCCCTCCGGCAGGAGCCGGTACGGGCTCCGGGTGGCCCGGTCCGTCGCCGGATCCCAGAGGTCGGGCAGCACCCGCCCGCTGCCGCCCGGCTCCAGCGGCCCGAACACCTCACGCCACAGCGCTCCGGTGTCGAACCAGCTGCCGAAGTACGAGTCGGGGTCCTGCTTCCCGTACTCGTACCGCAGGCTGGCGGGCCGCAGGAATCCCTCGGTGGACACCGGGAGCACGGCCCGGCCGCGGAGCCGCAGCGCCTGTGCGACCGACTCGGCCAGCTCACCGGTGTCGGCGGCCGGGGCCCCGTCGACGGCGACCTTGAGCCAGGGCCCGCCGTCGGACGGCTTCAGCGCGTCGGCGTGCGCGGCGAGGGCGTCCGCCAGCCGTTCCCAGGTGATCGCTTCGAATCGCACGCGTCCATCATCGCCCCGTCGCGGCGAGGCTGTCCGCATCCCCCGGGCCGCGCGGGCAGGGCCCGTCAGCTAAGGTCCGCCCGATGGTCCTGCGCCAGCCGCACGACGCGCTCGGCGAGCGGTCCCCGGGCCGGCTCGATCGCGGCAGCGGCCTCGGCGAGGCGGGTGATGTCGGCGAACCAGTCACCGGTGACGGCGTCCACCGCCCCGATGCGGGCGAAGCCGCGCTCCAGCAGGCCCCGGGCGGTCTGCGGCCGGCCGCGCAGCACCGCCTTCACCGCGGCGACCGCGTTGGCGAGCGCGCTGGCGGGCCTCGACCAGTCGTCGCGGCGCGCCGCAGGATTGTCCTGGTCGTAGCCGGGCCGGCCGGCGACGGACAGCGCGACGACCTCCAGGTCCAGCCGCCAGAAGAGGGGCAGCCGGTCGAAGTCGACGAAGAGCAGCCGCCTCTTGCGGGAGTTCCCCAGCTCGGGGTCGACGCGCAGGGAGGCGACGCCGCGGACCGTGCCGAGCAGATCCGGGACGGCGGCGACACAGGCGTCGAACCGCCCGTCGGGCACGGTCCAGAGGAGGTCGATGTCGCTGTACGCGTCGGCGGTCCCCCGTGCGAGCGAACCCCTCGGTTCCGCCCGCGAACCGGCGCAGTGGGAGCGGAGCGCGCGCAGGAGCTCCCGCGCCAACGCGGCCCGGCGCACCGGGTCCAGGCTCTCGCGACCTTCTTCACTCATGGCCTGCCACCCCTTCGCCCCCGCCTCGTACGCTTGCCCTCATGGACCTCGCATTCGCCCGCACGTTCGCCGCGCAGTGGCAGGACGACTGGAACTCCCACGACCTGGAACGCGTCCTGACGCACTATCACGACGACGTGACCTTCAGCTCCCCCATGATCGCCCGGTTCACCGGCGACCCTTCCGGCACCGTGCGCGGCAAGGCCGAGCTGCGCGCGTACTGGGCGCGCGGGCTCGAACTCATCCCCGACCTGAAGTTCGAGGTGATGGACGTCCGGGTGAGCGTCGACACCCTGGTGATCGACTACCGCAACCAGATCGGCGGCCGGGTGTACGAGGTGCTGACGTTCCGGGACGGGCTGGTGACCGGCGGCCTCGGTGCTTACGGGGAGACGCTCGCCCGCTGACGGTCGGCACCCGCCGACGCGGTGGCCGGACGGGACGACAGGGGCGGGCCTCAGCCCTGTTTCACCTCTTCCTGCCGCCCTTCCTTCCGCAGTCCACGGCGTCGGCGTCGTCGGAGAGTTCGCTGCCCTTGGGCAGCAGATAGGTCACCCAGAGGACGACGGGCTCGGTCCCCAGATTGCGTCCGATGTGGCGGTGCTTGGCCCCGGACGGCTCGATGAAGGACGTTCCGGCGGGGGTCACCTCGACCGAGCAGTCGTCCAGGGTGCGCGTCAGCGTCCCCTGCTGGACGACCGCGATCAGCTGACCGCGATGGGTGTGCCAGCCGGTGGAGCCGCCGGGCTCGACGGTGATCTTCCGGAAGGTGACGTCGGTACGGCCCTTCGGCGTCTTCACCTTCAGCTTGCCCGGCGATGTGCCCTCCGCGACGACGGTGCCGGTCACACCACTGCCCGGGGTGGCGACGGCCGCCGACGGCACGAAGCCGAGCGCCGCCACACAGCCCCCGATGACAAGAGCCTTGCCCAGCCGCCCCCGCGGCCCCTGTCGGCCCTCCGGCCCTTGCCGTCCCGTCCGCCCCAGCCATGCCTGTTGTCTGCCGGATCTCATGGGCCACTCCTCTGCGTCAGTGTCACGGGCGTCACAGGTGTCCCTGACATCCCAAATGCCCCGACGCTACCCAGGTGTCGGCCGGGCGAACCGTCCCGCCGTCGCCGTCATGCGCCACGCAGCTCCGCGGCCAGCGGCCCCTCGCCCGACACCTCGATCCGCCCGTCCTTCACCGCCTCCGCGAACGTCACCTCGCCGCGCCCCAGCGCGAGGCAGAGCTCGGCGTCGAGCACGATGCGCGCATCGGCGCGGGCGGCCGGACCGTCCCCGTAGACAGCGCCGCCGGCCTCCCGTACTCCCGTACGGACGTGGAACTCGCCCTCGTCGAGGTGCACATCGAGCACCCCGTCACCAGTCGGCCCGCCGGGTCCGTCCAGCGCGCGCAGAAGCGGGAGCGCGAACCAGTGCGCCCGGACCGCGTCCGTGGGCCGCCGCTCCGCGAGCGCGGGCGCGCCCCATTCGGCGAGTGCGGCCAGGACGGGCAGCAGTCCGTGGCCGCGCTCGGTGAGTTCGTACACCGAGGCGGCGGCGGGCGGCGGCAGTTTGCGACGGGTGGCCAGCCCGCCCTGCTCCATGTCCTTGAGCCGGGAGGCGAGGACGTCCGTGCTGACGCCGGGGAGGTCGGCGTGCAGATCGGTGTACCGGCGCGGACCGGCCAGCAGTTCACGGACGATCAGCAGCGTCCACCGGTCGCCGACGGCGTCCAGCGCGCGGGCGCCGGCACAGAACTGGTCGTAACTCCGGCGGCGGGCCGGTCGGGGCGCGGGCTGTTGCTGACGTGGCATACGACGCAGTCTAGACATGTTGTTGGACTTTCCAAGCTCAAGCTTGGTAAAACCAAGTATCACAGTCGGGTCGGGGAGGCACCGCATGGAGTTCCGCCAGTCCAGCAAGCTCAACGAGGTCTGTTACGAGATCCGGGGTCCGGTCATCGAGCACGCCAACGCCCTGGAGGAGGCGGGCCACAGCGTGCTCCGCCTCAACACGGGCAACCCGGCGCTGTTCGGTTTCGAGGCGCCGGAGGAGATCGTCCAGGACATGATCCGGATGCTCCCGCAGGCCCACGGCTACACCGATTCGCGCGGCATCCTCTCCGCCCGCCGGGCCGTGGCGCAGCGCTACCAGGCGATGGGACTCACCGACGTCGGCGTGGACGACATCTTTCTCGGCAACGGGGTCTCCGAGCTGATCTCCATGGCGGTGCAGGGCCTGCTGGAGGACGGCGACGAGGTGCTGATCCCGTCCCCGGACTACCCGCTGTGGACCGCGGTGACGACCCTGGCCGGCGGGAAGGCCGTGCACTACATGTGCGACGAGGCCTCGGACTGGAACCCCGACCTGGCCGACATGGCGTCGAAGATCACCGACCGGACCAGGGCCGTCGTGATCATCAACCCGAACAACCCGACCGGTGCCGTCTACCCGCGCGAGGTCCTCGAATCCATCCTCGACCTGGCCCGCAGGCACGGTCTGATGGTGTTCGCCGACGAGATCTACGACCAGATCCTCTACGACGACGCCGAGCACCACAGCGTGGCCGTCCTCGCCCCCGACCTGGTCTGCCTCACGTTCAGCGGCCTCTCCAAGACGTACCGCGTGGCCGGCTTCCGTTCGGGCTGGATGGTGGTGTCGGGCCCGAAGCGGCACGCGCGCAGCTATCTGGAGGGGCTGACCATGCTCGCCTCCATGCGGCTCTGCCCCAACGCCCCGGCGCAGTACGCGATCCAGGCCGCGCTGGGCGGCCGGCAGTCGATCCGGGAGCTGGTGGCGCCCGGGGGCAGGCTGTACGAGCAGCGCAACCTCGCCTGGGAGAAGCTGAACGAGATCCCCGGGGTGTCGTGCGTGAAGCCCAGGGGCGCGCTGTACGCCTTCCCGCGCATCGACCCGAAGGTTCATCCCCTGGTCGACGACGAGAAGTTCGTCCTGGACCTGCTGCTGCGCGAGAAGATCCAGGTCGTGCAGGGCACCGGTTTCAACTGGCCGCGGCCCGACCACTTCCGGATCCTGACCCTCCCGTACGCTGACGATCTCGACGCGGCGATCAGCCGGATCGGCCGCTTCCTGACCGGGTACCGGCAGTGACCGGACGCCGGAGATGAACGGATACCGATCGTGAGCCACCCCACCTGCCCCACCTGCCCGGTCCCGGTCCACACCCAGTTCGCCTCGTTCGGGCTCGTCGGGGCGATCGTCGAGGGCGGGCTCGACCCGGCCACCGACCCCGCGTGGGCGGACTCGGGCGCGAAGTCGCCCGCGGAGTACGCGCGCTGGGCGGGCCATCTGTGCGGGATGACCTGTCTGCGCATGGCACTCGGCGCCGACGCCCCGCCCCTCTTCGCGCTGCGCGACGGAGCGCTCGGGTACGGCGCGTACACCGAGGACCCGGACGGTGCGATCCGCGGCCTGGTCTACGCCCCCTTCGCCACGTACGTACGCGAGCGGCACGGCCTCGACGCGACCGTCCACCGGCACCTCTCGTCCGCGGAGATCCCGGCGCTGCTGGACGAGGGCCGGTCCGTCATGGCCTCCGTGCACTACGCGATCCGCCACCCGCGGCAGCCCGCACCGGGACGGGGCGGGCACCTGGTGCTCCTGACGTCCCGTACGGCCGACGGCACGGGCGTCCACTTCCACAATCCGTCGGGCACGACGGCCGCGACCCGGTCGGCGGAGCTTCCGCTGGCCGAGTTCGAGCGCTTCTTCGCCGGACGCGGGGTCTCGCTCCGCGCGGCATGACGGCCCACCGGCCCGGAAACGGGAGCGGGCCCGGGGGTGTAGCCGACCCCCGAGCCCTGTGATGCCACCTGTACGGCACGCCGACACTTTTAAGGTCCCGTGTCAGTTTTATGTCGTCGTGTCCTGCCTTTGGACCACCGCGGACCGAAGCTCCACGGGCCGGAGTCGAACCGGCATCTCGACGCACACGGGCACGGGCCCGGTCGATTCGGCGATAGGTGGCGCATGCTGAGTCTGGAGCAGGAGTCTGAGATTGATCGCGGCCTGCCTCTGCCAGTTGGGCCACCCCGGCCCGCATCCGTAAGAAGTACGGAAGTGCCGGGGGGAGGACTCGAACCTCCACCGGAACCGCGTCGTCACGACAAACTTCAGTTTCAGCTTTGCGCTCCTCGCGCACCCCGGCGGCTTCGACCGCCGCCGGGGATTCCATGGTCGGTCACCCGAAGAGGTAACCGAAGACCGCATCACCCACCCGCTGGTCCGTGACGTCCACGCCGTTGGCCTCCTCGCGGGCGAACTTGACGGCCTGCTGGAGCTTCTCGACCCGGTCGGTCAGTTCGTTGATCCGCCGTGCGGGCAGCGCCCCGGAGAACTTCACGGTCGTCCAGTAGCCGATCGGCACGTCCTCGTAGTACACCTCGACCTGCGCCGGGTGCTTCTCGGTGGCCTCCGCCTTCACGTGGTTGCGGGGCACCTTCTTGGTGCGCAGGGTCCGCACCGGCTCGGTCTTCCAGGAGTCGGTGGACGGGTCCTGGGCCCAGGCCTCCGAGGCCTCGAGCACCGGCAGTTTGCGGATGAAGGTGGTGATGTCCGTGAGCTGCTTCTCCAGGAAGAGCAGATACGACACCGGAACGCCGGTCACCAGCACCCGGCCGTCGACCGAGATGTCGGCGCGGGCCGCGCAGTTCGCCCAGTCCTTGGTGGCGGTCACGTCGAAGAGCCGGGTGAGCGTCTTCGCCGTCTCGCGCAGCACGTCCTCGGCCTTGATCTGCACCGGTGTCGACTCGGGCGGCAACTGCTCGCCCTCCTCGTCCTTCGGCCGGTAGGTCCGGGAGATCCCGGCCAGCAGACCGGCCTTCTGGAGGCCGTGATGCGCCGCCGTCAGGTCCTGGTGAGCCTTGGACTTGACGCCCTTCTCCACTGCGATGATCTGATTGAGTTTCGCCACGTCCAGGAAGCTAGCAACAGCAACACGGCCCGCACCAGCGGTTTTTGCCGCACCGGAGGCGCTGGACGGACCGGGGTGCGGCGGGAGTGCCGGACATCGATCGACAGGGAGCAGGCCGCATGGGCGCCGCGATACGTCATTTCACCGCCACGACCGAGCAGGGGCAGGTCTTCACGGTCAACATCGAGCGGGACTTCCGGTACGACCCGTACCGCGACTTCCTGGTCTGCGCGCACTGCGAGTGGCGGCCCTCGCTCCTGACCACGGAGCGGATCATCGACATGGCCGGGGAGCACCTGGCCTCCGCGCACGGGGCCGGGCGCGGGCTGGCGCAGCAGGAGGACGAGTCGTTCCGCAGGGGGCGGCTGATCGTGCTGCCGATCGTCGCCGTCGTGCTGATCGGTCTGCTGCTGCTCCTGAAGGGCTGACCCGTCAGCCGCCGCTGAGCTCCAGGAGCGCGCCCACCGGGTCGGAGTCCGGTAGGGCACGCGGCCACCACTCGTCCTGCCCCGGGTCGGACTCGTAGCCGTACCAGCGGCCGTCGTGGCCGAAGCGGAGCTGGAGCGTGCCGCCGGGGTGGGTGAGGTGGTTGCGCCAGGGCTGGAAGCGGGGGAAGCCGGCGGCCGCGAGGGCCGGGCGGGCCCGGTCGAACGGGCCGGCCGGGGGGTCCCACTGCGATTCCAGGACATCCAGCCCCTCGGCCCCGCCCTGGCGCCAGGCGGCGACGGCGCGGGCCAGGTCGGTGGTGTTACGGCCGGTGGCGGACGCCAGTTCGCGGTAGAGGGCGCGGGTGGTGGCGGTGAGCCCCGCGGTGGGCCGGGCCGCTGCCAGCCGGACCGCGTCCTGCCAGGGGGTGAGCCCGGCGAGCGGGTCGAGGCCGGTGGTGAGCAGGGCGTGGGCCCGTGCCGCCGCGTCCGTGGCGAGCTGGTCGAGGGCGAGGGGGTCCCGGCTGCCGGGCAGGCTCGGGTACGCGGGCGGCTGCCCGGGGTGCGGCTCCACCGGGAACGGGGCGGGCAGCGGAGGCAGGAAGCGGCAGGCCAGCGCGTCCTGCGCCGGTACGGAGGGGGCGGCGGGGGCCTCGGGCCGCTCCCGTGCGGAGTGCGCGGCGTTGCGGTGGCCCAGGTCCTCCAGGAGTTCGCGCTCGCCCCGGCCGCGCAGCAGCAGCAGGACGAACGGATCGGCGTCCAGGAGCCGGGCCATCTGGTAGCAGAGCGCCGACACGTGCTTGCAGGGCCAGCCGTGGTCGGGGCAGGAACAGCTGGGGTCGAGGTCGTCGGCCGCGGGGAGCAGCGCGACCCCGGAGGCGGCCGCCGTGTCGGCCAGGGAGTGCGGCATCTCCTTGGTGAGCAGTGCGGCGAGGTGGCCGGGGCTGGCGGCGACCGCGGCGAGGAAGGTGTCCCAGTCGGCGTCGGTGAAGGTGCGCAGCCGCAGTTCGGCACGGTAGGGCCGGGGGCGGCTGCCGTGCACATAGGCGACGACCCGGCCGGGGGTGACGGTGACCGCGGCGACGTGCCCGCCGTCGGCGTACGCACGGCCGCGGGCGAGTCTCGCCGCGTCCATCGAGAGGGCTTCCAGCGCCGCCACCCACGCCCGGCCCCACCAGCTGTCCGCGAACGGCTCGTCGTCGCCGGACGTCCGCGCGGGCACCGCCTCGAAGGTCCGCCGCAGGTCGTCGGGGCCCGGCCGGGACCGGGCGACGGGACGAGGGTCGCGGGCGGACGGCAGAGAGTGCGGGCGGGGGCTCATGACGGCCTCCGGAGGGAGACGAGATCGGCCAGGTCGCGGTCGCTGAGCTCGGTCAGCGCGGTCTCGCCGGCGCCCAGCACGGCGTCGGCCAGGGCGCGCTTGGCCAGCAGCATCTCGCCGATCCGGTCCTCGACGGTGCCCTCGGCGATCAGCCGGTGCACCTGGACGGGCTGGGTCTGCCCGATGCGGTAGGCGCGGTCCGTGGCCTGTTCCTCGACGGCCGGATTCCACCAGCGGTCGTAGTGGATGACATGGGCGGCCCGGGTGAGATTCAGTCCGGTGCCCGCCGCCTTCAGGGAGAGCAGGAACACCGGGACCTCGCCGGACTGGAAGCGGTCCACCATCCGTTCCCGCTCGGGCACCGGTGTGCCGCCGTGCAGGAGTTGGGAGGGGATCGCCCGTGCGGTGAGGTGCGCGGAGAGCAGCCGGGCCATCGTCACGTACTGGGTGAAGACGAGGACGGAGCCGTCCTCTGCGAGGATCGTGTCGAGGAGTTCGTCGAGCAGGGCGAGCTTCCCGGAGCGGCCGACGAGCCGGGTCGGCTCCTCCTTCAGATACTGCGCGGGGTGGTTGCAGATCTGCTTGAGCGAGGCCAGCAGCTTCATGATGAGGCCGCGCCGGGCGATGCCCTCCGACGCCTCGATGTACGCCATGGTCTCGCGCACCGTGGCCTCGTAGAGCGTGGCCTGCTCGCGGGTGAGGAAGACGGGGTGGTCGGTCTCCGTCTTGGGCGGCAGCTCGGGTGCGATACCCGGGTCCGACTTCTTGCGGCGCAGCAGGAAGGGGCGCACCAGCCTGGAGAGCCGCTCGACCGCTTCGTCGTTGCCGATCCCGGCCGCCGTGCCGGTGTTCTCCACGATCCGGGCGTGCCGGGCCCGGAACGCCTTGAGGGGGCCGAGCAGTCCGGGCGTGGTCCAGTCGAGCAGCGCCCAGAGCTCGGAGAGGTTGTTCTCGACGGGGGTACCGGTCAGGGCGACCCTGGCCGGGGACGGAATGGTACGCAGCGCCTTCGCCGTCGAGGAGTGCGGGTTCTTCACGTGCTGCGCCTCGTCGGCGACGACCAGTCCCCAGCTGTGCGCGGCCAGTTCGGCCGCGCTGGAGCGCATCGTGCCGTACGTGGTGAGGACGAAGCCGCCGTCGGGTTCGGCGAGGGTGCGGTCGGTGCCGTGGAACCGGCGCACGGGTACGCCGGGGGCGAAGCGGTTGATCTCCCGGTGCCAGTTGCCCAGCAGCGAGGCGGGGCAGATCACCAGGGTGGGCGCGCGATGGGCGCGGTGCAGATGCAGGGCGATGAGGGTGATCGTCTTGCCGAGGCCCATGTCGTCGGCGAGGCAGCCGCCGAGGCCCAGCGAGGTCATCCGGTCCAGCCAGGCCAGCCCGCGCAACTGGTAGTCGCGGAGCGTCGCGTTGAGGCCGGGCGGCGGTGCGACGGTGGTCTCGTCGTCGACGATGCGGGTGCGGAGCGCGGCGAGCGCGCCGACCGGCACGGCGTCGACCTGTTCGCCGTCCACCTCGGCGCTGCCGGTCAGGGCGACGGCGAGGGCGTCCACCGGGTCGAGCAGGCCCAGCTCCCGCTTGCGTGCCTTGCGGACGAGCGCGGGGTCGACGACGACCCATTGGTCGCGCAGCCGCACCACGGGCCGGTGGGCCTCGGCCAGCACGTCCATCTCGGCCTCGGTGAGCTGCTGGTCCCCCAGCGAGAGCTGCCAGTTGAAGGCGAAGAGCTGTTCGGCGTCGAAGAACGCCGTGCCGTCGGTGGCGGTGCCCGGCGCGGGCCGGACCACGGCGGCCGCGGTGAGGGAACGGGCCAGCTCCCGGGGCCAGTGCACGCTCACCCCGGCGGCCGAGAGCCGGGCCCCGGCATCGCTCAGCAGCTCGTACAGCTCGTCCTCTGTGAGGGCCAGTACATCGGGGACGGGCTGGTCGAGGAGGCGTTCCAGCGGGGCCCAGACGCGGGCGGCGCGGCGCAGCGCGAGCACGGCATCGACCCGGGCCCGCGGGCCGAAGGGCTCGCCCGCCCCGCCGGTCCACAGCGCGGCGGCGTCGACGACATAGGTCGGGTCGGCGAGGCTGTGCACCTGGGTGATGGCCGCGGCGGCGTGCCGCGCGGCGGCCGGACCGCCGGAACCGGAACCGGAACCGGAGCCGGAGTCGGAGTCAAAGCCGAAGTCGGAACCGGTCGTGCCGGCGGAATCCGTTGTGTCGAAGAGCTCGTACGCGGAGAGGTCCAGGCGCAGCGACACCCGTACGCCCGCGTCCAGCCCGGCCGCGACCGCCACGGCCCACTCCCGGGCGCCGGGGAGGTGCTGGGCCTCCCTGGCGGCGAAGGGCGCCCCCATGGCGAACGCCGCCGCGGGGGTGCGGGGCAGGGTGTCGGCCACCGCGTCGAGGAAGGAGGCGATGAGCGGCTCGGGATCGGGAACCTGGAGGGGCGTCCGGTCCGGGAACGGCACCGCGTACCCCTCGGGGGGCATGGCCGCGGCGACGGCGCGCAGATGGGCGACGTCCTCCGCGGCGCGCGGACCGGCCCGCCAGGCATCGTGATCGTCGGGCGTCAGGCCGGGAAGCATCCGGCCGCGGGCCACCAGATGGAGCGCGTGGAGGGTGGCGGCGCCCCAGCAGCGGGTGGCGGGGTGGGCGGACTGCTGGTGCCTGGCGCGGGCCAGCAGGGGTACGGCGTCGGCGATGGACAGCACGAGGGCCGGCACGGTGTGACGGCGGACGTCGCCCTGACCGCCGTGCCGTCGGACGACGGTGATCTCGGAGACCCGCTCGTCGCTACCGGCCGGGAAGCCCGTACCGGAGGCCGAGCCGCTGCCGGACGTGTCACCGAGGCCGGGGAGCGGGGCCCCTTCCGGGTCCCAGAACGCGATGCGGCCCTCCCTGGGGAGCGCTGCGGGGAGGAAGACCGCTGCGCAGCGCAGCAGGCGGCCGACGGCCGCGTCCTGCGGTGGTGATGCGATGGCCACCGGCCCCTCCCCTCGTGCTCGAATCCCTGGTCACGGGCTCTGTGCCCGCTGTCCCCGGCACCTGACCGGCACCGGATCCCTCTGACTCGCGAGTCTAGGCGGGGGGTATGACAGCCGACCACGGGCCCGGCGCCGCCCCCTCGGTTCGGACGGGGTACGGCGGGCGGGCCCGTGGGCGGCGGCCTCAGTGCCTGGCGAGCGGCTTCGACCCGTTGGGGCGTGGCCGGGGCCTCGCGGCAGGCGGGGCGGGCTTGGGCGTGCGAGCCGTCCGCGCCGACCCCTGCGACGGAGACGGAGACGGGGGTGCGGACGAGGACTCGGGCTCAGGCGCGGGCTCGGACTCGGACTCGGGCTCCGCGGACTGCGTCTCAGCCTGCGAGGACGCCGGCGAGGACTCAGGTGAGGCCTCAAGTGAGGAATCGGCCGAGGACTCGGGCGCCGACGCCGACGACGACGCCACGGGCTCCACAGGCGGCGCGCCCTGCGCGCCTTGTACGGCCTGCGCGCCCTGCGCGCCCTGCGGCGGCGCTGTCGGCTGCTGTGCCCGCTCCAGGAAGCGGAGCAGCTCCACCGGGAACGGCAGCACCAGTGTGGAGTTCTTCTCCGCGGCCACCGCCACCACGGTCTGCAGCAGCCTCAGCTGGAGTGCCGCGGGCTGGGAGGACATCTCCGCGGCTGCCTGGGACAGCTTCTTCGACGCCTGGAGTTCCGCGTCCGCGTTGATGACCCGGGCCCGCCTCTCACGGTCCGCCTCGGCCTGGCGCGCCATGGAGCGTTTCATCGTCTCCGGCAGCGAGACGTCCTTGATCTCCACCCGGTCGATCTGTACGCCCCAGCCGACCGCGGGGCTGTCGATCATCAGCTCCAGGCCCTGGTTCAGCTTCTCCCGGTTGGACAGCAGATCGTCCAGATCGCTCTTACCGATGATCGAACGCAACGACGTCTGCGCCATCTGCGAGACGGCGAACCGGTAGTCCTCCACCTCGACGACGGCGCTCGCGGCGTCGACCACCTTGAAGTAGATGACCGCGTCGACCCGCACCGTGACGTTGTCCCGGGTGATCCCGTCCTGGGCCGGCACAGGCATCGTCACGATCTGCATGTTGACCTTGCGCAGCCGCTCCGCACCGGGGAGCACCATGGTGAATCCAGGCCCTCGTACGTCGTTACGGAGCCGGCCGAACCTGAGAACCACACCCCGTTCGTACTGCTTGACGACCCGGGCGGCGGACGCCATGTACGCGACACCCGCCAGCACCACCACAACCAAAGCGATCAAAAGCTCCTGGACCATGACGGCCCCCTGCCAGCCGGAAACACCGGAACACTCACTCCACGCCGGATAAGGCGCTAATACCACGGTATGCCTGGTACGGGCGTCAGTCGAACCCCTGTCCACACATTCCGCGTGTTCCGTGCATTCCGTGCGCCTGTAGCCCGCCCGGCCGCCTCCCGGATGCCGGGCGGGCGGCGAGCGGGCAAGGTGACCAGCGTGAGCACGTACCCCCGTGGCGTACGGGGGTACGTGCCGGAGTGCGTACGGATGAGCCGGACGAGACAGACGAGGACCCGCCCATGCCCGTGATCGACAACCGACGCCGCCGTTTCGGCATCGCAGCCGGGACCGCCCTCCTGACCCTCACCGTCGCGGGCTGTTCGGGCCTCGGCCGGACCGCGGTCGGTCCGGTCACCTACACGACCGAGCGGGAGGCCGTGATCATGGTGAACAGCCCCTCGGTGCTGGGTTGCCACCCGCTCGCCCCCGCGGGTGCCAAGGAAGTGGACAACGGGACCCTGATCGACATCATCCTGTACCGCACGCGGGACTGCACCGGACCGGGTACGACCTACCTCGCCACCACGCTCTCCGACGTGCGGGCGCCCGATTCGCTGCCCTGGCGCAGCTTCAGCACGGTGCACTGATCCCGGGCCACCGCCCCGGCCGGCCGTGCCCCGCTAACGGGGCACGGCCCGCACCCAGACGCCGTCATCCGTGAGATAGCGGTCCACGCCCAGTCCGGCCGCCGCCAGATACTCCTCGAACTGTTCCTTCGACAGCGGCCGTGACAGGAACGTCTGCGACCACTGGGCGTCGTCGAACTCGTACTCGGCGCGCACCGAGCGCACCCCGTCCCCGACCGGCTGCGAGGAGACGATCCGCAGGGTGTACCCGGCCGGTTCGACACGCTCCCTCGGCAGTCCGGTGTGGTAGTCCGGCCCCTCGCGCTGGATGAGCACCACCCCGCCGTCGCGCACGTACCTCCGGCAGCTCCGCAGCAGTCCGTCCCGCACCCGGTGATCGCCCGTGTGCACCAGGAACGACGCGAGCATCACCACGTCGAACGTCTCGTCACCGAGCTCCAGGGCCTCGATGGGGCTCTGCACCGTACGCGCGCCGCGCACCTTCTCCAGCATCTGCGCCGACTCGTCCACCGCGGTGACGTCGAACCCGCGGCGGATCAGCGGATGCGTCACCCGGCCCGCCCCGCAGCCCAGTTCCAGGATCCTCGATCCGGCGGGGACGGCCGCGGCGATGACGTCCGGTTCGCTGCCGACGGACAGCCGGGTGTAGAGCTCCACCGCGCAGCCGTCCGGGGTGATCGCGCCGGGACCGGTCCCTGAATAGCCCTCACGTATCAGCTGTCCGCTCATGTACGCCGAACGAACCGTCCCTGGAGGCCGTTCCCGTACCGGACCGAGCCGAACCCGGCCGAAACCTCGGCCACGAGCCGTTCTGTGACTGAGCGGCTCAGTTGGCCCGTTTCGCCAAGTGGAACGCTCAATCGCCGAGAAGGCCGGAAGCGCCGTTCCGGCACCTCCGCCCGAACGGCTGCCCGGCCCCGCTCAGCTCTTCCGCTCGCCCAGGACACAGAATTCGTTGTCCTCCGGGTCGAGGAGGGTCACCCAGTGCTGCTCGTCCTGCACGGTGTCGGCGCGCCGGGCACCGAGGGAGAGCAGCCGGGCGACCTCGGCCTCCTGATCGTCGGGGCGGAAGTCGGGGTGGAGCCGGTTCTTCGACGTCTTGCCCTCGGGGACAGGCACGAAGAGCAGCCCCGGCATCCGGTCCGGCTCGGGCCGGATCTCGATGATCTCCTCGGATTCGTCGACCACAACCCAGCCGAGAGCCTCGGCCCACCAGCGCCCGAGGGCGAGGGGGTCGGAGGAGTCGACGATGATCTGTTCCCATTCGAGTGCCATGGGTGTGAGCATAAACAGGTTCGGCCGGCTGCCGGGGCCGAGGGTGAGCAGCCGCTACCCCGCGGGCCGACACCGGCGCTCAGACGGGCCAGCTCAAGCGCCAAAGGGCCGGCTCAGACGCTCAGTCTCACGTCCGCGTCCCTCACACCGAGCGGCGTGCGACCAGGGCGGCGCTGAGGTGCTGAGGTCGGCGGGGCGGGCCGGGGAGAGGCCCGGTCAGCCGGTCGATGCGGCGGATGCGGCAGCCGACGCGCCCTGCGCGCCAAGCTGCTGACCGGCTGACCCGCGCCTCGGCCCGGATCAGCACCCCGGGTAGCGGCCGGCCGGCCACTCGACCGTGTGCTCGAACTCCAGGGAGAGGTCGTCGGCCAACTCGGCGATCACCGCCCGCCCTTCCGTGCGCACCAGCCAGGCCGGCGGGAGGTGTACGTCACCGTGGTGGGCGCCGAGCAGGTTTCCGCAGACGGCCCCGGTGGAGTCGCTGTCGCCGGAGTGGTTGACGGAGAGCAGCAGGGCCTCGTCCACCTGACCTGCGCCCGGCAGGACCAGTGCGCAGTACACGGCGATGGCGAGCGCCTCCTCGGCCACCCAGCCCGCGCCGAGCGACTCCACCTTCTCCGCGCTCGGGGCGCCCTGGGCGGCCAGCTCGTAGGCCGCCCGGAGCGCGGCGGTCGTCTCCTCGTGCCCGGGGTGGCGGGCCAGCAGCTCCATGGCCCGCAGCACGGACCCGGACAGGGAGTCGCCGTCCAGGAGGTGGGTGACGATCGCCGCGAGCGCGCCGGCCGCGTAGGCGCCGGTGAGGTGACCGTGGGTGATCTGCGCGCAGCGGGCGGCCAGCCCGAAGCCGGCCTCCGCGTGCGGGCCGGTCAGACCGAAGGGGGCGGAGCGCATCACCGTGCCGCATCCCTTGGAGCCGGTGTTGACCGGGCCGGGCTCGCCGAGCGGGGCCCTCGGGTCGGGGGTGTACCCGGCCGCGAGCCCGGTCAGGCAGGCGTTGCCGGGGGCCCGCCGCGCGTACAGCCAGGGCTGCTGCCTGAGCCAGCCGGTGCGGACGATGTCGTCCCCTTCGGGGGCGGGCGGCGCGGGGTGGTTCTGGGTGTCGAGCCAGCGCAGATAGGCGTGCCTGACGACGGCGGTCTCGGCGCCGCCGATTCCCCTGGCCATGGCCCGGGAGTGGGCTCTGATCAGCCCCTCGGCCGTGAAGAGCGTCATCTGGGTGTCGTCGGTGACGCGCCCGACCGCCCCGTCCTCGTCGGCCGTGAGGCCGCGTACGCCCCGCTCTCCGTGGGCCCGCCGAATGCCCGCGAGCGACAGGAACTCCACCGGATTGCCCAGCGCGTCCCCGATCGCCCCGCCCAGCAGGCACCCCCGGACCCGGGCCCTTCGGACGGAGTCGTTCCCCCATGCCGTGCCACTCATCGCCGCCGCCCCCATCCTCTCGTGTCGGTCCGCGTCTCTCGCCGGTCCGCCGCGTTCCGCCGTCGCGGGTCCATGCTGGTAGGAGAGGCGATGGCTATGCGTACCGGTAGTGAACCGACGACTGCACGCAGTTCTCTGCGACTGCGGCTCTGGCTGAGTGTATGGGGCCTGGCCTGGGCCGTCCTCGGCCTGACGGCATTCGCTCTGACCGGCCGCCCGGGGTGGGCGGCCGCCTGCGGTGTGCTGCTCGTCCTGGTGCTGGTGGATCTGGCCGTGATCGTCCACCGCATCCACCAGGGCCCGCGCTACCAGCCGGGCCGCACCGTCCCGCCGCACGGAGCGGACCACGGGCAACGGCGGTGGTCCGGGGACTGACCGCGGGCCCGACGACGCGGACGGGCCAGGGGCATGACGGGCACGGAGGTCACCCCCCGGCAGCCGCTCAGCCCTCCGTGTCGAAGCGGGCGGCCCTCAGGTACTCCGGGTTGGGGTCGAGCGCCGCCGCCAGCCTGAAGTGGCGGGTCGCCCGCTCCGGATGGCCGGCCCGCTCGAAGGTCCGGGCCAGCGCGAAGTGCGCGAAGGCGTTGTCCGGCTCCCGTTCCAGGACGAGTTCGAATTCGAGCTCGGCGGGGCGCAGTTGGGCGGCCGCGAAGAAGGCACGGGCGCGCAGCAGCCGGGCGGCGGTGTTCTCCGGGTGGGAGGCGATCACCGAGTCGAGCAGCTTCACGGCACCCCGGGGATCACGCGCGGCCAGCAGTTGCTCGGCCGCGCGGAAGTCTATGACGTGGGTTTCCGGGTTCCTCTCGGGCACAGTCGCATCCTTCCCTCGGCCACCTCGGCGTGAACGTCGCTCCGGGGTCCGGTATTCCGGTCCGGGCGGCGCCGCACCGGCTCCGGGGTCAGCCGGCCGCGGCCCGCCGCTCCAGCTCCGACCAGAGCTCACGGACCTGCGGTGCCAGCGCCTCGACCGGTCCGTCGTTGTCGATGACCAGGTCGGCGACGGCGAGCCGCTCCTCGCGGGTGGCCTGCGCGGCCATCCGGGCACGGGCGTCCGGCTCCGTCATCCCGCGCAGTCGCACGAGGCGGTCGAGCTGGGTCCCGGGCGCGGCGTCGACGACGACGACGAGGTCGTACAGGGGTGCGAGGCCGTTCTCGGTGAGGAGGGGAACGTCGTGGACGACCACGGAGCCGGGGCTCGCGGCCCGTTCCAGCTCGGCGGAGCGGGCACCGACCAGCGGGTGGACGATCGCGTTGAGGACGGCGAGCCGTTCGGCGTCGGAGAAGACGATCGAGCCGAGCTTCGGCCGGTCCAGGGTGCCGTCCGGGCCCAGGATCCCGGTGCCGAACGCCTCGACGAGCGCGTCGAGCCCGGGGGTGCCGGGCTCGACGACCTCACGTGCGATCCGGTCGGCGTCGACGAGGACGGCTCCGTGGCCGACGAGCAGCCGTGACACTTCGCTCTTGCCGGCGCCGATTCCACCGGTCAGGCCCACTTTCAGCATGGGCGGCAGCCTAATACCAGGGCTGCGGGGCCCGACAGGCGGAATCGGCGGTCGTCGTGCCGGAGGTCAGCTGTCGCCTTCCCGTTCGGCCAGGAAGCGCTCGAATTCGAGGCCGATCTCGTCGGCGGACGGCAGGTCCACCGGTTCGGCGACCAGGTTGCCCCGGGTCTCGGAGCCCGCCACCGCGTCGTACTGGTGCTCAAGGCCCTCGACCAGCGAGACGAGTTCCTCGTCGCCCTGCCCGATCTGGCGGTCGATCTCCGTCTGGGTGCGGTGTGCCTCGGTGCGCAGGGCGTGGGCGATGGCCGGCAGGACCAGTCCGGTCGCCGCCGTGATCGACTCCAGGGCGGTGAGCGCGGCGTCGGGGTAGGCGGAGCGGGCGACGTAGTGCGGCACATGGGCGGCGACACCGAGTACGTCGTGTCCGGCCTCCATCAGCCGGTACTCGACGAGAGCTTCGGCGGAGCCGGGCACCTGCGCCTCGTCGAACGGGCTGCGGTGTCCCGGCATGAGGTCGGTGCGGTTGCCGTGCGGGGTGACGCCGACCGGGCGGGTGTGCGGGACTCCCATCGGAATGCCGTGGAAGTTGACCGCGAGACGCACGCCGAGGCGCTCGACGATCTGCTCGACGGCGGCGGCGAACCTCTCCCACTCCACGTCCGGTTCCGGCCCGGACAGCAGCAGGAACGGGGCCCCGGTCGCGTCCTGGACCACCCGGACGTCCAGCGTCGGGGTCTCGTACGCCGTCCAGCGGTCGCGCCGGAAGGTCAGCAGGGGACGCCGTGCGCGGTAGTCGACGAGGCGGTCGTGGTCGAAGCGCGCCACCACCTGGTGCGGCAGCGATTCGAGCAGACCGTCGACGATCTGCTCACCGGTCTCACCCGCGTCGATGTACCCCTCGAAGTGGTAGAGCATGACCAGGCCGGCCGACTCCTGGGCAAGCGCCATGTCGACGACAGCCAGGCCCTTCGGCTCCCATTCGTACAAACTCTGCGGATCAGCCACGGTTACCGCTCCTCCTTGTGTTCCTGAAGAAGAACGCCCCGAGGGGCACGGGCATTCCCGGCCGCACCCCTCCACGAGCTGTTTACCCAGGTAGCCGCGGGCACAGTGCCGCGAGGCAGTGACGTTCAGATTAATGAACACCGCGCCGTGAACGCCGAGTTCACGGCAAGGACGTGTCACGAGCCGTCAGTTACTCGTGCGTCCCACGCCCTTCCCCATCCCCTCGCGCGTCCCCCTCACCCGCAATGGTCCAGACCTTGACACGGCGTCACTCCGTCTCTACGTTCACGGTCAGCAAGTTCAGAAACTCGCCCCACGTTCACGTACGAGAACCCTGGATCTTGAATCCTTCGACGGGAAGGCACCCCCATGCGCACCCGCACACCGCTCCCCGCCCTGCTGTCCACCGCACTGGCCACCGGCGGCCTGATCCTCGCCTCGGCCGCCACCGCCGGAGCGGCGACCGTCATCGAGGTGAGCACCGCGGCCCAGCTCAAGTCGGCCCTCACCGCGGCCGGCCCCGGCGACACGATCCATCTCGCGGACGGCACGTACACCGGCAACTTCAAGGCGACCGTCCCCGGCACCGCCTCCGCACGCATCACGCTGACCGGCTCCGCCGGGGCGGTCCTCACGGCCGGCGGCGGCTACGGACTGCACCTCAACGGCGCCTCGTACTGGACCGTGCGGGGCATCACCGTCTCCGGCGGCCAGAAGGGCATCATGGCCGACAGCGCCAACGGTGTCGTCATCGACTCGGTGACCGTGCACGACCTCGACATGGAGGGCGTCCACTTCCGCAAGTCCAGCAGCGACGGCGTCATCAAGAACTCACGGATCTACGACACCGGGCACGACGGCCGAGGCATGGGCGAGGGCGTCTACGTCGGCACGGCGGGCGATCTCTCCGACACCAGCGACCGGGTGCAGATCCTGGACAACACGATCGGCCCGGACGTCGGCGGCGAGAACGTCGACATCAAGGAGGGCACCACGGGTACGCGGATCGTCGGCAACACCTTCGACGGCAGCGGGCTGACCGGGGCCAACTACGACGACTCCTGGGTCGACGTGAAGGGCAACGACGTACTGGTCGAGGGCAACCACGGCTCCCGTACGACCAACAACGGCTACGAGACGCACACCCAGCAGAGCGGCTGGGGCTGCGGGACCGTCTTCCGCGGCAACACCTCGGACCTGTCCGGCTCGAAGGGCGACAAACAGCTCGCGTTCAACATCACCAACTACAGCACGAGTTGCGCCACCACGGTCCGCGGCAGCAACACGGTGACCGGCGGCAAGGGCCTGACCAACATCTCCGTCACCCCGTAAGCCGCCTCCGCGCGCCCGTCGCGGACATGAGTGAGGCCCGCCCCCCGAAGGGAGCGGGCCTCACTTTCATCTACTGCAGCCGATGACCGGCCGGAGGGTCAGAGCGTCAGCTCTGGCCGCCCGCCAGCTTCTCGCGCAGGGCAGCCAGGGCCTCGTCCGACGCCAGGGCGCCGGAGTTGTCCGCGGACTCCGAGGAGTACGAACCGCCACCGCCGCCGCCACCGCTGCCGCTGGAGGCAGCCGGAGCGCTGCCGGCCGGGGCGGCAGCGCCCTCGGCAGCAGCGGCCTCGTCGGCCTCGCGGGACTTGATGACCTGGGCCTGGTGCTGCTCGAAGCGCGTCTGCGCCTCGGCGTACTGGGTCTCCCAGACCTCGCGCTGAGCCTCGAAGCCCTCGAGCCAGTCGTTGGTCTCGGGGTCGAAGCCCTCGGGGTAGATGTAGTTGCCCTGGTCGTCGTACGACGCGGCCATGCCGTACAGCGTCGGGTCGAACTCGACCGAGGCCGGGTCGCCACCGAAGGACTCGTTGGCCTGCTTCAGCGAGAGGCTGATGCGACGGCGCTCGAGGTCGATGTCGATGACCTTGACGAAGATCTCGTCGTTGACCTGGACGACCTGCTCCGGGATCTCCACGTGGCGCTCGGCCAGCTCGGAGATGTGGACCAGGCCCTCGATGCCCTCGTCGACGCGCACGAACGCACCGAACGGAACGAGCTTGGTGACCTTACCGGGAACAACCTGCCCGATCTGGTGCGTCCGGGCGAACTGCTGCCACGGGTCTTCCTGCGTCGCCTTGAGCGACAGGGAGACACGCTCGCGGTCCATGTCCACGTCGAGAACCTCGACGGTGACCTCCTGGCCGACCTCGACAACCTCGGAGGGGTGGTCGATGTGCTTCCAGGACAGCTCGGAGACGTGCACGAGACCGTCGACGCCACCCAGGTCCACGAAGGCACCGAAGTTGACGATCGAGGAGACGACGCCGGAGCGGACCTGACCCTTCTGGAGGGTCGTGAGGAACGTCTGGCGAACCTCGGACTGGGTCTGCTCGAGCCAGGCACGGCGGGACAGGACCACGTTGTTGCGGTTCTTGTCCAGCTCGATGATCTTGGCCTCGAGCTCCTTGCCCACGTAAGGCTGGAGGTCGCGGACGCGGCGCATCTCGACGAGCGACGCCGGCAGGAAGCCCCGGAGGCCGATGTCGAGGATGAGACCACCCTTGACGACCTCGATGACGGTACCGGTGACGATGCCGTCTTCTTCCTTGATCTTCTCGATGGTGCCCCAGGCACGCTCGTACTGAGCGCGCTTCTTCGAGAGGATCAGGCGGCCTTCCTTGTCCTCCTTCTGGAGAACCAGGGCCTCGATCTCGTCGCCGACCTTGACGACCTCGTTCGGGTCGACGTCGTGCTTGATCGAGAGCTCGCGGCTCGGGATGACACCTTCGGTCTTGTAACCGATGTCGAGGAGAACCTCGTCGCGGTCAACCTTGACGATGACGCCATCAACGATGTCGCCGTCGTTGAAGTACTTGATCGTCTCGTCGATCGCCGCGAGGAACGCGTCCGCGTCGCCGATGTCGTTGACCGCAACCTGCGGAGTGGTGGCGGTGGTCTCGGTGCTGCTCGTCATGTGGGAAAGGGCTCCGGTACGGACAGTGAGTCGAAGTTACTGCTACGCCGTGAGCCCGTATCGCCTCTGCAGAAGCCGGACAGCCTGGGAAGCGCCCGATCCCGCGAACGGGAGGCGCCTCGTGAACCGAGGGGACATACAACAGATGCGAGCGCGGCCTGCTAGGTCTGAGGCGCGCAGGCTCGCAGCGCAACTTGTAGCATACGGGGGCAGCAGGGCACGGTCAATGCGCGAAGGCGCACACCGGGGGCGGAACGCCCTATACCCGGCACAACTCGTGTTCACCGAGGCCACATCGGCCCCGCTGATGTCCCGGACACACGGGTTCCGTACTCACAGATGCCCCTTGGTACGTACCGCGTATCACGGGGTGAAGGCAAACTACAGCGACGGGCACGATGAGCCAAGAGATCCACCCGGCAGAACCCGAGGCGACACGCCGCACCGCGGACGAGGCCGAGAGCAGCCGGGCCAGCCGCGGCTGGTGGGACCGCAACGCCGACGAGTACCAGACCGAGCACGGGACCTTCCTCGGCGACGACAGGTTCGTCTGGGGCCCGGAGGGCATCGACGAGATGGAGGCCGGGCTGCTGGGCCCGCTCGACGACCTGGAGGGTCTGGACGTCCTGGAGATCGGGGCGGGCGCGGCGCAGTGCTCGCGCTGGCTGGCCGCCCAGGGCGCCCGCCCGGTCGCCCTCGACCTCTCGCACCGCCAGCTCCAGCACGCGCTGCGGATCGGCGACGGCATCCCCCTGGTCCAGGCCGACGCCGGGGTGCTGCCCTTCCGCGACGGCAGCTTCGACCTGGCCTGCTCCGCCTACGGCGCGGTGCCGTTCGTCGCGGACCCGGTCCAGGTGTTCCGCGAGGTGCACCGGGTGCTGCGCCCCGGCGGCCGCTGGATCTTCTCCGTCACGCATCCGGTCCGCTGGGCGTTCCCCGACGAACCGGGGCCGGAGGGCCTGTCCGTCGCCGCCTCCTACTTCGACCGCACCCCCTATGTCGAGCAGAACGAGAACGGCGACGCGGTGTACGTCGAGCACCACCGGACGCTGGGTGACCGGGTACGGGACGTGGTGGCGGGCGGATTCCGCCTGGTCGACCTGGTGGAGCCGGAGTGGCCCGCCTGGAACAGCCAGGAGTGGGGCGGCTGGTCGCCGCTGCGCGGCAGGCTGATCCCGGGAACCGCGATCTTCGTCTGCGTTCGGGACTGAGGCACCGGCCGGTGCCGGACGCGGCGGCGGTCCGTACGAGACTGGGGGCGTGATCCGCACCGAGGCCCTGGACCGACTGCCCGTCCGCACCGCCGTTCCCGCCCTGCGGCGGGCCCTCGACGACCGCGGCGTCGCCGTGCTGTGCGCACCCCCCGGCACCGGCAAGACCACCCTCGTCCCCCTGGTCCTGGCCGGGCTGACCGGCGACGGACCGCCCCGCCGGGTGGTGGTCGCGGAACCCCGGCGGATCGCGGCCCGCGCGGCCGCGCGGCGGATGGCCTGGCTGCTCGGGGAGCGGGCCGGCGAGCGGGTCGGGTTCACCGTGCGCGGGGAGCGGGTGGTGGGGCCGGACACCGTGGTGGAGGTGGTCACCACCGGGGTGCTGCTCCAGCGGCTCCAGCGCGACCAGGAGCTGTCCGGAATCGATGCGGTGATCATCGACGAGTGCCACGAGCGCCATCTGGACGCGGACACGGTGGCCGCGTTCCTCCTCGACGTACGGGCGGCGATCCGGCCCGATCTGCGGCTGGTCGCCGCGTCGGCGACGACGGACGCGCAGGGCTGGGCGCGGCTGCTCGGCGACGCACCGGTGGTCGAGGCGCAGGGCGTCTCGTACCCGGTGGAGGTCGTGTGGGCGCCGCCGGTCCGGCCGGTGAAGCCGCCGCACGGGATGCGGGTCGATCCCGCGCTGCTGACCCATGTCGCCGCCGTGGTGCGGCGGGCGCTGGCCGAGCGGGACGGCGACGTGCTGTGCTTCCTGCCCGGGGTCGGCGAGATCGGCCGGGTGGCGGGGCAGTTGTCGGGCGTCGCCGCCGAGGTGCTCCAGGTGCACGGGCGGGCCCCCGCCGCGGTGCAGGACGCGGTGCTGGCCGGTTCGTCACAGGGGCGGCGGGTGGTACTGGCGACCTCGGTGGCGGAGTCGTCGCTGACCGTGCCGGGGGTGCGGACCGTCGTCGACTCGGGGCTGGCCAGGGAACCGCGCACCGATCACGCCCGCGGCCTGAGCGCGCTGACGACGGTACGGGCCTCGCAGGCGTCGGGCCGCCAGCGGGCGGGCCGGGCCGGCCGCGAGGCGCCCGGGACGGTCTACCGCTGCTGGGAGCAGGCGGAGGACGGGCGGCTCGCACGGTTCCCCTCCCCCGAGATCAAGGTGGCCGACCTGGCCGCGTTCGCCCTCCAGGCGGCCTGCTGGGGCGATCCGGAGGCCACCGGACTCGCGCTGCTCGACGCTCCCCCGGCCGGTGCGATGGCCGCCGCCCACGAGGTGCTGACGGCCGTCGGCGCGGTGGGCCCGGACGGGCGGGTGACCGAGCGGGGCGTAAGGATGTCGCGGCTGGGACTGCATCCCCGGCTGGCCAGGGCACTGCTGGACGGGGCGGTCTCGGTCGGCGGGCGCCGGGCCGCGGAGGTGGTGGCGCTGCTGAGCGAGGAACCGCCCAGGGAGTACGGGGACGACCTGGCGGCCGCGCTGCGCACCGCGCGCCAGGGCAAGGACTCCTACGCGGCCCGCTGGCGCCAGGAGGTGCGGCGGCTGTCCTCCGCGTCCAAGGGCACAACAGGCGGCGGTGACCGATCCGCCGGCCCGGACGATGCCGCCGTCGGCCTGGTGGCGGCCCTGGCCTTCCCGGAGCGGGTGGCGCGGGCGAGGGGCGAGGGCGCGTTCCTGATGGCGTCCGGCACGGGGGCGGAGCTGCGGGACGGCTCACGGCTGCGCAGTGCGGCGTGGCTGGCGGTCGCGGTCGCGGACCGTCCGGCCCAGTCGGCGTCCGCGCGGGTCCGGCTCGCCGCGGTGATCGACGAGGACACGGCGCGGCAGGCCGCCGGGCATCTGCGCTTCGCGGGCGAGGAGGTCCGCTGGGACGGCAACGACGTGGTGGCCCGCCGGGTGGAGCGCCTCGGCGCCATCGAGCTGGCGGCGCGCCCGCTGAAGCAGCCGGACCCCGCCCTGGTCCGCGAGGCCCTGGTGGAGGGCCTGCGGCGGGAGGGGCTCGGCCTGCTGCGCTGGACCCGGGACACCGGACAGCTCCGGGAGCGGCTGGCGTTCCTGCACCGGGAGCTGGGCGAGCCCTGGCCGGACGTGTCGGACGAGGCGCTGCTGAGCCGTACCGGGGAGTGGCTGGAGCCCGAGCTGTCGCGGGCCCGGCGCCGCTCCGCGCTCGCCGGGATCGACGCCGGACAGGCGCTGCGCCGGCTCCTGCCGTGGGCGACCGGTGAGGGGGCCCGGCTGGACGAGCTGGCCCCGGAACGGATCGAGGTGCCGAGCGGTTCCCGGATCAGGGTGGAGTACGGCGGGGCGCAGCCGGTGCTCGCGGTGAAGCTCCAGGAGCTGTTCGGCCTCCAGGAGACCCCGCGGGTGGCCGGGGTTCCGGTCCTGGTGCATCTGCTCTCCCCGGCCGGCCGCCCGGCGGCGGTGACAGCCGATCTCGCGTCGTTCTGGCGGGAGGGCTACAAGGCGGTGCGCGCGGAGCTGCGCGGCCGCTATCCGAAGCACCCGTGGCCCGAGGACCCGACGACGGTGGAGGCGACCCGGTTCACGAAGGCCCGGCTCAAGCGGGAGTAGGTTCCGGGTCGGGGACGGGTTCCGGCGCGGTGTGCGGCCTCGGTGTGCCCGGCCGCCGGGAGCGGGCCTCCAGCCAGAGCGAGAGGGCCAGGAGCGCGGCGCCGAGGAAGAGGAAGCCCCAGGGCAGGTACGAGGTCAGCAGCAGGACCAGCACGCGCTGGGACTTGACCTGGTCGACGATCGAGGCGATGTAGTCCTCGCGCATCTTCACGTGCCCGGCGAACACGGTGACGGTGTCCTTGGGCATCCCCATCGCCTTCGCGTTCCGCATCTCCTCCCGGTGGATCTCCTCGCCGTTGACCGGCGCCCCGGTGACGGGGTCGACCCAGAACATCCGCTTGGTGGTGTACCAGCGGGTCATTCCGGTCTTGGCGATCTGCTCCGGGGTGATCCCCTCGATGGGCATCGTCTTCGGCATGGGGACCTTGGTCCACGGGACGGTCTGCTCGAAGTAGTAGACCTTCAGGCCACGGAAGGTCTGGGTGCCCTTGTAGTGGATCGGTGAGCTGGTGCGGGTCTGGGCGTCGAAGTACTCGTAGTCGCGCTTCTCGGTGAGGAAGGGCCACTTGAACTCGATGCCCTCGCGGCTGACCTGGTCGCCGTCGACCATTTCACCGGTGGCGTGGACCGGGGCCTGGCTGTGCGCGTCGAAGATGTAGCGCTCGGGGATCTTGGAGACCATCTTGCCGTCCGGGCCCTGGACGTAGGAGAGGGTGTCCCAGACGACGACGTCGCGGCCGGCGCTGCGTTCGATCTTCTCCGACTCCTCCACGTTGCCCTTGAGGGTCTGCACGATGGTGAGTTTGTCGACCTTCTTGGCCGTGAGGGTGTTGTAGTCGAGCAGGGTCGCGGGCTTCGCCTCCAGCACCGTCTCCTGGTACTGGTTCGGTGGGATCTTCGCCAGCCGCGGGAAGGCGTACCAGCGCAGCAGTGGCGAGAGCGCGGCGAAGAAGACGGCGAAGGCCAGGAGTACGAGGCTGGCTCGGCGGCGCATGGGGTGTCCTCCCTCTGCATTCCGTGGTGCGGACGGCATAGTGCGGTGCGGACGGCGTTGTGCGGTGCGGACGGCTAGTTCTTGGGGCCCGGGACGGTGGTCAGCAGGGGTTTGGGCGAGGTCTCGCCGGGTGGTGCGCCCACCGCGCTGATGGTGAGCACGAGGGCGAGGGCGGCGGCCAGTCCGATGGCGGCGGCGACGAGGGCACGCATGCTCGGCCTCCCGGAAGCGTGTAACTGATGGGTCGTCAGGGCTGGGGCACCGTAGCAACCGGGGCGCGAGATGAGAACACGTAGAACAGCCCCTTGGCCGGGTGTCGGCAAAGGGGCTGTTCCGGGGCGCTGTTCGGTCAGGCAGCGGCCTCGACCGTGAGCTCGATGACGACGGTGGCGCCGCCCTCGGTGGTGAGGCGCAGCTTGTACGTGCCCGCCGTGTCGTCGGCGTGGATCTCCGGGAGGACGAGCTTGCCGTCGGCGTCGGTGCTCAGGTCCGTGAGGGTGCGGACCGGCTTGCCGGCCTTGTCCTTGAAGTACGGGCCCTTGTCGTTCTCGACCGGCTTCTCGTCGTCGGTGATCATGGTGGCGGTGACGGCGACGCCGTGGGCGGCCGCGTCCTTGTACGTCGCCTTGACCTCGACGTCGGCGAAGGTGGCGCCGGCCTTGGCGGTCAGCTTGGTGGTGCCGGTCCTGTCGATCGCGTCGGCCTGCCGGGCGGTGACCGTCGCGGAGTAGGTGACGGCGGGCAGCGAGGTGCCGGTGGCCGTCGCGCGCACGGTGAACTTGCCCGTCTTCTCGCCCGCCTTCAGCAGCGGCGCGGTGGCCGTGCCGTCGGCGCCGGTGTCCAGGGTGACACTGCGGAAGCCGTGGTCGAACGCGGCATCCGTGTCACCGACGATGGTGAAGGTCACCGACGCCTTGGCGAACGGGCCGCCGAAGCCGTTGTGCGCCCGTACCTTGATCCGCTCGGCGAAGGCGTCGCCCGCGGTGGCGGTCAGGGTGCCGCTGCCCGCGTTCCGCAGCCCGGCGAGGGTCTGGGACGGCGTGGGGTCGGGAGTCGGCGGCGGGTACGACGGCTTGCCGGCCGGGCCGCCCGGATCCGTCGGGGTGGGGCTCGGCTTCGACGGGGGCTTCGGGGACGGCGAACCGTGCGGGGAGGGCGAGGGCGAAGGTGACGGCGAGGTCGACGGGGACGGTGACGTGGTGGAGCCGGTGCTGCCCTGGCCCGTACCGCTGCCGAGGTCGGCCGGGAGGACGCCGCTGCCGTCCGGGACCTCGTGGGTGCCGCGCTTGTAGTACTCGAACCAGGAGCGGACGGTACGCAGGTACTCGTCCGAGTGGTTGTAGCTCAGGACCGCCCGGTCCAGGTCCGCGGCGAGCGACAGGTCGCGGGAGCCGGCGCAGAGGTAGCGTCCGGCGGCGAGCGCCGCGTCGTAGATGTTGTTGGGGTCCTTGCGGCCGTCGCCGTTGCCGTCCTGGCCCCAGGTCTCCCAGGTGGACGGGATGAACTGCATCGGGCCGACCGCGCGGTCGTGCGTCGAGTCCCCGTCGTAGGCACCGTTGTCGGTGTCCTTGATCAGGGCAAAGCCCTGGCCGTTGAGGGCCGGGCCGAGGATCGGGGAGAGCGTGGTGCCCTGCGCGTCGACGCGTCCGCCGCGGGCCTGGCCGGACTCGACCTTGCCGATCGCGGCGAGGAGCTGCCACGGCAGCCGGCAGGCGGCGTCCGTGCCCGCGACGGTCTGCTGCGTCTTCTTGTACGCCGCCAGGATCGACGCCGGTATGCCCGATTCCGCACTGCCCGTCACCGGCAGATCGACGGAGGTACCGGGCTTGTTGGGCGTGTTCAGCGGCGGCAGGTCCGTGAAGTAGGGCGAGTTGCCGGAGGCCGCGCTGTCGTCCGAGGACGCCGCGCCCGCGGCCGGCTGGTCGCCCTCGGCCGCGACCAGGGGCGAACCGGGGGCCTGCGAGGCGGAAAGTGCCGCGACAGCGGCGGCGGCCACAGCAGTGGTGGTCGCCCCTCTGCGCAGTCGGCGACCGAATTGCGCTGCCATAACGTGTGGCCCTCCCCGTCGTCGGCTGTCCGCGCTCCCCTGCGCCTGGACTCAGGCGACCCTACGGCAACTTGTGCCGCCCGAACACAGCGGCCTTACCGCTTCTCACCGGTTTCTCACGTTCCGGATCACAGGGTGTACAGCGGGCGGCGCTTCGGTGACGGCAGCTCACACATACTTTCACCATGCCGTTCACCCTCAGCCATGCCGCAGCCGTCCTGCCGGGGCTCCAGCGCGACGGAACGGGGCGCGGCCCCCTGGTCGCCTCGGCCCTCGTCGCCGGTTCGTTCGCCCCCGACATCACATACTTCGCGGACACCGCCATTCCCGGCGCCATGGAGTTCGGGCGGGTCACTCATGCGGTGTGGGGCGTGTTCACGGTGGATGTCCTCATCACGGCGGCGACCGTCGCGCTGTGGCTGCTGCTGCGCGAACCGCTGGTGGCACTGCTGCCGCGGAACCGCCAGGGGCGGGTGTACGCGCTGGTGCGGGGAGCCCGCCGGGCGCCGGGGCGGGGGCCGCGGGATGTCCGGGACGGTGCCTGGTTCGTGGCGTCGGCGGTCATCGGGGCCGGTACGCATGTCGTCTGGGACGCGTTCACCCACCACGGCCGGTGGGGGGTGCGGCTGGTGCCGGTGCTCGGCCGGGACGTGGGCGGATACCCGGTGTTCCAGCTGGTGCAGTACGGCACTTCGGCCTTTGCGCTGACCGTGCTCACCTGGTTCACCGTGTCCGCGCTGCGGCGCACCGGTGAACGGCCGGCCCCGGCGTCCGTAACGGTGCTCGGCCGCCGGGCGCGGTGGTACGCGGTCGGCGGCATCGGCCTGTGCGTGCTGCTGGGCGTCGTTCACCGGTGCGTTCGCTGGTACGCGTACTTCGGGCACATCGACACACCGCTCGACATCATCCCCACCGCGTGCTTCGGCGCGGGCGCCGGACTGGCGGTGGGGCTGGTGCTGTACGGGGTGTGGATGCGGCTCCCGGGCCGCGGCGGCACCGGCACGCCGTCGCCCTCAGCCGCCGGAAGCGCCCGGAACGCGGGCCCGTCCGGCGGCTGAGGGCAATACACCTGACCCTGCCTGTCAGTGCGCGGCGGACTCCCAGTCCCTGCCCACGCCCACCGACACGTCCAGCGGCGCGCGCAGCCGCACCGCCGTCGACATCTCGTGGCGCAGGATGCGCTCCACCTGCTCGCGCTCCCCCGCGGCGATCTCCAGCACGATTTCGTCGTGCACCTGGAGCAGCATCCGCGACTCCAGCTTCGCCTCCGTGAGGGCCCGGTCGACGTGGAGCATCGCGACCTTGACGATGTCCGCCGCCGTGCCCTGGATCGGTGCGTTGAGCGCCATCCGCTCGGCCGTCTCCCGGCGCTGGCGGTTGTCGCTGTTCAGGTCCGGCAGGTAGCGGCGGCGGCCGAAGACCGTCTCCGTGTAGCCGGTGGCACGGGCCTCCTCCACCACCCGGTGCAGATAGTCACGGACCCCGCCGAACCGCTCGAAGTAGGTGTCCATCAGACCGCGGGCCTCGCCCGCCTCGATGTTCAGCTGCTGGGAGAGGCCGAACGCGGAGAGGCCGTAGGCCAGCCCGTAGCTCATGGCCTTGATCTTGCGCCGCATCTCCGGGTCGACCGCGGACTTCTCGACGCCGAACACCTGCGAGGCGACGGTGGTGTGCAGGTCCTCGCCGGAGGTGAACGCCTCGATCAGGCCCGCGTCCTCGGAGAGGTGGGCCATCACCCGCAGTTCGATCTGGCTGTAGTCCGCCGTCATCAGCGACTCGAAGCCCTCGCCGACGACGAACCCGCGACGGATCGCCCGGCCCTCGTCCGTGCGGACGGGGATGTTCTGCAGGTTGGGGTCGGTCGAGGAGAGCCGGCCCGTCGCCGCCACCGTCTGGTTGAACGTGGTGTGGATGCGGCCGTCCGCCGCGATCGTCTTGACCAGGCCCTCGACCGTCACCCGGAGCTTCGCCTGCTCGCGGTGGCGCAGCATGATGACCGGCAGCTCGTGCTCGGTCTGTGCGGCCAGCCACGCCAGGGCGTCGGCATCCGTGGTGAAACCGGTCTTCGTCTTCTTCGTCTTCGGCAGGCCCAGCTCACCGAACAGCACTTCCTGGAGCTGCTTGGGCGAACCGAGGTTGAACTCCCGGCCCACCGCGGCGTGCGCCTCCTTCACCGCCTGCTGCACGGCGCCCGCGAACTGCTCCTCCATGCCCTCCAGATGGGACCGGTCGGCCGCGATGCCGTGCCGCTCCAGGCGGGCCAGCAGGATGGACGTCGGCAGCTCCATGTCGTGGAGCAGTTCGGCGGCGCCGACCTCCTTGAGCCGCGTCGTGAACGCTTCCCCGAGATCCAGGACCGCGCGGGCCTGCGTCATCAGGGCGTCGGCCTCCGCCTGGTCGTCCGCGCCGAAGGCCAGCTGCCCGTCGGAGGAGGCGGCCGGGGCCAGCTCCCGCCCCAGGTACTCCACGGCCAGCGCGTCCAGCGCGAAGGAACGCCGGCCGGGCTTGACCAGGTAGGCGGCGAGCGCGGTGTCCATCGAGACGCCGTCGATCCGCCAGCCGTGCTCCGGGAAGACCCGCATGGCGCTCTTCGCGTTGTGCATGACCTTCGGCCGGCCGGCATCCGCGATCCAGGCCGCGAACGCCTGCTCGTCGGCCTCGTCGAGCTGCGCGGGGTCGAACCAGGCGGCGGCCCCGCCGGCCGCGGCGAGCGCGATCTCGGTGACCGTGCCGCTGCCGAGCGCCCAGGTGTCGACCGTGGCGACGCCGAGCGGCTGCCCGCCGTGCTCGGCCAGCCACGGGGCGACCTCGCCCGCGCCCAGCACCGAACCGTCCAGCTCGATGCCCGCGGCGGGTGCCGGGGCCTCGTCCTCGACGGCGCCCGGGTCCACGGCCAGCAGCCGCTCGCGCAGGCTCGGGTTGCGGATCTCCAGGACATCCAGGACCCCGGTGACCGCCGTGCGGTCGTAAGGAGCACGCTCCAGGTCGGCCGGGGTCTTCGGCAGCGCCACGTCACGGACCATCTCGGTCAGCCGCCGGTTCAGCCGCACCGCGTCCAGGTGGTCTCGGAAATTCTGCCCGGCCTTGCCCTTGACCTCCTCGGCCCGCGCCACCAGGTCGTCGAACGAACCGAACTGGTTGATCCACTTCGCGGCCGTCTTCTCGCCGACGCCGGGAATGCCCGGAAGATTGTCCGACGGGTCACCGCGCAGCGCCGCGAAGTCCGGGTACTGCCGCGGGGTGAGCCCGTACTTCTCCTCGACCTTCGCCGGGGTGAAGCGCGTCAGCTCCGAGACACCCTTCGTCGGGTACAGCACCGTGACGTTGTCCGTGATCAGCTGGAACGAGTCCCGGTCGCCGGTGACGATCAGCACTTCAAAACCGGCCGCCTCCGCCTGGGTGGCCAGCGTGGCGATCACGTCGTCCGCCTCGAAACCGTCGACCGCGAACCGGTCGGCGTGCATCGCGTCGAGCAGCTCCCCGATCAGCTCGACCTGCCCCTTGAACTCGTCCGGGGTCTTCGACCGGTTCGCCTTGTACTCGGGGAACTCCTCCGAGCGCCAGGTCTTGCGGGACACGTCGAACGCCACCGCGAAATGCGTCGGGGCCTCGTCACGCAACGTGTTCGCCAGCATGGACGCGAAGCCGTACACGGCGTTCGTCGGCTGCCCCGCCCCGGTCGTGAAATTCTCCGCAGGCAGCGCAAAGAACGCCCGGTACGCCAGGGAGTGCCCGTCCATCAGGAGCAGGCGCGGTCGGTTGTCTGCCGTCTTCTTCGATGCCGTCTCAGCCACGCCCCCGATCCTGCCACGTACCACTGACAATCCCGGACCGGCGGCGGCCCGAGGCCGCTCGCCGGGCCGCCGCACGGCGCCGCGTGCCAGGATCGGAGGACCAGGAAACACGCACAGCGGACCCCGCCCGGTCCGCAGCCGGCTCAAAGGGGAACACGATGGCCACGAAGCCGCCCGCAGGTGACCCGGTCCAGGACGCACCGCAGGTCGAACCGGCCCCGCACTCCGCCGCCGGGCTGCCCGCCGTCGCCCACAGCCTGCGCATCGCCCAGCAGCAGATGGGGGTGCGCCGCACCGCGCAGACCCTCCTCAAGGTCAACCAGAAGAACGGCTTCGACTGCCCCGGCTGCGCCTGGCCCGAGGGCGACAAGCGGCACACGGCCGAATTCTGCGAGAACGGCGCCAAGGCCGTCGCCGAGGAGGCGACGCTGCGCCGCGTCACCCCGGACTTCTTCGCCGCCCACCCGGTCGCCGACCTGGCCACCCGCAGCGGCTACTGGCTCGGCCAGCAGGGCCGCATCACACAGCCCGTGTATCTGCCCGAGGGGGCCGACCGGTACCAGGCCGTGACCTGGGAGCGCGCCTTCGCGATCATCGCCGAGGAGCTCGGTGCGCTCGCCTCCCCCGACGAGGCCCTCTTCTACACCTCCGGGCGCACCAGCAACGAGGCCGCGTTCCTGCTCCAGCTGTTCGCCCGCGAATTCGGCACCAACAACCTCCCCGACTGCTCCAACATGTGCCACGAGTCCTCCGGCTCGGCGCTGACGGAGACCATCGGCGTCGGCAAGGGCTCCGTCTCCCTGGAGGACCTGCACCACGCCGACCTGATCATCGTCGCCGGACAGAACCCCGGCACCAACCACCCCCGGATGCTCTCCGCCCTGGAGAAGGCCAAGTCCGGCGGCGCGAAGATCATTTCGGTGAACCCGCTGCCAGAGGCCGGACTCGAACGGTTCAAGAACCCGCAGACCCCGCTCGGCATGATCAAGGGCGCGGCCCTCAACGACCTCTTCCTCCAGATCCGCATCGGCGGCGACCAGGCCCTCTTCCGGCTCCTCAACAAGCTGATCCTGGAGACCGAGGGCGCCGTCGACGAGACCTTCGTCGCCGAACACACCCACGGCTACGAGGCGTTCGCCGCGGCGGCCGCCGAAGCCGACTGGGACGAGACCCTCGCCGCCACCGGCCTCGACCGCTCCGCCATCGAAGAGGCCCTCGCGATGGTCCTCGCCTCGAAGCGCACCATCGTGTGCTGGGCCATGGGTCTCACCCAGCACAAGCACTCCGTGCCGACCATTCGCGAAGTCGTCAACTTCCTCCTGCTGCGCGGCAACATCGGCCGGACCGGCGCCGGCGTCTGCCCCGTACGCGGCCACTCCAACGTCCAGGGCGACCGCACCATGGGCATCTTCGAGCGGCCCGCGCCCGCGTTCCTCGACGCCCTCGACAAGGAGTTCGGCATCACCTCGCCGCGCCACCACGGCTACGACGTGGTCCGCTCCATCGAGGCACTGCGCGACGGCGACGCCAAGGTCTTCTTCGCCATGGGCGGCAACTTCGTCGCCGCCACCCCCGACACCGACGTCACCGAGGCCGCCATGCGCGGCGCCCGCCTCACCGTGCACGTCTCCACCAAGGTCAACCGCTCCCACGCCGTCACCGGCACCCGGGCCCTGATCCTGCCCACGCTGGGCCGCACCGACAAGGACGTCCAGGCCGGCGGCAAGCAGTTCGTCACCGTCGAGGACTCCATGAGCATGGTGCACGCCTCCCGCGGCAACCTCGCCCCCGCGAGCCCCCACCTGCTCTCCGAGCCCGCCATCGTCGCCCGCCTCGCCCGTGCCGTACTCGGACCCGGCTCCACCACCCCCTGGGAGGAGTTCGAGAAGGACTACGCGACGATCCGCGACCGCATCTCCCGCGTCGTCCCCGGCTTCGAGAACTTCAACGCGCGCGTCGCCCACCCCGGCGGGTTCGCCCTCCCGCACGGCCCCCGCGACTCCCGCCGCTTCCCCACCGCCACCGGCCGGGCCAACTTCACCGCGGCACCCGTCGAGTTCCCCGAACTCCCCGAAGGGCGGCTCCTGTTGCAGACGCTGCGCTCCCACGACCAGTACAACACCACCATCTACGGCCTCGACGACCGCTACCGCGGCATCAAGGGCGGCCGCCGCGTCGTCCTCGTCAACCCCGACGACGCCGCCGCCCTCGGCCTCGCCGACGGTGCCTACGCCGACCTGGTCAGCGAGTGGAAGGACGGAACGGAACGGCGCGCCCCCGGCTTCCGCGTCGTCCACTACCCCACCGCCCGGGGCTGCGCGGCCGCCTACTACCCCGAGACCAACGTCCTGGTCCCCCTCGGCTCCACCGCCGACACCAGCAACACCCCCGCCAGCAAGTCCGTGGTGATCCGCTTCGAGGACGCCGGCCGGCATCCCGGCCCGGCGTGATCCCGACGACAAAACCTAAGCGCCCGCTCAGCCGTCTGATATGAACAACGGACATCACACGCGTCAGCGCACCACCGCAGAGAGACGGAGCCGGACCATGGGCGAGCACACCGCACCCAAGTTCCCCCAGGAGATCATCGACGAGTACGCCGCGCTCGGCGTCGACCTGCCCGCCCTCTTCTCCGCCGGCCACCTCGGCGAGCGCATGGGCGTCCGGATCACCGAGGCCTCCGCGGACCGCGTCGTCGGCACCATGCCCGTCGAGGGCAACACCCAGCCCTACGGACTCCTGCACGGCGGCGCCTCCGCCGTCCTCGCCGAGACCCTCGGCTCCGTCGGCACCATGCTCCACGGCGGCCCCGCCAAGCTCGCCGTGGGCGTCGACCTGAACTGCACCCATCACCGAGGGGCACGGAGCGGCCTCGTCACCGGCGTCGCGACCCCCGTGCACCGCGGCCGCACCACCGCCACGTACGAGATCGTCATCACCGACGAACACGACAAGCGCGTCTGCACCGCCCGGCTCACCTGCCTCCTGCGTGACGCGCCCAAGGCCGAATCAGCCTGACCCCCGACACCCCCGCACCACCCCTGCCCGGCCGGACCGCAAACCGGCCGGGCATCGCCATATCCCCCACAACCACAGCCCCGCACACCGAACTTGCACATCCCCACCGGCCAATGCCCTTGACCACAAACCGCGTTCTGTGGCCCACTCGGCAGCCACGCCCCGCCCGCACGCCCGCCACCCCGCGTCGACCACGCCACCCCCGATGTAACACTGCGTAACATCCGCGCAATATTCACCCACCCCGACGCAACCCGGGGAACCCGGCCCCGCAGGCGCCGGGCACTTTCGCGCGCACTCACGCGCCCTCCCACGCCCCATTGCGCGACAGCAGCAAGATCGCTTCAAGCCCCTTAGCAGAGCTGCGCGTTCTCAGGATGCGGTCACTTCGCCGTCCGGTAAAAAGCCGTACATGTCCACACAGCCACCTCAAGCCTTCCTCAAGGGCATAACAAGACAGTCACATCATTCGACTGACCCGTCCCCGACCCCCGCCCCTGCCCTTAGAGTCACCGCCAGTCACCGCGCCGCCGGGCGCGTCTGCGGCACGGCCCTGTACCTACCAGTACGGCCCGGCGAACGACACGGCACCTCAAGCAGAGGAGGCCGCGCCAGGGAAAGGACTTTTCGTGCGACACCGTTCTTTGCTCATCCTCACCACAGTGCTCACCACAGGAGCACTGACACTCACCGCCTGCGGGTCGCGCGACGACGACAAGAAGAGCAGCGACAGCGGCGGCAACCAGACCGTCGTCATCGGCGTCGACGCGCCCATCACCGGTGACCTGTCCGCCCTCGGCCTCGGCATCAAGAACTCCGCCGACCTCGCCGCCAAGACGGCGAACAAGGACAAGACGGTCCCCGGCATCAACTTCGTCGTCAAGCCCCTCGACGACCAGGCACAGCCCTCCGTCGGCCAGCAGAACGCCCAGAAGTTCATCGACGACGAGACCGTCCTCGGCGTCGTCGGCCCCCTGAACTCCGGCGTCTCCCAGTCGATGCAGAAGCCGCTCAACGACGCCAGCCTCACCCAGATCTCCCCCGCCAACACGGGCACCGAACTGACCCAGGGCGAGAACTGGAAGACCGGCGACAAGAAGCGCCCCTTCAAGACCTACTTCCGCACCGCCACCACGGACCAGATCCAGGGCGCCTTCGCGGCGAAGTACCTGTACAACAACGCGAAGATCAAGCAGGTCTACCTCATCGACGACCAGAAGCCCTACGGCGCCGGTCTCGCCGCCTCCTTCAAGGCGACCTTCACCGGCCTCGGCGGCAAGATCGTCGGCGCCGACCACGTCAACCCCGACGACCGCGACTTCAACGCCGTCGTCACCAAGGTCAAGAAGTCCGGCGCCAAGGCCGTCTACTACGGCGGTGAGTACCCCGCCGGCGCACCCCTGAGCCAGCAGCTCAAGGACAGCGTCAAGATCCCCCTCATGGGCGGCGACGGCATGTACAGCGCCGACTTCATCAAGCTCAACAAGAAGGCCCAGGGCGACATCGCCACCTCCGTCGGCAAGCCCGTCGAGGAGCTCGACTCCGCCAAGACCTTCATCGCGAACTACAAGACGGCCGGATACAAGGACGCCTACGAGGCCTACGGCGGCGGCACCTACGACGCCACCTGGTCCATCATCGAGGCCGTCAAGATCGCCGTCGCCGACAACGACGGCAAGCTCCCCGACGACGCCCGCGCCAAGGTCCTCGCCGCGATGAGCAAGGTCAAGTTCGACGGCGTCACCGGCCCCGTCTCGTTCGACGAGTTCGGCGACACCACCAACACCATGATGACCGCCTACCAGGTCAACGGCGGCAAGTGGACGTCCAAGCTCAGCGAGGCCTACAAGCCGTAACTAGCTCCCCGGTCACGCACTGACTGACACCAGACCGCGCGGGGGCGCCAAGAGCGCTCCCGCGCGGTGCCATATCCGAACCACTCCACGGAGGCCCTGCGGTGCACGAACTGCCGCAACAGCTGGCCAATGGACTCATCCTCGGCGCGATGTACGGACTCATCGCGATCGGTTACACGATGGTCTACGGAATCATCCAGCTCATCAACTTCGCCCATGGCGAGATCTTCATGATCGGAGGCTTCGGGGCCCTCACCGTCTACCTCTGGATGCCGGCCGGCACCAACCTCCTCGCAATCATCCCCCTCATGATCATCGGCGGCGTCATCTGCTCCGTCGCGATCAGCACAGCCGCCGAACGCTTCGCCTACCGGCCGCTGCGCAACGCACCGCGACTGGCCCCGCTCATCACGGCCATCGGACTCTCCCTGGCCCTCCAGCAGGCCATCTGGAAGTGGTACCCCGACGCCAAGAAGGACCGTTCCTTCCCCCAGTTCAAGGGCGAAGCGATCGACATCTTCGGCGCCCACATCCAACGCGGCGACATCTTCGTCCTCATCACCGCACCCGTCTGCATGATCGCCCTCGGCCTCTTCGTCTCCAAGACCCGCGCCGGCCGCGGCATGCAGGCCACCAGCCAGGACCCCGACACCGCGAAGCTCATGGGGATCAACACCGACCGCATCATCGTCATGGCCTTCGCCATCGGTGCCGCGTTCGCAGCCGTCGCCGCCGTCGCCTACGGGCTCAAGAACGGCCAGATCGGCTTCAAAATGGGCTTCATCATGGGGCTCAAGGCCTTCACCGCAGCCGTCCTCGGCGGAATCGGCAACATCTACGGCGCCATGCTCGGCGGCGTCGTACTCGGCATCGCCGAATCACTCGCCACCGGCTACATGAGCGACGTACCCGGCATGGAACTCTTCGGCGGCGGCGCCTGGAAGGACGTATGGGCCTTCGTCCTCCTCATCATCGTCCTGCTGCTCCGCCCCCAGGGCCTGCTCGGCGAACGCGTCGCGGATCGGGCGTGATACGGATGACCACGCACACCACCACGCCCCCCGCCACCGCGCTGATCCCGATGCCCGCCCCCGCGGCCCGCATCGCCACCACGGCAGGCGCGGCCGTCGCCCTCGTGGGCACCTTCCTCGCCTGGACCTGGACCGACCAGTTCCCCGGCGACCTCACCGTCACCGGCTACCCCGGCGGCCTCCAGGTCCTCACCCTCATCAGCGCCGCACTCACCCTGCTGCTCACCCTCTCCGGGTACGGCATCCGCGGCCTCGGCTGGCTCACCCCCGGCGGCACCAACAGCCCCGTCCGCCTCCTGGCGCTCGGCACCTTCGGCACCACCGCCTACGCCATCGGCGCCATCACCTACGACCTCGGCGGCGTCGTCAACCTCGAACCCGGCGCCTGGGTCAGCGGCATCGGCGCGCTCATCGCCGTCATCGCCGCCCACGGACTCCCCGCCGACCAGCCCCTCCCCGACACCGGGAACCCGGACGCCGGCTGGCAGCGCTTCCGCAACGGCCTCAGCGCACCGGCCGCCCGCCGCGCCGCGCCCCTCCCCGCCTGGGCCGAGATCCTCACCATCGCCATCGCCTTCGGCATCGGCCTCTACGTCTTCGCCTACGGCATCGACACCGACTACACCGAACTCTTCATCGGGTTCCTCATCACCGCCGCCTTCGCCTTCACCGCGCTGAACCGTGCCGGACTCATCTCCCGCATCACCGCGATGACCACGAAGCACCGCAACATCACCCTCACCGCGGCCCTCGTCGCAGCCGTCTGCTTCCCCTTCACCCAGCAGAAAGAGGAATACGCGCTCATCGGCGCCAACATCCTCATCTTCGCGACCGTCGCGCTCGGCCTCAACGTCGTCGTCGGCCTCGCCGGCCTCCTCGACCTCGGATACGTCGCCTTCCTCGGCGTCGGCGCCTACGCCGCCGCCCTGGTCTCCGGCTCGACCATGTCGGCCATCGGCGTCGAGTTCCCCTTCTGGGCCGCCGTCCTCACCGGCGCCGGGGCCTCACTCGTCTTCGGCGTACTCATCGGCGCACCAACCCTGCGACTACGCGGCGACTACCTCGCCATCGTCACGCTCGGCTTCGGTGAGATCTTCCGCCTCACCGTGAACAACCTCAACGGCAACAGCGGACCCGACCTCACCAACGGCTCCCAGGGCATCCCGAGCATCCCCGACCTCAACCTCTTCGGAATCGACTTCGGGCTCAAGCACGACATCGGCGGCTTCACCCTCGGCAGGTCGGCCAACTACTACCTGCTCATGCTCGTCTTCACCGCCGTCGTCGTCCTCGTCTTCCGCCGCTCCGGGGAATCCCGCATCGGCCGCGCCTGGGTCGCCATCCGCGAGGACGAGACCGCGGCCACCGCCATGGGCATCAACGCCTTCCGGCTCAAGCTGCTCGCCTTCGCCCTCGGCGCCACCCTCGCCGGACTCGCCGGAACCGTGCAGTCACACGTCAACTACACCGTGACGCCCGAGCAGTACCAGTTCGCCGGCTCCGTACCCCCGAACTCCGCCTTCCTCCTCGCCGCCGTCATCCTCGGCGGCATGGGAACCCTCAGCGGACCCCTGGTCGGCGCGGCACTGCTCTACCTCATCCCGGCCAAGCTCCAGTTCATGCAGGACTACCAGCTCTTCCTCTTCGGCGTCGCACTCATCCTCCTGATGCGCCTGCGCCCCGAAGGACTGGTCGCCGACCGCAGGAAGCAGCTCGAATTCCACGAGACCGACCAGCTCGACGTGCCGGAACCCCGGAAGCCGGACGACGTCGACGCCGGTATCGCCAAGGCGGGGGCGTGACCACCATGACCACCACCACGAAGACCGGCACCCCCGTGCTCGACGCCAGCGGCGTCACGATGCGGTTCGGCGGCCTCACCGCCGTCCACGACGTCGACCTCACCGTCAACGCGGGCGAGATCGTCGGCCTCATCGGCCCCAACGGCGCCGGAAAGACCACCTTCTTCAACTGCCTCACCGGCCTCTACGTCCCCACCGAGGGCAAGGTCAGCTACAAGGGCACCGTCCTGCCCCCCAAGCCCCACCTCGTCACCCAGGCAGGCATCGCCCGCACCTTCCAGAACATCCGGCTCTTCGCCAACATGACCGTCCTGGAGAACGTCCTCGTCGGACGCCACACCAGGACCAAGGAAGGCCTCTGGTCCGCCCTCCTGCGCCTCCCCGGCTTCACCAAGGCCGAGAACGCCAGCCGGGAACGCGCCATGGAACTCCTGGAGTTCATCGGCCTCCAGGACAAGGCCGACCACCTCGCGCGCAACCTCCCCTACGGAGACCAGCGCAAGCTGGAGATCGCCCGCGCACTGGCCAGCGACCCCGGCCTCCTCCTCCTGGACGAGCCCACCGCCGGCATGAACCCGCAGGAAACCCGCGTCACCGAAGAGCTCATCTTCGCCATCCGCGACCAGGGCATCGCCGTACTCGTCATCGAGCACGACATGCGCTTCATCTTCAACCTCTGCGACCGCGTCGCCGTACTCGTCCAGGGCGAGAAGCTGGTCGAAGGCACCTCCGACGTCGTCCAGAGCGACGAACGCGTCGTCGCCGCCTACCTCGGCACCCCGTTCGAAGGCGCCCCGGGCGCCGAGGAGCTCGCCGAGGTCGAAGCCGCAGAGGCCGTCGCCACCAAAGGCGCCGTAAGCACCACCGACACCATCAGCACCAGCACCGAGGAGGAGGACACCCGATGACCGCACTGCTAGAGGTCGAGGACCTCCGCGTCGCCTACGGCAAGATCGAAGCCGTCAAGGGCATCTCCTTCAGCGTCGAAGCCGGCCAGGTCGTCACCCTGATCGGCACCAACGGTGCGGGCAAGACCACCACCCTGCGCACCCTCTCCGGGCTGCTCAAGCCCATCGGCGGCCGCATCCTCTTCGAGGGCAAGCCGCTGGCGGGCATCCCCGCCCACAAGATCGTCGCTCTGGGCCTGGCCCACTCCCCCGAGGGCCGGCACATCTTCCCCCGGCTGACGATCACCGAGAACCTCCAGCTCGGCGCCTACCTCCGCAGCGACAAGGCAGGCATCGAGAAGGACATCCAGCGCGCCTACGACCTCTTCCCCATCCTCGGGGAACGCCGGAAGCAGGCCGCGGGCACCCTCTCGGGCGGCGAACAGCAGATGCTCGCCATGGGCAGGGCCCTGATGTGCCAGCCCAAGCTCCTGATGCTCGACGAACCGTCCATGGGCCTCTCCCCGATCATGATGCAGAAGATCATGGAGACCATCGTCGAGCTCAAGTCCCAGGGCACCACGATCCTGCTCGTCGAGCAGAACGCCCAGGCCGCGCTCTCCCTGGCCGACGAGGGCCACGTCATGGAGGTCGGCAAGATCGTCCTCTCCGGTACCGGCGCGGACCTCCTCCACGACGAGTCGGTCCGCAAGGCCTACCTCGGCGAGGACTGAACCCGCTCGTACAAAGAAGGCCCGCGCCCCGGACTGCTTCCGGGGCGCGGGCCTTCTCTCGAGTACGGGGCTACTCGGCCGCCTTCTTCTTCTCCTCGGCGTCCTCGATCAACGCCTCGGCGAGCTGCTGCATCGACAGCCGCCGGTCCATCGACGTCTTCTGGATCCAGCGGAACGCGGCGGGCTCGGACAGCCCGTAGTCCGTCTGCAGAATGCTCTTCGCGCGGTCCACCAGCTTCCGGGTCTCCAGCCGCTGCGACAGGTCCGCGACCTCGCCCTCCAGCGCCTTCAGCTCCGCGAACCGCGACACGGCCATCTCGATGGCCGGCACCACGTCGCTCTTGCTGAACGGCTTCACCAGGTACGCCATCGCTCCGGCGTCCCGGGCCCGCTCCACGAGGTCGCGCTGCGAGAACGCGGTGAGCATCAGGACGGGCGCGATGGACTCCTCCGCGATCTTCTCGGCGGCGGAGATCCCGTCGAGGACCGGCATCTTCACATCGAGGATGACCAGGTCCGGCTTGTGCTCCCGGGCCAGCTCGACAGCCTGCTGCCCGTCCCCGGCCTCACCGACGACCGCGTATCCCTCTTCCTCCAGCATCTCTTTGAGGTCGAGGCGGATGAGCGCCTCGTCCTCGGCGATGACGACGCGGGTCGTCAGCGGCGGGACGTGCGACTTGTCGTCGTCGGCGACGGGCTGGGGCGACTCGGGGGTGGTCACGGGGCTCCTTGGTTCAGGGCAGGTACTGCTGCGGAGCAGCCTACCTAGCAGCGGCGGCAGCGGGTGACCCGGTACACTTTCGGGCAGCACCCTCGCCGGGTTGGTGGAAGGGTATACACGGATGTCTCAAACACATCTGCCCGAAAGGGCTTGCGGGTTCGAATCCCGCACTCGGCACAGTTGACACAGAAAGCGGATGTTCACGTTCTCGTGAACATCCGCTTTTCGTTGCATGCAGTAGCGGTCGATCTCTCATCGTTATCACATGAACTTCCACGGAACCGAGATGCGACAGAAGGCCCTCACTCTCCTCCGCGGCGGCGCGAGGAACGCGGACGTGGCTCGGAAGCTGAACGTACCGGCAGGCACGATCAGTTACTGGAAGCACATGGACCGCGCCAAACGTGGCGAGTGTCCCGGGGCCCACCGCTCCTTCTGCCCCCGATGTGACGGCGACCTCGACCAGGCCGCTTACGCCTACCTCCTCGGCCTTTACCTCGGAGATGGGCACATCATCCAGAACCGGGCCATGAAGACCCCCAGCCTCTCCATCACCTGCTCCGAGTCCTGGCCCGGCCTCATGGACCAGTGCGAGAACGCCATGCGTACCGTCTTCCCCGAAAACTCCGTGTGCCGGGTCCGCCGGAAGGGCTGCCGCGAGGTGAAGATGTACTCGAAGCATCTGTGGTGTCTCTTCCCCCAGCACGGCCCCGGCAGAAAGCACGAACGTCCGATCATTCTCGAACCCTGGCAGCAGGAGATCGTCGACGCGCATCCCTGGGGCTTCGTCCGCGGCCTCATCCACTCCGATGGCTGCCGGAACATGAACTGGACGACCCGGAAGGTCGGGGGCGTGCGCAAGCGGTACGAGTATCCGAGGTACTGGTTCACCAACCTGTCGGACGACATCCGGCGCCTCTACACCGACACCCTCGACAAGCTCGGCATCGATTGGACGCACTGCACCCGCGCCGGGAAGCACTACAACATCTCCGTCGCCCGACGGGCGTCCGTCGCCCTCATGGACGCTCACGTCGGGCCGAAGTACTGAGGACCGCTACTTCGGACTGTCGTCCTCGCCGATGTGGTGCACCCGCACCAGGTTCGTCGAGCCCGCGACGCCGGGCGGGGAGCCGGCCGTGATGACCACCACGTCGCCCTTCCGGCAACGGCCGATCTTCAGCAGTTCCTCGTCGACCTGCGCCACCATCGCGTCCGTCGATTCCACGTGCGGGCCCAGGAACGTCTCCACGCCCCAGGTCAGGTTCAGCTGGGCGCGGGTCGCCGGGTCCGGGGTGAAGGCCAGGAGCGGGATGGGTGAGCGGTAGCGGGAGAGGCGCTTGACCGTGTCGCCGCTCTGGGTGAAGGCCACCAGGAACTTCGCACCGAGGAAGTCGCCCATCTCGGCTGCCGCGCGGGCGACCGCTCCGCCCTGGGTGCGGGGCTTGTTGCGGTCGGTCAGCGGCGGGAGCCCCCTGGCGAGGATGTCCTCCTCTGCGGCCTCGACGATGCGGGACATCGTGCGGACCGTCTCGATGGGGTACTTGCCGACGCTGGTCTCGCCGGAGAGCATGACCGCGTCCGTACCGTCGATGACGGCGTTGGCCACGTCGGACGCCTCGGCGCGGGTGGGGCGGGAGTTGTCGATCATCGAGTCGAGCATCTGGGTGGCGACGATGACCGGCTTGGCGTTGCGCCTGGCGAGCTTGATGGCGCGCTTCTGGACGATCGGCACCTGCTCCAGGGGCATTTCGACGCCGAGATCGCCCCGGGCGACCATGATGCCGTCGAAGGCGGCGACGATGTCGTCGATGTTCTCGACGGCCTGGGGCTTCTCGACCTTGGCGATGACGGGGAGGCGGCGGCCCTCCTCGTCCATGACGCGGTGGACGGGTTCGATGTCGCGTCCGCTGCGCACGAAGGAGAGGGCGATGACGTCGGCGCCGGTGCGCAGGGCCCAGCGGAGGTCGTCGATGTCCTTTTCGGAGAGGGCGGGGACGGAGACGGCGACGCCGGGGAGGTTGAGTCCCTTGTGGTCGGAGACCATGCCGCCCTCGATGACGGTGGTGTGGACGCGGGGTCCGTCGACCTCGGTCACTTCGAGGGTGACGCGGCCGTCGTCGACGAGGATGTGTTCGCCGGGGGCGACGTCGGCGTTGAGGCCTTCATAGGTGGTGCCGCAGGTGTGGCGGTCACCTTCCATGGGCTCGACGGTGATCGTGAAGTCGTCGCCGCGTTCAAGGAGTACGGGTCCTTCGCGGAAGCGTCCGAGGCGGATCTTCGGACCTTGAAGGTCGGCGAGGATTCCGACGCTGCGCCCGGCTTCCTCGGATGCCTTGCGTACTCGGTGGTAGCGCTCTTCGTGTTCGGCGTAGGTGCCGTGGCTGAGGTTGAGGCGGGCAATGTCCATACCCGCTTCGACCAGGGCCTTGATCTGGTCATATGTGTCGGTGGCGGGTCCTAGGGTGCAAACAATTTTTGCTCGGCGCATGGTTTGAGCCTAGACCTTACCTACGGGTAGCGAATTGGCTCCGCATGACTGCTCAACAACCTTTGGGTGAAGGGTTTTTGACACGTGTTGAATTGTGCGGCGGGGTGCTCGGATGAGCATTTTCCTAGAGCGCGGGCGGGGTCATGATGAAGCGGGCGTTCACCTGCGCGAAGACGGTCTGGCGCTGTGGTTCGAGGTCGAGCGCGGGGGCGGGTTCGGCCGCGGCGCCGGCGAATCCGCGGGTGCGGCCGTAGCCACCGGGGGCGGCGGGCATGGCGGGGGTGGCGTTCTCGGCGCCGAGGTCGGCGAGTTCGACGAGGGCGGCCAGTCGTGCGCCGACTGCGTCGGCGTATTCGCGGGCGCGCTGGACCGCTTCGCGTACGGCTTGGCGGCGGGCTTCGCCGTGGGCGGGTGAGTCGGGGCGCAGGGCCCACCAGGGTCCGTCGATGCGGGTCAGGTCGAGGTCGGCGACGCGGGTGGTGAATTCACCGAGTGCGGTGAAGTCGTTGAGTACGGCGGTGATGTGGACGCGTCCGTGGTAGGTGCGGATCTTCTCGTCGCGGCCGCGCCGGGTGAGTTCGGGCGTGATGGAGAAGGTGCCGGTTTCGAGCTTCTCGACGGCTTGTCCGTAGGTGCGGGCGAGTTCGAGGACGGTGGTGTTGCGTCGGGTGAGGTCGTCGAGGGCGGCGCGGCGGTCTTTCCCGCGGGCGCTGACGGTGATGCCGACGCCGGCGATCTCGGGGTCGATCTCGAGGCGGGCGTCGCCGCGGACGGCGAGGCGGGGGTGGTCGGGGGTGCCGTAGGGGTACGGGGTGTCGGTCATGGGTCCACTGTGGCACTCGGGTGCGACAGCGGGTGGTCATCGAAACGAAACCTGCGGGGGGTGTTGCCGGGTGCCGTGCGTGGGTGATTATCTACGCGCGTTGTCCACGCGTGCGCGGGGTCTACGCGCGTTGTGTACGGAGAGAACCGAGATGTGGGAGACGAGATGCCGCTGAATCGAAGGACGTTCCTGGGCACATCGGCCGCGGCCGGTGCGGGTGTCGCGATCGCGGGCGGTGCCGCGGTTCCCGCCGAGGCGCACGGCCACGGGCATGGGCACGGGAACGGTCATGGGCGTCCGCAGAAGCGGTACTCGTTCACCGTGATGGGCACGACCGATCTGCATGGAAATGTCTTCAACTGGGACTACTTCACGGACAAGGAGTTCGACGACGGCGACCACAACGACGTCGGTCTGGCGAAGATCTCGACGCTGGTGGATCAGGTGCGTCGGGAGAAGGGCCGCCACAACACCCTGATGATCGATGCGGGTGACACAATCCAGGGCACGCAACTGTCGTACTACTACGCGAAGATCGACCCGATCACGGCGAAGCGCGGTCCGGTGCATCCGATGGCGCAGGCGATGAACGCGATCGGCTATGACGCGGCGGCGCTCGGCAACCACGAGTTCAACTACGGCATTCCGGTGCTGCGCAAGTTCGAGGAGCAGTGTGATTTCCCGCTGCTGGGTGCGAACGCGCTGGACGCGAAGACGCTGAAGCCGGCGTTCGCGCCGTATGTGATCAAGAAGCTGCGGACGCCGCACGGCCGGGATGTGAAGGTGGCGATCCTGGGGCTGACGAATCCGGGTATCGCGATCTGGGACAAGGCGAACGTCAGCGGCAAGATGGTGTTCCCGGGCCTGGAGGAGCAGGCGGCGAAGTTCGTGCCGCGGCTGCGCTCGATGGGTGCGGATGTGGTGATCGTGTCGGCGCACTCGGGGAACAGCGGGACGTCGTCGTACGGTGATCAGATTCCGTATGTGGAGAATGCCGCGGGTCTGGTGGCGGAGCAGGTGCCGGGGATCGATGCGATTCTGGTGGGTCATGCGCATCTGGAGATTCCCGAGTACTTCGTGGAGAACAAGAAGACCGGAAAGAAGGTCGTGCTTTCCGAGCCGTTGAAGTGGGGGCAGCGGCTGACGCTGTTCGACTTCGATCTGGTGTGGGAGAAGGGCCGCTGGGTGGTCGAGAAGGCGGGGTCGCAGGTGTTGAACTCCAACACGGCGGCGGAGGACCGGAAGATCACGAAGTTGCTGGCGGATGAGCACAAGAAGGTCGTGGCATACGTCAATCAGGTGATCGGTACGTCGACGGCGGCGATGACGACGGCCGAGGCGGCGTGGAAGGACGAGCCGATCATCGATCTGATCAATGTCGTCCAGGCGGAGACGGTGAAGGCGGCACTGGCGGGTGGCGAGTACGCGGCGCTGCCGGTGCTGTCGCAGGCGTCGTGTTTCTCGCGTACGGCGCAGATCCCGGCCGGGGACGTGACGATCAAGGATGCGGCGGGTCTGTATCCGTTCGAGAACACGCTTGAGGCGCGGTTGCTGACGGGTGCGCAGATCAAGGATTATCTGGAGTTCTCGGCGCGGTACTACGTGCAGACGGCGGCGGGTGCTCCGGTGGATCCGGCGAAGCTGACGAACGCGGACAAGACTCCGGATTACAATTATGACGCGGTGTCGGGTCTGACGTATGACATCGACATCGCGAAGCCGAATGGCTCGCGGATTGTTGGTCTTTCGTTCGAGGGCAAGGCGATTGATCCGGCGGCGCAGTTCGTGCTGGCGGTGAACAATTACCGGGCGAGCGGTGGGGGTAACTTCCCGCATGTGCCGGGTGCCAAGCAGCTCTGGGCGAATTCGGAGGAGATCCGGAACACCATCATCGGGTGGGTGCAGGCGAAGGGTTCGGTGGACGGTGCGCAGTTCGCCTCGGTGGACTGGCGGCTGACGCGGGACGGTACGCCGGTGTTCTAGGTCTGTGGTGGGGCGGCCGTCTCCTTTCCTTTTGGGAGGGGGCGGCCGCTTTTCTGCGTGCCCGGTGGGGCGGGGGTGTCAGTTGCTCTGGACCAGGGGGGTGAGGACGGGGCCCTGGGCGGGGATCTTCGGGGCGTGGGGGGTGAGGCCGAAGGTGGTGAAGGCGGTGCGTTGCGGGAGGTGGTAGGCGGTGGTGCCGGTGAGGTTGTTGAGGATGGTGGCGCTGCGCCAGGCGGCGAGGCCGAGGTCGGGGGCGCCGACGCCGTGGGTGTGGCGTTCGGCGTTCTGTACGTAGATGTTGCCGGTGATGGCGGGGTCGAGGTCGAGGCGGAACTGGTCGTCGATGCGGGGGCGGCCGGAACTGTCGCGGCGCAGGTGGGTGTGGAGGCCGTCGAGCATCTGGTCGAGGGGGCGTTCGCGGTAGCCGGTGGCGAGGACGACGGCGTCGGTGGTGAGGCGTGAGCGGGTGCTCTGCTGGGTGTGTTCGAGGTGGAGTTCGACGCGGGAGTTGGCGACGCGGCCCGCGGTGCGTACGCAGACGCCGGGGGTGAGGGTGGCGTCGGGCCAGCCGCCGTGGAGGGTGCGGCGGTAGAGCTCTTCGTGGATGGCGGTGATGGTGTCGTGGTCGATGCCCTTGTGGAGTTGCCATTGGTCGGGGACGAGTTCGTCGCGCACGGCTTCGGGGAGGGCGTGGAAGTAGCGGGTGTAGTCGGGAGTGAAGTGTTCGAGGCCGAGCTTGGAGTACTCCATGGGCGCGAAGGCGGGGGTGCGGGCGAGCCAGTGGAGTTTCTCGCGGCCGGCGGGGCGGGCGCGGAGGAGGTCGAGGAAGATCTCGGCGCCGGACTGTCCTGATCCGATGACGGTGATGTGTTCGGCGTCGAGGAGTCGTTCGCGGTGGTGGAGGTAGTCGGCGGAGTGGATGACGGGGACTGATCCGGCTTCGGCCAGGGGTTTGAGGGGTTCGGGGATATGGGGTTCGGTTCCGACGCCGAGCGCGATGTGGCGGGTGTGGGCGCGGCCGAGCGCTTCGGCTTCGCCGTGGGTGTCGAGTTGGGTGAAATCGACTTCGAAGAGGGCGCGTTCGGCGTTCCAGCGGATGGCGTCGACCTGGTGGCCGAAGTGGAGGCCCGGGAGTTGTTCGGTGACCCAGCGGCAATAGGCGTCGTATTCGGCGCGTTGGATGTGGAAGCGCTCGGCGAAGTAGAAGGGGAAGAGCCGGTCGCGGGTGCGTAGGTAGTTGAGGAAGGTCCAGGGGCTGCTGGGGTCGGCGAGGGTGACGAGGTCGGCGAGGAAGGGGACTTGGAGGCTGGCGCCGTCGATGAGGAGGCCGGGGTGCCAGTGGAAGGCGGGGCGTTGTTCGTAGAAGGTGGCGGCGAGGGGGTGGGGGGTGCCGGGGATGCCGTGGGCGAGGGCGGCGAGGGAGAGGTTGAAGGGGCCGATGCCGATGCCGACGAGGTCGTGTGGCTGGTCGGCGTCGGGCGTGGGCCGGGCTGGCCGGGCTGACCGGGCTGTCATCGGTGGGTGCTGCCTTCCGGGAGTGCTGCGGCGAGGTGGGTGACGAGGTCGAGGAGTTTCTGCAGGTCGTGGGGGGTGGTGTGAGGGTTGAGGAGGGTGGCTTTGAACCAGAGGCGGCCGTTGGCGTGGGTGCGGCCGAGTACGGCGTGGCCTCGGGTGAGGAGGGTGCGGCGGATGGTGGCGACGGTGTGGTCGTCGGTGTGGGTGGGGCGGAAGAGGACGGTGGTGATGGTGGGGCGGTCGTAGAGGTCGAGGGTGGGGGTTTTGGTGATGAGGTCGGCGAGGTGGTGGGCGGCGGCGCAGGTGCGGTCGATGAGGTCGGCGAGGCCGGTGCGGCCGAGCGCTTGGAGGGTGACGGCGATCTTGAGTGCGTCGGGGCGGCGGGTGGTGCGCAGGGAGCGGCCGAGGAGGTCGGGGAGGCCGGCTTCGGTGTCGTCGTCGGCGTTGAGGTAGGGGGCGTGGTGGTGGAGTGCGTCGAGGTGGTGGTGTTCGGGGACGGCGAGGATGCCTGCTGACGCGGGCTGCCAGCCGAGTTTGTGCAGGTCGAGGGTGACGCTGTGGGCGCGGTCGAGGCCGTGGACCTTGTTGCGGTGGGTGGGGCTGAAGAGGAGGGGCCCGCCGTAGGCGGCGTCGATGTGAAGTTCGGCGCCGTGGGTGGTGCAGAGGTCCGCGATCTCGGCGAGGGGGTCGATCTGGCCGGTGTCGGTGGTCCCCGCGGTGGCGGTGACGAGGACGGGCCCGCGGAGTCGGGCGAGGGTGTCGTCGAGGGCGGTGAGGTCGATGACGCCGGTGGGGGCGGGGACGGTGATGGGTTCGGGGAGGCCGAGGAGCCAGGCGGCGCGGGTGATGCTGTGGTGGGCGTTGGCGCCGCGGATGGTCTGGACGGGGCCGTGGCGTTCGCGGGCGAGGAGAAGCGCGAGTTGGTTGGCTTCCGTGCCGCCGGTGGTGACGAGGGCGTCGGGTGCGGTGCGGTGGGGGTAGATCTCGGCGGCGAGCGCGGTGGTGAGGTCGGCTTCGAGGGCGGAGGCGGCGGGTGCCTGGTCCCAGGAGTCCATGGAGGGGTTGAGGGCGGAGGCGGCGAGGTCGGCTGCCGCGGCGAGGGCGAGGGGCGGGGTGTGGAGGTGGGCGGCGCAGAGGGGGTCGGCCGGGTCCGCGGCGCCTTGGGCGAGTGCGGTGACGAGGGTGCTGAGGGCGTGGTGGGCGCCGGTGCCGTGGTCGGGGATGACGGGGTGGAGGGCGGTGCGCAGGTGGGGGGTGACGGTGTCGGGGCCGCCGGCGGGGAGGGGGCCGTCGCGTCGGTGGGCGCCCTCGTGAAGTGCGGTGAGCACGGTGTCGAGGAGGGGGCGCAGAGCGGCGGGGCCGGTGGTGCCTCCGGCGAGGGGCGGGGTGGGCATGGCGGTGGTGGCCCTTCGGAGCGCATGGGTGGACATCCCAGCTTGTCCGGGTTTCGGGTGGCGCGGCCGGTGAGCCCGGTGATCTGAACTCGAAAGGGGGACGGGCGTGCGGTGAGGGCGGGGCGGTGGGGGTTCGGGTGGTATGGGCGCGGCTTGGGCCCGTGTGTCTGTGGGCGGTCGGGAGGCGGTCCGGGAGGCCGCGGTGGGCTGTGTCGCCGGAACGCGGACGTGATCGGGCGCCCGATCGCGTCCGCGGGGCGGGTCGTTCCTCCGGTTCGGTCAGCCGTACATCGCCACGCGGCAGAGGGCCGCGAGCGCGTCGTCGATGGGGTGGGGCTGGGGGCGGCCGGCGGCGTCGAGCGTGTTCCACCTCTGCAGGTTCAGCGCGACGGAGAGCTGCCGGTTGCCGTCGGCACGGGTCATGGCCAGTGCTCCGGCGCCCCAGACCGTGCCGCCGTGGCCCCAGAAGGTGGCCTGGCCGGGGGCCTTTGCCGGGTACAGGCCGAGGCCGTACTCGATCGTCTTTCCCTCCTGGGAGACGACCGGGACGGTGCGTTGCATGTGTGCCAGCGACGCCGGGCTGACGATCTCGCCGGCCAGCAGCTTGCCGAAGAAGCGGTTGAGGTCGGTGACGGTCGTTATCAGTGCGGCCGCCGGTCCCACCCATGACATGTCGTAGACGCTGTAGTCGCGCGGCGGGTCGATCATGCCGAACCACGCCTCGTAGATCTGCGAGTGCGGTCCCTCGACATGGGTTCCGGTGGGGAATCCGGTGTCCCGGAGCCCGGCGCGCTCGATGACGTCCCGGGTGATGCACTGCTCGGCCGTGGTGCCGGTGACGTGTTCCAGGAGCCGGCCGAGGAGCAGGTAGTTGGTGTTGGAGTACACCCCCGGAGTGCTGCCCGGGGCGCCGCTCGGGGGCGCGGTGACGCCCATCTCGATGAGTTCGGTGGGGTGGAAGCGGGTGAACCGGTTGTCGTCCAGGCTCTGGGGCCCGGTGTCCGCGACGTCGGGGAATCCCTTGAGGGAGGGGTAGGCGTAGGGGAGGTACTCGGCGAGGCCGCTGGTGTGGTTGATCAGCATCCGGACGGTGATCGCGTCACCGCGGTCTCCCGGGACCAGTTCCGGGAGGTAGCGGCTGATCGGTGCGTCGAGGCCGATCCGGCCGCTCTCGGCCTGTTGCAGCACGGCGGCGGCGGTGAAGGTCTTGGTGATGCTGCCGACGCGGTGGCGCATGTCGGCGGTGACGGGGCGGCCGGTGGCGGTGTCGGCGGTCCCGGCGGCGCCGCGCCAGACCTGGTCGCCGTCACGTACTTCGGCGAACAGGCCGGGCATTCCCGCGCGGTGGACGTTGTCGAGGGCGGTGTCCAGCTCCGCGGGATCCAGTGCGTTCCTCACGGCTTGCGTCCTTTCGTAGTCCCGGGGGTGAGCTCCGCATCGGTCGGCCGCCCCCGGGTGACGGGGCACGAGTGGGGTGTCGGCCGGCTCGCTGACGGCTGCCCGGCACACCCATGTCCTCATTATGCACGCGGTGCGTGCAACGCCAAGTGCATACGTTAGGCTGGGATCCGACGAGAGGAGCGGGATGACAGGGCGAAGGCGCTGGTCGACCGAGGAGATCCTGGACGCGGCGGCGGACCTGCTGCGCACGGGCGACGCCGAGTCGTTCAGCGTGCGCAGACTGGCCGCGGCCCTCGGGACGGATTCCTCCAGCCTCTACCGGCACTTCCGCAGCAAGACCGAACTGCTGCGCGCGGTCGCCGACCGGATTCTGCTGGCCGCCATGGACGGCTACCGCCCCGAGGGCGACTGGAAGCAGCGCATCACCGCCCTGGGCCTGCGCGTGCGGGAGGCCTTCGGCCGGCAGCCCCAGCTCGCCGCGGTCTGGGGGCGCCACGCGTCGAGCGGCACCGGCTCCCGGCTGGTGATGGAAGAGGTGCTGCAGGCCCTGCGGGCGTCAGGACTGCCCGACGAGAGGATCCCGGCGCACTACCACCGGATCGCGGTCCTCATCTCCGCGTTGATCGCCTCGGAGGCCGGGGTCAGCACCATCACCCCCCAGGAGTACGACCAGGGCATGGAGCTGTTCCGCGTCGCGGTCCTCGGCGCCGACCCCGAGCGCTTCCCGGCCCTGTCCCACTTCGCCCGCGACGTCCGCCCCCTGGGAGCGGACCGTCGCGCCGCGTTCGTGGAGCTCCTCGACGCCCAGCTCGCCCACGTCGAGGCCGCGGCCCGCGCCGCCTGAAAGGCCGTCCCGGTATCGCGCACAGACGTGCCCGGCCCGCCCTCGGTGATGAGGGCGGGCCGGGCACGGGTGGTGCGGGCCGCTCGTGTCCGGGTCAGTGGGCGTCGCGGACGGCGAGGGCGCGGCGCAGGTCGTCGACCTGGTCGGCGAGTTTGCGGCGCAGGGCGGGGACGAGTGTCCGGTCGGTGAGTGCCTGTTCGCCGAGGTGGAGGCTGTCGGCGTCGATGGCGTACGCGGGGAACGCGTAGCTGCCGACGGCCTCGGCGATGGCCGGGCCGCGGCGGACGGCGAGCTGGGCCGCCTCGGGGTAGTAGCGGGGCACGTACGCGCTGACGAGGTCGGCCTGTTCGGGCTGCCAGAAGCCCTGCGCGACGGCGGTGAAGAGGTAGTTGGAGAGGCTGTCGTCGGTGAACATGGCCTGCCAGGCGGCGGCCTTGGCCTCGGGGGTGGGCAGGGCGGCGCGGCAGCGGGCGGCGCCTTCCTGGCCGGTGGCGCTGGGGTCCTGGTCGAGTTCGGCGGCGATGGCGGCTTCGTCGGTGGCGCCGAGGACGGCGAGCCGGGTGAGGATGCGCCAGCGCAGTTCGGCGTCGAGTTCGGGCCCGCCGGGGACGGTGCCCTCGGTGAGCCAGCCCTGGATGGCGTCGGGCTGGGTGGCGGTGTCGACGATGCGGCGTACGGCGATGAGGCGGAGGCCGGGGCTGCTGCCGTCCTCGGTGCGGCGGATGAGGTCGCGGCACAGGGCCGTGAGCGCGGTGAGCGCGGCGGGCCGGTCCTCTGGGGTGAGGTAGCGGCCGGCGATCTGGGCGCAGGCGAAGGTGAGGACACCCTGGTGGAGTGCGAGGTCGGTCTCGTGCGGGAGGTGGGTGCGGGCGGCCTCGATGTAGGTGGCGGGGGCGAGTTCGCCGTCGCGGACCATGTCCCGGGCGGTGTTCCAGATGACGGCGCGGGTGAGCGCGTCGGGGATGCCGGAGAGGCAGCGCAGGACGGTGTTCCAGGAGTCCGGGTCGAGGCGGACCTTGGCGTAGGTGAGGTCGCCGTCGTTGAGGACGACGAGGGCGGGCCGGCGGCCGGGGCGGGTGACGGGTGTGCCGTCCTGGGGGATGCCGATGTCGAAGCGGTCGCGCAGGACGAGCCGGTCGGGGCCGGACTGGGTGTCGATGGCGTGGTCGTAGGTGCCGACGGCGATGCGGTGGGGGCGGGAGCCGCGGTGGTCGACGGCGAGGGACCAGGTGGTGTCGGCCTCGGTGACGTGCGCGGTGAGGGTGTCGACCCCAGAGGTGCGCAGCCACTGGGCGGCCCAGGCGTGGACGTCGCGGTCGGTGGCGGACGCGAGGTTGTCGATGAAGTCGGCGAGAGTGGCGTTGCCGAACCGGTGGCGGGCGAAGTGGATGTTGATGCCGGCCAGGAAGTCCTTCTCGCCGAGCCAGGCGACGAGCTGGCGCAGGGCGGACGCGCCCTTGGCGTAGGAGATGCCGTCGAAGTTGAGCATCGCGGAGGCGGTGTCGGGGACGGCGGCCGGGTCGGGTGCGACGGGGTGGGTGGAGGGGCGCTGGTCGGCGTCGTAGCCCCAGCCCTTGCGGGCGACGCCGAAGTCGACCCAGGTGTCGGGGAACGGGCTCTCCCCTGCTCGAACGGAGTTGAGGGCCCGGGGAAAGGTGGCCTCGGCGAGGGTCTGGTAGCCCATGTACTCGGCGAAGGACTCGTTCAGCCAGATGTCGTCCCACCAGGCGAGGGTGACGAGGTCGCCGAACCACATGTGGGCCATCTCGTGGGCGATGACCATGCCGCGGGTCTGGCGCTCGGTGTGGGTGACGGCGGAGCGGTAGACGAATTCGTCGCGGAAGGTGACGAGGCCGGGGTTCTCCATGGCGCCCGCGTTGAACTCGGGGACGAAGGCCTGGTCGTAGGAGTCGAACGGGTAGGGCTCGTCGAACTTCTCCTGGAACCGGTCGAAGCAGGCCCGGGTGATGTCGAGGATCTCGTCGGCGTCGGCGTCGAGGTGGGGGGCGAGGGAGGCGCGGCAGTGGATGCCGAAGGGCAGTCCGGCGTGTTCGGTGGTCACGGAGTGCCAGGGGCCCGCGGCGACGGCGACGAGGTAGGTGGAGATCGGCGGCGTGGGGGCGAGGGTCCAGCGGCCGTCTCCGGTGTGCCGGGCGGTGCCGTTGCCGAGGACGGTCCAGCCCTCGGGGGCGGTGACGGTGAGGGCGAAGACGGACTTGAGGTCGGGCTGGTCGAACGCGGCGAAGACGCGCTGGACGTCCTCCAGGAAGAGCTGGGTGTAGACGTAGGTCTCGTTGTCGGTGGGGTCGGTGAAGCGGTGCATGCCTTCGCCGGTACGGGAGTAGCTCATGGCGGCGTCGACGCGGAGTTCGTGTTCGCCGCTGGTCAGGGAGGTCAGCGGGAAGCGGTTGCCGTCGAGGTCCGCGGGGTCGAGTGGGTGCCCGTCGAGGCTGATCGAGCGCAGGGTGGCGGGCTTGATCTCGACGAAGGTGTCGCCGTCCGCGAGGGCGGTGAACCGGATGAGGGTACGGGAGTCGAAGGTCTCCTCCCCCGCGGTCAGATCGAGGTCGATCGTGTACCGCTGTACGTTGAGGAACTGGGCTCGGGTCTGCGCTTCGTCGCGCATCAGTACGGACATGGGCCCATGCTGCCGTATGCGGTGTGGACGCCCTGGGCCGCCGCCGGATCTTCGCGATCTGCCTGTGCCCGTACACGCCCGAGCGGTACCCGGCCCGGATGCGCGCCCCGGGCTGCAGCGTCGGCGGTGCGGTCAGCCGCCTGGGCGTGATCGGTCGCGTGGTCTGCGCGGGCGGGAGACAGCGTCGCGGGGGTGGCGGGAACCCTGGCGGAGGGGACGGCGAACCGCCCGCTGGAGGAGATCTCGCCCTGACGGCCGGGCGGCGGCCGGCGGGCGGCTGCTGCAGCCGGCGCCCCGGGTCAGGCCTGTGCGCCGCCCGTCCCGTTCGCCGATTCGTCCGCGATGCGCTCGTGGTGGCGGATGACCTCCGCCACGATGAAGTTCAGCAGCTTCTCGGCGAACGCCGGGTCCAGGTGGGCGCTCTCCGCCAGCTGGCGCAGCCGGGCGATCTGGCGGCCCTCGCGCGCCGGATCGGCCGGGGGGAGCTGGTGGGCGGCCTTGAGGTGGCCCACCTGCTGCGTGCACTTGAAGCGCTCGGCGAGCATGTGGACAACCGCCGCGTCGATGTTGTCGATGCTCTCGCGCAGCCGGTTCAGCTCGGCGCCTACGGACTCGTCGATGTCGCTCGTGGTCATGGTCATCGAGCTTAAGTCCTCTCGGCGCGGCGGACTACGGGCTGATCGTCGGCGGGTGGTCCGGGTCCGGCACCCGGTCGCTCCAGCCGCCCGGCACGCTGCGTCCCTGCTGTTCGCGGAAGCGGACCGGGGCGATGCCGACCCGGCGGGCGAACAGCCGGGAGAAGTACGCCGGATCGTCGTACCCGACGCGGCGGGCGACGGCCGCGACCGGCAGGTCGCTGGTGGCGAGGAGCTCCTTGGCGCGGCCGAGCCGGATGCCGAGGAGGTAGTCCTTCGGGCTGCAGCCCGCACCGCGCCGGACGGCCGTGCGCAGTTCGGCGGGGGTCATGCCGTGCCGGGCGGCGTGCTCGGCGACGGAGAGCGGCTGGAACGCGTCCCGGGTCATGGCCTGGAGCACCGGGTCGCCGTCGGGGCTGACATCGGCGCGGGCCCGGCGCAGGGCGACGAGCAGTTCGTGGACGGCCGCACCGGTCTCCACTTCCAGCAGCGGGTTCCCGCGCCGCGCCGCCCGTACCATCCGGCCGATGGCGGCCCGCGGTGCCGCCGTGTCGGAGAGCGGGACGAGGGGGCGGTCCGGCTCGATGTAGCCGAGTTCGGTGTACGTGGTGGTGGCGGGGCCGGTGAAGTCGACGAAGCTCTCGTCCCAGCCGGTGGCCGGATCGGCTCCGTAGTGGTGCGGGGTGCCCGGGGTCAGCCAGATCAGGCTGGGCCCGGTGACCGGCACCCGCCGCCCGTCGGGCCCGGCGAACCATCCGCTGCCCGAGTTGATGACCACGGCGACGTGGTGGTCCAGGGTGCGGGGGCCGACGGTGGGCAGCGCGCCGTGCTGGAGCCCCACCCCGAGGCAGACCAGGCCGAGGCGGTGGTGGAGCGGGCTCGGGGTGAAGAAGCGCATCCAGGTGTGGTACATCGGCTTTCGCTCCCCGGTTCTCGCGTCGTGTGCCGACAGCGATGTGCTGCGTCCAAACAGCAATGATCTTTGTCCATGGACCGGCCGCACGCCAGGGGTGAGGCTGGGTCGCGACATTCCTCCCGAGTTCGCCCGCTCCGTCGCACGGTGCCGCATTCCGCCGGTACCGGTTCACGGGGCGCGGCGGCCGGGACCGCCCGCACAGGAGAGAACGAGCACGATGGCTGACTTCACGGTGGGCGACGACGACCACTTCAGGCTCGACGGGCGGCCCGTACGGCTGCTGTCGGGCGCCCTGCACTACTTCCGGGTGCACGAGGCGCAGTGGGATCACCGGCTGTCGATGCTGCGGGCGATGGGCCTGAACTGTGTCGAGACGTACGTGCCGTGGAACCTCCACGAGCCGCGGCCGGGCCGGTTCCGGGACGTGGCGGCGCTCGGCCGCTTCCTGGACGCGGTGCGGCGGGCCGGCCTGTGGGCGATCGTCCGCCCCGGGCCGTACATCTGTGCGGAGTGGGAGAACGGCGGGCTGCCGGTCTGGGTGACCGGGCGGTTCGGGCGGCGGGTGCGGACCCGCGACGCCGCTTATCTGGACGCGGTACGGCGGTGGTTCGCCGAACTGCTGCCCCAGGTCGTGGAGCGGCAGATCGACCGCGGCGGCCCGGTGATCATGGTGCAGGCGGAGAACGAGTACGGCAGTTACGGCACCGATCAGGCCTATCTGCGGCAGGTGGCCGCGATGCTCGGCGAGTACGGCGTGAGCGTCCCGCTGTTCACCTCCGACGGTCCTGAGGACCACATGCTCACGGGCGGCTCCGTGCCCGGTCTGCTCGCCACGGCGAACTTCGGTTCGGGGGCGCGCGAGGCGTTCCGGGTGCTCCGGCGTCACCAGGACGCGGGGCCGCTGATGTGCATGGAGTTCTGGTGCGGCTGGTTCGAGCACTGGGGCGCCCCGCCGGTCGTACGCGATCCGGCGCAGGCCGCAGAGGCGCTGCGGGAAATCCTGGAGTGCGGGGCGTCGGTCAACATCTACATGGCGCACGGCGGGACGAACTTCGGCGGCTGGGCGGGCGCCAACCGCGCGGGCCCGCTCCAGGACCAGGAGTTCCAGCCGACGGTGACGTCGTACGACTACGACGCGCCGGTCGACGAGTACGGGCGGCCCACGGAGAAGTTCTGGCTGTTCCGGAAGGTCCTCGCCGAGTACGCGGACGGGCCGCTGCCCGAGCTGCCGGCCGCGCCCGCCGCGCTCGCCGCACCGCTGCGGGCCGCGCTGACCGGCTGGGCACCGCTCCAGGACGTCATGGAGGCACTCGGCGACGAGGAGCAGCCGGAGTCCGGCGTTCCGCCCACGTTCGAGGAGCTGGGCGTCGACCGCGGCCTGGTGCGCTACCGGGTCGGGGTCCCGGGTCCCCGACAGCCGTACGCCCTGGGGGTGTCGGGTCTCCGGGACCGGGCGGTGGTGTACGTGGACGGTGTCCGCAAGGGCGTCCTGAGCGAGGAGGACAGCACCCTGGCGGAGCCGGTGGCCGGACCCGCGGAGGTCGAGCTGTGGGTGGAGTCGCTGGGCCGGGTCAACTACGGGCCGCGGCTGGGCGAGGCCAAGGGGATCACCGGGGGCGTGCTGCACGAGCGCCAGTTCCTGCACGGCGTACGGGCGCGGGCGCTGCGGCTCGACGCGTTCGAGGACGCGGCGGCGGTGGCCGGCGTCCCGTTCGCCCCGCTCGACGGGTCCGGGCGCAGCGGCCTGTACCGGGGCTCCTTCGAGCTCGCGGACGCGGGCGGCACCGGGCACGCGGGGCTCGAACTGCCGGGCTGGACGCGCGGATTCGTCTGGGTGAACGGGTTCTGCCTCGGGCGGTACTGGTCAGCGGGCCCGCAGCGGACGCTGTACGTACCGGGTCCGGTGCTGCGGGACGGTGTCAACGAGGTGTGGGTGCTGGAGGTGGAGGACGCGGGCGCGCCGTACGCGGAGCTGGGGCCGGGGCTGCCCGTCCGCACGTACACCGCTGCCCAGGAGGACGCCCGGGGCTGACGTCCGGCTTTCCGGGCCGCTCGGTGCCGCCCCGGCTACAGTGGGCGGAGCCGAGCGGCACGGACGGGGGTGAGGGCGTGAGCGACGGCCCCCACGGCAGCCCGGTGGTGCACGGCTTCCCGCACCTGGCCACCGTCCGGTCGGCGATCACCGCGCTGTACCGGCGGCTGTCGTACGACGGTGTCCACCGGTTCGCACCGAGCCTCCTCCCCGCAGACGCGGCCTTCGCCGACGCGGACGATCTGCACCTCGGCGCGCAGCGCGTGGCGCGGGCGATGGTGCAGCACCTGCGTCTGCCGGACGCCCGGATGGTCGTCGCGTTCCGTGCGATGGAACACGCGGGGAGTGTCGAACTCGCGGCCGGGCCGGAGTACTTCATCGAGCTCAACGACCGGTTCCGCACCCACCGAAGGGACATCGGGGCCGCGCTGTCGCACGAGGTCATGCATGTGCTGCTGCACCGGCTCGACCTGCAGTTCCCCGGGACCCGCGACAACGAGATCCTCACCGACACCGCGGCCGCCTATCTGGGGGCGGGCTGGCTGCTGCTGGACGCGTTCCGGGAGGACGCCACCTCCAGCCAGAAGCTCGGCTACCTCACCCCGGAGGAGTTCGGGTACGTACTGGCCAAGCGGGCGCTCGCCTTCGACGAGGACCCCTCGCCGTGGTTCACCAGCCCGCAGGCCTACACGGCGTACACGAAGGGCCGGGCGCAGGCCCTGCGCGAGGGCCTGCAGCCGCCGCTGACGGCGGCCGGCTGGGCGGGCCGGCGCCGGTACGCCAAGGACCGGCGGTACGCCCAGGAGCATCCCGGTGCGGGCGCGGCCCCCGGCCCCGAGCCCCCGTACACCTTCGAGACCGGCCGGGACGGACTCCGGGTCGCCTTCCCGTGCCCGACCTGCCATCAGCGCAACAGGGTTCCGGTGCGCGGCCGGGTGCGGGCCCGGTGCGCGCTGTGCCGCACGGTGCTGGACTGCACGACGTGAGGCGCCGCCGCCCGCAACAGGCCCTGGCGTGAAAGGTATTACAGTCGAAATGTGACAGAAGACCCGATGGCGGAGGCGGCGGCGGACGGGCTGAGCCTGTTCGACGCGCTGTACGAGGGCGAGGACGCCGTCGTACGGCTGCTCCGCGCCGGTGCGCCCGTCGAGTCGTCGGACGAGGACGGTGCGAGTCCGCTCTACCTGGCGGCGGTCTCCGACCGGCCGGGCGTGGTGCGGCTGCTCCTCGCCGCGGGCGCCGATCCGGACCGGGCCTGCGGACCGGAGTCGGGCGATCTGCCGATCTGCGGGGCGGCGTGCGGTGGTCACACCGAGGTGGTCGAGTCCCTGCTGTCCGCCGGGGCCCGACCGGATCTGCGTGAGCAGTTCGGGTTCACGGCGCTGCGCTGGGCGGTGGGGCTCGGCCACGCGCGGACCGCGCGGACGCTGCTCGCCCACGGCGCCGACCCCTGCCTGCCGGGCCCGGAAGGCGAGGCGCCCCTCCTCCTGGCCGCCCGTCGGGGCTCCCTGGAGACGGTACGGGCGCTGCTGCGCCACGGCGCGGGAGCACCGGACGGGGCGCTGGAGGAGGCGCTCGCGGAGGCGCGGCGCATGGCGGACGTGGATCTGGAGCGGGAGCTGCGCGACGGGCTGCTGGACGCCTACGGGGAGTCGGAGGAGCACCAGGTCTCCGTGCACCGTGCCGTGGTCGACGGCGGGGAGACGCTGACCGTCGAACTGGTGCGGAACGGGGAGCCGTTCGCGGGCCGGGACCAGCAGACGGGGCACGGCGCGATCGCCACGCTCCTGGAGACCGAGCTGGGGCTCCTGGCCTCGTTCGAGGAGCTGGCGCGGCGGGCGCTGCGGTCCGGGAGCCCGGACCTGGACAACTGGCACGCGTCGGCGGAGGCGCTGCGCGAGCGCGGCGACGAGGAGACCCGGCAGGCGGCCGCCGCGTGGTGCGCGGCAAGTGATCCCCTGCGTCGGGCGTTCGGCGCGGATGTCCTGGCGCGGCTCGGGCATCCCGGGGCGTGAAAGAAGCCCGTCCGGCGTGCGAGGACGGAAGCGGCGCTCGGGCGAACCCGGCTGACGCTCCGTCCTCGATCGCCGGACGGGCTGGAGTGGCCTGCGTGCACCGTCCGGAAGCTCCGGACGGGCTCAGGTCAACGGTTACGCGGCGCGACGCCCCCGCGCGGGCGCGCCACCGCGGCCGGAGCCACCGGAACCGCCGGAGCGACCCGCGCCCTGCGCGCCGGCGCCGCCGGCACCCCCCGCACCGCCGCCGCGTCGGCCGCGCCCACGCGTGCCCGCGCGGAAACCGCCACCGGAGCCCGCACCGGACCCCGTGCCGCCGGGCCGCGTGCGCGGCTTCGGCTGGGTCGGCTGCGGGACCTCGACGACGATGGCGACGCCCGACGGCTCGCGCGCCCCGGTGATCCGGGTGAGCTCCTCGTCGCTGGACTTGATCCGGGTGGTGTGCGGCGCGATGCCCGCGTCCTGCATCAGCCGGGTCATCTCCCGCTTCTCCTCGGGCAGCACCAGCGTGACGACGCTTCCGGACTCCCCGGCGCGCGCCGTGCGCCCGCCGCGGTGGAGGTAGTCCTTGTGGTCGGTGGGCGGGTCCACGTTGACGACCAGGTCGAGGTCGTCGACGTGGATGCCGCGCGCCGCCACGTTCGTCGCGACGAGTGCGGTGACCTGGCCGTTCTTGAACTGGTCCAGGGTCCGGTTGCGCTGCGGCTGCGAGCGGCCGCCGTGCAGGGCGGCAGCTCGTACGCCGCTGGCGAGCAGCCGCTTGGCGAAGCGGTCGGCGGCACGCTTGGTGTCGACGAACATGATCACCCGGCCTTCGCGGGCGGCGATCTTCGTGGCGACGGCCTTCTTGTCGGTCTCGTCGAGCACGTGGAGCACGTGGTGCTCCATGGTGGTGACGGCGCCGGCGGACGGGTCGACCGAGTGCACGACGGGGTCGGTCAGGAACATCTTGACCAGCCGGTCGATGTTCTTGTCCAGGGTCGCGGAGAAGAGCATCCGCTGCCCGTCCGGCTCGACCTGCTTGAGCAGGGCGACGACCTGCGGCATGAAGCCCATGTCGGCCATCTGGTCGGCCTCGTCGAGGACGGTGATGGCGACCTGGTCGAGGCGGCAGTCGCCGCGCTCGATGAGGTCCTTGAGCCGGCCCGGCGTGGCGACGAGCACCTCGGCGCCGCGGCGCAGGGTGCCGGACTGCTTGCTGATCGACATCCCGCCGACGACGGTCGCCATCCGCAGGTTGACGGACGTCGCGTACGGCGTCAGTGCGTCGGTGACCTGCTGGGCGAGCTCGCGGGTCGGGACGAGGACGAGGACGAGCGGTGCCTTCGGCTCGGAGCGGCGTCCGGCGGTACGCGCCAGCAGCGCGAGGCCGAAGGCGAGGGTCTTGCCGGAGCCGGTGCGGCCGCGGCCGAGGATGTCCCGGCCGGCGAGCGAGTTCGGCAGGGTGGCGCCCTGGATCGGGAAGGGGTCGGTGACGCCCTGCGCGGCAAGGGTTTTCAGCAGGGCGGCGGGCATGTCCAGCTCGGCGAACGCCTCGACGGCGGGCAGTGCGGGGGTCATGGTTTCGGGCAGGGCGAACTCACCCTGCGGCGGCGTTGCCTTGCGACGCGGCGACGCCTTGCCGGATCCCTTGCCGGAACCCTGTGCGGTTGCCTTTGCCTGGGCCGTGCCACGCCCCCTCGACGGGCGATTGCGGGCGGGACGGTCCTGACGTTCGGAGCGGGTCATACGGAATTGCCCTCCTGGGGATTCCTGGGAACTACGTGGGAATGCTGGGACTTGCCGGGGCCTGCGCGGAATGCGGACTGCGGCACGCGGTGCGCGAGGGCCCGGAACGCCCGGGGTGCTTCGTAGCACCCGGTGCGGGGCGCTCGGAGGCGCCCGGAACTTCCGTACTTCCCAGGGACAGCACAAGCCGGGGCCCGCACCTTCACGGTGCGGGCCCCGGCTGCGAGGTACGCGTCCGGCAATTAGGCCGGGACGATGTTCTCCGCCTGCGGGCCCTTCTGGCCCTGCGTGACGTCGAAGGAGACCTTCTGGCCCTCCTGGAGCTCACGGAAGCCCTGGGTGGCGATGTTCGAGTAGTGAGCGAAGACGTCAGCGCCGCCGCCGTCCTGCTCGATGAAGCCGAAGCCCTTTTCCGAGTTGAACCACTTCACGGTTCCAGTAGCCATGTCATTCTCCTAAAACAGGTGCAGTGCCGGAAATCCGCACTTTACGAATTCCAAGTCGCCGCATTGAGCCCCACCCGGAGAAAGCCGGAAAACAATAAAGCGCCTGAGGAAGCATTCCCGTCAGGCGCACATAAAGTTCATGGGTACCAAAACTGCAACCGGACCACCGTAGCACGATCTGGCGACCGGCGGTGGGACACGCCACGCCGCCGGCCGGCTGTTGTCCGAGTGAACCCTTGGGGCGTAAGGGCCGGAGCCGTTCGAAGATCGTCCGAGACCGGTCCGGGACGGGTCTGTCTCAGTCGCGCAGGGCGATCCCGTCCAGGACCATCGACAGGTACTGGCGGGCGATCTCCTCGGGGCTGTGCTGGCCGCCCGGCCGGTACCAGGAGGCGGCGACCCAGACCGTGTCGCGGACGAACCGGTAGGTGAGGCGGATGTCGAGGTCGGCGCGGAAGACCCGGTCGGCGACGCCGCGCTCCAGGGTGCCGAGCCAGGCCTTCTCGAACTTCTGCTGGGAGTCGACGAGGTACTGGAACCTCGGCTGGGCCGCCAGGTGCTGGGACTCCTTCTGGTAGATGGCGACGGCGGCACGGTGCCGGTCGATCTCACGGAAGGACTCGGTGACGAGGGCCCCGATGGTCTCCCTGGGGCCGAGCCCGGCGTCGAGCACGGCGTCGTACCCCTCCCAGAGCTCGTTCAGGAAGGTGGAGAGGATCTCGTCGACCATCGACTCCTTGGAGTCGAAGTGGTAGTAGAGGCTGCCCGCGAGCATTCCGGCCGCGTCCGCGATCCGGCGGACGGTCGTGGCGTTGTATCCCTGCGCGGCGAACACCTCGGCGGCGGTGGCGAGCAGTTCGCCGCGCCGCTCGGGGGAAGGCGTCGCCTGTGGCTTCTTCTTGGTAGGCACCCGCCCATTCTCCGCCCGGCCGCCTCCCCCGCCGCCCTGCGGGCCGCGGGGACGCCCTGCCGGGGCCGTCAGGAGGTCTCGGCCAGCGAGCCGTCGTCGTTGCCCCTGCGGAAGGAGCGCAGCGGGCGGCCGGGGCGCCAGACCTGGATGACCAGGGTGTCGCCGCCCTCGATGCCGGTGCGCACCACTTCGGTCAGCTCGATCCGGAACAGGTGGAAGGGTTCCGGCGGCTTCACCTCGTCGATGAAGCGGGCCAGCACGGCGGGGTCGGTCACCTCCACCGCCCGTCCGGAGATCCGGACGTCCCCGTCGGCCATCTCGGCGTCGGGGCCGGGGTTGGCCTGCACGGCGAAGCGGGGGTCGCGGCGCAGGTCCAGGGCCTTGCGGGAGTTCGGCATCATGCCGAGGAACGGCTCGCCCAGCCGGAACTCCACCTCGATGCCGGTCACCCGGGGCGAGCCGTCCTGGCGGAGGGTCGCCAGTACGTGGTGCTTGTACTGCTGGAAGCGCTGCCGCACGGTGTCGGCGAAGTCGGGCTCCGCGGTCCGGAAATCTGCCCAGGAGTTCGATGTCATGCGTTCATCGAACTCCGTAATCCCGACATCTCCTGTCCGGTTTCCTCCGGGGCTGTCGCGGACCACCCGTTCGGATCCCGTCCGGTGCCGCCGCTACCGGCTGCCCGGCCCGTGTCCCGTGAGCGTGATCAGCGCCGCGTATCCGTGCGTCCGCAGCACGCACGACGCCCGGCCGTGCAGCAGCACCGCGTCGTGGCGGCCGAGCACGGTGTCCGTACCGTCGATGACGGCTCCGTCCTCCAGCGCGACGGCCAGCGCCGTCCCGCCCTCGGGCGCCATCAGCCGCAGGGTGCCGCGCACGACCGCCACCTCGGCCCGCGTACGGTCCCTGCGGTACATCACGTTGAGGTTGACGACCGGGCCCGCCAGCAGCCGTCCGTCGGTCTCCACGTCGCCCGGGAAGTCGTGCGGCCAGTACGGCTCGTCGACGATGTGGTGCTCGCCGTCCACCATGAGGTCCATCCCGGTGCCCTCCACCACGGTCAGGGTGCGGTCGACGCCGGGGAACACGGAGAAGGGTCCGTCCCCGGTCACGTCGGCCAGGCTGACCCGCCAGTCGAAGGCGCCGGATGCCGCGCCGGACGCGGCGATCTCGCGGGTGACTCCCCCGCCGTTCTTCCAGGGCGCGGCCACCCGGGCGGCCGCGCGCAGGATCCTGAACGCCTCGGAGGTCATGCGGATGCTCCAGTCTCGACGGGGTCGGGGACCCCGAGCCTAAGCCCGGCCGGTCCGTGCTCCCCGGGGTTCGCTATCTTGATCGCCGCCGCCCCCCACCGGCCGCTCTCGCCCGTTCACCGATGAAGGAGCCGGCCATGGAGGCCGCCATCACCACGTGCTTTCGCCATCCCTCGTACGAGACGTATGTGAGCTGTACCCGCTGTGAGCGCTTCATCTGCCCGGACTGCATGCGCGAGGCCGCGGTCGGCCACCACTGCGTGGAGTGCGTGAAGGAGGGGCGGCGCTCGGTCCGGCAGGCGCGGACGGTCTTCGGCGGGGCGGTGGCCCGGAGCGCGGTGCCGCTCGTCACCTATGTGCTGATGGGCCTGAACATCCTGGTGTACCTGGTCGAGCTGGTGCGCCCGGGGATCGTCGACCGGTTCGGGATGACGGGTGCGGGGCTGGCCGGTCCGGACGGCAGCCAGTACGTCTACGTGACCGGCGGCTTCCCCGGCCTCCAGGTGATCGGGGTGGTGGACGGCGAGTGGTACCGGCTGCTGACCAGCGCCTTCCTGCACCTGCCGCCCGGCGATTCCTCCCTCGGCTCGGTGCCGTTCGGGGTGCTGCACATCGCCTTCAACATGTACGCGCTGTGGAACCTGGGCCGGGTCGTCGAGGAGCAGCTGGGGCGGGTCCGCTATCTCGCGCTGTACCTGCTGTCCGCGCTGGGCGGTTCGGTGCTGGTGTACCTGATCGCGCCGCTGGACACCGCGGTGGGCGCCTCCGGTGCGGTCTTCGGGCTCGCGGCGGCCTTCTACGTCATCAACCGGCGGCTGGGCCGGGACGCGCACGCGGTGAACAGGTTCCTGGCCGGGTTCCTGGTCTGGATGGTGATCTCGGCGGGCTTCACCTCGTGGCAGGGGCATCTGGGCGGGCTGCTGACCGGTGCGTCGGTGACGGTCGTCTACGCGTACGCCCCGGCGGAGCGCCGTACGGCGGTCCAGGCCGCCGGGTGCGTGGTGCTGTTCGCCGTGCTGATGCTGCTGGTGGTCCTCAAGACGTCGGCGCTGACGGGCTGAGCCAGGCATGCCCGCCCCGGGACGCGCCACGGCGCCTGCCGAATCGTCCGGTCGGGGACGGGCAGGCGCCGCGTTCAGTTCCGTACGCCGTTGTACGGGACGTCTGTGTGCCGTGATCAGACCATCATGGAACGGTCCGTCGGGCGGATCGGGGCCGGCAGTGCGCTGGCCCCGGTGAGGAAGCGGTCCACGCCGCGTGCCGCGGAGCGGCCCTCGGCGATGGCCCACACGATGAGGGACTGGCCCCGGCCGGCGTCGCCGGCGACGAAGACGCCATCGACATTCGTAGCGTACTGGTCGTCGCGGGCGACGTTGCCACGGGCGTCGAGTTCCACGCCGAACTGCTGAACGAGACCGTTGGCCTGGTCGGTGCCGGTGAAGCCCATGGCGAGGGTGACCAGCTGGGCGGGGATCGTCCGCTCGGTGCCGGGCTTCTGCGCCGGCTTGCCGTCCTTGAACTCCACCTCGATGAGGTGGAGCGACTGGACGTTGCCGTCCTCGTCGCCCTCGAAGTGGGTGGTGGAGACGGAGTAGATCCGCTCGCCGCCCTCCTCGTGCGCGGAGGTGACCTTGTAGAGCATCGGGAAGGTCGGCCAGGGCTGGCCGGCGTTCCGGTCCTCGCCCGGCCTGGGCATGATCTCCAGCTGGGTGACGGAGAGCGCGCCCTGCCGGTGGGCGGTGCCGACGCAGTCCGCGCCGGTGTCGCCGCCGCCGATGACGACGACGTGCTTGCCCTCGGCGGTGATCGGGGAGACCGTCAGGTCGCCCTCCTGCACCTTGTTGGCGAGCGGCAGGTACTCCATCGCGAAGTGCACACCGTTGAGCTCGCGTCCCGGGACCGGAAGGTCGCGGGAGACGGTGGCACCGGCGGCGATGACGACGGCGTCGTAGCGGCGGCGCAGCTTGGCGGCGTCGACGTCCGTGCCGACCTCCACCTCGGTGCGGAACTTGGTGCCCTCGGCGCGCATCTGCTCGATGCGGCGGTTGATGTGCGACTTCTCCATCTTGAACTCGGGGATGCCGTACCGGAGGAGGCCCCCGATGCGGTCCGCGCGCTCGTAGACGGCGACCGTGTGGCCGGCCCGGGTCAGCTGCTGGGCGGCGGCGAGTCCGGCGGGGCCGGAGCCGATGACGGCCACGGTCTTGCCGGAGAGGCGCTCGGGCGGCTGCGGGGTGACGTCGCCGCGGTCCCACGCCTGGTCGATGATGGAGACTTCGACGTTCTTGATGGTGACGGCCGGCTGGTTGATGCCGAGCACACACGCCGACTCGCACGGGGCGGGGCAGAGCCGCCCGGTGAACTCCGGGAAGTTGTTCGTGGCGTGCAGCCGCTCGGACGCGGCCGTCCAGTCCTCGCGGTAGGCGTAGTCGTTCCACTCGGGGATGAGGTTTCCGAGCGGGCAGCCCTGGTGGCAGAACGGGATGCCGCAGTCCATGCAGCGGCCGGCCTGCTTGCTGATGATCGGGAGCAGCGAGCCGGGAACGTAGACCTCGTTCCAGTCCTTGACGCGCTCGTCGACGGGGCGGGTCTGGGCGACCTCGCGGCCGGTGGTCAGGAAGCCCTTGGGGTCAGCCATTGGTCGCCGCCTCCATCATCTTCTCGGTGGTCTCCTGCTCGGAGAGACCGGCGAGCTCAGCGGCGTCCTTGGCGGCGAGCACTGCCTTGTAGGTGGACGGGATGATCTTGCTGAAGCGGGCCACCGCGGTGTCCCACTCGGCGAGGAGCTTCTCGGCGACCGTGGATCCGGTCTCCTCCTGGTGGCGGCGCACGGCGTCGTGCAGCCACTGCCGGTCGGTGTCGGAGAGCTCCTCGACCGCGCCGAGGTTCCCGGCGTTGACGTGGTCGCGCTTGAGGTCGATGACGTACGCGACGCCGCCCGACATGCCGGCCGCGAAGTTGCGTCCGGTCTCGCCGAGGACGACGGCGTGTCCGCCGGTCATGTACTCGCAGCCGTGGTCGCCCACGCCTTCGGAGACGACCGTGGCGCCGGAGTTGCGGACGCAGAACCGCTCGCCGGTGCGGCCGCGCAGGAACAGCTCGCCGCCGGTGGCGCCGTAGGCGATGGTGTTGCCCGCGATGGTGGAGTACTCGGCGAGGTGGTCGGCGCCGCGGTCCGGGCGGACGACGACGCGGCCGCCGGAGAGGCCCTTGCCGACGTAGTCGTTGGCGTCGCCCTCCAGGCGCAGCGTCACACCGCTGGGGAGGAAGGCGCCGAAGGACTGGCCGGCCGAGCCGGTGAAGGTGATGTCGATGGTGTCCTCGGGCAGGCCCGCACCGCCGAACTTCTTCGTGACCTCGTGGCCGAGCATGGTGCCGACGGTCCGGTTGATGTTGCGGATCGCGATCTGCGCGCGGACCGGCTGGGCGGTCTCGGCGCTGCCGGCCTTCAGGGCGTCGGCGGCGAGCTTGATCAGCTCGTTGTCGAGGGCCTTGGCCAGGCCGTGGTCCTGCTCGGCGATCTGGTGGCGGACGGCGCCCTCGGCGAGCTCGGGGACGTGGAACAGCGGGGCGAGGTCGAGGCCCTGGGCCTTCCAGTGCGTGATCGCGCGGTCGGTGTCGAGCAGCTCGGCGTGGCCGACGGCCTCTTCGATCGTTCGGAAGCCGAGCTCGGCGAGGATCTCGCGGACTTCCTGGGCGATGAACTCGAAGAAGTTGACGATGTACTCGGCCTTGCCGGAGAACCGGTCCCGCAGGACCGGGTTCTGCGTGGCGATGCCGACCGGACAGGTGTCCAGGTGGCAGACGCGCATCATGACGCAGCCGGAGACGACGAGCGGCGCGGTCGCGAAACCGAACTCCTCCGCGCCCAGCAGCGCGGCGATGACGACGTCGCGGCCGGTCTTGAGCTGGCCGTCGGTCTGCACGACGATGCGGTCGCGCAGTCCGTTGAGCAGCAGCGTCTGCTGGGTCTCGGCGAGGCCGAGCTCCCAGGGTCCGCCCGCGTGCTTCAGCGAGGTGAGCGGGGAGGCGCCCGTTCCGCCGTCGTGGCCGGAGATGAGGACGACGTCCGCGTGTGCCTTGGAGACACCGGCGGCGACCGTGCCGACGCCGACCTCGGAGACCAGCTTCACATGGATGCGGGCCGCCGGGTTGGCGTTCTTGAGGTCGTGGATCAGCTGAGCCAGGTCCTCGATGGAGTAGATGTCGTGGTGCGGCGGCGGGGAGATCAGGCCGACGCCCGGGGTGGAGTGCCGGGTCTTGGCGACCCACGGGTAGACCTTGTGGCCGGGCAGCTGGCCGCCCTCGCCGGGCTTGGCGCCCTGCGCCATCTTGATCTGGATGTCGTCCGCGTTGACCAGGTACTCGCTGGTGACACCGAAGCGGCCGGAGGCGACCTGCTTGATGGAGGAGCGGCGTGCCGGGTCGTAGAGCCGGTCGGCGTCCTCGCCGCCCTCACCGGTGTTGGACTTGCCGCCCAGCTGGTTCATGGCGATGGCGAGGGTCTCGTGCGCCTCGCGGGAGATCGAGCCGTAGGACATGGCGCCGGTGGAGAAGCGCTTGACGAGGTCGGAGACGGGCTCGACCTCTTCGATGTCGATGGCCTCGCGGTCCGAGGTGAAGCCGAACAGGCCGCGGAGCGTCATCAGCCGCTCGGACTGCTCGTTCACCCGGCCCGTGTACTGCTTGAAGATGTCGTAGCGGCGGTTGCGGGTGGCGTGCTGGAGGCGGAAGACCGTGTCCGGGTCGAACAGGTGCGGTTCGCCCTCGCGGCGCCACTGGTACTCGCCGCCGATCTCCAGCGCGCGGTGCGAGGCGGAGATGCCGGTGGCGGGGTAGCCCTTGGCGTGCCGGGCGGCGACCTCCTTGGCGACGACGTCGAGCCCGGCGCCGCCGATCTTGGTGGCGGTGCCGTTGAAGTACTGGGCGACGAAGTCCTCGTTCAGGCCGACGGCCTCGAAGACCTGGGCGCCGCGGTAGGAGGCGACGGTGGAGATGCCCATCTTGGACATCACCTTCAGGACGCCCTTGCCCAGCGCGTAGATGAGGTTGCGGATGGCCTGCTCGGCCTCGATGCCCTCGATGAAGGTGCCGGCCCTGACCAGGTCCTCGACGGACTCCATGGCCAGGTACGGGTTGACCGCGGCGGCGCCGAAGCCGATCAGCAGCGCGACGTGGTGGACCTCGCGGACGTCACCGGCCTCGACCAGCAGACCCACCTGGGTGCGCTGCTTGGTACGGATGAGGTGGTGGTGGACGGCCGAGGTGAGCAGCAGCGACGGGATCGGCGCGTGCTCGGCGTCGGAGTGCCGGTCGGACAGGACGACCAGGCGGGCGCCGTCCTCGATGGCGGCGTCGACCTCGCCGCAGATCTCCTCGATCCGCGCGGCCAGCGCCTCGCCGCCGCCGCCGACCCGGTAGAGGCCGGAGAGCGTGGCGGCCTTCATGCCCGGCATGTCGCCGTCGGCGTTGATGTGTATGAGCTTGGCCAGCTCGTCGTTGTCGATCACCGGGAACGGCAGCGTGACGCTGCGGCAGGCGGCGGCGGTCGGCTCCAGGATGTTGCCGGCCGGGCCGAGCGTGGAGCGCAGCGAGGTGACGAGCTCCTCGCGGATGGCGTCCAGCGGCGGGTTGGTGACCTGCGCGAACAGCTGGGTGAAGTAGTCGAAGAGCAGCCGGGGCCGGGCGGACAGCGCGGCGATCGGCGAGTCCGTGCCCATGGAGCCGAGCGGCTCGCCGGCGGTGCGGGCCATCGGGGCGAGGATGACGCGGAGCTCTTCCTCGGTGTAGCCGAAGGTCTGCTGGCGGCGGGTGACGGAGGCGTGCGTGTGCACGATGTGCTCCCGCTCGGGGAGGTCCTCCAGCTCGATCTCGCCGGTCTCCAGCCACTCCTGGTAGGGCTGCTCGGCGGCGAGGGACGCCTTGATCTCGTCGTCCTCGATGATGCGGTGCTCCGCGGTGTCGACGAGGAACATCTTGCCGGGCTGCAGGCGGCCCTTGCGGACGACCTTGGCGGGGTCGATGTCCAGGACGCCGACCTCGGAGGAGAGCACGACGAGGCCGTCGTCGGTGACCCAGTAGCGGCCGGGGCGCAGACCGTTGCGGTCGAGGACCGCGCCGACCTGGACGCCGTCGGTGAAGGTGACGCAGGCCGGGCCGTCCCAGGGCTCCATCATCGTGGCGTGGTACTGGTAGAAGGCGCGCCGGGCCGGGTCCATGGAGTCGTGGTTCTCCCACGCCTCGGGGACCATCATCAGCACCGAGTGCGGCAGCGAGCGGCCGCCGAGGTGGAGCAGTTCCAGGACCTCGTCGAAGGAGGCGGAGTCGGAGGCGTCCGGGGTGCAGACGGGGAAGATCCGGTCCAGCCGCTCCTTGCCGAAGAGGCTGGAGGCGAGCTGGGACTCGCGGGCCTTCATCCAGTTGCGGTTGCCCTTGACCGTGTTGATCTCGCCGTTGTGCGCGACGAAGCGGTACGGGTGGGCGAGCGGCCAGCTCGGGAAGGTGTTGGTGGAGAAGCGCGAGTGGACCAGCGCGACCGTGGTGGCGAACCGGTCGTCGGAGAGGTCCGGGAAGAACGGCTCCAGCTGCCCGGTGGTGAGCATTCCCTTGTAGACGATCGTGCGGGCGGAGAGCGACGGGAAGTAGACCCCGGTCTCACGCTCGGCGCGCTTGCGCAGCACGAAGGCCTTGCGGTCCAGGACGATCCCGGTGCTCTCGCCGTCCGCGACGAAGAGCTGACGGAACTCGGGCATGGTGGCGCGGGCGCCCTTGCCGAGGATGTCGGGGGTGACCGGGACGTCGCGCCAGCCGAGGACCTTCAGGCCCTCCTCGGCGGCGATCTTCTCCAGGCCGCGGACGGCGGCCGTGGAGTCGTCCGCGGGCAGGAACGCGATGCCGACGGCGTAGGCACCGGCCTCGGGGAGGTCGAAGGGGACCTCGGCGCGGAGGAAGGCGTCCGGTACCTGGAGCAGGATTCCGGCGCCGTCACCGGAGTCGGGCTCGGATCCGGTGGCGCCGCGGTGTTCGAGATTGCGCAGTACGGTCAGCGCCTGCTCTACCAGCTCGTGGCCGGCCACACCGGTCAGAGTGGCCACGAACCCGACGCCACAGGCGTCGTGCTCGTTGCGGGGGTCGTACATCCCCTGCTGGGCGGGGCGACCGTCCATGGGCGACCAGGCGTCGGTGCGCATCGGCTCTCCCGTCGTCGTCGTGGCATATGAACAGCCGAGGGACGACGTTGGCCCTCTGCGAAATTTCGTGCAGATTACATGATGGGACGCTTCTCAAGAAGCGGATAGCTTGTTCCAACATACGGACACCGCGAGGGCGGTGGAGTGGGTCGCAGTCGGAGGATCGGCGCCCGGGGAGACCACAGAGGGCAGGCGTCGTTGCCTGCGGTGTCTACGGCTCATGCCCGGCGGCAGCGGAAACGAAACCGCCGGGTAACGACTACTTATGTGTAGCCCTGCATAGAGTCTCATTTTACGTCGCGCCGGGCCGTTCCGCCCAGTGGCGGGTGCCAAGACGTACGTCACACGGATGGCGCACACGTTACGGGCCGGGATCGAGGTTCCGATCCCGGCCCGTGACGCGGGGCGTACCCCCGGAGCGGCTCAGCCTCCGACGGCGACGCCGAACAGCATGCCGAGACCGTAGGTGAGCGCGGCGGCCGTCCCGCCGAGCACCAGCTGACGCAGTCCGCTGAACCACCAGCTGCGGGCCGTGACCCGGGCCACCACCGCGCCGCAGCCGAAGAGGCCGATCAGGGCGAGCAGCACGGCCGGCCACAGGGCGTTCGCGCCGAACAGGTACGGCAGCAGGGGCAGCAGGGCACCGAGCGCGAAGGCGCCGAACGAGGACACCGCGGCGACGAGCGGCGAGGGCAGATCGCCCGGGTCGATGCCGAGCTCCTCGCGGGCGTGGATCTCCAGGGCCTGCTCCGGGTCGCGCGACAGCTGCCGGGCGACCTCGCGGGCGAGGCCGGCCTCGACCCCGCGGGACTCGTAGAGCTCGGCGAGCTCCCGCTCCTCGTCCAGCGGGTGCTTGCGCAACTCCCGGCGTTCCACGTCGAGTTCGGCTTCCACCAGCTCGCGCTGCGAGGCGACGGAGGTGTACTCGCCGGCTGCCATGGAGAAGGCGCCCGCGGCCAGACCGGCCAGCCCGGTGATCACGATCGTCCGGTGCGAGACCGCACCGCCCGCGACACCGGTCATCAGGGCCAGGTTCGAGACGAGACCGTCCATGGCACCGAACACCGCCGGCCGCAGCCAGCCACCGTTCACATCGCGGTGGGTGTGGTTGTCCCGGTGCGCCTCGTGCAGTACGGCGTCGGTCTCGATGATGGACACAGCTCTCCCCTTACTCCGGCAGCGGGTCCCACCCGCTCCGGCCCCGCTCGACACCATCGAAAATACGCACGAAAAATGGCCCCCGCCAGCAAGGCAGGCCGTACTTACCACTGTCCGTGACCAGATAGGTACGGCTTGCCTTGCTGTCGGAAGGCCGTCATCCGAGTGGCCCTTTTGTTGTGATTGTCGGCCTCTGTCATGGCTCCGCGTGGGACAGATCCCACAGGTACGGGAACTGGCTCGGTACGAGCGAAGGGTCGACGCGATGGAGCTGATCGCAGGAAATCCGGCAGCGCCGCGGACGGACGGCACGCGGGCGGCGGCACACGGGGCACCGGCCCCGGGCGAAACGGCCCGGGGCGGTCCGGGTGACCGGGCCAGGGGTTCGTTGCTGGGCCTCGCGGTCGGCGACGCGCTGGGCGCCCCCGCGGAGAACATGCGGCCCTCCGAGATCCGCCGCCGCTGGGGCCGGATCGAGGGCTTCGTGAGCGACGACCCGGCGGGCACCGACGACACGGAGTACGCGATCTTCTCGGGTCTGCTGCTGGCCCGGCACGGTTCCGCGCTGACCGTCAGCCATGTCGAGCGGGCCTGGCGGCTGTGGATCGCGGACGTGGACGAGGGGCCGTTCCGCGGCGCCGGGTTCAGTGAGCGCGGCACCCTGGAGAACCTGCGCCGGGGCCTGGCCGCCCCGATCTCCGCCCAGCACCGGCACGCCTGGAGCGACGGTCTGGCGATGCGGGCGGCACCGTTCGGCGTCTTCGCGGCGGGCCGCCCCGCGGAGGCGGCCCGGCTCGTCGCGGTGGACGGCCGGGTCAGTCACGAGGGCGAGGGCATCTACGGCGGCCAGGCGGTGGCGGCCGGGGTGGCGGCCGCGATGACGGGGGCCGGGGTCACCTCCGTGATCGCCGCCGCGCTCTCCGTCGTGCCCATGGACTCCTGGACCGCGCGTTCGCTGCGCCGCGCGGTGACGGCCGCCCAGCGCCCCTACCCAGACCGGCTCACGATGGAGCGCGCGGTGCGCTCGGCCGTGGTCATCGGCGGCTACCCGTGGACGGACCTGGCGCCGGAGGCGGTGGGGCTGGCCTTCGGGGCGTTCGCCGCGGCGCGCGGCGACTTCCGTACGGCGGTGCTGACCGCGGTCAACATGGGCCGCGACGCCGACACCACGGCGGCGGTGGCGGGCGCCCTGGCCGGGGCGCTGCACGGGGCCTCGGCCATTCCGCGCCCCTGGGCGGAGGCGATCGGCCCGGTCCGGGGCAGCTGCCTCCCGTCGATGCGCGGCTACCACGTCCTGGACATCGCGGAGCTGCTCACCCCGGCGGAGGCGGACGAACGGATGGAACGCCCCGCTCCCGGACCGGGCGGCGGGGCGCCCCCACCCGGTGAAGCCGCCGGCCGCCGGGACATCCGCGCCGACGCACCGACGGTGCGCCCATGACCGGCACCGGCCGCCGCGCCCGGATCGAGGGGCTGCTGCTCGGGCTGGCCGCCGGGGACGCCGCGGGGTGGCCGGCCGCGCGGCACCGGGCGGCCCGGATGCCGGAGTGGACCCGGCGCCTCACCCGCGAGCTGGACACCTTCGCCGAGCAGAACGCGACCACCACACTGCCCGTCCCCATCGCCCTCAACCAGCCGCCCGAACCCCTGCGGCTCGGCCCGTCCGACGACGCCGAATGGGCGGCGTTCGCGGCCGGGACCGTCCTGACCTCGGCGGCGGGCCCGCTGCACGGCCTCTCCCCCGGCCGCCGGATGCGGGCCGCGGTGGACGTCGCCTGGAACGCGCTGGCCGCCGAGGTCGCCGCGGCCGCCGCACGGGCACCCGAGGTCGAGTCGGCGGTCCTGCCGCTGCGGGCCCGGATCTCGGTCCGGGCCGGGCTCGGCAACCTGGCCGCCGGGCTGCGCCCGCCCGCCACCGGCCACGACAACCCGCACTACTTCGACGACGCGGCGTGTGTGCGGGCCGCCGTACTGGCCGTCGTCCACCCCGGCGACCCCGCGGCGGCCGCCGACCTCGCCGAGTTCGACGCGCGCTACACCCAGGACGGCGACGGGGTGCACGGTGCGCGGGCGATGGCCGCCGCCATCGCCGCGGCACTCGGCGGGGCGGACGTGGACACGGCGGTGAACGCCGCGCTCGCACAGCTCCCCGAAGGCACCGAGATCGCCCGCAACGCCGCCCACGCGGTCCGGATCGCCCGCGACTTCGCCGGTGAGACGGCCGGCGCCTTCGCCCTCGTACCGGTGCTGGAGCACCAGATCGTCGACCACGTCTACAGCTACGGGATCGCCGCGGCCGAGACCGTCCCGGTGGCCCTCGCCCTCGCCACCGCGGCCCGGGGCGAGATCGCGCAGGCCGTACCGTCCGCGGCCTGCCTGTCCCGGGTCGCCGATTCGGCGCCCGCCCTGGCCGGCGCGCTGACCGGTGCGCTCGGCGGCATCGCCACCGTGCCCGACGGCTGGCGCGAGGCCTGCCGCACCCTGGCGGGGTGCGCGCTGCCCCGTTTCGCGGGCACGGATCTGATGGAACTCGCCGGGCTGCTGGCAGACACGGAACCAGCACTCCCGGGTGGACAATTCGGACATGACATCCACAGTGCCCCTGGCGCCCACGAGGTCCGCACCGTCCACGACGCCCACAGCGCTCACCCTTGATGAACGGATCGCGGGCGCGCTCGTCGGCGCCGCGGTCGGTGACGCGCTCGGCGGTCCGGTCGAGGGCCGGCCCCCCGAGCAGATCGCGGCCCGGCACGGCGGGCGGATCACCGGCGTCGTCGGCCCCTGGGACGGCGACGACTGGCGCACCGCCCGCCCCATCGCCCCGTACCACAAGGGCGACGGGCACGTCACCGACGACACCTTGATGACCCATGCGCTGGTCCGGGTGTACGGGAAGGTACGCGGCCACCTCGACGCGTACTCCGTCGCCGACCACCTCGTGCCGGAGCTGATCTCGAACCCCCGCTGGATTCCGGAGCTGGAGGCCGAGGCGCTGCCGCTCCAGCGGATCTTCCTCGCGGAGAAGTGGATCGTCGCCCGGCTGCACTACGGCCATGTCGACCCGCGCGAGGCGGGCTCGGGCAACATCGTCAACTGCGGTGCGGCGATGTACATGGCGCCGGTCGGCCTGGTGAACGCGGCCCATCCGCAGGCCGCCTACGCCGAGGCCCTGGACGTCGCGGGCGCCCACCAGTCGTCGTACGGAAGGGAGGCGGCCGGAGTCTTCGCCGCCGCCGTCGCCGCGGCCTGCACGCCCGGGGCGACGCCCGCGTCGGTCGTGGAGACCTGTCTGTCGCTCGCCAAGGACGGCACCCGGGCCGCCATCGAGGCGGTGTGCGAAACGGCCGCCGGGTACCGGGACTTCGAATCCGCCCTGGCCCCGATCCGGGAGGCCGTCGCCCCCTTCGACACCGTCGGCCCCGACTACCGCGCCCCCTCGCTCGGCGCCCGCCGCCCCTCCCGGCTCCACGCCATCGAGGAACTCCCCGTCGCGCTCGGCATGTTGCTCGTCGGGGACGGGGACTACCGGCGCACGGTCCTCGGATCGGTCAACTACGGGCGGGACTGCGACTCGATCGCCACCATGAGCGGCGCCGTCGCGGGCGCGCTGCACGGCGAAGGGGCGATCCCCGCCGACTGGGTGAGCACGGTCGCCGGGGCCAGCCGCCTCGATCTGCACGCCCCGGCCCGGACCCTGACCGAGGTCGCCCGCGAGGTGTTCGCACACGACACGGCCCGCCGCCGCGCCCACGAGGCCGCCTTCGCCGCGCTGGCGGGCACCGCGTGAACACCAGGGTGCGGGCCACCTGGGTGCAGCCCGAGGACCTGGTCGGGCACGAGCTGCGGCAGGCCGCGGAGGACGGGCGCGACGCCCGGGACATCGAGCGCCGGTGGTACGAGGCCGGCGGCTCGCCCGCCCCGGACCGCGCGGGCGCCTCCGAACCGCCCGCACCGCCGGAACTGCGCGCGGTCGCCGAGCACCTGCTCGACGAACTCGCCCTGCTGGAATCGCCGTTGGCCGAGGACGAGCCGACCGGCCTGGACGCGATCCGGGCCGCCTGCCCGCACTGGCCGCGCCCCCGCACGGACCCGGCCGGCGTGGGCCGCGACCGGCTGCACGCGGCCTGGCTGGGACGCGCCGCCGGCTGTCTGCTGGGCAAGCCGGTCGAGAAACTGCCGCTGGAGGGCATCCGCGCGCTCGCCCGCGCCACCGGGAACTGGCCGCTCTCCACCTGGTTCACCGCCAAGGGGCTGCCCCCGGGCCTGTCGGCCACGTACCCCTGGAACCGGCGCTCCGCGAGCACCTCGCTCGCCGAGAACATCGACGGGATGCCGGAGGACGACGACCTCAACTACCCGCTGCTGACCGTCGTGCTGCTCCAGCGGTACGGCCGGTCGTTCACCACCGCCGACCTCGCCCACCTCTGGCTGGACGAGCTTCCGGCGGGCCGGACGTTCACCGCGGAGCGGGTCGCTTACCGCAATCTGCTCGACGGCGTCGAGCCGCCGGACACCGCACTGCACCGCAATCCGTTCCGGGAGTGGATCGGCGCCCAGATCCGGGCCGATGTGCACGGCTGGACGCATCCCGGCGACCCGGCCGCGGCGGCGGAGCAGGCCCACCGGGACGCGGTCCTCACGCACAGTGGGAACGGGGTGTACGGCGCGATGTTCACCGCGGCGGCGCTCGCGGAGGCGGCCGGCGGCGAGGCCGACGTGCACGGCTGCCTGGCCGCCGGGCTCAGGGTCGTGCCACCGCGCTCGCGGTTCGCACGGGCGGTACGGGACGGTGTCGCGGCGGCCCGCGGCACGTCCGGCTTCGACGCGGTCGTCGACCGGCTCCACGACACGTACGGCAGGTACCACTGGGTGCATGTGCTGCCCAACGCGGCGCTGCTCACCGCCGCGCTCACGCACGCCGACGGCGATTTCACCGGCTCGATCTGCCGCGCGGTGTCCGGCGGCTGGGACACCGACTCCAACGGGGCGACCGCCGGTTCGCTCGCCGGACTGCTGGCCGGGCGGCCCGAGGCGCTGCCCGACCGGTGGACCACCCCGCTGAAGAACCGTCTCGCCACGTCCGTCCCCGGGTTCGACTCGGTCGGCTTCGACACGCTGGCCGACCTGACCCACCGGCTCACCCATCAGGAGGCACTCCGCCCATGACCGGTATCGCGGTGCTCGGCAGCACCAATATGGATCTTGTGGCCTACGTCGACCGGGCTCCGGAACGCGGACAGACCGTCACCGGACGCGAGTTCCGCACCGTGCCCGGCGGCAAGGGGGCCAACCAGGCCGTCGCGGCCGCCCGTGCGGGCGGCGACGTGATGATGATCGGCGCGGTCGGCAACGACGAGTACGGCGTCCGGCTGCGGGAGAACCTGGAGCACTCGGGCGTCGACACCGATCTGCTGCACACCGCGGAGGGGCCCAGCGGAACGGCGCACATCGTGGTGGACTCCAAGGGCTCCAACGCGATCGTGGTCATCCCCGGCGCCAACGGCGCCGTCACCGCGCTCGGTCCGGGCGAGATCGCCGCCATCGCGGAGGCCGATCTGCTGCTGCTCCAGCTGGAGCTGCCGATGTCCGCCGTGATCGAGGGGGCGCGGGCCGGCCATGCCCAGGGGGTACGGATTCTCCTCACCCCCTCCCCCGTGCGGCAGCTGCCCGACGAACTGCTGGACTGCGTCGACCTGCTGATCCCCAATGAGCACGAGGCGGCCGAGCTGTCCGGGCACTCCGAACCGCACGCGGCGGCCGAGGTACTGCTCGGCCAGGTGCCCGCGGTCGTCATCACACTCGGCTCGAAGGGCTGCCTGTACGCGGCACGGGGCCGCACGGCCATGCACTTCCCCGCCCCCGACGTCACCGCAGTCGACACCACCGGCGCCGGCGACACCTTCGCCGGGGCGCTCGCGGTGGCGATCGGCGAGGGGCGGCCGGTGCCGCAGGCCATCGCCTGGGCCTCGTCGGCCGCCGCGCTCTGCGTACAGAAACCCGGCGCCTCTACGTCCATGCCGTACCGCAGCGAAATCGACGCCGCATGACCGGGCCCGCGGCCGCGCCGCTCACCGGACTCCGGGTCATCGATCTCGCCACGCTCTTCGCGGGCCCCCTGTGCGCCACCATGCTCGGTGACTACGGCGCCGACGTGATCAAGGTCGAGCATCCGGGGCGGCCCGACCCGTCCCGGGGACACGGCCCCACGAAGGACGGCATCGGGCTGTGGTGGAAACTGCTCGGCCGCAACAAACGCACCATGACCCTCGATCTGTCCGGGCCCGGCGGCCGCGACCTCCTGCTGCGGCTCGCCGCGGACACCGATGTGATCATCGAGAACTTCCGGCCGGGCACGCTGGAGCGGTGGGGCCTCGGCTGGGAGGAGCTGCACGCCGTCAATCCCCGGCTGGTCCTGGCCCGGGTCACCGGCTTCGGCCAGTTCGGCCCGTACGCGCACCGGCCCGGCTTCGGCACGCTCGCGGAGGCGATGAGCGGATTCGCGGCGATCACCGGGGAGCCGGACGGGCCGCCGACGCTGCCGCCGTTCGGTCTCGCCGACTCGATTGCGGCCATCGCCACGGCGTTCGCGGTGATGACCGCGCTGGCCGGGCGGGAGCGGACCGGTGAGGGGCAGGTCGTCGACCTCGCGATCATCGAGCCGATCCTCACGGTGCTCGGCCCGCAGCCGCTCTGGTACGACCAGCTCGGTTACGTCCAGCCGCGCACCGGCAACCGTTCGCGCAACAACGCCCCGCGCAACACCTACCGCACCTCGGACGGCCAGTGGGTGGCCGTATCCACCTCCGCGCAGTCCGTCGCCGAGCGGGTGATGCGCCTGGTGGGACGGGCGGAGCTGATCGACGAGCCGTGGTTCGGCTCCGGCACCACCCGCGCCGACCACTGCGAGGAGCTCGACGAGGCGGTCGGCAACTGGATCGTCCGGCACACCCGGGACGACGCGGTCTCCGCGTTCGAGAAGGCGGAGGCGGCCATCGCGCCCGTCCACGACATCCGCGACGTGATGGAGGACCCGCAGTACCGCGCGCTGGACTCCATCACGGAGGTCGACGACCCCGAGCTGGGCCCGCTGCGGATGCAGAACGTCCTGTTCAGGCTCTCCGGCACCCCGGGCGCGATCCGCTGGGCGGGCCGGCCGCACGGGGCGGACACCGAGGAGATCCTCACCGGGCTCGGGCTGACCGGCCCGGAGATCTCGGCGCTGCGGGCGGAGCGGGTCCTGTGACCCCGGCGATCCCCCTCACCTGGCTGTACGTCCCCGGGGACCGGCCGGACGTGGTGCGCAAGGCGCGTGCGTCGGGGGCGGACGTGGTGATCGTGGACCTGGAGGACGCCGTCGCCCCGGACCGCAAGGAGTACGCGCGGGCCGCCACCACGGAGCTCCTCTCCGCACCCGTGGACGCCGATGCGGTGCCGGTCCATGTCCGGGTCCACACCGAGGCCGACGTCCTGGCCCTGGCCGGGCTGCCGGGCCTCGCCGAACTGCGGCTGCCGAAGATCACGCACGCGGCGTCCGTCCATCACATCGCGGCGCTGGCCCCCGGGGTCGCGCTCTGTCCGCTGCTGGAGTCGGCACTCGGCATCGAACACGCCTACTCGGTGGCCGCCGCCCACCCCCAGGTGCGGTCCATCGCCCTGGGCGAGGCGGATCTCCGGGCCGATCTGGGGGTCCGGGACGATACGGGGCTCGACTGGTCGCGCAGCCGGACGGTGGTCGCGGCCCGTGCGGCCGGGCTGGCCCCGCCCACCCAGTCGGTGTTCCCGGACGTCAGGGACCTGGACGGCCTGTGGGCATCCTGCGCCCATGGGCGGGCGCTGGGGTTCCTCGGCCGGGCGGCGATCCACCCCCGGCAGCTGCCGGTGATCGAGCGGGCGTTCCGGCCGACGCCGCAGGAGATCGAGGCGGCGCAGGAGATCGTCGAGGCGGCCAGGACGGAGGCGGGCGCGCTGGCCCTGCCGGACGGCCGTTTCGTGGACGCGGCGGTGGTGGCCTCGGCCCACCGCACGCTCGCCCTGGCCGGCCGGACGGTGGTGGCCGCGCCCCGCCCAGGTGGCACGCGTCCAAGCCCGTCCGGCGATTGAGGACGCCACGGTCCGCGGAGCACCGGTCACAGACGGCAGGAACAAGCCGTCCGGCGATTGAGGACACCCGGCGACGGTGGTCGCGGCGCACACAACGTGACGAGGGGCCGCCGAATCGCTCGGCGGCCCCTCGTCGTCGTTAGGTCGGCGTCAGCCCTTGGCCGTCTCCGCCGCATCCTTCGTCTTCGACGCGTCGGACTCGGCCGCGACGTCGCCGGACTCGGCATCACCCGACTCGGCGTCACCGGACTCGGCGTCACCGGACTCCGCGTCACCCGACTCCGCGTCCTCGACGCCTCCGGCGTCCACCGCGTCAGGAGCCTCCGGCTCCCCCGGCTCGACGATCTCCTCGCGCCCCGGCCGTACCTTCGCCGAGATCACGAAGTAGACCACCGCGAGCACGAACACGATCAGCGCGGTCCATACGTTCAGGCGCAGGCCCAGGATGTGGTGGGCCTCGTCGACGCGCATGTACTCGATCCACGCGCGACCGGCGCAGTAGGACGCGACGTACAGCGCGAACGCCCGCCCGTGGCCGAGCTTGAACCGGCGGTCCGCCCAGATCACGAGGAGGGCCACGCCGATGCACCACAGCGACTCGTACAGGAACGTCGGGTGGTACGTGCCCGCCATCCGGTTGGGGCCCTCGCTGATCTTCAGCGCCCACGGGACGTCGGTCGCCCGGCCGTACAGCTCCTGGTTGAACCAGTTGCCCCAGCGGCCACAGGCCTGGGCCACGGCGATACCGGGGGCGAGCGCGTCGGCCCAGGCGGGCAGCGGGATCCCGCGGCGGCGACAGCCGATCCAGGCACCGACCGCGCCGAACGCGATGGCACCCCAGATCCCGAGGCCGCCCTGCCAGATCTTGAAGGCGTCGACCCAGTCCTCACCGTCGCTGAAGTACAGCTGGTAGTCGGTGATGACGTGGTAGAGCCTCCCGCCGACCAGGCCGAAGGGGACGGCCCAGACGGCGATGTCGGCAACGGTGCCGGCTCTGCCCCCTCGGGCGATCCAGCGCCTGTTGCCGAGCCATACGGCGACGAAGACACCGATGATGATGCAGAACGCGTAGCCGCGAAGCGGGATCGGGCCGAGATCGATCACGCCGGTCGACGGGCTGGGAATGTAGGCAAGGTCCATGACAGTGTCGACGCTACCTTGCCGGGCGGGAGGTGCGGCAACCCGCCCGACAACGTCTGGGTAACGAGCCGGTCATCGATTCCCCAGGTTTCCGCCGTTCAGGACCCCGACGGGGCGGGGGTGACGGTGCCCCTCCGCTTGCCCTTGTCGGCCTCGGCGACCCACTTCTTCAGGTTGGCCACGGTGATGGGTTCGTTCCCCTTCTTGGGGAAGATCGACTCACCGTTGAGCAGTGCCGTCGGCGTGCCCTGGAAGCCGCCCTTCTGGAACGCGGTGTTGGACTTCTGGACCCAGCTGTCGTGCGTGCCGTCCTCGACACAGCTGCGGAAGGCGGGCGTGTCGAGCCCGTCGACCTTCTTGGACAGGTCGATCAGCTTGCTGTTGTCACCGAAGGCGTCGTCGGTCTCCTGCGGCTGATTGCGGTACAGGACGTCGTGGTACGCGGAGAACTTGCCCGCGTCCTGGGCACAGGCCGCCGCGTTGGCGGCCTTGAGGGAGCCGCTGCCGCCGAGATTGCCGTCGATCAGCGTGGCGAGGTGGTATTCGACCTTGAGCTGCCCGCTCTGCTCCAACTGGTGGATCGTGTCCCGGAACGCGTTCTCGAACTGGGCGCAGACCGGGCAGCGGAAGTCCTCCCAGATCGTGAGCGTGGACGGGGCGTCGTCCGCTCCCACCTGGATGGCCAGGCTGTCCTTGCCGGTGGCGCCCGAGGGCGCGACGGCGGGACCCGATGCCTTGTTCTTGCTGCCCTTGCCGCCGCTGTTCGCGGCGATCACGCCGACGACGGCGGCCAGCGCAAGGACACCCACCACCGCGGTGGAGACGATCAGCGTGCGGCGGCGGCGCTCTCGCGCCTTCGTCTGCTCACGCTGCTGGATCAGCCGGTCTCGCGCGGCCCTTTTTCCCTCTTGGTTCTTCTCGCTCACACCGCAGCAACGACCCGGGGAGGCACTCGCGTGCCTCCCCGGTCCCAGGTCCACCCATTCGGGTTACGCCGGGTGTCAGCGCTTTCGAACACCTTCGGCCAGATCGGCCGCCAGCGAGCGGACGGCCGCCAGGCCGGCCGCCTCGTCGGGAGCGTCCAGCATGCACTTGACGAAGGCGGTACCGACGATGACCCCGTCCGCGAACCCGGCGACCTCGGCCGCCTGGTCGGCGTTCGAGACGCCGAGGCCGACGCAGACCGGGAGGGAGGTGGTGGCGCGGGTGCGCCGCACCAGGTCCTCGGCCTGTTCGCCGACCGAGACGCGGGTGCCGGTGACGCCCATCAGCGAAGCGGCGTAGACGAAGCCGGAACCGGCCGCCGTGATGGTGGCGAGGCGCTCGTCCTTGCTGCTGGGCGCGACGACGAAGACGGTCGCCAGACCGTGCTTCTCGGCGTGCTCGCGCCACAGCGCGGACTCCTGGACCGGCAGGTCGGGCAGGATGCACCCGGCGCCGCCCGCCTCGGCGAGCTCGGCGGTGAAGCGCTCGACGCCGTACCGGTCGATGGGGTTCCAGTACGTCATGATCAGGATCGGGATCCCGGTCGCCTCGTACGCCTCGCGAACCGTGCGCATGACGTCGGCGATCTTCACGCCGCCGCGCAGCGCGATGTCGTCGGCGGTCTGGATGACGGGGCCGTCGAGGACCGGGTCGCTGTGCGGCAGGCCCACCTCGACGACGTCGGCGCCGCCGGCCACCACGGCCTTGACGGCCGCGATGCCGCCGTCGACGGTCGGGAAGCCCGCGGGCAGGTACGCGATCAGCGCCGCCCGGTCCTCGGCCCTCGCCGCGGCGAGGGTGGAGTTCAGCAGCTCGATGTTGCCGCTCACTTGGCGTCCCCCTCGATCTCGGCGCTGCCGGCCGCGTCCGCCTCGACGGTCGCGTCGGCCTCGTACAGCCCGAAGTACCGGGCCGCCGTGTCCATGTCCTTGTCGCCGCGGCCGGACAGGTTGACCAGGATCAGGCCGTCCTTGCCGAGCTCCCTGCCGACCTCCAGGGCGCCGGCCAGCGCGTGCGCGCTCTCGATGGCCGGGATGATCCCCTCGGTGCGCGAGAGCAGCCGCAGCGACTGCATGGCCGCGTCGTCGGTGACCGCGCGGTACTCGCCGCGGCCGATGTCCTTCAGGTACGCGTGCTCCGGGCCGATGCCCGGGTAGTCCAGACCCGCCGAGATGGAGTACGGCTCGGTGATCTGGCCCTCCTCGTCCTGGAGGACGTAGCTGCGCGAGCCGTGCAGGATGCCGGGCTCGCCCGCGGTCAGGGTCGCCGCGTGCTCGCCGGTCTCCACACCGTGTCCGGCGGGCTCGCAGCCGATGAGGCGGACGTCCGCGTCCGGGATGAAGGCGTGGAAGAGGCCGATGGCGTTGGAGCCGCCGCCGACACAGGCGACCGCGGCGTCCGGCAGCCGGCCGGCCCGCTCCAGGATCTGCCGCCTGGCCTCGACGCCGATGACGCGGTGGAAGTCACGGACCATGGCGGGGAAGGGGTGCGGGCCCGCGACCGTACCGAAGAGGTAGTGCGTGCGGTCCACGTTGGCGACCCAGTCGCGGAACGCCTCGTTGATGGCGTCCTTGAGCGTGCGGGAGCCGGACTTCACGGCGATGACCTCGGCGCCGAGCATCCGCATCCGCGCCACGTTCAGCGCCTGCCGTTCGGTGTCGATCTCGCCCATGTAGATGGTGCATTCGAGGCCGAAGAGGGCGCAGGCGGTCGCGGTGGCGACGCCGTGCTGGCCGGCCCCGGTCTCGGCGATGACCCGGGTCTTGCCCATGCGCCGGGTGAGCAGCGCCTGGCCCAGCACGTTGTTGATCTTGTGCGAACCGGTGTGGTTGAGGTCCTCGCGCTTGAGGAAGATCCGGGCGCCGCCGGCGTGCTCGGCGAAGCGCGGCACCTCGGTCAGCGCGCTGGGCCGGCCGGTGTAGTCGACCATGAGCTCGTTGAGCTCGGCGGCGAAGGCCGGGTCGGCCTTCGCCTTGTCGTACTCGACGGCGACCTCGTCCACGGCGGCGACGAGCGCCTCCGGGATGAACTTTCCGCCGTACGCACCGAAGTAGCCCTCGGCGCTGGGGATCAGACCCTCCGGGTCCGGAATGAAGAAGTCAGATGACATCCGACGTGTGCTCCTCGACATGACAGGGGTGGATGCGTGGATTCACCGTGTCGCGCCGTGAGCGAGCCCCGCCGCGGCCGTGGCCGGGCGGTGCGGTCGTGCGGTTGCGCCGGGTGCGGCGGTGGGTGCGACGGCCGGGGCTCGCTTACTGCGCGGACCCCGTGCGCCATCGCATGCCGTTGACCTGGCCGGGCTCGTCACCGATCACGTACCGCACCCGCCGGCCGTGCACGCGGCGCGCGGGGGCGCGGCAGCCGCGGGGGCGGCAGCCGCGCGCCAGCGGCGCGTGCGGGTCCCGGCCGGTGGCCGCGGCGGGGCGCAGGCCCGGCCGGACACGGGAAGCGGGACGGTCGGCGGACACGGGTGCGGTCAGCTCCGTCCGTGCCGGAGCGCCGGGTGGGCGCCCGCGGCGACCAGGTCGGCGACGGCGCCGCGCGGGTCGCGGCCGGTGACCAGGGACTCGCCGACCAGCACGGCGTCCGCGCCGGCGTTGGCGTAGGCGATGAGGTCGTGCGGGCCGCGGACGCCGGACTCGGCGACCTTGACGATGTGGTCGGGGATCTCGGGGGCGACGCGCTCGAAGGTGGAGCGGTCGACCTTGAGGTCCTTCAGGTTGCGGGCGTTGACGCCGATGATCCGCGCGCCGGCGTCCACCGCCCGCTCCGCCTCCTCCTCGTCGTGCGCCTCGACCAGCGGCGTCAGGCCGATGGACTCGGCGCGCTCGATCAGGGAGACGAGGGCCTCCTGGTCGAGGGCGGCGACGATCAGCAGCGCGAGGTCGGCGCCGTACGCCCGTGCCTCCCACAGCTGGTACGAGGTGACGATGAAGTCCTTGCGCAGGACCGGGATGTCGACCTTGGCGCGGACGGCCTCCAGGTCGGCCAGCGAACCGCCGAAGCGGCGCTCCTCGGTGAGGACCGAGATGACGGACGCGCCGCCGGCCTCGTAGTCCGCGGCGAGTGCGGCGGGGTCGGCGATGGCGGCAAGGGCCCCCTTGGAGGGGCTGGAGCGCTTTACCTCGCAGATGACGGTGACGCCCTCGCCGCGCAGGGCGGCGACTCCGTCCTTCGCCTGGGGAGCGCGCGCCGCGCGTTCCTTCAGCTCATCGAGGCTGACGCGCGCCTGCCGCTCTGCGAGGTCGGCGCGTACGCCGTTGATGATCTCGTCGAGCACACTCACGCGAGCGGCCCCCTTCCGGGACGGTGACAAGGGAACAGGATCAGCCATACCGATGGTATCCGCAGGAGGCCGATGGGCCCGCATCCGGCCGACAGATGTCCCACTACCTGGGCATTCACGGCACCAGCGCCGATCCGAACGGCAGATTCCGGACGAGGGTGAAGAGCATGAGAACGGCTCCGACGCCCCACCAGTGGACGGGCCTCAGCGCGATCCGTACCGGTTTCCCGGCGGCGGCGCGGAGCATCCACAGGACCCAGAGGACGGCGAAGATCCCGTAGCCGGCGACGGCCAGGGCGTTGGAGCCGAGGGCCACCGCGAGGTCGCCGTGGGCGACGGCGTGGGCGCTGCGCAGCCCGCCGCAGCCGGGGCAGTAGATGCCGGTGAAGCGGAGGAGCGGGCAGGCCGGGTAGTGGCCCGGCTCGTTGGGGTCGACGGAGCCGACGAAGGCGAAGGCCCCGATGACGGCGGCCATGACACCGGCCGGGACGGCGATCCGCCGCAGCCGTGAGGCGGGGACGGGGGCCGGGGGGAAGACCGGCGGGAACGGCCCCGGGTGCCCGGCGGGCGGGCCCGGCGCGGGCGGGTGGCCGTCGGGGGCGGGCTGCGGGCCGGGGGCCGCGGAGGCGCCGGGCGCGGCCGGACGGCCCGGTGTCGGCGGGGCGGCGGAGGGTGAGGGCGAAGCGTCCACCCGGTGATTGTCGCCTCTGACGCGGAAAGGCGCAGCCCGGTCCGGGCTGCGCCTCGCGTGCGTACGTCCCGCGGACGGGGTCAGGAGGTCTGCGCCTGCCCGGCGCGGGCCCTGGCCTGGGCCAGCTCCGCGGACTCCTTGGGCATTCCGAGACCGGCGGCCTTCATCGCGAGGCCGACGATCCCGCCGATGAGGGTGACGGCGATACCGGCCCAGAAGCCGAGCGGGTTGGCCGCGACCATGAAGACGCCTGCGATGCAGAAGCCGATGAAGGAGATGATGACACCGGTCCAGGCGGCCGGGGTGTGTCCGTGGCTGCTGCCCGCCATGAGTTTGCTCCTCGTTGGTGTTGCGCTGTTGGTGTTGCTCGGTGTCACTGTGCGCAGAGCCGGTGCCGCTGTGGGTGCCGCTGTGCTGTGAGCTCCGAGCCATTGTCCCGTACGTGCGGACAGGACATGAGCTGGGGGGTCATGCCTCGCGCGTCGGGTCCTCGCCGCGGTCCAGAGCCTTCCACAGGTCCTCCGGCCGGTCGGGATCCATGGCCTTGCGAGGGGCCTTGCGGGGGCGCGGGGTGCCGTCGCGCTCGTACCGGCCGGACATCGTGGGCCAGCACTTGCCGTAGCGCAGGGCGAGCAGCCCGGCGAGCAGGATGAGCAGGCCGCCGGCCGCGGTCACGTAGGGCCAGGCGGTGTGGCTGAGGGCGCCGATGGTGGCGGAGCTGTCGCCGGTGGTCCGGGCGGCCTGCTCGTCGAGGGCGGAGCTGTCGGAGGCGCCGAGGAAGGCACTCAGCGCGGCGCCGAGGCCGCTGAGGGCCAGCAGTCCCGCGACGAGCAGCCGGCCGCTGCTGCGGACGGCGAAGACAGCGACGAGGGCGGCAAGGCCGACGATGGCGAGGGCGGCCGGAAGACCGGTGACGTCCTGTCCGTCGGCGCTCAGCGGCAGGGTGCCGCCGCCGACGGCGGCCCGGCCCTCGGCCCACGTCTGCCCGGAGGCGAGCAGAACGACGGTGGCACCGGCCGCCCCGAGGAGCAGGCCGGCGGCCAGGCTTCGGCGGCTTCCCGCGCTGTCGGGCGCGGGGACGGCTTCGGCACGGGGCTGGGGTACGGGGACAGCGCTCACGTGTCCCACTATCCCCTACCGCCCCGGGGTGACCGGCACACGGGGGGTGTGAGATTGGAGCCCCGGTCGCACCCCCGGTCGACCGGCGGGCGCTCAGGCGCCGCCGAGGCGGTTGGCCGTGTGCACGGCGCGCAGCACCGCCGCGGCCTTGTTGCGGCACTCGGTGTCCTCGGCGACCGGGTCGGAGTCGGCGACGACGCCCGCCCCGGCCTGGACGTATGCCGTTCCGTCGCGCAGCAGGGCGGTGCGGATGGCGATGGCGGTGTCGGAGTCCCCGGCGAAGTCGAGGTAGCCGACGCAGCCGCCGTACAGGCCGCGGCGGGTGGGTTCGAGTTCCTCGATGATCTGCATGGCGCGGGGCTTCGGCGCGCCGGAGAGGGTGCCCGCCGGGAAGCAGGCGGTGAGGACGTCGAAGGCGGTGCGGCCCTCGGCGACGCGGCCGGTGACGGTGGACACGATGTGCATCACGTGGGAGTACCGCTCGACCGACATGAAGTCGACGACCTCGACGCTGCCGGGTTCGCAGACCCGCCCCAGGTCGTTGCGGCCGAGGTCGACGAGCATCAGGTGCTCGGCGCGTTCCTTCGGGTCGGCGAGGAGTTCCTCGGCGAGGGCCTGGTCCTCCTGCGGGGTGGCGCCGCGGTGCCGGGTCCCGGCGATCGGGTGGACCATCGCGCGGCCGTCCTCGACCTTGACGAGTGCCTCGGGGCTGGAGCCGGCGACGTCGAAGCCGTCGAACCGGAAGAGGTACATGTACGGCGAGGGGTTGGTGGCGCGCAGCACCCGGTAGACGTCCAGCGCGCTCGCGGTGCACGGGGTCTCGAAGCGCTGGGAGGGGACGACCTGGAAGGCCTCGCCGGCCCTGATGCGCTCCTTCACGTCCTCGACGGCGTCCTGGTAGGCCTTGCCGCCCCACAGCGCGGTGTACGGCGGGAGTTCGGAGGGCGGCAGGACGGCGGGGGTGTTCTCGACGGGGCGGCGCAGGTCCTGCTCCATGGCGTCGAGGCGGGCCACGGCGTCGGCGTACGCCTCGTCGACGCCGGTGGACAGGTCGTTGTGGTTGATCGCGTTGGCGATGAGCAGGACGCTGCCGGCCCAGTGGTCGAGGACGGCGAGGTCGGAGGTGAGCAGCATGGTCAGCTCGGGGAGCTTCAGGTCGTCGCCGCCGCTCTCGCCGATCCGCTCCAGCCGCCGCACGATGTCGTAGCCGAGGTAGCCGACCATGCCGCCGGTGAAGGGCGGCAGTCCGGAGTCCGGTTCGTGCGGGGTGTGCAGGGTCTCGATGGTGGCGCGCAGGGCCTGGAGCGGGTCGCCGTCGACGGGGACGCCGACCGGCGGGGTGCCGGTCCAGTGGGCCTGGCCGTCCTTCGAGGTGAGCGTGGCGGCGCTGCGTACCCCGATGAAGGAGTAGCGCGCCCAGGTGCGGCCGTTCTCCGCGGATTCGAGGAGGAAGGTGCCGCTGCGTTCGCCCGCGAGCTTGCGGTAGAGCCCGACCGGGGTGTCGCCGTCCGCGAGGAGCCGGCGGGTGACGGGGATGACGCGCCGGTCGACGGCCAGCTTGCGGAAGGTGTCGAGATCCATGGCGGCAGCCCCTACTGTCCGAGGGGGTGTCTCGTCGACCAGGGCCGGATCAGGCCGCGGAGTCTGGTGCGGTGCATCGCAAGGCGCCGGGGCGTCCTCATCGCGGAGCGATTTGGGCGTTTCGGCAACGCCGCGAGGTGCCGTGCCAGACTCCGCGGACCCGGCCCTGGTCGGCGAGACACCCCCCGCAGGAAGGACGTCGGCGTCGAAACAGGTGCGGTCGCCGGTGTGGCAGGCGGCACCCGTCTGGTCGACCCGGACGAGGACGGTGTCGGCGTCGCAGTCCAGCGCGACGGACTTGACCTGCTGGACGTGGCCGGAGGTGTCGCCCTTGACCCAGTACTCCTGGCGGCTGCGCGACCAGTAGGTGCAGCGGCCGGTGGTCAGGGTGCGGTGCAGGGCCTCGTCGTCCATCCAGCCGAGCATCAGCACCTCGCCGGTGTCGTACTGCTGGGCGATGGCCGGGACCAGTCCGTCGGCGCCGCGCTTGAGGCGGGCGGCGATGGCGGGGTCGAGGCCGCTGGCGGGCGGTGGGGTGCCGGGCGTGGGCGTGCTGGTCATGTGCCCATTGTGCCGTGGCGGAGAGGGCCGTCCGGGCGTGCGTCCACTGGGCGGACGCTGGACAGCGGTCGTACGCTGGCGCACATGTCGACCCATGCGAAGCGCGAACGACTTCTGCTCGCCGATCTGTTGGAGGCGGCGGGCCCGGAGGCCCCGACCCTCTGCCACGGCTGGACGGCCCGGGACCTGGCGGCCCATGTGGTGGTGCGGGAGCGCAGGCCCGACGCGGCTGCCGGACTGCTGATCGGCCCGCTGAAGAACCGGAGCGAACGGATCACGAACGAATTCACCTCGAAGCCTTACGAGGAACTGGTCCAGCTCATCCGTACGGGGCCGCCGAGGATGTCCCCGTTCGGGGTGAAGCAGCTGGACGAGGCCGCCAACACCGTCGAGTTCTACGTCCACGCGGAGGACGTGCGCCGGGCCCAGCCCGACTGGTCGGCGCGGGAGCTGGACCCGGTCTTCGCCGATGTCCTGTGGTCGCGTACGGAGAAGGCGGCCCGGATGCTGGGGCGGAAGGCCCCGGTGGGGCTGGTGCTGCGCCGCCCCGACGGGCAGACCGCCGTCGCGCACAAGGGCACCCCGGTGGTGACGGTGACCGGTGAGCCGGGCGAGCTGCTGCTGTTCGCGTTCGGGCGGCAGGACGCGGCGCGGGTGGAGCTGGAGGGCGACCAGGAGGCGATCTCCCGGGTGACGACGGCGAAGCTCGGTATGTAGGTCCGGGGGCGGTGGCGGGCCGCCGCACCGGTGCTCAGCGCGGGAGTTCCGCGCGGCGCAGCGGGGAGACCAGCAGGCCCGCCACCGCCCCCGACGCGCACAGCGAGGCGCTGGCGACGAAGACCGGGCCGGTGCCCCAGAGGGCGACGGCCGCGCCGGTGACCGGGTAGCTGAGCGGCGCGAGCGCGTGGGTGAAGAGCGTCGAGACCGAGGTGACCCGGCCCAGGTAGACCGGGTCGGCGGCGGTCTGGACGAGCGCGCCGCACAGGGCGCCGCCGAGTCCGGCGAAGAGCCCGATGAGGGCCGCGACACCGGCGGCGAGCGGCACGGAGGGCGTGTACGCGAGGGCGGCGACGGCGAACGCTCCGGTCAGTACGGTGACGCACATGACGAGCCCGGCCCTGGGCAGCCGTCCCCGGACCGCGAGCAGCAGGGCGGAGCCGCCCGCGCCGGTGCCGAAGGCGGCGATGATCCAGCCCATTCCGGAGGCGCCCCAGCCGCGTTCCCCGCTGAGCAGGATCAGGCCGAGGTTGAGCGGTCCCACGAAGCCCAGTTCGCTGACGGCGACGACGAGCATCAGCGGGCCCAGCAGCGGGTGGCGGCGGATGTGGCGCAGCCCGTCGACGAGTTCGCGCCAGGCCGTGCCGGTGGGTCCGGCCGACTGCTCCGGTGCCGGCAGCGGGCTCATCCGTACGGCCAGCAGGAGCGGCAGCGAGACGGCGAAGAGCACACCGGCCGCGGCGAAGGCGAGGACCGGGCCGCCGAGGGCGACGGCGACGCCGCCGAGCGGGGCGCCGACGACGTTGGCGGTGCGGGTGGCGAGGCCGCGCAGGCCCTGGACCCGGGCGAGCTGTCCGGCCGCGGTGATCCGGGGCGGCAGCGCGCCGACGGCGGGCAGGAAGAGGGCGTCGGCCGCGCCGAAGACCAGGGCGACGGCGATCAGCATCCACACCGTGGGCGAGGTGATGAGCAGCGCCCCGGCCAGGCCCAGGATGACGAGGCAGCGGACGGTGTCGCTCACGACCACGACGCGGCGCGGCCCGAACCGGTCGGCGAGCACTCCCCCGCCGAGCAGCAGCAGGGCCCTGGGTATGGAGCCGGCCGCGAGCACGAGGCCGGTCTGGGAGGCGCTTCCGGTGCGGGCGGCGGCCCAGGCGAGGGCCATGTAGTAGACGCTGTCGCCGATCGTCGACGCGGTGTAGGCGCTGAGCCAGCGCAGGACGTTGCCGTCGCGGTGGGCGGGGCGTTCGGGAGCCTGTTCGGTGGTGAGGGTGACGGTCACGGCGCGTGTCCTCTCGGGTGGCCGGGTCAGGTACGGAACGGGAATCCGTACAGGTGCAGCGCGACGTTCTCCCGGCCTTCCGTGTCGCCCGCCTCCTCGCGGGCGCGCCCCGCGGCCTCGTAACGGTCGATCAGCTCGTGCATCTCGCGGCCGAGCCCGGCGAGTTCCTCCGCGGTGAGCCGGGCCAGGTACTCGGAGGCGAAGGAGGCGCTGCGCCACTCGGGCTGCCATGCCTGGTGCGCGTCGAGGAAGCGCCGGTACAGCTCGATGTGCTGGTCGAACGAGAGCCGGCCGACGGCGGCGTGGGTGGCGACCTTCTCGGGGGCGTCGCTGAAGTCCTCGTCGTGGAAGTTCAGCCCCTTCGAGGCGGGCTGCCACCAGCGCTCGCGGCCGTCCGTGCCCTGCCCCTCGGCCGCCTCGATCAGGCCGTGGTCGGCGAGCTTGCGCAGGTGGTAGCTGACCAGTGAGACCTGCTCGTCCACCTGCTCCGCGAGCTGGGAGGCGGTGGCCCGCCGGGCGATGTAGAGCGCCCGGTAGAGCCTCATCCGCAGGGGGTGCCCGAACGCCTTGAGCGTGTCGAGGTCGGACACCCGGCGTGAGTCGTTGCTTGCCATGCCCCCACGGTAGATAGGAAAGGAAACTTGCGCAATATCTATTGCGCAATAAAAGCTGCGCGGTTCTCGCGACCGGGTTCCCGCGCCCGCCGCACCCGGCCGGTACGGGAACCCAGGTACCCCAGGAGGAATCCGGCCGGGACCGTGATGAGCCCCGGGGTCTGGAGCGGGAAGCAGTGGAAGTCGCGGTCCGGGAAGAGCGCGACCGGCGTGCCGGAGACCGCGGGCGAGCACACCATCAGGGCGGCGATCAGCGGCAGCGTGCCGTACACCGTCCAGCGCACGCCCCGCGCGTTGAAGCCCGGCCTGAACAACGCGTACAGCAGGACCGGCGGCAGCACGGAGGCGGAGGCCGCGAACGAGAGCGAGAGGAGCACCTGCGGATTGCGGTCGTGGGTGAAGGCCGTCACCCAGGCGGCGAGCGCGCCGGTCAGGACGACGGCCAGCCGGGCGCGGAGGATCTCGCGCCCGGCGGACCGGGCGGCCGTACGCGGGCGGGCCCTCGCCGCGAAGTCGCGGGCGAGCGAGGAGGCGGCGGCCAGGGTGATGCCGGCCACCGCGGCCAGCGTCGTGGCGAACACCGCGCAGGCCACGAACGCGAACAGCAGGCTCTCGCGCGGCCCGTCGGCGCCCGGGTCCAGGGCGCCCGTCACCAGCAGCAGCGCCGTACCGCCCGCCGGGTCCGCGGCCTGGAGGACCTTGCGGCCCAGCAGGGCGGACGCGCCGAGTCCGACCACGACGACCCCGAGGCACAGGACGGCCACCGGGGCCGACGCCCAGAGGGTGGCGCGGCGCACGGTCCAGCTGTCCCGCATCGGGTGCAGCCGCATCATGATGTGCGGCATGCAGGCGGCCCCGAGCACCAGGGTGAGCTGGAAGCCGAGCAGATCCAGGGTGCCGACGACGGAGTGGCCGAACTGCAAGCCGGGGCGCGCGTAGGCGCCGCCCGCCCCGCTGCCGTGCCGGGCCGCGTCGAACAGGGCGAACGGGTTCCAGCCGTAGCGGGCGAGCACCAGTCCGGCGAGCAGGGTCACGGCGGCCAGCACCACCGCGACCTTCAGGATCTGGATGTAGCCCGTGCCGCGCATCCCGCCGACCGCGGAGTAGCAGACCATCAGCGCGCCGCTGGCGACGGTGCAGCCGGTCAGCGCGCCGTCCGGGAGGCCGAACACGGAGGCCATGACCCGTCCCGCGGTGGCGAGTTGCACCAGCAGCAGCGGGGCCAGGACGACCAGGGTGGTGATGCCCAGGGCACGGCGTACGGACGGGTCGCCCAGCCGGTCCGCGAGGAAGTCCCCGAGGGTGAACACGCCCTTTCCGCGCAGTGGTTCGGCCAGGACGCGCATGACCAGCACCAGTGAGGCGACGGTGGCGGCGGCGAACAGGACCCCATCGAGACCGGCGAGCGCGACGGCACCGGTGGTGGAGAGGAGGGTGGCCGCCGAGATGTAGTCGCCCGCGATGGCCAGACCGGCGCCGGCCGGGCCGAGGGCCGAGCTGCCGCCCGCGTAGAAGTGTTCCGGGTCGTCCTGGTCCGCCGCGGCCAGCCCGCACAGCAGCAGGGACACGGCGACGAATCCGAGGAAGACGACCACGGCGAGCGACCGGGCGTCGAAGGCGCCGCTCACCGGCGCGGTCCGGCGGCCGGGAGACAGGTCGCGGCGGCCGTGCGGGCACGCGCGCGGGCACGGGTTCTCAGGGGCACTGGAGGCATGTCAGACACGGCATCAGCCGGCCGGGCCCGCGTACACCGGGTGGGGCGGGTGCGGTGTGCGGGTACAGGCCGCGCCGCGCGGAACTGTGCGCGGGCACAGCCAGGGGCGCTCCCGTCAGCCTGCCAGCAGGCGGCGCGCGGCGAGGGCGAGCGAGACCTCGACCGCGTCGGACGGGCGGGTCAGGCAGCGGCCGGTCAGCTGCTCGAAGCGGCGCAGCCGGTTCAGGACGGTGTTGCGGTGGCAGTAGAGCCGGGCCCCCGCGCGCTGGGCGGAGCCGTCGGAGTCGAGCCATGCGGTGAGGGTCTCGATGAGTACGTCGCGGTCGGCGGGGTCCAGCCGGTCCAGCGGTCCCAGCACCCGGGCGGCGAGCGCCGCGCCGAGCCCGGGGGACGAGACGACCAGGGCGGCGGGCAGCTGTTCGTCGAGCAGGACGACCCCGCCGCCGGCCGGGCACGCCCGCAGGGCGGTCTCGGCGAGCCGCCGGGCGTCCCCGACGGCCGCCAGCCCGCCGACGACAGAACTGATACCGACCCGGGCACCGGGCGGGACGGACAACCCGGCTGCCAGGGCGGCGAGTTCGGCGTCGCCGTCGACCGGGCCGGCCGGTGCGCCGGGCTGCGTTGCGGCCTCGGCCGGTCCGGAGGCGTCGGTGAGCGGTGCGCGGGGCTCCGGACCGGCCGCGCCCGGGTTCAGCGGCAGGATCGCGAACTCCGCGTCCGGGCCCGGGTGCCAGAGCGCCTCCGTGCCCGTGGGCAGCGCCATCGGCGGGTGCGCGGCGCCGTGCGGAGCGCGGCGGGCGGTGGCGACCGCGAGCACCGCGTACCTGCCGTGCTCCGGCAGCCCCAGCATCGCCGCGGCGTCCGGCAGTTCGGCGATCCGGGCGGTGCCGTCCAGCAGGGCCGCCGTCATCAGGCGCTGGCGGTTCTCCCTGCGCCATGCCAGCCGGCGTTCCGTCTGCCGGTAGGCGTCGGCGACGACGCCGCAGTGCTCGTCCACAAAGTTCCAGACGTCCGCCGCGACATGGACCAGCAGCCGGACGTCGTCGGGGTGCCGGCGCGCGGTCTCGTCCACGAGGCCCTGCCAGACCATCGCGCCGCCCATCCGGAAGGCGTGCAGGACCGCGTCGAGCGGCAGGGCCTGTTCGGCCCGGATCTCCCCGATCCGCCGGGAGGTGCGGTGGGCGGCGTCCCGGAACTCCCGCGGCTGGATGAGCGATCCGACGTTGTGCCGCAGCGAGTGGTGCACCTCCTGCCAGATCTCCGCCGCGTCCGCCTCGATCGCCGAGCGGTAGGCGGGTTCCTGCTCCCGCAGCGCCTCGACGAGCCGGTCCGTCAGCTCCGGCAGCGCCTCGATCAGCACCCGGGCGGCCCGGTGCAGTACGGCGACGGCTTCGCGGTCGGCCAGCGACCGGAAGCGGCGCGGTACCGGCGCGACGGGTGGCGGCCCGTGCAGCGCCCTGACCCGTGAACGTACGACCTGCGGCATGGCGGCCTCCACCGGGATTCGGCCGGCTCCGGGATTCGGCCGGCTCGGGTCGCCCAGCCCGGCGTTGGGCATGAGCACACCGAATGATCCTGACGCCCGCAGAATGGCATACCGCCCAGTCGGTACCTAGGGGTCTGCGCCGTACTTCTCATCACGGTCCTGCAACCTCCCGGCTCCGGGGCCCCCGGCCCGGCCCTCCCCGTCACCCCCTCCGGCGGCCGAGCATCCCGGCCAGCTCGGTCCTGGAGCGCACGCCCAGCGCGGCGAACACATTGCGCAGATGGTGGTCGACGGTCCGCGTGCTCACCGAGAGCCGCAGCGCCACCTCGCGGTTGGTGGCGCCCTCGGCGACGCAGCGGGCGATCCGCTGCTGCTGCGGGGTCAGCGCGGAGAGCGGGTCGGCTCCCCCGGCGGCGGAGCACTCCACCGCCTCGCCCGCGGCCCGCAGTTCGCCGCCCGCCCGGTCCGCCCAGACCCGCGCGCCGCACCGTTCGAAGCCGACCAGGGCGTCCCGCAGCGGGCCCCTGGCCTCCCGGGTACGGCGGCGCCGGCGCAGCCACGCCCCGTACAGCAGCTGGGTGCGGGCGCGTTCGAAGTCGCCGCCCGTGCGGTCGTGGTGGACGAGCGCTTCCTCGTACCGTCCCGCCGCCTCCGCGGGCGGCGCCAGCAGGGCCCGGCAGCGGGCCAGTTGGGCGGGGGCGGCGGGGTCGGTGGTGTACGTGACCCAGACGGCGAACTCCTCGACGGCGTCCGCGACCGGGTCCGCTCCCCCGCCGGCACGGTGAACCGCGCGCCCGGCCGGTCCGCGCTCTCCCCGGTCCGCCCGACCGGCCAGGACCGACGCCTCGACGAAGCACGGCACGGCGAGCATCCGGGCCGCGAAGTGCCCGTGCCGCGGACCGGGCCCGACCAGGGGGCCCAGCCGCGCCGCCGCCTCGCCGGAGCGTCCGGCGGCCAGGTCCGCACGGGCGAGCGCCCAGGTGGCGAGGGTCGCGGCCTGAACGAGGCCGTGCGGTCCGGCACCCGCCAGGGCGGCGTCCGCGTGCGCGGCGCAGGACCGCGTACCGCCTTCCACGGAGGCGGTAAGCGCGAGCACGGCGTGCAGATGGGCGGCGGTGTTGGGCTGTCCGGTACGGCGGGCGGCGTGCAGGCCGTCCAGGGCGTGGGCGCGGGCCCGCGCATGGCGCCCGGCGCGGAGTTCGGCGTACGCCAGGTGCTCCAGGGCCTGGGGCAGCAGGGACTCCGGACCGGTCGCGCGTACGGCGGCCAGCGCCCTGGCCCCGGACCGGCACGCGGCGTCGATGTCGCCGAGCACCAGCGCCGCCACTGCGCCGCGCAGCATCCCGGCGGGGTCCCGGGCCCGGCCTGCGGAGTCGACGCAGTGGCGCAGCAGGGCGTGGCCCTCGGTGGTCCGGCCGCTCAGCATCGCGCACATGCCGTCGCGGTACTGCGCGAGGGCCCGGTCGGGCACGGGGACGGCGATCCGGGTCATCGCGTCGAGGTAGCCGAGGGCGTCGCCCGTCGCCCAGGCGGCCTCCGCGGCGCCGAGGAGCGCGTCGAGGGCGCGGCGCGGAGCGTGCGGGGCGAGCAGCGACGCGGCGGTGAGCAGTTCCTCGCGGGCGTCGGCGGCCGGCCCGTCCCGCAGGGCGAGCAGCCCGCGCACGCGGTGCGCGGGGCCGTGCGGGGGCCGTCCGCCGACCCTGGCCAGCAGTGCGCGGGCCCGCCCGGCGTCGCCCGCGAGCCGGGTGTGCTCGGCGGCCGCGGCGAACCGGTCGGCCCGCGCCGCCTCGTCGGTGGAGAGCATCGCGGCGCGGGCGAGGGCGGCGGCCCGCTCGGCGTGCGGTCGCGGTGGCACGGCCGCGGCCTCCAGCGCGTCGGCGAGCGCGGCATCGGGACCGTCGGCCGCACCGGCCCGCTGGACGAGCGCCGCGAGCGCGGGCGGTCCGGGCGCCGTGGGGGCTCCGCCGGACCGGACCCGGCCGCGCGGACCGGTGGTGCCCGTCGTCAGGAGGGTGGCGAGCAGTCCGTGCACCGCGCGGCGGCGGTGCGGGGTGGCGCGGTGCAGGACCGCACGGCGCAGCAGCGGGTGGCTGAAGTGGACCCGGTTTCCCGCCCGTTGGAGCGCGCCCGCGGTCCCGGCGGGGGTATGCAGCGCGAGGTCGAGCGCGGCGGGGCCGAGACCGGCCGAGGCGGCGGCGCGCAGCAGCAGGGCGGCGTCGGCGCCCGCGCCCTCCGGCTCGTGCTCCTCCGCGGCGGCCGCGAGCAGCAGGAGGGTGCGGGTGTCAGGGGGAAGCCCGTCGAGGCGTGCGGCGTGGGCGTCCAGGACGTCCTCGCCGCCGGGCAGCGGGGAGGGCAGTGCGGTCCGTCCGGCGAGCTGGTCGGGGGTGAGCCGGCCGGCGAGTCCGGTGAGCAGTCGCGGGTTGCCGGCCGCTTCCCGCAGCAGTTCGCCGCGGACCACCGGGTCGACCCGGTCGGCGGCGCCCGTGGCGTCGGTGAGCCGGTCCAGGAGCGCGGCCGACGCGTCGTCGTCGAGCGGGCCGAGCCGGAGCGCGGGCAGCCCCGCGAATCCCGCGCCGTCCCCGGCGCCGAGCAGCACCGCGGCCCGGCTGCCCGCGCCGAGCCTGCGGGCCGCGAAGCCGAGGGCGGCGCGTGAGTCGGCGTCCCAGAGGTGCGCGTCGTCCACGCACACCAGCACCGGCCGTTCCTGGCCGAGTTGCCGCAGCAGGGCGAGCAGGGCCGCCGGCCCGATGCCGTCGCGCAGCACCTGGTCGGGCGGGAGCGGGCCGGGCGCGGAGCAGAGCAGGGCGTGCAGCCCGCTGTGGGGCAGCCGCTGTTCGGCGGGGGCCGCGGTGGCGGTCAGGACGGGGCCGGTATGGCGCTCGCGGTGCGCGGCGACGGCGCTGTCCAGGAGGGCGGTGCGGCCGATGCCGGGCAGTGCGGTCAGCACCAGCGCACCGCCGTCGCCGTCGCGCAGCCGGGCCGACAGCGTTTCCAGGAGGGCGAGTTCACCGCTGCGGCCGTACAGCCGGAGGGGACTGTGCACGGTCGTCATGGGGGTCACCACCGGCACGTTACTTCCGCGTAAACAAGCCCGGAAGGTGTGCGTCCGCCCCCGGCCGGTTGCGGGGCACCGTCCCAAGGCGGACCGCGATCGGCTGTGCGCGCACACAGCCGGGGCGCGGGAAGGGGCCGGACCGCGGTTCGCGGTCCGGCCCCTCACACACCGTCAGGTTCAGGAGGTGTGCGGGCAGTTGCCCCGGGACTCGGCGACCGTCAGGCTCACCGCCGGCAGCGGGCACAGGAACTGCTCGTACCGGGTGTCATTGTCGATGAAGCGCTTCAGCCACGAGATGCTGTACTTCGCGATCGTGGTGTTGGAGGAGTTCGGGGTGAAGTGCGTGGCCCCGCGCAGCTCCACGTACGCCTTGTCCAGGTTGCTCGGCAGCGACTGGTAGAACGGCTCGGAGTGGGTGGCGACGGGGGCGATCGTGTCGCCGTCGGCGCCGAAGATCAGGGTGGGGGTGCGGACCTCGGGCCAGGTGGTGTCGAGGTTCCAGCCGGTCAGCGGGATCGCCGCCTTGAGTGAGGTGCGGCTCTTCGCGGCCTCCAGGGTGCCGCCGCCGCCCATGGAGTGGCCCATCACGCCGAGCCGGGTGATGTCGATCCGGCTGCGCACCGAGCTGGTCTTCGTCAGGTAGTCGAGTGCGGCCAGGAGCTGGCGTCCCCGGCTGTCGGGCTGGTCCAGTGTGGTGTTGGTGTCGATGGTGAAGACGACGAAGCCCTGTGAGGCGAGCCGCGGTCCGAGCCAGGCGATGCTGGACTGGTAGGCGGTGTAGCCGGGCGCGATGGCGACCGCGCCGAAGGTGCCGTCCGCGGTCGACGTCGGGTAGTAGACCGTGCCGCCGCCGAAGCCGCTGACGCTCAGCGAGGAGACGCTGGTCTGCGAGACCGCGTACGAACCGCGGCTCGCCTCGATACTCGAATCGCTCGGCGCCGGGCCGCGCTCGTAGGGGTTGTCGGCGGCCTGGGCGCCCGGCACCAGCGCGGTGCACAGACCCGCGGTGGCGACGGCGGCGGCCAGCAGGCCCTTGACGAGGCGGGAGCGGCTCCTGGAGATCCGGTGGCGCGGGGCGATGTCGCCGGAGGGGAGGTGCTGCTGCACGAGGGGGGTCCTCTCGGTCGTGGCGGGAGCCACGCCGGGCAGCGTCCGAGGGCCCGTCGTCACCTGGGGCCTTCGGGGTGCACCGCGTGGAGACCGCCGTGTTTCTCTGGCGGTCTCCACTTTCGCGGTGCACCCCGGTCGCACACATCGGCAACTTCACCGGTCTTCGCGGCCGGTGGTGCCTGCCCGCGCTCAGCGGACCGGGTGGCCGGCCTCCCGGAGAGCGCCCTTGACCTCGGAGATCCGCAGGTCGCCGAAGTGGAAGACGGACGCGGCGAGGACCGCGTCGGCTCCCGCGCCGACAGCCGGTGCGAAGTCCGCGAGCCGCCCCGCGCCGCCGGAGGCGATGACGGGGACGGTCACGTGCTTGCGGACGGCCTCGATCATCTCGGTGTCGTAGCCGTCCTTCGTGCCGTCGGCGTCCATCGAGTTGAGCAGGATCTCGCCCGCGCCGAGGGCGGCGGCCCGGTGTGCCCATTCGACGGCGTCGATGCCGGTGCCCTTGCGGCCGCCGTGCGTGGTGACCTCGAAGGTGCCTGCGGGAGTGCGCCGGGCGTCCACGGAGAGCACCAGGACCTGGCGACCGAAGCGTTCGGCGATCTCCCGGATCAGCTCCGGGCGGGCGATGGCCGCGGTGTTGACGCCGACCTTGTCCGCGCCGGCCCGCAGCAGCTTGTCGACGTCGTCGGTGGTGCGGACGCCGCCGCCGACGGTGAGCGGGATGAAGACCTGCTCGGCGGTGCGGCGCACCACGTCGTAGGTCGTCTCGCGGTCGCCGCTGGACGCGGTGATGTCGAGGAAGGTCAGCTCGTCGGCGCCCTCGGCGTCGTACAGCTTCGCCATCTCCACGGGGTCACCGGCGTCGCGCAGGTTCTGGAAGTTGACGCCCTTGACGACACGGCCGTTGTCCACGTCGAGGCAGGGGATGACACGTACGGCGAGCGTCACCGGGCACCTGCCCGGAAGGCCTCGACCTCGACCTCGACGACCAGGCTCGGGTCGACGAGGCCGGACACGATGACCATGGAGGCGGCGGGGCGCACGTCGTCGAACAGCTCCTTGTGGGCACGGCCGACGTCGTCGACGTCCCGGGCGTGCGTGAGGTACATCCGGGTACGGACGACGTCCTCGCGGCCCAGGCCCACCTGCCCGAGCGCCGCGAAGGCGACCTCGAAGGAGGTGATGGCCTGCTCGTAAGGGCCTCCGGCGGAGATCTCCCCGCCCGCCACCGAGGTGCACCCGGCCACCAGCACCAGGCCGTTGGGCAGCTCGACCGCGCGGGAGTAGCCGAACTTCTCCTCCCAGGGGGCGCCGGAGGAGATCCGGCTGACGGAGTCGGTCATGCGGCGACCGCCTTCAGGGCCTCTTCCAGCATGAACGCCTCCGCGTACAGCGCCTTTCCGACGATCGCACCCTCGACGCCTTCGGGGACGAGCAGGGAGATCGCCCGCAGATCGTCGAGGGAGGAGACTCCGCCCGAGGCGACGACGGGACGGTCGGTGGCCGCGCAGACGTCCCTCAGCAGGCCCAGGTTGGGGCCCTGCAGCGTGCCGTCCTTGGCGATGTCGGTGACGACGTAGCGGGCGCAGCCCTCGGAGTCGAGGCGGGCGAGCGTCTCGTAGAGGTCGCCGCCGTCGCGGGTCCAGCCGCGGCCGCGCAGCGTGGTGCCGCGTACGTCGAGGCCGACCGCGATCTGGTCGCCGTGCTCGGCGATGACCTTGGCGACCCACTCGGGGGTCTCCAGGGCGGCGGTGCCGAGGTTGACCCGGCGGCAGCCGGTGGCGAGGGCGGCGGCGAGCGAGGCGTCGTCGCGGATGCCGCCGGAGAGCTCGACCTTGATGTCCATGGCGCCGGCCACCTCGGCGATGAGCGCGCGGTTGTCGCCGGTGCCGAAGGCTGCGTCCAGGTCGACGAGGTGCAGCCACTCGGCGCCGGAGCGCTGCCAGGCGAGTGCGGCCTCCAGCGGGGAGCCGTAGGAGGTCTCGGAGCCGGACTCGCCGTGCACCAGGCGGACCGCCTGGCCGTCGCGGACGTCTACGGCGGGGAGCAGTTCAAGCTTCGGCATTACAGCGTCTCGATCCAGTTGGTCAGCAGCTGGGCGCCGGCGTCGCCGGACTTCTCGGGGTGGAACTGGGTGGCCCACAGCGCGCCGTTCTCCACGGCCGCCACGAACCGCTCGCCGTGCGTGGCCCAGGTGACCCCGGGGGCACGGATCTTCGCGTTGGTGACTTCGAGGGACCAGTCGTGCGCCGCGTACGAGTGCACGAAGTAGTACCGGGCCTCGGGGTCGAGTCCGGCGAACAGCCGGGAGTCCTCGGGGGCCTCGACGGTGTTCCACCCCATGTGGGGGACGACGTCGGCCTTGAGCGGGCCGACGGTGCCCGGCCACTCGTCGAGCCCCTCGGTCTCCACGCCGTGCTCGATGCCGCGCTCGAAGAGGATCTGCATACCGACGCAGATGCCCATGACGGGGCGACCGCCGGAGAGCCTGCGGCCGATGATCCATTCCCCGCGGGCCTTCTTCAGGCCCTCCATGCAGGCGGAGAACGCGCCGACGCCGGGGACCAGCAGCCCGTCGGCGTTCATCGCCGTGTCGAAGTCGCGGGTGATCTCGACATCTGCGCCGACCCGGGCGAGGGCGCGCTCGGCGGAGCGGATGTTGCCGAAGCCGTAGTCGAAGACGACGACCTTCTTCTTGCTGTCCACGCCCGCCCCTAGTCCCAGAGTCCCTGGATCCGCATGACGCCTGCGACCAGGCACATCACGGAGCCGATGCCGAGCAGCACGATGACGCCCTTGGGCATGCCCTGCTTCGAGAAGGAGTAGACCCCGCCGGCCAGGAAGAGGCCGACCAGGATCAGGATGGTGTTGAGGCCGGTCACAGCGCGCCCTTCGTGGAGGGGAGGATGCCGGCCGCGCGCCCGTCGTGCTCGCTGGCGTAGCGCAGGGCGCGTGCGAGCGCCTTGAACTGGCACTCCACGATGTGGTGGGCGTTGCGCCCGTACGGGACGTGGACGTGCAGGGCGATCTGCGCCTGGGCGACGAACGACTCCAGGATGTGCCGGGTCATCGTCGTGTCGTACTCGCCGATCATCGGCGCCATGTTCTCGGGCTCGGTGTGCACCAGGTACGGGCGGCCGGAGAGGTCCACGGTGACCTGGGCGAGCGACTCGTCGAGCGGGACGGTGCAGTTGCCGAAGCGGTAGATGCCGACCTTGTCGCCGAGGGCCTGCCTGAAGGCGGTGCCGAGGGCGAGGGCGGTGTCCTCGATGGTGTGGTGCGAGTCGATGTGCAGGTCGCCGTCGGTCTTGACCGTGAGGTCGAAGAGTCCGTGGCGGCCGAGCTGGTCGAGCATGTGGTCGTAGAAGCCGACCCCGGTCGCGACATCGACCTTGCCGGTGCCGTCGAGGTTGATCTCGACGAGCACGGAGGTTTCCTTGGTGGTCCGCTCCACTCTTCCTACGCGGGCCTCGCGAGTCATGCGTCGTGCTCCTTCTTCAGTTCGCGTACCGCATCGAGGAACGCGTCGTTCTCTGCCGGGGTCCCTGCGGAGACCCGCAGCCATCCCGGTACGCCGTTGTCCCGGACCAGGACGCCCCGGTCGAGGATGTGCCGCCAGGCCGTGTGGCTGTCGGCGAAGCGGCCGAACTGGACGAAGTTGGCGTCCGAGTCGGTGACGTCGAAGCCGAGGGCGCGCAGCTCGGTGACGATACGGTCGCGTTCGCTCTTGAGCTGGGCGACGTATCCGAGGAGCGTATCGGTGTGCTCCAGGGCGGCGAGCGCGGTGGCCTGGGTGACGGAGGACAGGTGGTACGGGAGCCGCACCAGCTGGACCGCGTCCACGACGGCGGGGTCCGCGGCGAGGTAGCCGAGCCGCAGTCCGGCGGCGCCGAACGCCTTCGACATGGTGCGCGAGAGCACCAGGTGGGGGCGGCCCTCGATCAGCGGGAGCAGCGAGGCGTGGTGGCTGAACTCGCCGTACGCCTCGTCGACGACGACCATCGACGGCTTGGCCGCCTGCGCGGCGTCGTACAGCGCGAGGACGGTGTCCGCGTCGACGGCGGTGCCGGTGGGGTTGTTGGGCGAGGTGATGAAGACGACGTCGGGGCGCTCCCGGGCGATGACGGCGCGGGCGGCGTCGACGTCGACGGTGAAGTCGTCGTTGCGCGGGCCGGAGATCCAGCCCGTTCCGGTGCCGCGGGCGATGAGGGCGTGCATCGAGTACGAGGGCTCGAAGCCGATCGCGGTGCGGCCGGGGCCGCCGAAGGTCTGCAGCAGTTGCTGGAGCACCTCGTTGGAGCCGTTGGCCGCCCAGACGTTGGCGTGGCCCACCTGGTGCCCGGCGGTGCGGCTGAGGTAGCGGGCCAGCTCGGTGCGGAGCTCGACGGCGTCGCGGTCGGGGTAGCGGTTGAGGTCGCGGGCGGCCTCGCGGACCCGTTCGGCGATCCGGTCGACCAGGGCCTCGGGGAGCGGGTAGGGGTTCTCGTTGGTGTTCAGCCGGACCGGTACGTCGAGCTGGGGCGCGCCGTACGGGGACTGGCCGCGCAGTTCGTCCCGGATGGGGAGGTCGTCGATGCGGGTCGGCTCGGGGATACGGGCCGGCGTGGGGCTGTCGTTCGTCACTGCTGCGGAACCTTCCAGCCGAACCTGGCCTTCAGTGCGGCGCCGTGGGCGGGGAGGTCCTCCGCCTCGGCGAGGGTCACGACGTGGTGGGTGACCTCGGCGAGCGCGTCGCGGGTGTAGTCGACGATGTGGATGCCGCGCAGGAAGGACTGCACGGACAGGCCCGAGGAGTGGCAGGCGCAGCCGCCGGTGGGCAGCACGTGGTTGGAGCCGGCGCAGTAGTCACCGAGCGAGACCGGGGACCAGGGGCCGACGAAGACCGCCCCGGCGTTACGGACCCGGTCCGCGACGGCGGCGGCGTCCGCGGTCTGGATCTCCAGGTGCTCCGCGGCGTACGCGTCGACGACCTTCAGGCCGTCCTCCAGGTCGTTGACCAGGACGATCGCGGACTGGCGGCCGGCCAGCGCGGGCTCGATCCGGTCGGTGACGTGCTTGGTCGCGGCGACCTGCGGCGTCAGCTCGGCCTCGGTGGCGGCGGCGAGCTCCTCGGAGTCGGTCACCAGCACCGCGGCGGCCATCGGGTCGTGCTCGGCCTGGCTGATCAGGTCGGCGGCGACGTGCACCGGGTCGGCGGTGGAGTCGGCGAGGATCGCGATCTCGGTGGGCCCGGCCTCGGCGTCGATGCCGATGCGGCCCTTGAGGAGGCGCTTGGCGGCGGCGACGTAGATGTTGCCGGGGCCGGTGACGAGGTTCACCGGCAGGCAGTCCTCGGTGCCGTACGCGAACATCGCGACGGCCTGGGCGCCGCCGGCCGCGTACACCTCGTCGACGCCCAGCAGGGCGCAGGCCGCCAGGATCGTCGGGTGCGGCAGTCCGCCGAACTCCTTCTGCGGCGGGGAGGAGACGGCGATGCCCTCGACGCCCGCCTCCTGGGCCGGGACGACGTTCATCACGACGGACGACGGGTACACCGAGCGCCCGCCCGGCACGTACAGCCCGACGCGCTCGACCGGCACCCACTTCTCGGTGACGGTGCCGCCGGGCACGACCTGGGTGGTGTGCGTGGTGCGGCGCTGCTCGCGGTGGACGAGCCGGGCACGGCGGATCGACTCCTCCAGGGCTGCGCGCACGGCGGGATCAAGCCGCTCCAGCGCCTCGGTGACCGCGCCGGCCGGTACCCGGATCGAGTCGATCCGCACACCGTCGAATTTCTCCCCCCAGTCGATCACTGCCGCCGAGCCACGATGGCGTACGTCCTCGCAGATGGGCCGCACCGTCTCCAGGGCGGCTTCCACGTCGAACTCGGCACGGGGCAGCAGGTCGCGCAGGTCGCCGCCCTCGGGGAGGGCACCGCCGCGCAGATCGATTCGAGAGATCACACCGCAATTCTCTCAGACCGCCACAGGCGCCCGGACGCCCGTATCACTGGCTGATACATGCCCTCGCTGTCACGGCTGACTATTAGCGTTCATTCGGTCACTCAGAGGGAATAACGGGAATACCGACCGACCCCACTTGTGCCGGTCGGTCCAGGGCTCCGAGTGAAAGGGGCATCGGTGACCGAACCGCACGACGGCGATTTCCCGGACGGCCTCAGCGCGGCCGAGCTGGGCATGTGGCAGTCCTTCAGGAACGGGTCCACCTACGATCTGCGCTCCCGTGACGCAGCACTCAACGATCCGTTCGCCCCGCTCGCCTGGGGCCTGGAGCGCAGTGTGGACGCCCGGGTGGTCGCCCGGCTGCTGCTGAGCGGCCCGAAGGCCAGGCCCGGCCGGGTGGCCGCGCTGAAGCTCCGGGGCTTACGCGTCACGGGGAAGCTGGATCTCGCGGGCGGGCGGGTGGATCCGTACGTGGAGCTGACCGGCTGCCGCTTCGAGGAGGAGGTGGTGCTGCCCGAGTGCCACTTCACGACCCTGCGGATGGTCGGGTGCGCGATCCCGCGGCTGGAGGCGGCCCGGCTGCGCACCGAGGGCGATCTGCACCTGCCGCGCTGCCGGGTCGAGCGGGGCATCCGCCTCACGGACGCGCAGATCGGCACGGATCTGCTGCTCAACCAGATCGACATCGGCCCCGACCGGCAGGGCCGGGCGTTCATCGGCGACGGGCTCACGGTCGCCCAGGACCTCCAGGCCGAGATGATCGAGCTGCTCGGCGAGCTGAGCCTGCGCGGCGCGAAGGTCGGCGGTTCGCTGAGCCTGCGCGGCAGCAGGCTCCGGGCCACGCAGGGGCTCCGCGCGCTGAACGCCCCGCAGCTGAGCGTGGAGCGGACGCTGTACATGAGCGAGGCGTGGGTCAGCGTGGACACCGGCAACCAGGGCAACACACCCCCGTACGGCATCGTCACGTCCCCGACGCCTGCGCACGGCACCCGCGCGCAGGTCTTCCGGTGCCGGGGCGGGGTGCGGCTGGACGACGGGCGGTTCGGTGACGCGGTCGACCTGCACAAGGCCGTCTTCGTCCTCGTCGGCCACGAGGAGCTGTCGCTGCGCCGGATAGTGGCTCCCGAGCTGAGGTTCAACCCGGAGCGCCCGGCGCAGGGCCGGGTGGTGCTGAACGGGGCGAAGATCGGCACGCTGATCGACGTGTCGACCAGCTGGCCGGGTCCCGGCGGTCTGGCGATGGGCGGGTTCGTGTACGAGAACCTCGTCCCGTACGGGCACTTCCCGCTCTCCCGGCGCCTGGAGTGGGTGGCCGCGGCGACCCCCGAGTACGTGCCGGAGCCGTACGAACGGCTCGCCGCCGTGCTCCGCAGCAGCGGCGAGGACGCGGACGCCCGCGAGGTGCTGCTCGCCAAGCAGCGGCGGCGCCGCGAGACCCTGCCGCCCGCCGCGAAGCTCTGGGGCTACCTCCAGGACTGGACGGTGGCGTACGGCTACCGGCCGGGGCGGGCCGCGGTGTGGATGGCGGTGCTGTGGGCGGCGGGCGCGGTGGCCTTCTCCCGTTACCACCCGGCGGCGATCAAGGGGAGCGAGCATCCGGAGTGGAATCCCTCGCTGTACGCGCTGGATCTGCTGGTGCCGGTGATCAACCTCGGCCAGGACGGCTACTGGCTCATGGAGGGCGGCTGGCAGTGGGTGGCGGCCGCCCTGATCCTGCTGGGTTGGATACTGGCCACCACCGTCGCGGCCGGCGCCTCACGGCTGCTGCGCCGCAGCTGACCGCGGAGCGGCCCGGAAGCGGCGGACCAAGAGACCTCCACCCGCTCCACGAACGGGTGGAGCGGTCACCGAACGCCCACCCGCCGCTTCGGGCACACCACTCGACCGCTACCCCTGGAACGACAGGAACAGGCCAGATTCCGCACTTTCCTTTACTTTTTCTTGACCACACCGAGGGCAACCCATTCACTCGGCACCAAAGTTTCACAGCGCCCCTCTGGCGCCGCCCCGACCAGCGCTTTTCAATGGTCTGCACCATGCCTTTCCTCCGCGCTCTGCTCCGTACCGCGCGCATGATCCGGCACACCCCGGAGCTGTCGACCGGGTTGCCCGCGGACCATGCGGTGATGCTCGACGCCCCCGACGAGAGACTGTCGCCCGCGCTGGTCGCCGCCGCGCTCGGGGAGTACGAGCCGGCCGCGAAGCTGCTGGCCACCACCAGGGACGCGGCCGAGTGGGAGAGCCGGGACCGCTATCTGAAGCGGATCGTGGCCTTCGCCCGCAGCCGGGACGGCTGGCTGGGCGACTGGCTGGCCGCCGCCCCGCACGACCCCGACGCGCTGCTCGTCAAGGCCCAGCTCGCCGTGTTGCGCGCCTGGGAGTCGCCCGCCCGCGCGGAGCAGCTGCGCGACGTGGGGCCGATGATCACGGCCGCGGCGGAGTGCGATCCGCGCGATCCGGTGCCCTGGCGCCTCGCGCTCGACCACGCCCGCGGCACCCATGCGACGCACACCACGTTCGAGACGCTGTGGGAGCAGGCCATACAGCGCTCCACGCACCACTACGGCTGCCATGTCGCCGCCCTCCAGTACCTCTCCGCCGCCTGGTACGGCTCGCACCGCGAGTGCTTCGACTTCGCCGAGCGGGCCGCGGAGGACTCGCTGCCCAGTTCCCTGGTGCAGGCGCTGCCGCTGCGGGCGGCCTTCGCCGTGCTGGCCGAGGGGCCGGACACCCGGACCACCTCGGTGCAGGTGGAACGGATCGACCGGGCGGCGGATCTGGCGATCTCCCTCTCCGTCTCCTTCGAGCCGGGTGACCCGTGGCCGGCCGAGGTCCGCAATCTGCTCGCGTACGTGCTGGTCGCACGGGGCCGCTGGGACGAGGCGCTGGAACAGTTCCGGCAGATCGGACCCCACGCCGCCTCGTTCCCGTGGTCCTCGGTGTCCGAGGACCCGCTCGGCAGGTTCCTCGACACACGCGACGGCACCCGGCTCCAGGTGGCGTCTGTGACGCCCTTGCGACACCGGGCCGACCGGGGACGGACCCGCGGCCATTACGCTTGACCGTTGTGACCACCGCTCGCCTGCCTCTGTTCCCGCTGAACGCGGTGCTGTTCCCCGGCCTCGTGCTGCCGCTGAACGTCTTCGAGGAGCGTTATCGCGCCATGATGCGCGAACTGCTGAAGACCGATGAGGACGAACCGCGCCGCTTCGCCGTGGTCGCCATCCGCGACGGCCGCGAGACCGCCCCGACGGCTGCCGGAATGCCGGACCCGGGGCGCGTTCCCGTCGAGCGCGGCCCGGCGGACGGCTTCGGTCCCGATCCCCTCCAGACGTTCCACCGGGTGGGCTGTATCGCCGACGCGGCGAAGATCCGGGAGCGGGCGGACGGCAGCTTCGAGGTCCTCGCGACCGGCACCACCCGGGTCCGGCTGCTCTCGGTGGACGCGAGCGGCCCCTGCCTGACGGCCGAGCTCGAAGAGCTGGAGGAGGACCCGGGCGAGGACGCCGGTGCGCTCGCCGAGGGCGTCCTGCGGGCCTTCCGCAGCTACCAGAAGCGGCTGGCGGGCGCGAGCGAACGCTCCCTCACCACCGGTGCGGAGCTGCCCGACGACCCGTCCGTCGTGTCGTACCTGGTCGCCGCCGCGGCCGTACTGGACATCCCCGCCAAGCAGCGTCTGCTCCAGGCCCCGGACACCGCGACCCGGCTCCGCGAGGAGCTCACGCTGCTGCGTTCCGAGACGGCCGTCATCCGGCATCTGCCGTCGCTGCCCGCGGTGGAGCTGACCCGCGCCCCGACCCACCCCAACTGAGCGACCGGAGGGCCACTCCCCCGTGGCGAAGAAGCCGAAGAAGCAGCACCAGTCCGGCGGTACCCCGGCCACGGTCGCGCTGACCGCCGCCGGCACGGACTTCACGCTGCACGCCTACGAGCACGACCCGGCGTCGGCCTCCTACGGCGAGGAGGCGGCCGAGGCGCTGGGCGTCTCCCCCGACCGGGTGTTCAAGACCCTGGTCGCCGACGTGGACGGCCGGCTGACCGTCGCGGTCGTCCCGGTCGCCGGCTCCCTGGATCTGAAGGCCCTCGCGTCGGCGGTCGGCGGCAAGCGGGCGGCCATGGCGGACCCGGCGGCGGCGGAACGGACCACGGGCTACGTCCTGGGCGGCATCTCCCCCCTGGGCCAGCGCAAGCGGCTGCCCACGGTGCTGGACGCGTCGGCACGGGACCACGGCACGGTCTGCGTCTCGGCAGGCCGCCGCGGCCTGGAGGTCGAGCTGTCCCCGGCGGACCTGGCGTCCCTGACGGGGGCGGTGTTCGCGGCGATCGGCCGGGGCTGAGGGCAGTCCCGTAAGCCTGGCGGGCGCACATCGCCTCGTGCGGGCGGGCCCGCTGTGGTTCGAGCTCGCGCAGCGCTTCCTCGGAGAGGGATCCCCGGGGGGTCGGTTCGATGAGCGTCAGTTCTCCCGTCGGCGTGGCGCTACGCGCGCAGGCCGGCCGGCAGTCCGGCGCCTGCGTTGTCGGGGGTGACCGGGCGGAAGAAGCCGCCGGAGACCGCCGATCGGGAGACCTTCTCCAGCTCGGCCGGAACCTGGACCAGCTCGTCCTCCAGCAGGGTGACGATGTCGTCGGCCAGGTGCTCCAGCCGCGACACGGAGATCTCGGGGGTGTCCCCCTGCCGGGTCCTGCGGTCGTCGTTGTCCCAGTACAGGATCGAACCGCTCCCGGCGCCCTGGATCCTCAGCACCGGCGCACCGCCCTGGACCCACGCGATCGCCAGGTGGTCGCCGGTCAGACGGTCGGCCATCAGCACCATGTTGTCGAGCAGGTCATACGGGTCAGGGTCGCCGTAGAGGTTGAAGAACTGCTGATCGAGGACGAACCCGTGACGCGGATGCACGACCGGGTGGACCGGCGCACCGCCACCGTTCTCGATCATGAAGGTGCGGTAGCTCTCCGGGAGCCGGTACTCCAGATACGTGCTCTCGAGATGGTTCAGGTCACCGTCGCTCAAGCCGCTGCAGGTGGATATCGCGGCCGGGACGCGTGGCTGCTCCACCGGCTCCACAGGCCCGTCCTGGCACGGTTCGCCCGCATGGTGGCCACACCGCCCACCCGCGAACCCGGAGGTCGGCGAGCCGCCGGTCCCGGTATCCGATGCGGTCATCGGTCGCCCATCTCCTTGGCGGGCCGCACCCGCCGCTACGAGCCCGACGACGGGGCAGGCGGCTCGGGCGACGGCGGCCCGGACGGCGCGGGGCCGTCCGCGGGGCCGGAGGACGGCGCGGGGCCGGAGGACGGCGCAGGACCGTCCGCGGGGCCGTCCGCAGGCCCGGACACCGGCGCGGGGCCGTACACCGGCGCCTGACCCGGCGCGTGGTAGACCCCCCAGTCCGGCTCCGGATCCCGCGGCCCGAACATCGCCGTCAACCCCAGATGCACGGCCATCGCCGCCAGCGACCACGCCAGCAGCGCCCCCTTGGCGTGGAGTTCGAGCGGCGCGTCGAAGATCACGCCCTTCCCGACCTCACGGGCGTGGGCGACCACGTCGCCGGTCGGCCCCAGCCGGGTCCCCAGCTGCCACGCGAGTACCGAGCCGAGCACCCCGCCCACCGCGAGCCCCACCACGAGCGCTACACCGCCCCGCCGGTGGAACCAGAAGACCAGCGCCGCGGAGACCGCTCCGAAGGCCAGCGCGAGCAGCGCGAACGTGCCGTCGGCCCCGATCGCCTCCTCGCCCTCGCTGTCGCTCAGGAAGACGGCCGTGTTGTCGGAGACCAGCGGCACCCGGGGTGCCAGCCACAGCCACAGCAGCCCGAGCCCGACACCGGCGACCGTCACCACCGCACCGACGACGGCGGCCCGGCGCAGGTCAGCACGGAGATCCTTCTCCTCCGGCGCCTCCAGCAGGGTCCCGGGACGGGAGCCGCCGGGGCCGCCCCCGCTCGGCGGCGTCTGCCACGGGTCGTGGGGCGAGGGCTGGTGCGGCGGCGTCAGAGGTGCGGTCACCGTGCCATCGTGCCAGGCGTCCCTGTGCCGCGCCTCACCGGACCGCTGCCCTGCGGTACGCCCAGGTCGCCACGGCCAGCGAGAGCACGCCCACGACGGCGCAGACAGCCAGGTCCAGGGCGACGACGGCCCAGTTCGGGTGGGCGTCGAAGGAGCGGGCGAGCGCCTCGACCCCGTACGTGGAGGGCAGCAGATCGCGGGCCCAGCCGATCGGCTCCGGCAGCCGGTCCGCCGGAAGCACGCCCAGCAGCAGCGCCGCGGACATGCCGAGCTGGCCCAGCAGCGTGGCCAGCTCCTGCCGGGGCGCGAGCAGCCCGAGCGCGGCGCCGAGTCCGGAGAGGGCCGCGCCGGAGAGCGGGATGACGGCGACGAGCACCCACAGGTGGGTCATCGGCAGCCCGAAGAGCACGCTGCCCGTCACCGCCGTGACGATCGTGCCCGGCACGGTGAACGAGGCGTACGCCCCGGCCGCCCCGAGCACCACGGCGGCGGGCGGCACCGGCAGGGTCGCGTAGTGGTCGAGCCCCCCGCCGGCCCGCAGCTGCCCGAAGTACTGGGCCAGCAGGTTCAGCGCGACGAACGCGACGACCAGGACGCTGGAACCGGCGACTACGGCCCGCGCCTCGGACCCGCCGTCGACGACCCCGCGCATCAGGACCATGATCCCGACGGACTGGAAGGTCGCCACGAAGAGCAGCGGGATGCGGGCGACCCTGGCCCGGGAGAGCTGGGCCCGGTAGACCGCCGCGAGCGAGGGGAACAGCCGGGCCCTCGGGGCGAGCTCCGCGGCCTCGGTGCTCCGGCCGTCGGCGAAACCGGCCGGGCCGGCCCGGCCGGACCTGCCGGACCTGCCCGACGGCTCGGAGTGTGCCGGTCGCCCGGTGTGCCCGGACACCGCCTCCGCGGGAACGATGCTCGTCACCTGGCGCTGCTCCTGTTCGGTCCCTGCCCGGCCGCGCGCCCGCACCGGTACGCTCCGGCCGCGCCGCTCGTCGCACGTGTCGCGGTCATGACTTCACCAGCCCCTTGGTCGCGCCCCCGCCGAGCGCCAGATACACGTCCTCCAGGCTGGGCGTCGCCAGGGTGAAGTCGTCGAGCGCGGCGAAGGCCGCGCCACCGGTCACCGCGGCGACCGCCGCACGCGCCTCGTCGGGCCCGAGCCGCAGCACCCAGCGGCGTCCGGACTCCTGCGCGGACGCCCGCAGCGCCGCGACCTCGGGCAAGTCCAGCGGTGCCCGCTCGCGCCACACCAGCTCCACCCTGACCTCGCCCGCCACCTGCTCCTTGAGCCCGGCCGGGGTGTCGCAGGCGATGACCTTGCCGCGGTCGATGACGGCGACCCGGTCCAGGACAGTCTCGGCCTCGATGACGTTGTGGGTGACCAGCAGGACCGTCGCACCGCGCTCGGCACGCCGCCGGTCGACGGCTGCCCAGACGGCGCGCCGGGCGACGGGGTCCATACCGGTCGTCGGCTCGTCGAGGACGAGCACCGGACGCTCCCCGACCAGCGCGGCCGCGACACAGGCGAGCCGCCGCTGCCCGCCGGAGAGCTTCTTCAGGGGGCGGCCGGCGATCTCGCCGAGGCCGAGTTCGTCGAGTACCGCGTCACGCTCGGCGCGGGCCTCCCGTACCGGCAGGCCACGCAGCCGTCCGGTGGTCTCGGCGGCGAGCGCCACCGTCAGCTCGTCGAGCGCGGTGGATTCCTGGCCGAGGTAGCCGATCAGCCGGGAGGCCCGTTCGGGGTGGCGCACGAGGTCGTGGCCGAGCATGTCGACGCTGCCGGAGTCGGGCCGCATCAGCCCCGTGAGCTGCCGTACGAGGGTGGACTTGCCGGCGCCGTTGGGGCCGAGCAGTCCGAAGATCTCGCCGCGCCCGATGTCCAGGCTGATGCCGTCGGTGGCACGCACCTCGGGGGTGGCGGGTGTACCGCGCCGGCCCCGGGCCGCGGGATAGGTCTTGACCAGGTCACGCACCGCGCACACGGTGCCGTTCGCCGACTGCGCCTGTGCTGTGCCCGTACTCACGAGGTACGAGAGTACGGGGTGCGGGCGGCCCCATTACGCCCGGGGCTTTACGCGTACCTACAGCCGGTGCCGCATCTCCTCGCGCGGCGTCACCCCGGTCAGGCGGTCAGGCCGGTCGGAGGTACACCGGCCGTAGCCGCACTCGGGCCGCAACACCCACACGGCGCCGCCCCGCACGTCCGTCCCGCCCCCTCCCCGTACAGCTCCGCCCACACCCGCTTGCCCCAGGGCAACAGCTCAGTGCCCCAGCTCTCGGCCAGTTCCCCCACGAGCACGGGCATGATGGGCGCGGCGCACGGCCACGAACCGGGGCCCGTCGTTCTCCCCCGTGGCGGACACCGCCGGTGGATGGTCAGCTCCACACCCAGGCCGTTCGCCAGTGCGTGCAGTGTGGGGAGGCGGGCCGAGTGCTTCCGTCCCTGTTCGAGCCGGCAAATCACATCGACGGACACGCTGGAACTCTCGGCCAAGTCCTCTTGTGTCAGGGCGGCCAGACGACGCAAGCGGCGCAGCGTCCTGCCCAGGTCTTCGTTCGCCACGCGGCCACGGTACGCCGCTCCTGTCCGGCTGCTTCGCTGCCGAATGAGCCGGACAGGGGCGGCCTCAGTCCCCGGCCTGCACCGGCTTCTCCGTCCGTCCCACCGGCGGAGCGTGCTTCTCGGGCAGTGGCGGCGTGTGCTCCGCGGCTGCCCGCACATCGATCTCGCGCCAGAACCCCGCCCGGATCGCGTACCGGTCGTGCTCGTCGATCTGGTCGTCCTTGTGCGCGAGCAGCCCGAACCGGGCGGCGTACCGCAGCAGCTCGCCGTCGATGCGGTGCGGGACGCGGGGGTACATCGTGGACAGCTTCTGGAGGTGGACGGTCTCCGGCAGGCGTTCCATCCAGCGGCGGGCGAAGACCTGCCCCACCTCGAACGGGTCGCCGCCCACCGTCGTGATGTCCTCCTCGCGGTCCGCCCAGCGCTGCTCGGCGCTGGTGATCTGGGCCAGCGTCGGGAGGGACGCGGTTTCCGGGGGCTCGCCGAGGGGGCCGCCGCGTTCCACCCAGCCCCGGTCGGAGGACCAGCGGAGGGTGGCGTTGGCGGGCGGTGGGGTGGGGTGCTGGGCGCCGGGGCCGCGCAGGGTGCCGGCGAGGTCCTTCGGGGTGGGGACGCCGCGGCCCGGGGGGCTGTGCGGGGTGGGGGCGGAGGAGTCGTCGGACGGTTCGGCCGCGCCGTCGCGGGCGGCCTCGGCCTGGGCCTGGGAGCCCCGCTCGGCGGAGGCCGCGAGGGCCGCCTCGGGCAGCGGTGCGGAGAGGATCGCGGCGATCTCGGAATTCCGCGCGGCGGGCGGCGGCGCGCACGGGCCGCCGGTCTCCTTGGCGCGGACGGCACGGGTGATCCAGGCCCGGTCCAGCACGCGCCGCTCATCGGCCTCGGCGACGAGGTCCTCGGACTGGTTGTAGTCGCCGTCGGCGGCCTGGACCGCCCAGAGGTGGACGGCGACGCCGTGTTCCTTGGCGGACATCAGTCCGGGCAGCAGATCGCCGTCGCCGGTCACCAGGACCACGTCGGAGCAGGCCCGGTTCCGCGCGAGCTCGGTGAGCTCGGCGTGCATCGCCGCGTCGACACCCTTCTGCGCCCACCGCCCGTCACTGCGGGTGAGGGCGCCCAGGCGCACCGTGACCCGCGGCATGACGCGCAGTCTGCGGTGCTCGGGCTGCGGTACGCGGTCGGGGGCCCCGTCGAACCAGTAGATCCGCAGCAGCGGCTGTTCCGTATCGGCCTCCGCCCGTTCTCTGAGCCCCTGGATCAGGGCCGCATGGTCGACGGTGATGCGGGAACGGGCGGGCTCTCCGGCCAACAGGCTCGCGGCTGCGCCCAGCAGGTAGCCGGCGTCCACCAGGACGACGCAACGGTCCACGCGTTCCACCCTCTTCCAGGAATTCGGGAACGGGTTCAGCGGGCCCGGCGTTCGGAGCGCGGTGTCGCGCCCTCCGCTGACCGGACCCGCTTACTCAGGGTTTCCTTCGAGTCTGCCCGACCGCGCGGGGGTTGACGGCCGGAACTCGATCATCGGCGTGGCGGATCCGGAAAACGGCGCATCATACCCCCTCGCTACGCACGGTAATGATCCAACATGCGATGTTTATCCGATTATGTGAATCTGACAGCGGTCCTGGCCCCGAGAGTCCCCCTAGGAGGAACACCATGGCCAAGAACAAGAACCGCAAGCAGGGCAGCCAGCAGGACCGCGCTACCGAGTCGGAGCGCGGCGAGCAGGAGGCACGGTCGACGGCTTTCGAGTCGCAGAACCAGCCCCAGGCTCAGTCCCAGGGCAGCCCTGCCGATGTTGCGCGTAAGCATCAGCGGCGCTTCGGCCACAACTGACCGGACTCCTCCGGTACGGCCACAGGCCGGTAGCCGAGAGGGGCGTTCCCGCTTCCGCGGGGCGCCCCTCTCGTGCGTGTGCGGTCGTCCGGGGTCTCAGCCGGCCAGGCAGGACGGGCCGAGCAGCACCTTCAGGTCCCCGAAGAGCGCCGGGTCGGCCTTCACCCGGTGCCGGTCGAGCCGGAGCACCGTGGTCTTGCGGGGGCCCTGGAGCCTGATCCGCACCTCCGTGTCGCCGCGGTGGCTGTTGAGCACCTCGCCGAGCCGGCTGACCATGGGCGGGGTGATCTTGACCGTGGGGATGGTCAGCACCACGGGGGCGTTGGTGCCCGCGTTCGAGATGTCGGGGACCTGCATCTCCATGGCGACGAGCCGGGGCACGTCCTCCCGCTTGTCGAGCCGTCCCTTGACGAAGACGACGGTGTCCTCGACGAGCTGGGTGGAGACCAGCTGGTAGGTGGCGGGGAAGAACATGCACTCGATGGAGCCGGCCAGGTCCTCGACGGTGGCGATGGCCCAGGCGTTGCCCTGCTTGGTCATCTTGCGCTGGAGGCCGGAGATGATGCCGCCCACGGTGACGATCGCGCCGTCGCTGTGCTCGCCGCCCATGAGCTGGGAGATCGCGGCGTCGGACTTGTCGCTGAGCACGTGCTCGATACCGAAGAGCGGGTGGTCGGAGACGTACAGCCCGAGCATCTCGCGCTCCTGGGCCAGCAGGTAGGACTTCTCCCACTCGATGTCGGAGAACTCCACGTCGAGCCCGAAGCCCGGCTCGTCGCTGTCCTCCTCACCGCCGCCGAAGAGGTCGAACTGCCCCTCGGCCTCCTTGCGCTTGACCTGCACCACGTTGTCGATCATGGGTTCGTGGTGGGCGACGAGCCCCTTGCGGGTGTGGCCCATCTCGTCGAAGGCGCCGGCCTTGATGAGGGACTCCACGGTCCGCTTGTTGCAGACGACCGCCTCGACCTTGTCGAGGAAGTCGGGGAAGCTGCTGTACTTCCCCTTCGTCTTGCGGCACCGGATGATCGAGTCGACGACGTTCTGGCCGACGTTGCGGATGGCCGTCAGCCCGAAGAGGATCACGTCGTCGCCCTGTGCGGCGAAGTTCGACTCGGACTCGTTCACGTTCGGCGGGAGCACCTTGATGCCCATGCGGCGGCACTCGTTGAGGTAGACCGCCGACTTGTCCTTGTCGTCCTTGACCGAGGTCAGCAGCGCCGCCATGTACTCGGCCGGGTAGTTCGCCTTCAGGTAGCCGGTCCAGTAGGTGACCAGGCCGTACGCGGAGGAGTGCGCCTTGTTGAAGGCGTATCCCGCGAACGGGACCAGTACGTCCCACAGGGCCTTGATCGCGGCGTCGGAGAAGCCGTTCTTCTTGGCACCGGCCTCGAAGAGGACGAAGTTCTTCGCCAGCTCGTCGGCCTTCTTCTTGCCCATCACGCGGCGCAGGATGTCGGCCTCGCCGAGCGAGTACCCGGCGACGATCTGGGCGGCCTTCTGGACCTGCTCCTGGTAGACGATCAGGCCGTAGGTGAGGCCGAGGACCTCCTTGAGCGGCTCCTCCAGCTCCGGGTGGATCGGAGTGATCTCCTGGCGGGCGTTCTTGCGCTCGGCGTAGTTCGTGTGCGAGTTCATGCCCATCGGGCCCGGCCGGTACAGGGCCGAGACGGCGGAGATGTCCTCGAAGTTGTCGGGCTGCATCTGGCGCAGCAGCGAACGCATCGGCCCGCCGTCGAACTGGAACACCCCGAGCGTGTCGCCCCGGCAGAGCAGCTCGTACGTCTTGGGGTCGTCCAGCGGGAGGGCCAGCATCTCCAGGTCGACGCCCTTGTTGGACTTCACCATCTTGATGGCGTCGTCCATGATCGTCAGGTTGCGCAGCCCCAGGAAGTCCATCTTGAGCAGGCCGAGCGACTCGCACTGCGGGTAGTCCCACTGGGTGATGGTGACGCCGTCGGAGTGGCGCGTCCAGAGCGGGGCGTGGTCGACGATCGGCTCGCTGGACATGATGACGCCGGCGGCGTGCACGCCCATCTGCCGGACCAGGCCCTCGACGCCCTTCGCGGTGTCGATGACCTTCTGGACGTCCGGCTCGTTCTCGTACATCCCCCGGATCTCGCCCGCCTCGCTGTAGCGCGGGTGCTTGGGGTCGGTGATGCCGTTGAGGTCGATGCCCTTGCCGAGGACGTCGGCGGGCATGGCCTTGGTGAGCCGGTCGCCCATCGCGTACGGGTAGCCGAGGACGCGGGCGGAGTCCTTGATCGCGTTCTTGGCCTTGATCTTGCCGTAGGTGCCGATCATGGCGACCTTGTCGGCGCCGTACTTCTCCGTCACGTACCTGATCACCTCGACGCGCCTGCGCTCGTCGAAGTCGATGTCGACGTCGGGCATGGAGACGCGCTCGGGGTTGAGGAACCGCTCGAAGATCAGGCCGTGCTCGATCGGGTCGAGGTCGGTGATGCCCATCGCGTACGACACGATCGATCCGGCGGCGGAGCCACGGCCGGGGCCGACCGCGATGCCGTTGTTCTTCGCCCACATGATGAAGTCCGCGACGACCAGGAAGTACCCCGGGAACCCCATCTGGATGATGATGTCCATCTCGTACTCGACCTGCTTCTGCCGGTCCTCCGGGACCCCGCCCGGGAAGCGGCGGTTCATCCCGACCCGGACCTCCTCCTGGAACCAGGTGATCTCCGTGAAGCCCTCGGGGATGTCGAACTTCGGCATCAGGTCGCGCTTCTCGAACATCCCGGTGGTGTCGATCTGCTGCGCGACGAGCAGGGTGTTGGCGCAGCCCTGCTGCCAGGCGTCCGAGGAGTCGACGGCGTACATCTCGTCCGTCGTCTTCAGGTAGTAGCCGGTGCCGTCGAAGCGGAAGCGGTCCGGGTCGGAGAGGTTCTTGCCGGTCTGGATGCAGAGCAGGGCGTCGTGCGCGGTCGCCTCGTTGGCGTACGTGTAGTGCGAGTCGTTCGTCACCAGCGGCGGGATGTCGAGCTTCCGGCCGATCTCCAGGAGCCCGTCACGGACCCGGCGCTCGATCTCGATGCCGTGGTCCATCAGCTCCAGGAAGTACTTGCCCTCGCCGAAGATGTCCTTGTAGTCGGAGGCCGCCTGCACCGCCTCGTCGAACTGCCCGAGCCGCAGCCGCGTCTGCACCTCGCCGGAGGGGCAGCCGGTGGAGGCGATCAGCCCTTCGGACCACTGGGAGATCGTCTCCCTGTCCATGCGCGGCCACTTCTGCAGCCAGCCCTCCGCGTAGGCGTCGGAGGACAGCTTGAAGAGGTTGTGCAGTCCCTTGGCGTTCGACGCCCAGATCGTCTTGTGGGTGTAACCACCGGAACCGGAGACGTCGTCGCGCTTCTGGTGCGGCTGCCCCCACTGGATCTTCCGCTTGTGCTTGCGCGACTCCGGGGCGACGTACGCCTCGATCCCGATGATCGGCGTCACGTTCGCCTTGGCCGCCGAGTGGAAGAAGTCGTACGCGCCGTGCAGGTTGCCGTGGTCGGTCATCGCGATATGGGACATGCCCATCTCGTTGCACGCCTCGAACATGTCCTTGAGCCGCGCGGCACCGTCCAGCAGCGAGTACTGGGTGTGGACGTGAAGGTGCGTGAAAGGCGGCTTGGTCACGGCGCTGTGCCTCCGGGAAAACTGAGCGTGGCGGGCTGGGGCGTCCGGCCCTGATCGACGGGACACGACCGAGGGGGGACAGCGTGGAAGTCTACGTCTCCGAGGTGACAACCGGCGGGCACTCCGGGATACGGTCGCGCGTTGGAAGAGCTGGGACGCCCGTCCCATTTGTCATGTACGTCGTCACGCACGCCAGGTACCAGGAGGCACCCAGAGATGTCGGAAACGCAGACCGGCGCAGCGCAGCGCGGGGAGCAGATCCTTGAGGTCTTCGACACCGCCTTCGGGGAGCTGCTGGCCGCCGACCCGGCTGCGTTCCGGGTCAAGTTCCGCAAGATGGCGGGCTCGGCCTTCGCCTTCTACCGGGGCACGGCGTGCCTGTTCTACGGCGACCTGGAGCAGGAGCGGCACGGCGGCCCGTATCTCGACGAGCGCACCGGCCGGGTGTGGATACACGGCGATCTGCACGCGGAGAACTTCGGCACGTACATGGATGCCAACGGCCGGCTGGTCTTCAATGTGAACGACTTCGACGAGGCGTACGTCGGCCCGTTCACCTGGGACCTCAAGCGCTTCGCCGCGTCGGTCGCCCTGATCGGTTACGCGAAGGCGCTGGGCGACGACCAGATCACCGAGCTCGTCCGGGTCTACGCGGCGGCCTACCGCGAGCGGATCCACGCGCTGGCGACGGGCGCGAAGAACGACGAGGTGCCCCCGTTCACCCTGGACACCGCCGATGGCCCACTGCTGGGGGCGCTGCGTGACGCGCGGTCGCGGACCCGGTTCTCGCTGCTGGACTCGATGACCGAGATCCGTGACTTCGAGCGCCGCTTCGCGGACGGCGCGGGCGCGATCGACCTGGACGCGGCGACGCGCTACAAGGTCCTCGCCGCGTTCGACGGCTACCTGGAGACGCTGCCGGAGTCGAGCCTGACCCGCCCCGACTCCTACCGGGTCAAGGACGTCGTCGGCAGGCGCGGGATCGGCATCGGATCGGCCGGCCTGCCCTCGTACAACATCCTCCTGGAGGGCAACAGCGACGCCCTGGAGAACGATGTGGTGATCTACCTCAAGCAGGCGCAGACCCCCGCGGTCTCCCGGCACATCGCGGACGCCGCCGTACGGGACTACTTCCAGCACGAGGGGCACCGCACGGTGATCTCGCAGCGCGCGCTCCAGGCGCACGCCGACCCGTGGCTGGGCTGGACCGAGCTGGACGGGTCCGGTCAGCTGGTAGCCGAGGTGTCGCCTTACGCGGTCGATCTGGACTGGTCCGACATCGACGAGCCCGACGAGATCGCGGCGGTCGTCGCCGACCTCGGCCGGGCGACGGCCACGATGCACTCCGCGGCGGACGACGAGAGCGGCCACTCGCTGGTGCCGTTCTCCACCGAGCGGGCGATCGACGCGGCCATCGCGGCGGACGAGGAGGGGTTCGAGGACCTGCTGGTGGACTTCGCCCACCGTTACGGTGCCAGGGCGCGCGCGGACCACCAGATCTTCGTGGACCTGTTCCGCAACGGCCGCATTCCGGGGCTGTAGCGGCCTCGCTCACAGGGGCGGGCCCCTTGAGGGCTCGCATACAGGTTCGCATGCGACACTCCTCGACGATGGACATATCCGGGACGCAGCTCAGAGTCGTACGCGCGGCGCTCTTCACGGCGCTCGTCGTGACGCTCTCCGCCGCGTCCCATGTGCTGCTCTCCCGGGTCCCGCTGCCGCTGACCCTCGTCGCCGTACTGGCCGGCGGGGTCTTCGCCGTCGCGTACGCGCTGGCCGGCCGGGAGCGCGGCTTCGGGGCCATCGCCGGGCTGCTGGTGCCGCTGGAACTGGCCGCGGACACCGTCTTCACCACCGGTCAGCACCTCTGTTACGGCGCTGCGGGCGGCCCGATCGCCGGTCCGCTGCGTTCGGTGGGCGTCGACGTGTTCTGCGGCGGCGGAGACCTGGGCGCCGGCGCCACCGAGTTCGGCAGCGTCGGCGCGCTGGGCACCCCGCTGGCCTCGGTGACGGGCGCCGGGCACGGTACCGCCGCACTGCTGGCCTCGCCGGGCCCCCTGGTGCCGTGGCTGCTGCTGGCCGCCCATGTCACGGTCGGGCTGCTCGCCGCGGCCTGGCTGCACCGGGGCGAGCTGGCGCTCACCGGTCTGCTGGGCGCCTTCGCGCTGCTGGCGTTCCGGCCGCTGCTGGTCGCGGTCGCGGTGGTGGGCACGGCCCGTCACCGCGTGCGCCGCGCGGCACGGCCCGTGGCCCGGGGCCCCCACGCGCACGCGACCGCCCGCCTCCTCGTGCACTCCGTGGGACGGAGGGGACCGCCGCGCTCGGCCCGCGCCACCGCCTGAGCACACGAGTCCCTGACCACGCACCACCACACCCCACGGAGAACCGACCATGAGCAACCGCAACAGCCAGGCCAACAAGTCCGCCGCCCGCGAGCGGCTGCGCGCCGAGCGCGACCGCCAGGCCAAGAAGGACAAGACCCGCCGCCAGGTCGTCGTCGGCGTCTCGATCGTCGCCGTCCTGGCGATCGCCGCAGGTGTCAGCTACGGCGTGATGCAGCTGAACAAGCCCGGCCACTGGGACGAGGCGAAGGACGCCACGAGCGTCACCGCCCCGAAGAACACCTCGGGCAAGGACGGCACGACCGTCGTCGTCGGCAAGTCGACGGCCAAGAAGACGCTGGAGCTGTACGAGGACTCCCGCTGCCCGATCTGCGCCACGTTCGAGCAGACGGTCGGCGAGACGGTCCACAAGGACGTCGACGCGGGCAAGTACAAGGTCAAGTACATCGGTGCCACGTTCATCGACAACAGCGACAACGGCGAGGGCTCGAAGAACGCCCTGAGCGCGCTGGGCGCCGCCCTCGACGTCAGCCCCGAGGCCTTCCTCGACTACAAGTACGCCCTCTACTCCGCGAAGTACCACCCGCAGGAGACCGAGGACAAGTTCAAGGACGACTCGTACCTGATCAAGGTCGCCGACACGGTGGACGCGCTGAAGGGCAACGCCGCGTTCCAGAAGAGCGTCAAGGACGGCACGTACGACGCCTGGGCGATGAAGATGTCCGGGGCCTTCGAGAAGAGCGGCGTGCAGGGCACCCCGACGCTCAAGATGGACGGCAAGACGCTGACCGGCTCGGACAAGAAGAACGCCCCGATGACGGCCGACGACTTCAACACCGCGATCACCGCGGCGCTGAAGGGCTGATCCGCTCCGCACCCCCGAAGGGCCCCGCGCGCCGCTTCCGTGCGCGCGGGGCCCTTCGCGTGCTCACAGCGTGGCGAGGAAGCCGATCGCGACCTTCCAGGCCAGCTCGGCCGAGGCCTGGTCAAAGTCCGGCAGTTCCGCGTCGGTGAACACGTGGCCCGCGCCGGGGTAGCGGTAGATCTCGACGTCCGCGCCGGTCTGCCGCATCTGGAGGTACCAGGAGTTCAGCCAGTCGTGCGTCTCGTACGGGTCCGGGTCCGCGACGTGCAGCTGGACGGGCAGCTCGTCCACCGAGGCGTTCGCGGCGATGTCAGAGGTGCCGTGGAAGAGCAGCAGCCCGCGCGCCTTCGCGTCCCCGAGCGCCAGCGTCTGGGCGACGGACGCGCCGAGCGAGAAGCCGGCGTAGACCAGTCCGGAGTCCGAGTAGGGTGCGGCGGCCAGCACGGCCCGCTTCAGCAGCTCCTCCTTGCCTGTCTCCTGCTGGAAGGCCAGTCCTTCCTCGATGGTTTCGAAGGTGTGGCCAGCGAAGATATCGGGCACGCGCACCTCGTGCCCGGCTGCACGCAGCCGCTCGGCGGCCGCGTGCACCGCGGGGCGCAGACCGTACGTCGAGTGGAAAAGCATGATGTTCATGAGGCCCATGGTGCCAGTTGCCGTCGAGAGCTTGGAGAGCGACAGGATGGAGAACCTACTGCGTCCGCTGATCGTCGTCGGCGGTTCGGTAGTGATCACGCTGGTGATCGGGTGGCTGGTCGATCTGCTGCTCAGACGGGCCGACGGGCGGCATCACGAGACCCCGTTGTGGGGTCTGCTGCGGCGCTGCGGGATACCGCTCCAGCTCACGCTGTGCACGGCGCTGCTGCGGGCCAGCTACACCCACACCAGGCTCGACCTGATCAAGGACCACCGCACGGGCATCGGGCAGGTGCTGACGCTGGTGATGATCGGCGCCTCGGCCTGGCTGGTGCTGCGGATCGCCATCGCGGTGGTGGACTCGGTGTACGCGCGCTACGCGGCGAACACCCGGGACCCGGCGCGGGTGCGGCGGGTACGGACGCAGGTGACGCTGATCCAGCGGGTGGTCACCGCCGTCGTGACGACGGTCGCCGTCGCCGCGATGCTGCTGACGTTCCCGGCCATGCGGGCGGTGGGCACCTCGATGCTGGCCTCGGCCGGTGTCCTCGGCATCGTCGCGGGTGTCGCCGCCCAGTCCACGCTCGGCAACCTCTTCGCGGGCCTGCAGATCGCCTTCGGCGACATGGTGCGGATCGGTGACACGGTGGTGGTGGACGACGAGTGGGGCACGATCGAGGAGATCACGCTGACCTTCCTCGCCGTACGGACCTGGGACGAGCGGCGGATCACGATGCCGGTCTCGTATTTCACGAGCCAGCCCTTCGAGAACTGGTCGCGCGGCGGGGCCCAGATGACCGGTTCGGTCTTCTTCCACCTGGACCACTCGGCGCCGGTCGCCGCGATGCGCGAACAGCTGCGGGACATCTTGGGCGACTGCGCCGCGTGGGACGGCCGCAACTGGTCGCTGGCCGTCACCGACACCACCCCGTCCACGGTCGTGGTGCGCGCGGTGGTCACGGCGAAGGACGCGGACGACATCTGGACCGTGCGCTGCGCGGTCCGGGAGCAGCTGATCGGCTGGCTGAGCGACCACCACCCGTACGCCCTTCCGCGCATCGCGACGGCGCCCGCGGCGCTGCCGCCCGAGGACGAGTGGCCGCTCGGGTCCCACCCGAACGGGAAGCCGGGGAGCCGGGACCGGGCGCCGCGCACCGGGCGCGGCTGACCGGCCCGGCCCGGCCCGACCCGGCCCGGGAACGGGCGGGTCAGCGCAGACTGCGTACGTCCAGCTGCCGCAGCACCCGGTCGACGATCTCGGGGTCGGCGCCGGCCTCGCTGCGCGCGGAGAGCACCGCGTGGCGGGCGGCCGACAGCATCTCGCGCTGGATGCGGCTGATCTCCTTGAATCGCTCGGCGCGCTTCGCGTACGCCTCGCGCCGCTCGTCGTCGACCATGTCGGGGCTGATCCGCGCGCCCACGTCGTAGGCCAGCCGGTGGAGGCGCTCCACGACGTCCTCGGGGAAGTCCTCGACCTCCTGGATCTCCTTGAGCCGCTGTTTGGCGGCCCTGGCGGCCCGGATAGCGAGGTCCTTCTCCAGTGCCTCCTCGGCGTCGGTGTCCGCCTTGACCCGCAGCTTGCGCACCAGCCACGGCAGGGTCAGGCCCTGGAAGACCAGGGTGACCATGATCACGGCGAAGGCGATGAAGACGATCTCGTCCCGGCCCGGGAAGGGCTTTCCGTCGTCCGTCTTCAGCGGGATCGCGAGGGCCAGCGCGACCGACGCCACCCCGCGCATCCCGGCCCACCACATGACGACGGTCTCCCGCCAGCCGGTGGGGATCTCCTCGCTGACGTCACGGCGGGTGTGCAGCCGCTTGGCCAGCCAGGTCGCGGGCAGCAGATAGAGCAGCCGGACGCCGACGACGACCGCGACGACGGCCAGGGCCCAGCCGGCCATCTCCAGTTCGCGCCCGTCGGCGGTCCCGAAGACGTTGTGCAGTTCGAGGCCGATCAGCCCGAAGGCGACCCCGGTGACGAGGGTGTCGACGATCTCCCAGAAGGTACGTCCGGTGAGCCGGCCCAGGACGTCGTCGGCGTCGGCGGTGTGCTCGGCGAGGAAGAGCGCGGTGGTGAGGACGGCGAGGACGCCCGAGCCCATCAGCTCCTCGGCGAGAACGTAGCTGACGAACGGCACCAGCAGGGTGAGCCCGACCTGGAGCGTGGCATCGCCGAGCAGGCCCATGAGCTTGATGGTGAGCCAGCCGAGCGCGACGCCCACCGCCACGGCGACGACGGCGGAGAGGATCAGCAGCCCGAACGCCTCCGGCAGCGAGAAGGTACCGCTCACCGCGGCCGCGATCGCCACGTGGTAGAGCACGATCGCGGTCACGTCGTTGAACAGCCCCTCGCCCTCCAGGATGGAGACGAGCCTGCGGGGCAGCCCGACCGAACCCGCTACGGCGGTCGCCGCGACCGGGTCGGGCGGTGCGACGAGCGCGCCGAGTGCGACGGCGGCGGCGATGGGCAGCCCGGGGACGATGGCGTTCGCCACCGCGGCCACGGCCGCCGTCGTCAGGAAGACCAGCGCCACGGCCAGCAGAAAGATCGGTCGTTTGTTGGCGGCGAACTGCCGCCAGGAGGTGCGCTGCACGGAGGCGTAGAGCAGCGGCGGAAGCAGCGCGGGCAGAATGATCTCAGGCGGGATGTCCACATTCGGCACGAAGCTGAGGAACGCCATCCCGACGCCCGCGAGCGTCATCAGCACCGGCGCGGGGAGCCCCAGCCGGTCCCCCAGCGGCACGGTGACCACCGCCCCCAGCAACAACAGGAGCAACAGGGCCATTTGGTCCACGAGGTGCCTTCCGGAGCGCGGCGAGCCGGCCTCGGTGATCGGCCGATTCGGGGTTCCAGCCTGCCATGCACGTCACGCAAACCCGGTAACACCCCCACCACACACCCCTCCTGACCGATCATTCCTCCGATGTTTCTACAGTCGGCCCTCTTCCGCTGCCCGCTCCGGGCGGGCGGTATGCGGCGTGCGTCATTCAGGGACGAGAACTCTCACCACATACATGACTGGCAGGAGAGGCCACGTGACCGCGTTCTCCCGAAGGCGTTTCGTCGGCGCCGCCGCTGCCGGCACCTCCGCGTTCTGGCTCGCCGGCTCCCCCACCGCGTGGGCGGCCCCCTCCCCCGCCCCGGCGGGCCGTCCGGACACCGACGTCCACGAGAGGACCGTCCGGGACGCCGCCATGACCTGGCGCACGCTCCCCACCGGCTGGCAGCAGGCCCCGTTCCTCGCCAACGGCCACCTCGGCGCCCAGCTGTACGCGGGCGGGTCCGCCAACACCCTGAAGCTGATGCTGAGCCACAGCCAGGTGCAGGACCAGCGCGGCCAGTGGCGCGGCGGCATCGGCTTCTCCCGCCTCCCCGTCGGGTACTTCACCCTGACCCTGGCCGGGGAGATCACCGGCGTCGGCTGGACCCTGGACCTGTACGACGCCGAGCTGCGCGGGACCGTCACCACCACCCGCGGCTCCCTGGCCTTCTCCGCCCTCGTCCAGAACGACACGAGCGCCCTGCTGGTCTCCACCCGGCCCACCCCGGGCGAGGAGTCCGCGGCCTGGTCGTTCCAGTGGCTGCCGGCCGCCACCACCCGCAGCAGCGGCAAGCCCGAGGACTACACGCCCAACCCGGACCCGCGGACCGGCGACGGCTTCGTCGAGCAGCCGCTGCTCGCGGGCGGCGGCTGGACCACCGCCTGGCGCGAGCGGCGCGAGGGCACCGGCCGGCTGCTCGCCGCCCACCTCGTGTACCGCTTCCCCGGCCGGGTGTCCCGGGCGACGGCGGACGCGCTGAGCGCCGTGGACCGCACCCTGGCCACGGCCCCGGACCGGCTGGTGGACCGTCACCGCGGCTGGTGGCACGCGTACTACCGGCGCAGCTTCCTCTCCGTACCGGACAAGCGGCTGCAGAGCTTCTACCTCATCCAGCTCTACAAGCTCGCCGCGTCGACCAGGGCCGGCGGGCCGACGATCTCCGAGTGGGGCCCCTGGTTCCCCGAGACCGGCAACAACTGGACCGCGGTCTGGTGGAATCTCAACGTCCAGATCGGCATGGCGCCCGTCCACGGTTCCAACCACCCCGAACTCGACTCGGTGACCAGCACCTTCCGCCGCTTCGAGCACAACCTCCCGACGTCGGTCCCGGCCGCGTACCGCGACGGCGAGAGCTACGCGCTGGGCCACCCCTCCGACTGGCAGCTGCGCGCGGGCGACACGTACGACGTCGGCGCCCCCGGCTCGGACCACGTATCCGACAACTTCGGCAACCTCATCTGGGCGCTGCACAACGTCTGGCAGTCCTACCGGCACTCGATGGACCTGTCCGTCCTGCGCGACGTGGTGCACCCGATCCTCGCGAAGGCCGTCACCTTCTACGCGCACTTCCTGCGCGAGGGCCCGGACGGCAGGCTGCACCTGCTGGAGACCCGCTCCCCCGAGTACGCCAACGCCGAGGACTGCACGTACGACCTGTCGCTCGTGCGCTGGGGCGTGCGCACCCTGATCGCGTCCTCGAAGCTGCTGCGCGACAACGATCCGCGGCTCGGGCGCTGGCAGGACATCGAGCGGCGCCTCACCCCGTACGCGGAGGACCCCGTGTCCGGCGTGCTGATCGGCAAGGGCGTCCCGCTGGCCGGCTCCCACCGCCACCACTCGCACCTGCTCTGGCTCTACCCCCCTGCGCGAGCGCGACTGGGACCGGGCCGGGGACCGGGACGTGATGCGGCGCTCCATGGACCACTGGGTCTCGATGCGGGAGCTGGCACGGCTACAGCTACGCGACCGCGTACGCGACGGCCGCGGCCGTCCGCTGCGCTGGCGGGAGACGGGACCGGGCCGGATCACGGTCGCCCTGCCGCGCGGCGCCACGGCGGTGATCACCCCGCGGGGCGCCCGGCCCGCCGGGCCGGGCCCGCGCGACGTGCCGTCGAACGGTGCGTAGACGAAGTGGGGCCTGCCGGGCTGACCCGGGGACGGCCGCCGGAGATCTCAGCCGTTCAGCGCGCGGCGCATCGCCCGGTGCGGGATGCCCGCGTCCGGGAACTCGGGCCCGTAGGCCTCGTAGCCGAGCCGTTCGTAGAAGCCGAGCGCGTGCGTCTGGGCGTGCAGGTCGACGGCGGCGAGACCGAGGTCGCGGCCCGCGTCCTCGATGGCCCGCACCAGCGCGGCGCCGACCCCGAGGCCGCGCGCCCCGCTGGTCACCGCGAGCCGGCCCAGCGAGCCGACCGTGAGGTCACCGCCGGTCTTCGCCACCGCGCCGGGGCCGTGCAGCAGCCGCCCGGTGCCGAGCGCCGTGCCGTCCGCCGCGACGGCGATGACATGCACCGCGTCCGCGTCGTAGGCGTCGTACTCGATCTCCTCCGGCACGTTCTGCTCACCGACGAAGACGTCCTTGCGGACCTGGAAGCAGGCGGCGCGGTCCTGCTCCCCGGCGGCGGTGCGGGTGGTGTACGAGGGGGGCGTACCGGTCATTCGCTCTCCGCCGCGATCCGGTCCAGGGCCTGCTGGAGGTCCTCCGGGTAGGTGCTGGAGAACTCGACCCAGCGGCCGTCCGAGGGGTGCTCGAAGCCGAGCCGGACAGCGTGCAGCCACTGCCGGGCCAGGCCCAGCCGCTTGGCCATCGTCGGGTCGGCGCCGTAGGTCAGGTCGCCGACGCAGGGGTGGCGGTGGGCGGACATGTGCACCCGGATCTGATGCGTACGGCCGGTCTCCAGCTTGATGTCCAGGAGGCTGGCGGCGCGGTACGCCTCGATCAGGTCGTAGTGCGTGACCGACGGCTTGCCCTCGGCGACGACCGCCCACTTGTAGTCGTGGGTGGGGTGGCGGCCGATGGGGGCGTCGATGGTGCCGCTCATCGGGTCCGGGTGGCCCTGGACCAGCGCGTGGTACTTCTTGTCGACGACCCGGTCCCGGAACTGGGCCTTCAGCAGCGTGTACGCGCGCTCGGACTTGGCGACGACCATCAGCCCCGAGGTGCCGACGTCGAGCCGGTGCACGATGCCCTGGCGCTCCGCGGCGCCCGAGGTGGAGATCCGGTACCCGGCGGCGGCGAGGCCGCCGATGACGGTGGTGCCGGTCCAGCCGGGGCTCGGGTGCGCGGCGACGCCGACCGGCTTCATGATCACGACGATGTCGTCGTCGTCGTGGACGATCTCCATGCCCTCGACGGGCTCGGCGACGATCTGCACCGGTGCGGGAGCCTGCGGCATCTCCACTTCCAGCCAGGCGCCGCCGTGCACGCGTTCCGACTTACCGGCCACCGAACCGTCCACCTGTACCTTCCCGGCGGCGGCCAGCTCTGCGGCCTTGGTGCGGGAGAAACCGAACATCCGGGAAATGGCGGCGTCGACACGCTCGCCTTCCAGGCCATCGGGTACGGGCAGGGTTCGGATCTCGGGATGCGTACTCACCTGTTGAGTATGCCTTGCGCGTCCTAATCCTTGTGCACGGTGCCGTCGGGGTCCAGGCCCTTGAAGGAGAGGATCACGATCAGGATGCCGCCGCAGACGATCGAGGAGTCGGCCAGGTTGAAGACGGCGAAGTGGGCGGGGGCGATGAAGTCCACCACCGCGCCCTCCAGGACGCCCGGCGCGCGGAAGATCCGGTCGGTGAGGTTGCCCAGCGCACCGCCGAGCAGCAGCCCGAGCGCGACGGCCCACGGCAGACTGTAGAGCTTGCGCGAGAGCCGTGCGATCACCACGATGACGGTCGCCGCGATGATCGTGAAGATGATCGTGAAGGCCTCACCGATACCGAACGCGGCTCCCGCGTTGCGGATGGCGTCGAGCCTGAGCCAGCTGCCGAAGATCTCGATCGGCTCTTGGTGCTCCAGCTTCGCGACCACGAGCATCTTGCTGCCCAGGTCGAGCAGGTAGGCGAGGACGGCGACACAGAAGAGCAGAATGATCCGGCGCCGGCGCGTGGCCGGCGAACGGTCGACCGCCGCTTCCCCGTCCTCGGCCGCGGTGGTGTCCGCCGCCTGCCCGTCCGGGGCGCCGGCCCCGTCGTTCTGCTCCGGCTCGGCTCCTTCGTGTCCCTCAGCCTCAGGGATGTCCGGCGTACCGATGATGCTCTCCGCCTCTGCCACGTGAGTCCCTCAACCTAGTTCCCGACTGAGGACGAGGGTACGACACACCGGCGGGGATCAGCCGCGTCGCTCCTGCTTCTGTTTGTCCTCGACACAGAGGGTGGCCCGGGGGAACGCCTGCATCCGCGCCTTGCCGATCGGGTTGCCGCAGATCTCGCAGAGCCCGTACGTCCCGGCGTCGAGGCGGGCGAGGGCGCGCTCGGTCTGCTCCAGCATCTCCTGGGCGTTGGCGGCGAGCGACATCTCGTGCTCGCGGGTGATGTTCTTGGTGCCGGTGTCCGCCTCGTCGTCACCCGCCCCGTCGCCGGAGTCCCGCATCAGCCCGGCCAGCGCCGCGCCCGAGGTCTCCAGCTCGTTGCGCAGCCGGGTGATCTCGCCGGTCAGCTCGGACCGGGCGGCCACGACCTCCTCCGCCGTCCAGGGGTCCTCGCCCGGCCGTACGGCCAGCTCCCCCGGCGTGGTCGCGGCGGCGCGGGCCGGGGGCACGGGTGCCGTGCTCCGGCCGGCTGTCCGGGTCCTGGCCGCGCTCTTCTTGGCTACCACCGTGTGGGCTCCCGTCTGCTCGGCGGCCGCGGCCGCCCCCGTGGCCGCCGCGGCGGCCTCCTTCGAAGCCTTCTTGGCCGTGGACTTCGCTGCCGCGCTCTTCTTCGGCGCGGCCTTCTTCGCCACCGCCTTCTTCGCCACCGCCTTCTTGGCCGCCGCCTTCTTGGTCGCCGTTTTCCTGGGCGCCGCCTTCTCGGCAGCCTTCTCCGTCGCCGTCTCCTCGGCGGCCGCGCCCGTGGATTGCGCCGACGCCGTCTTCTTTACGGCGGTCTTCTTCGCCACCATGGCCGCGGCCCCTTCACGCATTGTGATCTTGCTCGCGAGTCGTGCTGGGACGATAAGTCGACCCCAGCCCCGCGGCAACGGGGCACGCCGCCGAATCGCCCCTCCCCGTGTCCGGATCACAGCGCGCCTGAATCCGTTGTGCCCAGCTCCCCGCCCGGTAATCCGCCTTCCGCTCCCCCGCCGGGCCCCACCAGGACCCCGTACGCCGGGTCTGGCCATTCGGGTCATGCCGGAGCCCGTCGTTAAACCGGTCGGCCGTCACACCCCTGGGCCCGTACACTGACGGCAGCGAGAGGCGTGGATGGGACGAGTAGCGTCGTACGCAGCCAGGAGCGACCCGGGGACGGTGGGAGCCCGGGGGCGAGCGCGTCGTGAAGATCACCCGGAGCCGTCGGAGGAAAGCTTTGGACCGTGGGCCCCGCCCCCGGACGCAAGGCGAGTAGAACCGGCTTCGCACCCCAATGAGGGGGCCGTGGGCGCACGCCCGGGGCCAAGGAGGGTGGTACCGCGGGAGCCCGACCGGTTCTCGTCCCTCCGACGGAAGTGGAATACGTCCGCCGGAGGAAGCCGCACATGACATCGCCGCAGTACCGCCAGGTACCCGCCCAGGTCGACCTGCCCGCTCTGGAGCACGCAGTGCTCGACTTCTGGCACGAGAGCAAGGTCTTCGCCAAGAGCCTGGAGCAGTCCGAGGGCCGCCCCGAGTGGGTCTTCTACGAGGGCCCGCCGACCGCCAACGGAATGCCGGGCGCCCACCACATCGAGGCCCGCGTCTTCAAGGACGTCTTCCCGCGCTTCCGCACCATGCAGGGGTACCACGTCGGCCGCAAGGCCGGCTGGGACTGCCACGGCCTGCCGGTCGAGCTCGCGGTCGAGAAGGAGCTGGGCTTCAACGGCAAGAAGGACATCGAGGCGTACGGCATCGCCGAGTTCAACGCCAAGTGCCGGGAGTCGGTGACCCGGCACACCGACGCCTTCACCGAGCTCACGACCCGGATGGGCTACTGGGTCGACCTCGACGACGCCTACCGCACGATGGACCCCGAGTACGTCGAGTCGGTGTGGTGGTCGCTGAAGGAGATCTTCAACAAGGACCTGCTGGTCCAGGACCACCGCGTCGCCCCCTGGTGCCCGCGCTGCGGTACCGGCCTCTCGGACCACGAGCTGGCCCAGGGGTACGAGACGGTCGTCGACCCGTCGGTCTTCGTGCGCTTCCCGCTCACCTCCGGCCCGCTGGCCGGCGAGGCCGCCCTCCTGGTCTGGACGACGACCCCCTGGACCCTCGTCTCCAACACCGCCGTCGCCGTGCACCCCGAGGTGGACTACGTGGTCGCGACGAACGGCGAGGAGAAGCTCGTCGTCGCCCGGCCGCTCGTCGAGAAGGCGCTGGGCGAGGGCTGGGAGCTCACGGGCCGGTCCTTCACCGGCCGCGAGATGGAGCGCTGGACGTACGAGCGCCCGTTCGCCCTGGTGGACTTCCCCGCGCCCGCCCACTACGTCGTCAACGCCGAGTACGTGACGACAGAGGACGGTACGGGTCTGGTCCACCAGTCCCCCGCCTTCGGCGCCGACGACCTCCTGGTCTGCAAGGCGTACGGGCTGCCGGTGGTGAACCCGGTCCGCCCCGACGGCACCTTCGAGGAGGACCTGCCGCTGGTCGGCGGCGTCTTCTTCAAGAAGGCCGACGAGGCGCTCACCGCGGACCTCGCGGACCGCGGCCTGCTCTTCCGGCACGTCCCGTACGAGCACAGCTACCCGCACTGCTGGCGCTGCCACACCGCGCTGCTCTACTACGCGCAGCCGTCCTGGTACATCCGTACGACCGCCGTCAAGGACCGGCTCCTGGAGGAGAACCAGAAGACCAACTGGTTCCCCGAGTCGGTCAAGAACGGCCGGTACGGCGACTGGCTGAACAACAACATCGACTGGGCGCTGTCCCGCAACCGCTACTGGGGCACCCCGCTGCCGATCTGGCGCTGCGAGGACGACCACCTCACCTGCGTCGGCTCGCGCGCCGAGCTGAGCGAGCTGACCGGCAGCGACCTCTCCGCCCTCGACCCGCACCGGCCGTTCATCGACGAGATCACGTTCACGTGCTCGCACGAGAGCTGCCAGCTGGAGGCGTACCGCGTCCCCGAGGTCATCGACGCCTGGTACGACTCGGGCTCGATGCCGTTCGCGCAGTGGGGCTACCCGCACAAGAACAAGGAGATCTTCGAGAGCCGTTACCCGGCGCAGTTCATCTCGGAGGCCATCGACCAGACGCGCGGGTGGTTCTACACCCTGATGGCGATCGGCACCCTGGTCTTCGACAAGTCCAGTTACGAGAACGTGGTCTGCCTGGGCCACATCCTCGCCGAGGACGGCCGCAAGATGTCCAAGCACCTGGGCAACACCCTCGAACCGGTCCCGCTGATGGACCAGCACGGCGCCGACGCCGTGCGCTGGTTCATGGCGGCCGGCGGCTCCCCGTGGGCGGCCCGGCGCGTCGGCCACGGCACGATCCAGGAGGTCGTCCGCAAGACGCTCCTCACGTACTGGAACACGGTCGCCTTCCAGGCGCTGTACGCCCGTACGTCGAACTGGGCGCCGTCCGCGGCAGACCCGGCCCCGGCCGACCGCACGGTCCTGGACCGCTGGCTGCTGAGCGAGCTGAACGCCCTGACCGACCAGGTCACCCAGGCGCTGGAAAGCTACGACACCCAGCGCGCCGGCAAGCTGCTCTCGGGGTTCGTCGACGACCTGTCCAACTGGTACGTCCGCCGCTCCCGCCGCCGCTTCTGGCAGGGCGACAAGGCGGCGCTGCGCACCCTGCACGAGGTCATCGAGACGGTCACCCGGCTGATGGCCCCGCTGACGCCGTTCATCACCGAGCGGGTCTGGCAGGACCTGATCGTGCCGGTCTCCCCGGACGCCCCGGAGTCGGTCCACCTCTCCGACTGGCCGAAGGCGGACCTGGCCGCGATCGATCCCGCGCTCTCGACGCAGATGGCGCTGGTGCGCCGGCTGGTCGAGCTGGGCCGGGCCACCCGCGCCGAGTCGGGCGTCAAGACCCGTCAGCCGCTGTCCAGGGCCCTGGTCGCGGCCTCGGGCTTCGAGAGCCTCTCCCCCGCACTGCACGCCCAGATCACCGAGGAGCTGAACGTCTCCTCGGTGGCGTCCCTCTCCGAGGTCGGCGGTTCGCTGGTCGACACGACGGCGAAGGCCAACTTCCGGGCGCTGGGCAAGCGGTTCGGCAAGGGCGTCCAGGCGGTGGCCAAGGCCGTCGCGAACGCCGACGCCGCCGCGCTGTCGCTGGCCCTGCGCGAGGGCACGGCCTCGGTCGAGGTCGACGGCGAGACGGTGTCGCTGGCACCGGACGAGGTCATCATCACGGAGACCCCGCGCGAGGGCTGGTCGGTCGCGTCCGACTCGGGCGCCACGGTCGCCCTGGACCTGGAGATCACCCCGGAGCTGCGGCGTGCGGGCCTGGCCCGTGACGCGATCCGCCTCATCCAGGAGGCCCGCAAGAACAGCGGCCTGGACGTGGCGGACCGCATCGCCGTCCGCTGGACGTCCACGTCGCCCGCGACGGCCGAGGCCCTGACCGAGCACGCGTCCCTGATCGCGGACGAGGTCCTGGCCCTGGACTACGCCCAGGGCGAGGCGGACACGGCGTACGGCGAGCCCTTCGAGGACGAGGCCCTGTCCCTGACGTTCCGCCTCCGCAAGACGGAGCGGTAACCCACAGCACCTGAGGGGCCCGACCGGACACCATCCGGCCGGGCCCTTCGGCGTTCCCCCGACGCCGAGCCACATCCAGCCTCGCCGGCGGCTGCTGAGCAACCTCAAGCCCCTCCGGCGATTGAGGAGCGGGGGTCCGGGGGCGGAGCCCCCGGGGGCCGCCGCCCACGGCAAAGGGCCGGGCCCCGGGGAAAACCCCGGGGCCCGGCCCTCAGCCTGCCGACGGCTACGCGCTCATCGCGCGACAGCCGCTCAGTTGTCGTCCTCGTCGATCAGGAACCCGCGCATCGGCGAAGGCGCCTGCTGCATCGGCTGGGGCGCCTGCGGCCGCACCGGTGCCATCGGCTGAGTCATCGCCGGGGACATCTGCTGCTGGCCACCGTACGAGGGCGCGCCGCCCATGGACGGGTTGCCGCCCATCTGCGGGTTGCCGTGACCGCCGTGGTTGCCGCCCATGTGACCCATGGCACCCGCACCGGCCGGAGCCAGCGAGGGCGACGGCGGCAGCGAAGCGGTCGCCGGGGTGCGCGGCGGAGCGAGCGAGTCGTCCGCCTGGGTCTCCAGCTGACGCAGCTGGCTCTCCAGGTAGGACTTCAGACGCGTCCGGTACTCGCGCTCGAAGCCGCGCAGGTCCTCGACCTTGCGCTCCAGCGTCGCGCGGGCCGACTCCAGGGAGCCCATCGCCACGCGGTGCTTCTCCTGCGCGTCCCGCTCCAGGGCGTCCGCCTTGGCACGCGCGTCGCGCTCCAGGCCCTCGGCACGGCTGCGCGCCTCGCCGACGATCTTGTTGGCCTCGGAACGGGCCTCCGCGATCGCCTGGTCGGCGGTCTGCTGCGCCAGGGAGAGGACACGGGCGGCGCTGTCGCCGCCGGGGCCCTGCTGCTGCTGCATCTGCGGCGGCTGCTGCTGCTGCATCTGCTGCATCTGCTGCTGCTGGGGGTTGTGACCGCCCATGGGGCCGCCCATCGGGCCACCCATGGGACCGCCCTGCATCGGGCCGGGGCCGTGCGGGCCCTGCGGACCGGGGCCGTGCGGGCCCTGGGGCCCGTGACCGCTGGGACCGGCGGGCAGCTGCGGCGCGCCACCAGGCAGCTGGGGCGGACCCATCTGCGGGGGCTGCTGCTGCTGGACCGGCGGACCAGATATGGCGGCCGGCACCGGTGCGCCGGGCCGGTCCTGCTGCTCCGGCTTGCGCATACCTTGCTGCTGCTGGTTCTGCGCGGCGGCACGCGTGGCGGCGGCCAGCTTGGCGCGCAGGTCCTCGTTCTCACGGAGCAGGCGGGTCAGCTCCGATTCGACCTCGTCGAGGAAGGCGTCAACCTCGTCCTCGTCATAGCCTTCTCGGAGGCGGACCGTCGTGAACTGCTTGTTCCGCACGTCCTCGGGGGTCAGCGGCATCTCTTCTTCACCTCTACGTAGTCGTCGGCAGTCGGCAAGACCGTATCGCTCACACCTTGATCACGACGCTGATCAGGATGGAAACGATGATCATCAGAACGAAGAAGGACAGGTCGAGTGCCACGCCCCCGAGACGCAGCGGCGGAATGAACCGCCGCAGGAGCTTGAGCGGTGGATCGGTGACCGTGTAAGTGGCCTCAAGAACGACCACCATCGGCTTGCCCGGCTGCCATGAACGTGCGAACTGGAAGACGTAGTCCATGACAAGCCGGAAGATCAGCACGATGAGGAAACACATCAACGCGATGTAGACAACACTTTGAGCGACGCCCATCCTCGCGCTTCCCTCTCCCCTGGCTCTCGTAGCTCCGGCCTCGCGGCCGGGTTGTTCCCGGTGTCGTGTTCTCAGCTCTGGTTGAAGAATCCGCCCTCTGCGATGCGGGCCTTGTCCTCCGCCGTGACATCGACGTTAGCAGGCGACAACAGAAAGACCTTCTGCGTCACTCGCTCAATGCTGCCATGGAGACCGAAGACAAGTCCCGCGGCAAAGTCGACAAGTCGCTTCGCGTCCGTGTCGTCCATCTCCGTGAGATTCATGATCACCGGAGTGCCCTCACGGAAGTGTTCCCCGATGGTACGGGCCTCGTTGTAGGTCCTGGGGTGCAGCGTGGTGATGCGGTAGGGCTCCCGCTCGGACACAACCTTGGGCATGATCACCGGTGCGTTCTTCTCCAAGTTCGAGCGTTCAGGTGTGATGGATGCCACGGGGGCGATTCGGGCGGGTCGCTCTCGTTCGGCCGGGATCTGAACCGGCTCCCGCTGCGCCGGAGGCTGCACCGCTCGTACCGGTTCGTCCCGTTCCACCTGATGGGCTGGCTGGTGCCGGCGCCGGTCCCGCTCGGGTTCCGGCTCGGGTTCGAATTCGTCGTCGGGGTCGAACCCCGGACCGTCGTACCCATCGTCCTCCACGAGGCCGAGGTAGACCGCCATCTTGCGCATCGCGCCGGCCATGCTCTGAGTCCTCCGCTCTGTGGTGGATCGGCATCTGTCACCAAGTGCCCGCGATCCACTGTGGTCTACCCGCCGTGGGCGGTAATGACCATATTTTCTGCTGTGGTCCGACTTGCTTGGCGACGTTACCCGAGCCCGGGTCGGACTCCGAGTACCGCAGTACCGACGCGCACATGTGTCGCTCCGGCCGCAACCGCGTCCTCGAGGTCCGCACTCATCCCTGCGGAGACCATGTTCGCAGCCGGATGGTTCCCGCGCAGCCGGGATGAGATTTCCATCAGCCGGTCGAACGCCGCCCGTTGCCTGCCGGCGAACGGACCGGCGAGCGGCGCGACAGTCATCAGACCGGTCAGCCGCAGCCCCGGGGCGGATTCGACCGCGGCGGCCAACTCCTCGATCCCGTCGGGCGCGACACCACCCCGCTCTCCCCGTTCACCACTTTCCGCGTCGAGCGCAACCTGGATGAGACAACCGAGTTCACGCCCCTCACGCACAGCCGCCGCGGAGAGTGCCGTCACCAGTTTGACGCGATCCACCGACTGCACGACATCGGCATAACTCACCACAGAACGAACCTTATTCGTCTGCAATTGACCGACAAAATGCCATGTGAGAGACAGATCAGCACATGCGGCGGCCTTGGGGGCCGCGTCCTGGTCGCGATTCTCCGCGACATGGCGCACGCCGAGTTCGTGCAGAATCCGCACATCGCTCGCGGGGTAGGTCTTGGTGACCACGATGAGGGTCACTTCTTCCCGCTTGCGGCCGGCGGCGGCGCAGGCGGAAGCAATGCGTTCCTCCACCTGTGCGAGATTTGCTGTGAGTTGTGTCCTACGGTCCGTCATGCCCTATCAGTCCAACCAGACATATCCGGCGAGCCGCCCTGTGGTGCGGTCGCGTCGGTACGAGAAATGGTCGCCCGACTCGAGAGTGCAGAAGGGCGACATGTGCCGGTCGGTGACCCCGAGGGCATCGAGCTGGGCATGGACTCCGGCCGTGACATCCACGGCCGGGGTCCCCCAGCTGGTCTCGGACCAGGAGGCGGGGACGCTCGCGGCGACCTCGTCCCGCATGGCGGCCGGGACCTCGTAACACCGTCCGCAGACGGCCGGCCCGGTGCGGGCGATGATCCGCGCCGGGTCCGCGCCGAGCCGGACCATGGCCCCGACGGCGGCGGGCACGACTCCGGCGACCAGACCGGGACGCCCCGCGTGTGCCGCCGCGACGATCCCGGCGACCGGGTCGGCGAGGAGTACGGGGGTGCAGTCGGCGGTGAGGACGGCGAGCGGGAGTCCGCGCCGCGCGGTCACCACCGCGTCCACGGCGGGAATCCCGGGGGCGTCGCCCCACGGTCCGTCGACCACGGCGACGTCCTTGCCGTGGACCTGGTTCATCCAGACGACCCGCGCCGGGTCGAGACCGCGGCTGCGGGCGGCGCGCTCGCGGTTGGCGAGAACGGCGGCGGGGTCGTCACCGACCGCGCCGCCGAGGTTGAGCTCCGCATACGGGGCGGCGCTCACTCCTCCCCACCTGTCGGTGAAGGAGAAGTGGGCGCCGCCCCCTGAAGAAACTGAGTCCTTCGCGTTCACTGCGTGTTGCGGATCTATCACTTCAAGAAATCCGGAACATCCAGCTCTTCCGCCTGGGAGTCCTGGTAGGGACGGGCCGGCGGGACGTGCGGCGGAGCGACCGGCGGGAGGTGGCTCTCATTGGCCACCGGCACCGGCTCGTTCTGGACCGGGGACTCCTCGCGCGGGGGCACGGAGCCCAGTCCGCTCGTCTGGCGCACGGGCTCGGCGGCCCGGACCGGCGGAGCCGACTCCTCACGCTTGGCGGAGTTCGCGCCCAGGACGTTCTCGCGACGGGTCGGCGGCTGTCCGCCGTCGAAGCCCGCGGCGATCACGGTGACCCGCACCTCGTCGCCCAGTGCGTCATCGATGACCGCACCGAAGATGATGTTCGCCTCGGGGTGCGCCGCCTCGCTCACCAGTTGGGCGGCCTCGTTGATCTCGAAGAGACCGAGGTCGCTGCCGCCGGAGATGGAGAGCAGGACACCGCGGGCGCCGTCGATGGACGCCTCCAGGAGCGGCGAGGAGATCGCCATCTCGGCCGCTGCCACCGCACGGTCGTCGCCGCGCGCCGAGCCGATGCCCATGAGCGCCGATCCGGCCTCGGACATGACCGACTTGACGTCGGCGAAGTCGAGGTTGATCAGCCCCGGGGTGGTGATGAGGTCGGTGATGCCCTGGACGCCCGAGAGCAGTACCTGGTCGGCCGACTTGAACGCGTCGAGCACGCTGACCTGGCGGTCCGAGATGGACAGCAGTCGGTCGTTGGGAATGACGATGAGGGTGTCGACCTCTTCGCGGAGTTCGGCGATGCCGTCCTCCGCCTGGTTCGCGCGGCGCCTGCCCTCGAAGGTGAACGGGCGGGTGACCACGCCGATCGTCAGGGCGCCGAGCGAGCGCGCGATGTTGGCGACGACGGGTGCGCCACCGGTGCCGGTGCCACCGCCTTCGCCTGCGGTGACGAAGACCATGTCGGCCCCCTTGAGGACCTCCTCGATCTCTTCACGGTGGTCCTCTGCCGCCTTGCGACCGACGGCCGGGTTCGCCCCGGCGCCGAGGCCACGGGTGAGTTCACGGCCGACGTCGAGCTTGACGTCGGCGTCGCTCATCAACAGGGCTTGCGCATCAGTGTTGATCGCGATGAACTCGACGCCCTTGAGACCGACCTCGATCATTCGGTTGATGGCATTGACACCACCGCCGCCGACACCGATGACCTTGATGACTGCGAGGTAGTTCTGCGGTGCTGCCACGTCGAAGGCCTCTCGCCTCGAGTTACGTGTCGTCGCTGGCGGTAGTCCCGCCGCGACGACGGATGCCGATTGGGACGGTCCGAACGCCGACCCGAACCCTAACGTTGAAGTTTAGGGTTACCAGTGTGTCTGCTTCATGGACTCTTCCGAACAGGACACTAAGTCGACAAGTGGCGCACGTTCAACGAACACGCCGAACCTCCCGTTTTTCTTTTCACCCTATGTGATCACCCGTAGCGCTGACCAACCAGGGTGCTGGCCAGGCCGAATGTGCGTCAACTGCCCGACACCGCAGGAGCGGTGGGTGCACTCACGTCGAAGTGTCCTGCTTTGGGAGCGGCTTTCATGAGCGCGATGAGCACTTTCGCCTTCACCGCACCTTCTTCACCACTCCCCCAGATCACCTCACGGTCCCGAGTGAGTTCCAGGGAGACCGAATCGTACGAGGTGACCCGCACGACCTCGGTGTCCCTGGCGACGCCGTCCGGGAGGCCGCCCGCGACCCGGACCGCTTCCCGCACCAGCCGGTCGCTGCCGAAGCGGTGCAGACTCGCTGACCGACCAGGGGTCAATTCCAGCAGAGGTACCCGCCGGGGCGCCTTGTCCACCGTGGCGAAGCGCACACCTTTGGCGTCCACTTCAATGAACTTTGCGCCCTTTTTCACCAACAGAACCGGCTTTCGTTCGGTCACCTTAAGTCCGATGCCGTGCGGCCATGACCGTACGACATCCACCGAGTCGATACGAGGCAACTTCTGGCGCAACCGGTTCGCGATGGAGTCCGTGTCCACGGAAATCAGCGGAGCGCCCATCGGCACCGCCGCGGCGGCCTCCACCTCGGCCGGTGACAGCACGTCGACACCGGTGATCCGGACCTGTTCGGTCCGGAGCCAGGACGAGCCGTAGAGCGCCCAGGCGGCGCCGGAGCCGAGCACCAGCACGGCAGCGGCGATCACGATCAGCAGCCTCCGCCGGGACATGCGGCGCCCCTGGGCGTCCGGGCGCGGCGGCCGGTCCGGGGTGTCCTCCTGCTGCCCTGCACCGCGCTGGGCGGTCGTCGGTCCGGCCACGCTCGCTCCTTATGCCGGGTCCGGGGGCGCCGCCCCCGGACCCGTCCGCCTCACGCGCCTCGGCGTGCGGCAATCGCCTCGTACACCATGCCGACCAGCAGGTCGTCGGCGTCCCGGCGGCCGAACTCGGCGGCAGCACGGGACATTTCATACAGTCGGTGCGGATCCGCCAGCACCGGAAGGACGTTGCCCTGGACCCACTCGGGAGTGAGTGCCGCGTCGTCCACCAGCAGTCCGCCGCCGGCGTTGACCACCGGCTGGGCGTTGAGCCGCTGTTCGCCGTTGCCGATCGGCAGCGGGACGTAGGCGGCGGGAAGCCCGACGGCGGTGAGTTCGGCGACGGTCATCGCGCCCGCGCGGCAGAGCATCATGTCGGCCGCGGCGTACGCGAGGTCCATCCGGTCCACATACGGTACCGGGATATAGGGCGGCATACCGGGCATGTTGTCCACGCGCGGCATTTCGTTCTTCGGGCCGACCACGTGCAGGATCTGGATTCCGGAGCGCTGCATCAGCGGGGCGACCCGCTGGACCACCTCGTTGAGGTGCCGGGCGCCCTGCGAGCCGCCGGAGACCAGCAGCGTCGGCAGGTTGGGGTCGAGCCCGAAGGCGGCACGCGCCTCCGGGCGGACCCGGGCCCGGTCCAGGGTGGCGATGGTGCGGCGCAGCGGGATGCCGATGTAGCGGGCACCGCGCAGCTTGCTGTCGGGGGTGGAGACGGCGACCCCGTGCGCGTACCGCGAACCGATCTTGTTGGCCAGGCCCGGCCGGGCGTTGGCCTCGTGCACCACGATCGGCACTCCGGCGCGTTTGGCGGCGAGGTAGCCGGGCAGCGCGACGTAGCCGCCGAACCCGACCACGCAGTCCGCCTTGGTGCGTTCCAGGATCTGCTCGGCGGCCTTGATGGTGCCGCGCAGCCGCCCCGGGACGGTGATGAGTTCGGGGGTGGGCTTGCGCGGCAGCGGCACGGCCGGGATCAGGGCGAGTTCGTACCCCCGCTCGGGTACCAGTCTTGTCTCAAGTCCGCGCTCCGTGCCGAGAGCGGTGATTCCCACGCTCGGGTCCTGCCTGCGCAGGGCGTCCGCGAGGGCAAGCGCGGGCTCGATGTGGCCGGCGGTCCCCCCACCGGCGAGTACGACATGCACCGAAATTCACCGCTCTCCGGACGGACGCTTCTTGATGCGCCGTCTCATCGTCTTCCATCTCACCCCGGGCCTCCGCATGGCCAGGGCCGCCTTCGCGGCGGGATCCGCTCGCGCGAACGCGATCAGCAGCCCGACAGCGAACATGGTCGGCAGCAGGGCCGACCCTCCGTAGGAGAACAGCGGGAGCGGGACACCGGCGATCGGAAGCAGACCGAGCACCGCACCGATGTTGATCACGGCCTGAGCCGTGATCCAGGTGGTCACACCTCCCGCGGCATACCTCACGAAGGGGTCCTCCGTGCGTCCGGCCACGCGGATACCCGCATAGCCTAGAGCCGCGAAGAGGGCGAGTACCGACAGCGTCCCCGCCAACCCCAGTTCCTCCCCCGTGATGGCGAAGATGAAGTCGGTGTGAGGTTCGGGGAGTTGACCCCATTTTTCCACACTCGCGCCGAGCCCGGATCCGAACCAGCCGCCGGACGCCAGAGCGTAGATACCGTGTACGGCCTGCCAGCACGAGCCGCCCGGTCCGGGTTCGCTGGCGCCCATGCAGTCGAGCCTGGCCATCCGGTTCGGACTGGTCTTGATCAGTACGAAGCCGATCAGGCCGGCGGTGGCGAGGACTCCGGCGAACAGCCGGGTCGGGGCCCCGGCCAGCCAGAGCAGTCCGAACAGGATCGCCGTGAGAATGATCGCAGTGCCCATGTCACCGCCGAGCATGATCAGCCCGAGCAGCATGAAGGCGACCGGGACGAGCGGCACGAGCATGTGCTTCCACTGGTTCAACAGCCGCTTGTCCTGTTTGCGGGCGAGCAGGTCGGCCCCCCACAGGACGAGGGCGAGCTTGCCGAACTCGCTGGGCTGGAGCTGGAAGGGGCCGCCCAGGTAGAGCCAGTTCCGGTTGCCGTTGACCGACATCCCTATCCCCGGCACCTGGACCAGAACCATCAGGAAGACGGCGCCCATCAGCAGCGGGTAGGACAGGGCGCGGTGCAGTTTCACCGGCATCCGGGCGGCGACCGCCATCAGCCCGGCCCCGATGACGGCGGCCAGGAACTGCTTGCGGAAGAAGTAGGTGCCCGGCTTGTCGAGTTCCAGCGCCTTGATCATCGAGGCGGAGTAGACCATGACGAGCCCGAGCACGGTGATGAGCAGCCCGGCACCCAGGATCAGGTAGTACGCGGTCAGCGGGCGGTCCCAGGCCCGGCGTGCCTGCTCGTAGAAGCGCCGCACACCGCCGCCGCGCGGGGTGCGGGGTCCGCCCGTGCTCCTGGAGCGGGCCGCGGGGGGCCGCCGGGAGCCGGGAGCCGACCGGACGCGCAGGGCGAGTCCGTCCGGCAGCGGGGCACCCCCGGCCGCGAGGAGGGGCGGATGGAGCGCCCGGCTGATCGCCGTGGTCGCCCGTGAGCGCTCCCTGCCGCGTGCGGCAGAGCTCTCTTCGGCCGGCATGGTCCTGTCCCCTCCACTGCTCGTGCCCGGGGCTTCGGTGCCGAGGGCCCGCGGCCGCGGCACAGCCGTACGTACCCGGTTGTTCCGGGACGGTACGGCGCGGAGGCCGGGTCCGTCAGGCGCTCTCGGCGACGATTGCGCGGACGGCGTCCGCGAAGGCCTCGCCCCGCTTGTTGTAATTGACGAACATGTCCATCGAGGCGCAGGCCGGGGCCATCAGTACGGTGTCTCCCGGCCGGGCGAGCCGTGCCGCCTCGCGGACCGCCTCCGACATCGCCCCAGTGTCGGTCCGGTCGAGGTCGACCACCGGGACCTCGGGCGCGTGTCGCGCGAGGGCTTCGCGGATCAGGGCCCGGTCGGCGCCCATCAGGACGACGCCCCGCAGGCGCTTCGCGCACCCGGTCACCAGCTCGTCGAAGGTGGCGCCCTTGGCCAGGCCGCCGGCGATCCAGACGATCGGGTCGTAGGACGCGAGGGAGGCCTCGGCCGCGTGGGTGTTGGTGGCCTTGGAGTCGTCGATGTACGTGACCCCGCCGGCCTCCGCGACCTGCTCGATGCGGTGCGGGTCCGGGCGGAAGGCCCGCAGCCCGTCACGTACGGCGGCCGGTGCGACGCCGTAGGCGCGGGCCAGCGCCGCGGCCGCCAGCGCGTTGGCGATGTTGTGCGGGACGGGCGGGTTCACGTCCCCGACCTCGGCGAGCTCCTGGGCCTGCTTCTGCCGGTTCGTCACGAAGGCGCGGTCGACGAGGATGCCGTCGACGACGCCGAGCTGGGAGGGGCCGGGAGGGCCGAGGGTGAAGCCGATGGCCCGGCAGCCCTCCTCGACGTCCGCGCCGCGCACCAGTTCCTCGGTGGCGGGGTCCGCGACGTTGTAGACGCAGGCGACTTCGTTGCCCTCGTAGATCCGGCCCTTGTCGGCGACGTACGCCTCCATGGAGCCGTGCCAGTCGAGGTGGTCGGGGGCCAGGTTGAGGACGGCCGCGGAGTGGGCGCGCACCGAGGGCGACCAGTGCAGCTGGTAGCTGGAGAGTTCGACGGCGAGGACGTCGTACTCCTGCTCGCCGAGGACGGCGTCCAGGAGCGAGACGCCGATGTTGCCGACGGCCGCGGTGCGCAGCCCGGCCGCCTCCAGGATCGAGGCGAGCATCCGTACGGTCGTGGTCTTGCCGTTGGTGCCGGTGACCGCGAGCCAGGGGGCCGGTTCCCGGCCGTCCCGGCCGCGCAGCCGCCAGGCGAGTTCAACGTCGCCCCAGACCGGGACGCCCGCCTCGGCGGCCGCGGCGAACAGCGGCTTGTCGGGCTTCCAGCCCGGGGTGGTGACGATGAGCTCGGTGGACTCGGGCAGGGTGGCCCCGTCGCCGAGGCGCACGGTGATGCCCTGCGCCTCCAGCTCCGCTGCCTGGGCGCGGGAGCGCGCGTCGTCCCCGTCGTTGACGACGGTGACGACGGCGCCGAGACCGCGCAGCACCCGGGCCGCCGGGATCCCGGAGACCCCGAGTCCGGCGACCGTGACGTGCTTGCCCTGCCAGTCCGTGTTGCTCACTTCTTGGCTGCCCATCCTGCGTAGAAGAGGCCGAGACCGACGATCACGCACATGCCCTGGATGATCCAGAAGCGGACCACGACAAGGACTTCGGACCACCCCTTGAGTTCGAAGTGGTGCTGGAGCGGCGCCATCCGGAACACCCGCTTGCCGGTCATCTTGAACGAGCCGACCTGGATGACGACGGACATCGTGATCATCACGAAGAGGCCGCCGAGCACCGCCATCAGGAACTCGGTGCGGGAGCAGATCGCCAGACCGGCGAGCGCGCCGCCGAGGGCGAGCGAACCGGTGTCACCCATGAAGATCTTGGCGGGCGAGGTGTTCCACCACAGGAAGCCGAAGCAGGAGCCCATCAGGGCGGAGGCCACGACCGCGAGGTCGAGTGGATCTCGTACTTCGAAACAGGCGCTCGGGTTGGTGAGGGTGGCCGCGTTGGCGCAGGACTCCTGGAACTGCCAGAGCCCGATGAAGGTGTACGCGCCGAAGACCATCACCGACGCACCGGTGGCGAGGCCGTCCAGACCGTCCGTCAGGTTCACGCCGTTGGACATGGCGAGAATCATGAAGAGCGCCCAGACCACGAACAGCACCGGGCCGATCGACCAGCCGAAGTCCTCGACGAACGAGAGCTTGGTGGAGGCGGGGGTGTTGCCGCGGGCATCGGCGAACTGGAGCGAGAGCACCGCGAAAGCGATGCCGACGATCAGCTGACCGGCCATCTTCGCCTTGGCCCGCAGGCCCAGCGAACGCTGCTTGACGATCTTGATGTAGTCGTCGAGGAACCCGACGAGCCCCATGCCGGCCATCAGGAAGAGGACCAGTACACCGGAGAAGCGCATGTCCTCGCCGGTGATCACCTTCGCCAGGACGTACGCGATGATCGTCGCCAGGATGAAGGCGATGCCGCCCATGGTGGGCGTGCCCTTCTTCGATCCGTGGCTGCGCGGGCCGTCGTCCCGGATGAACTGCCCGTATCCCTTGCGGGCCAGCAGCTTGATCAGCAGCGGGGTACCGACCAGGGTCAGGAAGAGCCCGATGGCCCCCGCGAAGAGGATCTGCCTCATCGGCCGGCGACCTCGCCCTCGGTCGCGTTATCCAGCAGTGCCATGACAACCTGCTCCAGGCCGACCGACCGGGACGCCTTCACCAGCACGACGTCTCCCGGGCGCAGTTCACTGCGCAACAGGTCGACGGCAGCCTGTGCGTCGGACACATGCACCGACTCCTCACCCCACGAACCCTCGTTGTATGCGCCCAGTTGCAGCCAGGAGGCTTCTCTGCCCCCGACCGCGACGAGCTTGCTGACGTTGAGCCGGACGGCGAGCCGTCCGACCGCGTCGTGCTCGGTGAGCGAGGCGTCGCCGAGCTCGGCCATCTGGCCGAGCACCGCCCACGTACGACGCCCCTTCCCCATGGCGGCCAGCGCGCGCAGCGCGGCTCTCATGGATTCGGGGTTGGCGTTGTAGGCGTCATTGACGAACGTCACGCCGTCCGGACGCTCGGTGACCTCCATGCGCCAGCGGGAGAGGGTGCCCGCCTCGGAGAGCGCCTCGGCGATCTCGTCTGCGGACAGGCCCAACTCATGGGCGACGGCGGCCGCGGCGAGCGCGTTCGACACGTGGTGCTCACCGTACAGGCGCATGGTCACATCGCTGCACCCGGTGGGTGTGTGGAGGCGGAACGCGGGGCGTCCGTCGTCCGTGAGCCGCACGTTCTCTCCCCGTACGTCCGCATCCGCGGCTTCACCGAAGAGCAGGACGCGGGCCTTGGTGCGGGAGGTCATGGCGCGTACGAGCGGGTCGTCGGCGTTGAGGACGGCGAGGCCGTCCTCGGGCAGCGACTCGACCATCTCGCCCTTGGCCTGGGCGATCTGCTCGCGGCCGCCGAACTCGCCGATGTGGGCGGTGCCGACGTTCAGGACGAGGCCGATCCGGGGCGGGACGAGGCCGGTGAGGTAACAGATGTCCCCGATGTAGCGGGCACCCATTTCGAGGACCAGGTGCCGGGTCTCCTCGGTGGCGCGCAGCGCGGTGAGCGGCAGCCCGATCTCGTTGTTGAGGTTGCCCAGCGGGTAGACGGTGGGGCCCTTGCGCTCCAGAAGCTGGGCGATCAGGTCCTTGGTGGAGGTCTTGCCGGCGGACCCGGTGAGGGCGACCACGGTGGTGCCGAGGCGCCCGGTGACGGCGCGGGCGAGCGCGCCGAGCGCCGCCACCACGTCGTCCACGACGATCGCGGGGACGCCGACGGGGCGGGCGGCCAGGACGACTGCCGCGCCCGCCTCGACCGCGCGCTGCGCGTAGTCGTGGCCGTCGACCCGTTCGCCGGCGAAGGCGACGAAGAGGCTGCCTGACTTCACCGCGCGGGAGTCGATGACGACGGGCCCGCTGACGGTTGCTGCCGGATCCGGTATGTCGTACGACTGCCCGCCGACGATTTCGGCGATCTCGGCGAGGGAAAGGGCGATCACTTGGTCATCCCTGACTGTTGTTCTCGTGGGTGGCGGCACGGTGGACGGAGCTCTCGTGCCCCAGGGACCGCTCGATGGCCTCGCGCAGGACCACCCGGTCGTCGAAGGGGCGCACGACTCCGTGGATGTCCTGGCCCTGCTCGTGGCCCTTGCCCGCGACGATGACGGTGTCGCCGGGCCCGGCCCGGCCGACCGCGGCGGCGATGGCGGCGGCCCGGTCGGCGTCGACCAGGACGTCACCGCGTTCGTGCACGGGCACCTCCGCGGCGCCCGCGAGCATGGCGGCGAGGATGCCCAGGGGGTCCTCGGAGCGGGGGTTGTCGGAGGTCAGTACGGCGGTGTCGGAGAGCCGTGCCGCGGCTGCGCCCATCGGGCCGCGCTTGGTGGTGTCACGGTCGCCGCCGCAGCCGAGGACGATGTGCAGCTTGCCCTCGGTGACCTTCCGCAGGGAGCGGAGCACCGATTCGACGGCGTCGGTCTTGTGCGCGTAGTCGACGAGCGCCAGATACGGCTGTCCGGCGTCGACCCGCTCCAGCCGGCCGGGCACCCCGGGCACGACGGCGACGCCGTCGGCCGCGATCTGCGGGTCGATGCCCGCGACCGCGAGGGTGACGATCGCGGCGAGGGTGTTGGCGACGTTGAACGGTCCGGGCAGCGGGGCCCTGGCGGTGGCCCGCTCGTCCTTGGGGCCGACGACGGTGAAGGTGGAGCCGAGCTGGCCGACCTCGACGTCCTCGGCCCGCCAGTCGGCGTCCGGGTGGCCCTCGGCGGAGAAGGTGGTGACCGGGACGGAGGCCTCGGTGATCAGCCTGCGTCCGTACGCGTCGTCGAAGTTCACGACGCCCTGCCTGCTGCGCTGCGGGGTGAACAGCCGCGCCTTGGCCTGGAAGTAGTCCTCCATGCCGGAGTGGAACTCCATGTGCTCGGGGCTGAGGTTGTTGAAGACGGCGACGTCGAAGACGCAGCCGTCGACCCGGCCGAGCACCAGGGCGTGGCTGGAGACCTCCATGGTCACCGCGTCGGCACCGCGTTCGCGCATGACGGCGAGCAGGGCCTGCAGATCGGTGGCCTCGGGGGTGGTCCGTTCGGACTTGATGCGCTCGTCGCCGATCCGCATCTCCACGGTGCCGATCAGACCGGTACTGCGTCCGGCGCCGCGGAAGCCGCCCTCGATGAGGTAGGCGGTGGTGGTCTTGCCGGAGGTGCCGGTGATGCCGATCTGGAGCAGGTCGGTGCCTGGGTGTCCGTAGATCTCGGCGGCGAGTTCCCCCATCCGGCCGCGCGGGTCCTCGGTGACCAGCACCGGGAGTCCGGTGGCGGCGGCGCGTTCGGCGCCCGCCGGGTCGGTAAGGATGGCGGCCGCGCCGAGGCCGGCCGCCTGGGCGGTGAAGTCGGCGCCGTGGAGGCGGGCACCGGGCAGGGCCGCGTAGACGTCTCCGGGGCGCACGGCCCGGGAGTCATGGGTGATGCCGGTGACTTCGCCGGTGCCGGGCGGTTCGACTCCCAGCCTGGCTGCCAGCGTAACCATGGAGGTCGGCCGCAGCCGATCCGGGCGGGGCGCTCCCGGGTAGTTCACAGGGGCGTCCTTCTGGGTGGTTCGGGACTGTTCAGCGTGGGGCACGGCGGTGAGCGTACCGGGAGCACCCGGCCTCTCGCGAAGTGAGGGGGCGGGGTCGTAGTGGTTCCCGTTCCGGTTCCCGGGATCAGGGGTGATGGTTGTCACTGGAGGGTCTCCCCGAGTTCACTCGCCGGGTTTGAAGGACACCGGCAGCCTGGCCGGCTCGCTGCCGGACGGTGCGGTCTGAAGCGTCTTGAGCGCGAATTCCATGACCTGCTTGTAGATGGGTCCGCAGATCTGGCCGCCGAAATAGCCGCCCTTGGTGGGGTTCTGGATCGCACAGTAGACGGTGATCTGGGGGTTGTCGGCGGGGGCGAAGCCGGCGAAGGAGGCGGTGTAGCCGTGGTAGCCGCCGCGCAGCGGATCGACCCGGTTGGCCGTACCGGTCTTGCCCGCGACCCGGTAGCCGGGGATCTTGGCCCGCGTTCCGGTGCCCTCCTGGTCGCCGACCACCGACTCCAGCATGCTCGACAGTGTCCTGGCGGTCTTCTCGCTGACCACCCGGGTCTGCTCGGGGGCGTCGGCGGCGGTGAAGCGGCCGTCGGCTCCCTTGGTGCCGCGGACGAGGGTCGGTGCGATCCGGACCCCGCCGTTGGCGATCGTGGAGTAGATCGAGGCGGCCTGCACGGCGTTGAGCGAGAGGCCCTGGCCGAACGGGATCGTGTACTGCTGCGAGGTCGACCAGTCCTGCGGCTTGGCGAGGATGCCGGGGGTCTCACCCGGGTAGCCGAGTCCGGTCGGTGAGCCGATGCCGAATTTGCGCAGGTAGGAGTAGAGCGTCTTGTTGGCCTGGGCCTGGGTCTTCCCGAGCTGCCCGGTGGCCATGATGGTTCCGATGTTGCTGGACTTGGCCAGGACGCCGTTGAGCGTCAGGTACCAGGTGGGGTGGTCGATGTCGTCCTTGAACTGCCGGTCGCCGCGGTGCAGCCGGTTCGGGACGGTGACGTGGGTGCCGGGGGTGGCGACCCCTTCCTCCAGCACCGCGGCCATGGACATGACCTTGCTGGTGGAGCCGGGCTCGTACACGTCCTGGAGCGCGGCGTTGCCCAGTGACGCCGCGTCGGCCTGCGAGAGGTCGTTGGGGTCGAAGCCGGGGGCGTTGGCCATGGCCAAGACCTCACCCGTCCGGGTGTTCTGGACGACCACGTAGCCGCGGTCGGCCTTGGACTTCGCCACCTGTTCGGAGATGGCCTTCTGGGCCGCCCACTGGATGTCGCGGTCGATGGTCAGCTCGATGTCGGAGCCCGCGACGGCCGGGACCTCCTTGGTGCCCGCGGTGGGCACCCGGCGGCCGCCGGACTGGGCGTACTTGATCGTGCCGTCCTCGCCCGCCAGTTCCTTGTCCAGCTGCGACTCCAGGCCGCCCGCGCCCTTGCCCTCCGCGTTGACGTAACCCAGTATCCCGGCGGCGAGCCCGCCGTTGGGATAGATCCTCTTGGTGGTCGCCTCCTGGAAGACACCGGCCAGCACATTGGCTCCGGGGCCGCCGGCCGCCTCGTCCTTCGCCGCCTTCTCCGCGAAGACCGACTTGAGGTCCTTGATCTGCTTCCAGACCTGCGGGGTCTGCCGGCGGGCCAGCAACGCGTACCGGCTCTTCGGCTTCGCCAGCTTCTTCGTCAGCTCGGCGGCGTCGACGCCGAGGATGGGCGCGAGCAGGGCCGCCGCCTGCTGGGGGGCGTCCGGGGCGTTGCTGTCGGCCGGTGTGAACATCTTGGGGTCGGCGGTGATGTCGTACGCGTCGACGCTGGTGGCCAGCGCGATGCCGCTGCGGTCGGTGATCTCGCCGCGCTCGGCGGCGACGGTGTAGCTGAGGTAGCGGTTCAGGTCGGCCTTGGCCGCGTACGCGTTGGCGTCGACGGCCTGCACCTGGAGGAGCCGGACGACGAACGCGATCATGACGAGCGTCAGGGCGAGGCTGACGAGCCGCAGCCTGGGGCGCGGGCTGCCGAGCCGCAGCGGGCGGCCGGAGCGGCCGCGCGGCACCTGCCCGCGCGCGGCGGACGAGGAGCGCCGCTTCGCGTCGGGGCGGGGGCGGCCGGAGCGGGGCGCCGCCTTACGGGCGCGCGCCGGGCCGGGGACCCGGCGGCGCGGTGGTTCCTTGGAAGGCACTGCGTCACCTGCCGGGGCTCGTGGAGGGCTGGTCTGCCGGGGTACTGGGGGTCGCCGGTCCGGCCGCGTCGGCGGCGGGCCCTGCCGCGGGCGTACTCGGCTGCGCGGCGGCGGTGCCGGTCGTGCTGCCGGAAGGGGTGGGGCCGGGCGGGCCGGAGGACGCCGCCGGGCTCGTGGTGGCCTGCGGCGGCGCGGTGGTCTCCTGCGGCGGCGTGGGGGTCGGCTCGGCGGTCGGCTCGGCGGTCGCGGTCGACGGCACGCCCCGGACCGTGCCGTCGGGAGCCAGGAAGACGGGGCTGCCGCCGGGGACCATGCCCAGTTCCCGGGCGCGCCGGGCCAGGGCGTCGGGCTCCGCGGAGCGGTCGACGTCACGCTGGAGCGCCTGCTGCTCATCGGTGAGGTCGGTGGTGCGCTTCTTCAGCTCGCTCAGCCGGAACGATCCTTCGTTGAGCGCGGAGTTCAGCAGCAGCAGGGTGATCAGGCCGCCGCCCAGGAGCAGGACGACCAGCAGGACGAAGGGGGCACGGGCCGCGTTGCTCGGCCCGGCCGGCATCAGCCGGGAGAGCCGTGCGGCACGCCCTTTCAACTGCCCGGCCGCTTTGCTCACCGCACCGCCCCGTCCCTCGGCCGCGTTCGCACGCCGGGGCTCCGGGGGCTCATCGCTCCTCCGCCCGGATCCGCTGGGCGCCGCGCAGCCGGGCGGGGGCGGCGCGCCGGTTCTCGGCGACCTCCTCCTCCGTGGGCAGCTCCGCGCCCCGGGTCAGCAGCTTCAGCCGCGGCTGGTAGCGCTCGGGGACGACCGGCAGCCCGGCCGGAGCGGTGTTGGCCGCGCCCGCCGCGAACACCTGCTTGACCAGCCGGTCCTCCAGCGAGTGGTACGAGAGGACGGCGATGCGGCCGCCGACGGCGAGGCTCCGCACAGCGGCCGGGATCGCCCGCTCCAGCACGGTGAGCTCGCCGTTGACCTCGATGCGCAGCGCCTGGAAGGTGCGTTTGGCGGGGTTGCCGCCGGTGCGCTTGGCGGCCTGCGGCAGCGAGTCGCGGATCAGCTCGACGAGCCTGGCGCTGTTGGTGAAGGGTTCCTTCTCGCGCTCGCGGACGACGGCGGAGACGATCCGCTTGGCCTGCTTCTCCTCGCCGTAGGCCCGCAGGATCCGGACCAGTTCGCCGGGCGGATAGGTGTTGAGCACCTCGGCCGCCCCGATGCCGGTCGTCTGGTCCATGCGCATGTCGAGCGGGGCGTCCTGGGCATACGCGAATCCGCGGTCGGCCTCGTCCAGTTGCATGGAGGAGACGCCGAGGTCGAACAGGATCCCCTGGACCTTGGGGACGCCGAGCCGGTCGAGCACCTCGGGCAGTTCGTCGTAGACGGCGTGCACCAGTTCGGCGCGGTCGCCGTAGGGGGCGAGGCGCTCGCCCGAGAGGCGCAGCGCCTCCTTGTCCCGGTCCAGCGCGATCAGCCGGGCGGTGGGAAAGGCGGCGAGCAGTGCCTCGCTGTGTCCGCCGAGGCCCAGCGTGCAGTCGACGACCACGGGCGGCTGCGGCCCCGGTGCCTCGAGAGCCGGGGCCAACAGGTCCAGGCACCGCTGGAGCATCACCGGGACGTGTCGGGTCTGGCTCATGCGCCCTCTCAGGCTCAGGTCCCGGGTGGCTGTACGTACGGCCTGGTCCCCGCCCGCTCGCGAAGGGGAGGTCCGCCGGCGCCGGGGAAGGGGCGTCAGCCGACCGGCGAGCGGGAGAGGGCCGGGCCGTACGTACGCCGCACACACGGGGAAACTTCGGAATGTGCAGGGTGTCGGTAACTTCCCGTCACTTTAGACCGACCGGCAGTCGGTCTTGTTCCACCCTGCCATTCGATCGATTCCCGATCAATCAACCCGGCAGCGCGTCGGCCCTCCCTTTGTTCACCCGGCCGGGCGACCGGGTGTGAGGCTTGTGGGTTACCTCACAACAAACGTCGTTGATGTTCTTTGTCCGCTTCCACGCCACGCCGGAGCGGCCCTCGCGGGCTAACGTCTTGTCCATGTCGACTTCCGCGCATTCCCCCGCCGAGCCGTCCGCTCCCGTCGAAGGCCAGGCCCGCACCGGCGGCACGGTCACCGACCGCCTCGTCGAGGCGAACGTCCACTACGCCTCCGAGTTCAGCGATCCCGGGATGGACGCGAAGCCGGTGCTGCGCGTCGCCGTGGTCGCCTGCATGGACGCCCGCCTCGACCTGCACAAGGCACTCGGCCTGGCGCTCGGTGACTGCCACACCATCCGCAACGCGGGCGGCGTGGTCACCGACGACGTGATCCGCTCGCTGACCATCAGCCAGCGGGCCCTCGGCACCCGCGGCGTGATCCTGATCCACCACACGAACTGCGGCATGGAGTCGATCACCGAGGAGTTCCGCCAGCAACTGGAGGGCGAGGTCGGCCAGCGCCCCGTCTGGGCCGTGGAGGCCTACACCGACGCGGACCAGGACGTACGGCAGTCGATGCAGCGGGTCCGCACGTCGCCGTTCCTGCTGCACAACGATGACGTGCGCGGTTTCGTCTTCGATGTGACCAGCGGTCTGCTGCGCGAGATCTTTCCGGCTTCCTGACCTCCGGAAAGACCCAGAAAGACTCAGCCGGGCATCGAAAAACACCCCCAACCCGACATATCGGCACCAGTTATCCACAGGCGAGTGACACGAAGCGGTAACGGCAACAAGAATGCGGGGGTGACACCCCGTCGGACGCCGTCCGCCGCGGTGTCCGTATTTCGGGGTGGGCCGGGCCGCACGAGGGCACCGGCCCGTGACTGGGGAATCCCGTGCTCCTGGTGAGCGTGGGGCAGGGCCGAGGAGGGCCGGGTGACGACCTATGACGATCGAGCGAGCCTCACAGATCTGACCACCACAGCGGAGCGGGTGCGCAAGTCGGTGGAGAGTGTGATCGAGGGCAAGCCTGAGGTCGTACGGCTTTCGCTGACCGTGCTGCTCGCGGAGGGACACCTGCTGATCGAGGACGTCCCCGGTGTCGGCAAGACCATGCTGGCCAAGGCGCTGGCGCGGTCCATCGACTGCTCGGTGCGGCGCATCCAGTTCACCCCGGACCTGCTGCCCTCGGACATCACCGGGGTGTCCATCTTCGATCAGCAGCGCCGCGAGTTCGAGTTCAAACCGGGCGCGATCTTCGCCCAGATCGTGATCGGCGACGAGATCAACCGCGCCTCGCCCAAGACCCAGTCCGCGCTGCTGGAGTCGATGGAGGAGCGCCAGGTCACGATCGACGGGCACACCTACGAACTGCCCGACCCCTTCATGGTCGTGGCCACCCAGAACCCGGTGGAGATGGAGGGCACGTACCCGCTGCCCGAGGCCCAGCGCGACCGGTTCATGGCGAGGGTGTCGATCGGCTACCCCAGCCCGGAGGCCGAGCTCCAGATGCTCGACGTGCACGGCGGTGTCTCGCCCCTGGACGACCTTCAGCCGGTGGCACACGCACACGACATCGTGAAGCTGATCGAAGCGGTGCGGACGGTCCACGTCGCCGACGCCGTCCGCCGGTACGCGGTGCAGCTCGTCGGGGCCACCCGCAGCCACCCCGATCTCAGGCTCGGCGCCTCGCCGCGCGCCACCCTGCACCTGCTGCGCGCGGCGAAGGCCTCCGCGGCGCTGAGCAGCCGGGACTACTGCCTGCCCGACGACGTGCAGGCGCTGGCGGTCGCGGTCCTCGCACACCGGCTGCTGCCGACCGCGCAGGCCCAGCTGAACCGCCGCACCGCCGAGCAGGTCGTGCTGGAGATCCTCCAGCAGACACCGGTGCCGACGGCGGCGGGCGGTGCGGGCGTCCCGGCGCCGCAGCACCAGCCGGGCGCCGCGTACGGCAGCCGGCAGCAGCCCGGCGTACGGCGGCTCTGATGAGCCCCGGGGGGCCCACCGCGATGGACGACAGCGACGGCAAAGGCGGTCTGCGGGCCGCTCTGAGCGGGCTGACCACGCGCGGCCGGTCCTTCCTCGCGGCCGGTGTCGCCGCCGCGGTCTGCGCGTATGTGCTGGGCCAGGGGGACCTGCTGCGCGTCGGGCTGCTACTCGCCGTACTGCCGCTGGTCTGCGTGACGGTGCTCGTCCGGACCCGCTACCGGGTCGCGGGCACCCGGCGCCTCTCGCCGTCCCGGGTCCCCGCGGGCTCCGAGGCCAGGGTCCATCTGCGGATGGACAACGTCTCGCGGCTGCCCACCGGTCTGCTGATGCTCCAGGACCGGGTGCCGTACGTGCTCGGTCCACGCCCCCGCTTCGTCCTGGACCGGGTGGAGGCGGGCGGCCGCCGCGAGGTGTCCTACCGGGTGCAGTCCGATCTGCGCGGGCGCTATCCGCTGGGCCCGCTGCAGCTGCGGCTGAGCGATCCGTTCGGAATGTGCGAGCTGACACGTTCGTTCAGCGCGTACGACACCCTCGTCGTCATCCCGCGCACCGAACCGCTGCCGCCGGTGCGGCTGGCGGGCGAGTCCTCCGGGTACGGCGAGGGGCGGCAGCGGTCGCTGGCGCTGGCCGGCGAGGACGACGTGATCCCGCGCGGCTACCGGCACGGCGACGATCTGCGCCGTGTCCACTGGCGCTCCACCGCGCGCTACGGCGAGCTGATGGTGCGCCGCGAGGAGCAGCCGCAGCGGGCCAGATGCACGGTACTGCTGGACACCCGGCAGACCGCGTACCAGGGGACGGGGCCCGACTCGGCGTTCGAGTGGGCCGTGTCGGGGGCCGCCTCCGCGGTGATGCACATGCTGGAACGGGGCTTCACGGTCCGGCTGCTGACGGACGAGGGCAGCCCGCTCCCGGGCGAGGGGCCGGACGGATTCGCCGGCTCCGGCCAGGACTCCGCGGCCGCGGCCGGACTGATGATGGACACCCTCGCCGTCGTCGACCACTCCGACGGGGGCGGTCTCTCCCGTGCGTACGACGTGCTGCGCGGCGGCAACGAGGGCCTGCTGATCGCGTTCCTCGGCGATCTGGACGAGGAGCAGGCGGCCGTGGCCGCCCGGATGCGGCAGCGCAGCGGTGGCGCCGTCGCGTTCGTGCTGGACAGCGCGGCCTGGGTGCACAGTGAGCCGCCCGCAGCCGAGGCGGCCTCCGAGCAGCGGCTGCGGCTGCTGCGCGAGTCGGGGTGGACGGCGGTCGCGGTGAGGCCAGGAACGGATCTCGCCCCGCTGTGGCAGCAGGCGAGTCATCTGGGTTCGCTGACGCAGTCCGCCGCCGTGGGCGGCGCGACGGGCGGTACGACAGGTTTCTCCGGTGGTTGGTCATGAGGGGACGGGCATGAGCGGTCGTGGTCGGCTGGCGCTGTGCGCCTATGCGGCGACGCTGATGGCGGCGTGTTCGATGCTGCCGCTGGTCGACCATGTCAGCTGGATGATGCAGGCAGTGTTCCTGCTGGCCATCCAGTGCGGGGTGGGTGCGCTCGGCCGCCGGATGCCGCTGCCCCGGCTGCTGACCGTCGCCGCGCAGATGCTGGTCACGCTGGTGCTGCTGACCGTGACGTTCGCCCGGGAGCAGGCGCCGGCGGGGTTCCTGCCGGGGCCGCAGGCCGTGCGGCTGCTCGCGGATCTGCTGTCGGCGGGTGCCGATGACGTCGGCCGGTACGCGATCCCGGCACCGGCCACGGCGGGCATCCGGCTGATGCTGGTGGGCGGTGTGCTGCTGGTCGGTCTCGCGGTGGACGTGCTGGCGGTGACGTTCCGCAGTGCCGCGCCGGCCGGGCTGCCCCTGCTGGCCCTGTACTCCGTCGCGGCCGGGCTGTCGGACGGCGGTGCGGACTGGCTGTGGTTCCTCCTCGCCGCCTGCGGCTATCTGCTCCTGCTGCTGGCCGAGGGGCGCGACCGGCTCTCCCAGTGGGGCCGGGTCTTCGCCGGTGCCACTGGGAGGTCCAGGGGCGGGCCGGCCGGTGGCGACCTCTCGGGCGGCGGAGCGCTCGCCCCGGTACGCACGGGGCGCCGCATCGGCGCACTGGCCCTGGGTGTCGCGCTGGTCGTGCCTGCGGCGCTGCCCGCTCTCGACGGCGGTCTGCTGGCCGGTTCGGGGGCCGGCAACGGCCGGGGGGGCGGTGGCGGCACCATCTCCGCGGTGAACCCGCTGGTCTCCCTGCAGAACAACCTCAACCAGCCGGAGAACCGGCAGGTGATGTCCTACCGCACCAACTCGAACAGTCCGCAGGACTTCTATCTGCGGATCCTGGCGCTGGACCAGTTCAACGGAAACGAATGGCGGGCGTCGACCCGCCGGCTGAAGGACGTGCCGAAGCGGCTTCCGAGCCCGGGGGGGCTGTCCCCGGAGGTCGCGGTCACGGAGATCAGCTCGAACATCTCCGCGTCCCCCTCGTACCGGCAGACCTATCTGCCCCTCCCCTATCCGGCGACCGAGGTCAGGGTCGGCGGGCACTGGCGGTACGAGTCCGAGGGACGCACCCTCGTCGGCGACGACGGGGAGACGACCCGGGGTGCGCAGTACGAGGTCTCCAGCCTGCTCGTGCAGCCGACATCGGAGCAGCTCGCCAACGCGAGGCCGGCCCCGGCCGCCCTCCAGCGCGAGTACACCCAGGTGCCCGGCTCACTGCCGAAGGTGGTCAAGGAGACCGCCGACGAGGTGACGAGGGGTTCCCGCAACGCCTACGAGCAGGCGGTGAAGCTGCAGGACTACTTCGCCTCCGACGGAGGGTTCACCTACGACACCTCGGTGAACTCCGGCACCGGCAGCGCGGCGATCGGCCGCTTCCTCAAGGACAAGGAGGGCTTCTGCGTCCACTTCTCCTTCACGATGGCCGCGATGGCCCGGACGCTCGGCATCCCGGCCAGGGTCGCCATCGGCTTCACCCCCGGTACCGCGCAGTCGGACGGTTCGATGTCGATCGGGCTGCGCGACGCGCACGCCTGGCCTGAGCTGTATTTCGAGGGCATCGGCTGGACCCGCTTCGAGCCGACGCCGACGCGTGGCACCACGCCGTCGTACACCCTGCCGGACGCGCCTTCCGGCGATCCGGCCGATCCGGCCCGCCCGGAGACGGGCGCGTCGGCACCGTCGCCGGTCGCCCCGTCCGCCTCGGACAGCTGCCCGCCGCAGCTGCGCAAGCAGGGCGAGTGCGGCAGCCCGGTGGCTTCCGGAACGGTGGGGCCGACGGATTCGGGGACGCCGACGGGCACGGTGCTCGGCGTGATCCTGCTGGTGCTGCTCGTACTCCTGCTGCCGTCGCTGCCGATGCTCTGGCGGATCCGGGCGCGGGCCCGCAGGCTGAGCTTCTCCGCCGGGCGTACGCCGGGCGACGCCGTCGCCAGAACGCTGGCGGCCTGGCGGGAGATCACCGACACGGCGTGGGACCACGGCATCGTCCCGGACGAGTCCCTGACCCCGCGCAAGGCCGCGGCCCGGATCGTGCGGCTGGGGCAGCTCGGCACCGACGGGGCCGAGGCGGTGCACCGGGTGGCGGGCGCGGTGGAGCAGGTGCTCTACGCACCGGAGCCGCGCCCCGGGGCAGGGCTCCCGGAGGACGTGCGGGCGGTACGGACCGCGCTGCGGGCCTCCGTCGGCCGGTCCACCCGGCTCCGCGCGGTCGTGGCACCCCGATCGGCCGTGCGGGTGGTGTGGGCGGCCTCGGAGCGCCGGGCAGCCCTGACCGCACGGTGGCACCTGCCCCGACGCCCCACGTGGCTGCGGCGCCCGTCCCACCAGGAGGGCTGACCGCCCCGGCGTGCGGGGGGGGGCGGGGGCCCCCCCCGCCCCCCGGGGGGGCCCCCCGGGGGGGGGGCGCGGGGGGGGGCCCTTCCGGGGCCCCCCGCGGGTGTCTCCACCGCGCCCGGCGGCGGGTGTCCGCCCCCCACCCGC